>NZ_JAIULG010000017.1 GCF_020169415.1 Tsukamurella sp. M9C
GTGTTGCACCGGCCATGACGACTCTGGGCAGGTTGGGCCGGGCGGGCGCGTAGAAGACGCCGGCGACGGCGCGCGCTCCGGCGCGGGCGACCGCGCGCACGTCGGCCTCGTCGCGCCAGGCGACGATGCGGCCACCGTCGACCTCGAAGGTGCCCCGGACCTGGAACTGGACCCGCAGCGGCCCGTAGACGAGGGCCGTGACGCGCTCGGTGACGGCCACGGCGCAGCCGGACTGCTCGGACGCCAGCAGGACCGCCTGCATCGCGACGCGAGTCCGCGCGTGCCAGCGGAAATGGCGCGCGATGGCGACCCGACCGCGCAGGGGCCTGCCGCCGGTGCGCCGGTACACGACGTGCTTCGCGAGCAACCTCTCGGCGATGTCGTAATCGCCGCTGCCCAGGGCGTCGACGAAGCGCTCCGCGACGTCCTGCGGCGACCACAGCGGGGAGTTGTTCACGTTATCGATGGTGCCGATGTGGCGTGGACGCCGCGCGAACTGGACATGACGGAATGGCGAAGCTTCGATTTCGCTCCTGAGCGGGCGGTTCGGTAGACTGTGCGGCGACCTTCTCGGCGAGGGCGGCCCCGGCCGCCGTGATCGACGCGAACGGCACTTCTCCCGCGGATCCGCAGGGCGCAGTGCGGGCCGCCTCGGACGCCGGGGCCGCATCACCGCACCGAAGGAGTCTCATGTCCGAGACCAACAAGCTCGTCGCCACCGTCCGCACCGAGTTCGGCAAGGGCGCCGCGCGCCGCGCCCGTCGCGACGGCCTCGTGCCCGTCGTGCTCTACGGCCACGGCACCGAGCCGCAGCACTTCACCGTCGTCGCCCGCGACTTCGCCACCATCCTGCGTAAGGACGGCACCAACGCCGTGCTGAACCTGGACATCGACGGCAAGGAGCAGCTCGCGCTGACCAAGCAGGTCGTCGTGCACCCGCTGCGCAACTACATCGAGCACACCGACCTCCTCGTCATCAAGAAGGGCGAGAAGGTCACCGTCTCGGTGTACGTGATCATCGAGGGCGAGCCGATCGGTGGCGCGCAGGCGTCGCTGGAGCTCAACGAGATCGAGATCGAGGCCGACGCGCTGAACATCCCCGAGAACGTCGTGGTCAACGTCCACAACCTCGAGCCCGGCACCCAGATCACCGCCGGCGAGCTGAAGCTCCCCGCGGGCGTCACCGTGCTGACCGACCCCGAGGCCCTGGTCATCAACATCACCGAGATCGCTTCCGCGGCGTCCGAGGATGAGGATGAGGCCGAGGCCGCCGAGGCTGCCGAGTAACTGAAATGACCGACCGGCCACTCATCGTCGTGGGGCTGGGTAACCCCGGCGAGAAGTACGCCGGAACCCGGCACAACATCGGCTTCGACGTGGTCGACGAGCTCGCATCGCGCGCCCGCACCTCCTTCTCCCGGCACAAGAAGTCGGGGGCGGAGGTCGCGGGCGCGCGGCTCGTCGGCCGCCAGGTGTACCTGGCGAAGCCGCAGTCCTTCATGAACCTCTCGGGCGAGCCCGTGGGCGCGCTCGCGCGGTTCTACTCGGTGGAGCCGACCGACGTGATCGCCGTGCACGACGAGCTGGACATCGACTTCGGTCTCGTCCGGCTCAAGCGCGGCGGCGGCGAGGGCGGCCACAACGGGCTCAGGTCCCTCACGCAGCACCTCGGTACGCGCGACTACCTGCGCGTCCGGGCCGGGATCGGCCGACCGCCCGGCCGGCAGGACCCGGCAGACTACGTGCTCAAGCCCTTCGCCAAGACGGAGAAGCCCGAGGTGCCGCTGCTGATCGCCAACGCCGCGGACGCGGTCGAGCTGCTGATCCGTGACGGCCTCGAGCCCGCCCAGAACACGGTGCACACCTGGTGATCGCCTTCCGCCGGGTCACGCGCGAGGACTTCCCCCTCCTCGCGTCGTGGCTCGGCGAGCCGCACAACCGGCGGTGGTGGCACCACGAGACCTCCCCCGAGGCGATCGAGCGCGACTTCGGGCCGTCGGTCGACGGTGCCGAGCCCTCGCTCGACTTCCTCGCCCTCGACGAGACGGGGGTGGCGTTCGGCCTGATCCAGCGGCAGCGGTGGATCGACTACGCCGACGAGCCGGAGACCGTGGCGGTGGCGTCGCTGGTCGACCTCGGGCCCGCGGACTGGGGCGTCGACTACCTGATCGGCACCCCCTCCGCCACCGGGCGGGGCCTCGGCACAGCCATGATCGCCGCGATGTGCGAGGTGATCTTCACCGAGCTGGCCGGCGAGAGGGTCGTCGTCGCCGTCGCGGCGGGAAACCGTCGCTCCTGGCGCGCGCTGGAGCGCGCCGGCTTCGCCCTCGTCGGCCACGTCGACATCCCGCCCGACAACCCCGTCGACCCGCCGGACCACGTGGTCTACGCGCTTTCGCGCCCCGCCTGACCGCGACACGATCTACCTGCGCGAACAGGTAGACTGGCTCCCCGTGAGTTCCATTGCCGACGAGGTCTCCCGCCGCCGCACCTTCGCCATCATCAGCCACCCCGACGCGGGTAAGTCCACGATGACGGAGGCCCTGGCGCTGCACGCCCGGGTGATCAACGAGGCCGGCGCGATCCACGGCAAGGCCGGCCGCAAGTCGACGGTCTCCGACTGGATGGAGATGGAGAAGGCGCGCGGCATCTCCGTCAGCTCGACGGCGCTGCAGTTCAACTACACCTCCGCGGGTGCGGACGCGGACGCGGAGCCGTCCGTGATCAACCTGGTGGACACCCCCGGCCACGCCGACTTCTCCGAGGACACGTACCGCGTGCTGACGGCCGTCGACGCGGCGGTCATGCTCATCGACGCCGCGAAGGGCCTGGAGCCGCAGACTCTCAAGCTCTTCCAGGTCTGCCGCCACCGCGGGATCCCCGTCATCACCGTCATCAACAAGTGGGACCGGCCGGGCCGCACGCCGCTGGAGCTGCTCGACGAGATCTCCGAGCGCATCGGCCTCACGCCGACTCCCCTGTTCTGGCCCGTCGGCATCGCGGGCGACTTCCGCGGCCTGCGCGACGTGCGCAAGGACGAGTACGTGCACTTCACCCGCACGGCGGGCGGCGCGAAGATCGCTCCGGAGGAACATCTTTCGACCGACGCCGCGCTCGATCGCGAGGGCGAGGTGTGGACCGAGGCGGTCGAGGAGACCGAGCTCATGACCGAGATGGGGCAGGGCCACGATCAGGAGATGTTCCTGGCGGGCCAGACCTCGCCGGTGATCTTCACCTCGGCGATCCTGAACTTCGGTGTGCGGCAACTGCTGGAGGCCCTCGTCGAGCTGGCGCCGGCGCCGCACTCGCGCACCGCGATCGACGAGTCCGAGCGCGAGGTGACCGACCCCTTCAGCGCCGTGGTCTTCAAGGTGCAGGCGGGCATGGACGCCGCGCACCGGGATCGCCTGGCGTTCATGCGGATCGTCTCCGGCGAGTTCGAGCGCGGCATGGTCGTCCAGCACGCGCAGACCGGCAAGCCCTTCGCCACCAAGTACGCGATGACGGTGGTCGGCCGCGACCGCGAGACCGTGGAGACCGCCTACCCCGGCGACGTCGTGGGCCTGGTCAACGCCAACGCCCTCGCCCCGGGCGACACCCTGTACGACGGTGCCAAGGTCCAGTTCCCGCCGATCCCCTCGTTCGCGCCGGAGCACTTCGCGGTGGTCCGCGCCGACTCCGCGGGCAAGTACAAGCAGTTCCGCAAGGGCATCGAGCAGCTCGGCACCGAGGGCGTGGTCCAGTTGCTGCGCAACGACGTTCGCGGCGACGCCTCGCCCGTCATGGCCGCGGTCGGCCCCATGCAGTTCGAGGTCGTCGTCGCCCGGATGAAGACGGAGTTCAACGTCGACGTCCAGGTCGAGAACCTCGGCTACTCGGTGGCGCGCCGCACGGACGCCGCCAGCGCGGATGAGCTCAACCGGCAGCGCGGCGTCGAGGTCTTCGAGCGCAACGACGGCGCGCTGCTCGCCCTGTTCTCGGACAAGTGGCGGCTGCAGTACATCGAGAAGGAGCACCCCTCCCTCTCGCTCGAGCCGCTGGTCGCCGCGGCCGACTGACCCTCGGCTCACAGAGTTGTGTTCTACAACTCAGTGCGCGGCCCGGCGACCGGGACGAGGATGGATCACGTCACGACTTCGAGAGTGAGGATCCGTTCATGACCGACATCCGCAAGGTCACCGTGCTCGGCACCGGCGTACTCGGCGCGCAGATCGCCTTCCAGACCGCGTACAGCGGCTTCGAGGTGACCGCGTACGACATCGACGACGCCGCGCTCGAGCGCGGCCGCGCCACCTTCGCCGGGCTCGTCGCCACGTACGAGCGAGAGGTCGACGGGGCCGCGGACGGCAGGGCCGCCGCCGCCCTGGGCCGGCTGACCCTGACCGCGGATCTGGCCGCCGCGGCGCGCGAGGCGGACCTGATCATCGAGGCGATCCCCGAGATCCTGGAGCTCAAGCGGGAGACCTTCGGGAAGCTGAACTCGCTCGCGCCGGAGGCGACGATCTTCGCGACCAACTCCTCGTCGTTGCTCCCGAGCGCGATCGCGGACGCGACGGGCCGCCCGGATCGGTTCCTGGCCCTGCACTTCGCGAATCGCATCTGGACGTCGAACACCGCCGAGGTGATGGGGACGCCGGCGACCTCGCCGGACGTCTTCGACACCGTCGTCGAGTTCGCCGGCGAGATCGGCATGGTGCCGATCCCCATCCACAAGGAGAAGGCGGGTTACGTCCTCAACTCGCTCCTCATCCCGTTCCTCAACGCCGGCGTCGAGCTCGCCGCGGACGGCTACGCGACGCCGCAGGACGTCGACAAGGTGTGGCGGATCGGCACCGGCTCGCCGATGGGCCCCTTCCAGATCCTCGACATCATCGGGCTGAACACGCCGTACAACATCATGTCGGCCGGCGACGAGCGCAATCGCGGCTTCGCCGCGTGGATCAAGGAGAACTACCTCGACCGGGGCCGCACCGGACTGGCCGCGGGCAAGGGCTTCTACGACTACGAGTAGTCCGCTGCCGGGCCCGGCGCCCCCTCAGAACCGGGGGCTGTCGGCGCCCGGCGCGTCGCGGGGATGATCCCCCGGGTCGATGGGCGTCGCGGAGCCCGGCCCCGCATCGCGGGCCGATCCCGAATCCGACTCCGGATTCATGTTTCCGGGCCACAGCGCGGACCCCGGCGGCACGTTCGAGTGATTGGCGCCGCCGCCGGGCGCACCGCCGGGAGCGACCGCCGACGGGCTCACCACATGGTCTCTGGGCTGCGCGGCGGCAGGCCCGGCCGCGAGGAGGGCGGCGCCGGCTCCGGCGGCGACCAGTCCGACGGCGAGCCGTCGTGCGAGGGGCGGGACTGCGGGATTCCGTTTCTCGTTCATACTTCGACCGTACCGACGGATTTCACGAAACCGACTGGCTGAATACAGCTTTCACGAAGCCGACACAAACGGACGAACGTCACGGAACCGACGGTGGGACCGTCGCGATTCCTTCACATCACCGTGCGTGGCGTGCGCCACGGTCAGCGGGAGACGGCGAGGTTCGCGGCACAGCGAGCGCGGACTTCGCCGATGAGGCGGTCGGCCTCGGCGGCGTCGATCAGGCCGCGGGCGGCGAGGGCGAGCAGCCCGTTGATGCCGGCCCAGCACTGGATCACCTCGCTGCGCGCCGCGTCGGCCGGGTCGCCGACGGCGACGATCACCGCGTCCAGCGCCGTCGCGAGGTAGCCGCGCACCTCCGCCCGGGCGGCGCGCACCACCTCCGAGTCCTCACCGTGCACGTCGGTGAGGCCCAGCAGCCGGAAGGCGATCGGCTCGCGGCGGTGGAAGTCGAGGTACTCGTCGAAAGCCCGGCGCGCGGCCTCCTCCCCCGCGCTTCCCGCGACTGCTGCCCCCATCGCCGCGACGTGCTCGCTGCCGACCCGGCAGGCCAGCACCGCGTAGAGGTCCGCCTTCCCGCCCGGGAAGTTCGAATAGATGCTGGTCAACGCGACGTCCGCGGCGGCGGCCAGCTCGTCGACGGAGGTGCCCCGATAGCCCTGCGGCCGCCCGTACAGGTCCCGCGCCGCGTCCAGCAGCGCGGCACGCGTGCGGCGGCGGCGCTTGTCCGCGGGTTCCGTCAGGAGCGATTCCATGGCACTATCCTAGTCATACTTCGTTTTCATAGTCAGACTAGGAAAACTTCGATGACCGTCTCGCCCGATCAGCTCGACGCCGGCGCCGCCGACGGCTCCGAGATCATGCGGCAGTTCGTGCCCGCGTCGCCCTTCGTCGCTCTGCTCGGGGTGCAGCTGGAGGAGATCTCCGACGGCGCCGCCACGCTCCTCGTGCCCTACCGGCCCGATCTGACGACGGTCGGCACGATGATGCACGGCGGCCTCATCGCGGCGGCCGCGGACATCGGCGTGATGGTCGCGGCGTGGGCGGGCCGCCCGGTGCCGGACAAGCTGCGCGGCGTCACCGCGTCGCTGTCGCTGAACTTCATCGCCCCGTTGATCGCGGACGGCCTCCGGGTGCGGGCGCACCGCCTGTCCACGGGCCGGAAGACCAGCCACGTGCGGTGCGACATGTACTCGCAGACGGGCGACGTGTTGGTCGCGAGCGCTACGGGCACGTACCAGGTGGGCTGACGCCGGCACTCACACGCGGGCGCGCTGCGGGACCTCGCGGGCGAGGAGCAGCGCGACGGCGCCGAGCAGCGTGCCCGTGATCCGGCGCTGCCACGCCGCCCACGTCGGGCGCCGCGCGATGAGCGCCGCCACCGCACCCGCGGCGATCACGATCGCGGCGTTGACCAGCATCGACACCGTGATCTGGATACCCCCGAGGAGGAAGCCCTGCGCGGCGACGTGCCCGCGGGAGGGGTCGACGAACTGCGGGATCAGAGCGAGGTACATGATCGCCGCCTTGGGGTTGAGCAGGTTGGTGAGGAGCCCCATCCGGAAGAGCTTCGCGCTCGAGTCGCGCGGCAGGTCGGTGGTCTCGAACAGCCCGCGGCCGCCCGGACGCAGCGCCTGCCACGCGAGACAACCCAGATACAGCGCGCCGGCGGCCTTGAAGCCCATGAAGAGCCACGGCACCGCCACGAAGACGACGGCCAGCCCCACGTTCGCGAGGGTGAGGTAGACGAGGAAGCCCGCCCCGGTGCCGGCCAGCGAGATCAGTCCGGCCGCGCGGCCCTGGCCGATGCTGCGGGAGACGAGGTAGATCATGTTCGGCCCGGGCGTGAGCACCATCGCCAACGCCGTCACCACCATTCCCGCCACCGCGGTCCACGAAACGATCATGAGACCCATCCTCGTGAGCAACTGGCATCGGAGTACATATCCAGTCGAGTGTGACTGGCATCCGCGTGAACGCGGGCGCGACGTCGCACCCCCCGAGTTCCGGACACTATGAAATCGTGACCGCCAGTGACACCCGGAACCACGACATATCCGGTGTGTCACTGGCGGTCACGCTGTCATAGCCGTTCGAGCTCACACAGCGGCTCACGCGTTGCGAGCCGGTCCGCAGTCAGTGCGACGCGGGGAGCGGGCCGGCGCCGACGCCGACGCTCACGCGATCGCCGTCCGATGCGTGGCGACGGTCCGCGATCGCGAGCGCGATGATCGCCGCGGGGACGAGGATGTCGACGATGAGGATGCCGCCGGTGTTGCCGGGCTGGTGGTCACCGTGCGCGAACCACTGGTCGAGATGCCCGAACGCCGCGCCCCACAGGAAGATCGCGTAGCCGACGCCGTAGGCGAGCCGGAATCCCCGATGCCGGAAGACCAGGACGAAGGCCATCGCCGCGAAGCCCAGATTGGTGAAGGCGATCTCGAATTGGAAGGGATTCCCGGCGGGGAATCCGATCTCGTTCGCCATCACGTCCGGAACGAGGAGGAAGAAGACGCCCACCCACGCCGCGCCCAGGCCGGCGGCGACGAGCATCGCCCGCTGCCAGATCTCGAGACGCTCGCCGGGCCGGCGGGAGGAGCGGACAGCGGCCCAGATCGCCGCGGCGATCGGGAAGATCAGCGGGGTGGACGTGTGGATGAGGTACTGCGTCGATGCGTTCATAACTCAGTCTTAACACGTTAATATTAACGGGTCAAGACTCCTGTAGCCTGGAGACATGAACGATCCCGACGAGGGCCTGGGCGACGTGCTCAACCACATCACGATGCTGCTCGGTGTCGTGACGCGCGAGTACGGAGCCCCCGGCGCGCTGAGCTACAGCCGGATGCGGCTCCTGGGCACCCTCGAGGAGGTGCAGCCCGCGACGCAGCACGAGCTGGCGCAAGCGATGCTCGTCTCCGACGCGGCCGTCAGCCGCATGCTGACCGCGCTCGCGCCGGAGGGGCTGGTCACCGTCGAACCCGATCCCGAGCACGCCCGCCGGCGCCTGGTGCGCCTGACGGACAAGGGTGCGGAGCAGTTCCACGCGTCGAGCACCGACTACGCGGCCCAGCTCGAAAAGGCCCTCACCGCACAGGACTTCCCGTACGAGCGCTATCTCCGCGACAGCATCGTGCTGCGCGACTTCCTCGCGACCGCTGCCGGCCGCGGCTGATCCGCGAGCGGATCAGTTGCCGATGATCGCCTCGATCTCGCGCTCCTCGACGTCGCTGACCGACGCGGGCGAGAACTTCGGGTCGCGCGTCTTGTCGACGAGCACCGCGCGGATCCCCTCGACGAAGTCGGGGCGGCGGACCAGGCGGGCGCCCACGACGGCCTCCTCGTCGAGGCACTGTGCCAGGGTCCGGTTGCGCGACTCCTGAATCAGGTCGAAGGTGACGAAGACCGAGGTGGGGCAGGCCGTGGAGAGCTGCTCGCGGGCAGTGTCGGCCCAGGCGCCGGACGTCGTGGCGAGGCCCGCGAGGATCTCGGTCACCGAGTCGCGACCGAAGACGTCGGCGATCTCGTCGAGCGGCAGGGTCGAGGCGGGGGCGGTGTCGCCGAAGCGCGCGAGGACACCGTCGAGCTCCTCCCCGGCGAGGAGGGCGGCCTTGACGTCGGGCATGGCCGACGAGGGCACGAAGTGCGTCGCGAGCCCGACGGCGAGCGCGTCGCCGGCGCCGATCCGGGCGGCGGTCATGCCCATGAGCTCGCCGAAGCCCTTCGGGAGGCGGCCGAGGATGTGCGTGGCGCCCACGTCGGGGAGGAAGCCGATCGCGACCTCGGGCATGGCGATGAGCGCCTTCTCCGAGACGACGCGGTGCGAGCCGTGGATCGAGACGCCCACGCCGCCGCCCATGTTCACGCCGTCGATGAGGGCGATCACGGGCTTGGGGAACTCCGCGAGGCGCAGGTTCATGTCGTACTCGTCGCGGAAGAACGGGGTGAAGTCCTCCCCCGCCACCACCTGGTCGCGGATGGCGCGGATGTCTCCGCCGGCGCAGTAGGCCTTGGGCGAGGCGGAGGTGAGGAGCACGCGGGTCACGGCGTCGTCGGACTCCCAGGCCTGCAGCGCCGCGTCGATCGCGTGCACCATGTCCATGGTGAGCGCGTTGAGCGCCTTCGGACGATTCAGCTCGATGTGGCCGGTGCCCCCGGCCACGGTGGTGACGATCTCGGCGTCGCTCACAGCCCACTCCTCGCGATTAGTCGCATATCCAACTAAATCAGTATGGCAGGTGCCCGCGTAACCTGGACGCGCGATGGCGAATCTTCTCGGCGCGGATGCGCTGCACCTCGAGTACCCGACCAAGACGGTCTTCGATTCGGTCTCCCTCGGCGTCAACGAGGGTGACCGGATCGGCATCGTCGGCCGCAACGGCGACGGCAAGTCCAGCCTGCTCGGCCTGCTGGCCGGCACCCGCGAGCCCGATTCCGGCCGCGTCACCCGACGCGGCGGCGTCCGGGTGGGCGTGCTCACCCAGACCGACCTCTTCGACGACGAGGACACCGTCGGCCACTCCGTGGTGGGCGACACCCCCGAGCACGTCTGGGCGGGCGATCCGAAGGTACGCGATATCCTCGCCGGCCTGCTCACGGACCTGCCGTGGGACGCGCGCCTCGGCGAGCTCTCCGGTGGGCAGCGTCGCCGGGTGCAACTGGCGCAGCTCCTCGCGGGCGAGCACGACGTGCTGATCCTCGACGAGCCGACGAACCACCTGGACGTCGAGGCGATCGAGTGGCTCGCCGGCCACCTCAAGACCCGCTGGCCCGCGAACCAGGGCGGCCTGCTCATGGTGACCCACGACCGGTGGATCCTCGACGAGGTCTGCACCGCGACGTGGGAGGTGCACGACCGCATCGTCGAGCCCTTCGAGGGCGGTTACGCCGCGTACATCCTGCAGCGCGTCGAGCGCGACCGGCAGGCGGCGTCGATCGAGCAGAAGCGGCAGAACCTCGCGCGCAAGGAGCTGGCCTGGCTGCGCCGCGGCGCCCCCGCCCGCACCAGCAAGCCCAAGTTCCGGATCGACGCGGCGAACGCGCTCATCTCCGACGTCCCCGAGATCCGCGACAAGACCGAGCTGCAGTCGCTCGCGGTCTCGCGGCTCGGCAAGGACGTCGTCGACATCCTCGACGTCGGCGTGGCGTATGGCGACAAGCAGGTGCTCAGCGACGTCGAGTGGCGCGTCGCGCCCGGCGAGCGCACCGGCATCCTCGGCGTCAACGGGGCGGGCAAGTCGACGCTGCTCGGCCTCATCGACGGTGCCGTCCAGCCCACGACCGGCACCGTCAAGCGCGGCAAGACCGTCAAGGTGCAGACGCTGACGCAGCGGCTCGACGAGCTCGAGCAGCACTGGGAGGATCCGGTCCGGGTGGTGCTGGCGAACCTCGCCACCAGCTTCACCGTGGGCAGCGGCTCCAAGGCGCAGGACCTGACCCCCTCGCAGCTGCTGGAGCGGCTGGGCTTCGCGAGCGCGCAGCTCTCGACGCCGGTCAAGGACCTCTCCGGCGGACAGAAGCGGCGCCTGCAGCTGCTGCTCATCCTGCTCGACTCGCCGAACGTGCTGATCCTCGACGAGCCGACCAACGACCTGGACACCGACATGCTGGCCGCGATGGAGGACCTCCTCGACTCGTGGCCGGGCACGCTCATCGTGGTCTCGCACGACCGCTACTTCCTCGAGCGCGTCACCGACCAGCAGTACGCGATCCTCGAGCGCCGCCTGCGGCACCTGCCCGGCGGCGTCGAGGAGTACCTCGCCCTGCGGCGCGCCCAGCACGGCGCGGGCTCCGGATCCGGTTCCGGTTCCGGCCGTGCGGGTTCGACGGTGCCCGCCACCTCCGACTCCGGCGCCCCGGCCGAGTCCGGGCTCAGCGGCGCCGAGCTGCGGGCGGCGCAGAAGGAGGTCACGGCCGTCGAGCGCCGGATGACCAAGCTGACGGAGCAGGTCGAGAAGGCGAAGCTCGCGCTCGCCGAGCACGACCAGGGCGACTACGCGGGCCTCGCTGAGGAGATGAAGAAGATCTCCGCGCTGGAGGACGAGCTGGCGGAGCAGGAACTGCGGTGGCTCGAGCTGTCGGAGGCGCTCGAATAGGCGATCCGCTCACGAATTTCCACTCCTCGTGGCAGGCGCGACGCAGATGTCCGCGGCCGGCCGCTGAGTTGGAATTCGTAGACGCGATCATGCCGAAGCGCCGGCCGAGGCGCGGTTGACCCGCGCGCCGACCGGCGCTTCCTCGCTCGGCTCAGGCGACGTTCGCCGCGTACTTCGCCGGGTCCGAGTCGAACTTCGGGGCGCACGAGGGGCAGCAGAAGAAGTACCGCTCGCCGTCGAAGTCGCGGAACAGTCCGCGCGCCTCGGCGGTGGACTTCACCACCGGGTTGCCGACCATGACGGGGCAGGTGGTGTTCTCGTCCGCCGCCTGCGCGGTGTTCGCGGGCGCGACGCTCAGCCGGATGTCCTCGGGCTGCGAGGAGTTCGTGCTGCAGCAGCTCATGTCGGTGGTGTCCTCTCGATCGGTGGAAGGGATCCGGTCTCCGGGGCGATCGGCCGGAGCCCGCCCCGCCGCGCTGCGGAATCCACGCAGGCGCAAGCTGTTCCCGACGACGAAGACGCTGGAGAAGGCCATCGCCGCGCCGGCGAGCATCGGATTGAGCATGCCGAGCGCCGCCACCGGGATCGCCGCGACGTTGTAGGCGAAGGCCCAGAACAGGTTCGTCTTGATCGTCCGGAGGGTGGTGCGCGACAGGCGGATCGCGTCGACGGCGGCCCGCAGGTCCCCGCGGACCAGGGTGATGTCCGCCGCCTCGATCGCGACGTCGGTGCCCGTGCCCATCGCGAGTCCCAGGTCGGCGGCGGCGAGCGCGGGGGCGTCGTTGACCCCGTCGCCGACCATCGCCACGACGCGGCCCTCGGCCTGCAGGCGGGTCACCACGGCGACCTTGTCCTGCGGCATGACCTCGGCGATCACCTCGTCGATGCCGACCTCCGCCGCGATCTTCCGGGCGGCGGCCTCGTTGTCGCCGGTGAGCAGCACGGGCGTCAGACCCAGTGCCCGCAGCTCCCGGATCGCCTCCGCGCTGGTGGGCTTCACGACGTCGGAGACCACGAGGATCCCCCGCGCCGCGCCGTCCCAGCCGACCGCGACGACCGTCGCGCCCTGCGCCTCGGCGTCCGCCTTGGCTGCGACGAGCCCGTCGGACAGGTGCAGCGCCCAATCGGCGAGCAGCGACTCGCGACCCACGATCACGCCGTGGCCGTCGACGACACCCTGCACACCCTGTCCCTCGACGTTCGCGAAACCGTTGACGGAAGAAAGGATTCCGACCTTATCCGCCGCGCCCTTGGCGATCGCCTGGGCGATCGGGTGCTCGGAGGCGTCCTCGAGGGCGCCGGCGTAGCGCAGCACGTCGATCTGGTCGACGCCCTGCTCGGTGATCACGTCGACCAGGGTCATCCGGCCGGTGGTCACGGTGCCGGTCTTGTCGAGCACGACGGTGTCGACGCGGCGGGTCG
Source organism: Tsukamurella sp. M9C (assembly GCF_020169415.1). Classification (GTDB taxonomy): domain Bacteria; phylum Actinomycetota; class Actinomycetes; order Mycobacteriales; family Mycobacteriaceae; genus Tsukamurella. The sequence goes on from NZ_JAIULG010000017.1 coordinate 12,892, forward strand.
ATTCGAGGACCTCGGGCCCCTTGATGAGGATGCCCAGCTGGGCGCCCCGGCCGGTGCCGACGAGCAGCGCCGTCGGCGTGGCGAGGCCCAGCGCGCAGGGGCAGGCGATGACGAGGACGGCGACCGCGGCGGTGAACGCCGCCGAGACCGGGAAGCCCGCGCCGAGCCAGCCACCCAGGGCGACCGCGGCGATGGCGATGACGATCGGCACGAAGACGCCGGAGATCCGGTCGGCGAGGCGTTGCACCTCGGCCTTGCCGGTCTGCGCCTCCTCCACGAGCCGCGCCATCTGCGCGAGCTGCGTGTCCGCGCCGACGCGGGTGGCGCGCACCACGAGTCGTCCGCCCGCGTTGACCGTGGCGCCGGTGATCGCGTCACCCGGTCCGACCTCGACGGGCACCGATTCGCCGGTGAGCATCGAGGCGTCGACCGCGGACGTCCCGGAGACGACCACGCCGTCGGTGGCGATCTTCTCGCCGGGCCGCACGATGAACTCGTCGTCCGCCCGCAGCTCGTCGACGCCGATCTTCACCTCGGCCCCGTCGCGCAGGACGGAGACCTCCTTGGCGCCGAGTTCGAGCAACGCGCGCAGCGCCGCCCCGGCCCGCCGCTTGGAGCGCTTCTCGAAGTAGCGCCCGGCGAGGATGAACATGGTGACGCCGGCGGCCACCTCGAGGTAGATGTTCGCGGCACCGTCGGACGGCGCGAGCGTGAGGGAGAACGGGTGCGTCATCCCCGGCTCCCCTGCGGTGCCGAGGAAGAGGGCGTACAGCGACCACAGGAACGCCGACAGTGTGCCCATGGAGATGAGCGTGTCCATCGTGGCCGTGCCGTGCTTGAAGTTCGCCCACGCCGCCTTGTGGAAGGGCCATGCGCCCCACAGGATCACGGGCGAGGCCAGCGCCAGCGAGGCCCACTGCCAGTAGGTGAACTGCCACGCAGGGATCATCGCCATGGCGATGACGGGCGCGCTGAGCACGACGGCGCCGATGAGCCGGGTGCGGAGCGAGGCCAGCTCGACGTCCGCGGGGGTGCTCTCCTCGCCGCCCGGCCCCGACGGTGCCGCCGCCCCGGACAGCGTGGCGCTGTAGCCGGTGCCGACGACCTCGTCGATGATGCGCTGCGGGTCGACGCCCTCGGGCGCGACGACCTTCGCCTTCTCGGTGGCGTAGTTGACGGTGGCGCTCACGCCGTCGATCTTGTTGAGGCGCCGCTCGATCCGATTGGCGCACGAGGCGCAGGTCATGCCACCGATGTCCAGCTCGATGTGCGCGCCGCCGGTGGTACTGCCGGGTGTGCTCATGGTCGATTCCTCCTCTTCTGTGGTGGTCAGTGCCCGCCGTGGCCGTCGGCCGGAGCGGGGGCGGATGGGGTCGTGAGGTTCGGCGGCGCCGCGGACGCGGCCGCGTCGACGACGAAGCTCGCAGTGCGCACCACCCCGTCGACCTGGAAGTCCAGGTACAGCAGGTAGCGCCCCGCGGTGGGGGCCTGCGTCTGGAAGGCGATGGCGGGCCCGCCGGTGTCCCCCGGCTTCGGCTCGGCACCCTCGGGGTGCACGTGTAGGAAGGCGAGATCGCCCTGGCGGAGCGCGACGAGGTGGCCGAAGGCGCCGAGGTAGGGCTGCAGCGCGGTGACGGGCGCGCCGTCGCGGCTCACGCGCAGCGTGACGGGGCTCGAGGCACCGGCGACGAGGTCACCGTCGAGCTGGACGGTGAAGCCGTCCACCTGAGCCGTGCGCGACCGGGCCGGGTCGGCGGGTGCGTAGCCGCCGGCGACCTCGACGGTGCGCGTGAGCGTGACGGCGGACCCGGTCGCGGGCGCGAGGTCGGCGTAGAGGCGGTAGGTGCCCGCCTCGGCCCAGCTCCACGGCAGCGACCAGACGCCGGTGGCGCGGTCGAGCGTGGGATGGACGTGGCGGAACAGGCTGCCGTCGGCGCGGACCACGATGAGGTGCAGGTCCTTCTCGTGCGTGGTCGTGTACGCCGTCACGGGTGCGCCGGCGGCGTCCTCGATGCGGAAGCTCAGGGCGCCGGCCTCCCCGACCGCGCGCGGCGCGGCGACGGGGGCGAAGGTGAGCCCCTCGGCGCTGAGCGAGACGCCCTTGAGCGCGGTCGGCGCCGCGGGGGCGGCTGCGGCCGGGGCGGCGTGCCCGCCGTGGCCCTGGTCCGCCTGCGCGTTCCACTGGGCGACGGTGCCGTCCGGCACCACCGCGCCGGCGATGCCGTAGGCGCCGCCGAAGGCGATCACGAGGCCGGCGCCGTAGACCGCCAGCTTGGCCGCCGGATTCATCGAGCGCCGCGTCGTCTCCCGGCCGTCCATGGTTCCTCCTCGATCAGGGGTACCCCCAGTGGGTATCTGATTCGAACCTATACCCCTAGGGGGTATGGCGCAAGGAGTTGTCCGCCATTCATCCGAGAGGGTGGGGTGAGGCGCGCGGCGGCGCGAGGGGGCGTGCGCCTACGGCACGACGGTGGCGCCCGGCACCGGGCCCGAGGCGACGCGCACCGTCCGGCAGACACCGGCGCCCGCGAGCTCGGTGCCCACGTCGACGGCGTCGTCGGCGCTCGCGCAGAGGAACGCACAGGTGGGGCCGCTGCCGGAGACGATGCCGGCGAGCGCGCCCGCCTCGATGCCGGCGCGCAGCGTGCGCCGTAGTCCCGGCTGCAACGAGAGCGCGGCCGCCTGCAGATCGTTGGTGAGCAGCGGCGCCAGGCGGTGCGGATCGCCGGATGCCACGGCGGCGAGCAGCGCGTCGGGACTGCCTGCGCGCGGCGGATCGCCGGCCTCGCGCAGCCGGTCGAGCTCGCGGTACACGGCGGGGGTACTCAGGCCCTCGCGGGCCAGCGCGAGCGTCCAGTGGAATTCGCCGCGAGCCAGCGCGGGGATCAGCCGCTCGCCGCGGCCGGTGCCGAGCGCGGTGTGACCGTGCAGCGAGAAGGGCACGTCGGAGCCGAGCGTCGCGGCCACCTCGTCGAGGTCGTCGCGGCCGATCTCGAGGCCCCAGAGGGTGGCGGCGCCGAGCAGCGCGGCGGCCGCGTCCGCGGATCCGCCGGCCATCCCGCCCGCCACGGGGATGCCTTTGGCGATGTCGATGCGCATGTTCGGGTCCCGGCCGTACCGCTCCGCGAGCGCGACGACGGCGCGCGCCGCCAGGTTGGTGGGGTCGGTCGGCACGTCGCGGACGCCCTCGCCGGTCACATGCAGGGTCAGCGCGTCGGACGGGGTGAGGGTCACGTCGTCGTGCAGGGAGAGCGCCTGGAAGACGGTGACCAGCTCGTGGAAGCCGTCGGGCCGCACGTCGCCCACCCCGAGGTGGAGGTTCACCTTGGCGGGCGCCCGCACGGTCAGGGGGGTCGGTACCACGGAAAGCACGCGGTCCAGACTACGGGGCGGCGTCGGCGGGCCGAGCGGCGGCGAGGGCGGCGAACTGCTCGACCGACAGCTTCTCGCCGCGTTCACGCGGGTCGATACCCGCCGCGACCAGCAGCTCCTCCGCCGCGGCGGGCGATCCCGCCCAGGTCGCGAGGGCGGCGCGCAGGGTCTTGCGGCGCTGCGCGAAGGCCGCGTCGACGGCCGCCCACAGGCGGACCCGGTCCACGTCGGGCCGGCCGCCGGGGCCGTGCAGGTCGATCCGGACCAGGCCGGACTCCACGTTGGGCTCGGGCCAGAACACCGCCCGCCCGACGGTGCCGGCCTTGCGCACGCGCCCGTAGTACGCCGCCTTCACCGACGGGACGCCGTAGACGCGCGAACCCGGGGGCGCGGCGAGCCGGTCGGCGACCTCCAGCTGCACCATGACCAGCACGGTCCGCAGCGTGGGGACCTCGGCCAGCAGGTGCAGCAGCACCGGCACCGAGACGTTGTACGGGAGGTTCGCGACGAGCACCGTCGGCGATCCCGCGACGGACACCTGCGCACCGGAGACCTTGAGCGCGTCCTCGCCGATCACCGTGAGGTTCCCCGCGAATTCCGGCGCACGTTCGGCCACCGTCTTCGGGAGCTGTTCCGCGAGAACGGGATCGATCTCAATGGCGGTGACGGAGGCGGCGGCGTCGAGCAGCGCGAGGGTGAGGGAGCCGAGGCCGGGCCCCACCTCGAGCGCGACGTCGTCCGGGCGCACGTCGGCGGCAGCGACGATCTTGCGGACCGTGTTCGGGTCGTGCACGAAGTTCTGCCCCAACGTCTTCGTGGGACGAACGGACAACTGCCCGGCCAGCGCGCGGATCTCCGCGGGGCCGAGCAGTCGTGCTTGATTCTTGAACTCGGCGCCGGTCACAACGGCTGAGTCTACTTACTCCGAGTTGCCGGACAGGCCCAGCTTCGACGAGCACGAGGGCCATGCGCCCCAGCCCTGGCCGCGGAGGGTCTTGCGGGCGATGTCGATCTGCTCCTCGCGGGTCGCGAGATCGGCGCGGGGCGCGTACTTGCCGCCGCCGAACGCGATCCACGTCTGCTGCGTGAACTGGACGCCGCCGTAGAAGCCGTTGCCGGTGTTGATGGCCCAGTTGCCGGTGGCCTCGCACTGCACCAGGCGGTCCCACACGGAGCCCGGTGCCACGTAGGGCGCGCCCGGGGCGGTGCCGACGGCGGTGACGCCGGCGATGCCCGCGTCGAGGACCTTGGAGCCGATCCGCTCGCGGGAGACGACCTTGCCGTCCACCACGTGCTCGCGGTACTGAACCTCCTGCTTGCCCGGCTTGCCCGGGTTCGTGACCTGCGTCTTGCCGTTGGTCAGCTTCGGGTCGTCGACCTTCTTCGGCGGCGCCGTGTACGGCTCGGTGACCGTCACGGTGGCGGTCCGGTTCCGGTTGACCGAGATGGTCATGCCGGGGGTGACGGGGGTGTTGGCGCTCGGCTTGACGGCGTCCTGCTGGATCAGCGGGACGCCCATCTTGGCCAGGTACTCGCCGACGGTGCGCCCGGCGGCGTTGGCGACGACCTTGCCGCCCGCGTCGAGCACGGTGGCGGTGACGGGCGTGACCACCGAGACGGCAGCACCGTCGAGCGGCACCTGCGCGTCGAGCGGGAGGGAGACGAAGTTCTTCGCGTCGCCGAGGCCGGCCGAGGCGAGGGCGGCGCCGAGCGTTAGGTCGGTGGTCTTGACAGTGCGGACCTTGCCGTTGACGTTGACCGCGATGTCGCGGTCGTGCTGCACGGTGATCTGCTGACCGGGCTTGACCGACTCGCCGAGGCCGGGGCTCACCCGGTCCGAGGCGTCGGCGTCGATGCCGGCGGAGCCGAGGATCGACTTCACCGAGCGGCTCATCGTGGAGACCTCGTGGGTCTGCCCGTCGACGGTGACCGTGAAGTCCTGGTACAGCGCGGCGGCGGTGCCGCCGGAGGCCATCAGGGCGACCAGCATGGCGCCGGTGACGGCGCGGACCGGGGTGTTCTCGAGCTTCGCCGACAGGCCGTCGAGGATTCCGGGCTTGTCGTCGTCGGACGCGGTCTCCGCGGCGGGCTCAAGGACCTCGTCGGCCTCGGTGTCGAGGACGGCGGGCTCGGGGAGCGCCTCGGCCTGCGGGTGCTCCGCGTTGTACTTCTCCTCGGCCTCGAGGGCCAGGCTCTCGGCCTCCGCGACGGCGTCGTCGCCGTAGACCTCGGCCTCGAGGTCGATGATCTCGCGGTCCGCCTCGGGATCGAGGGGCCGGCCCTCGATGTCGGTGAACCGGGCGAAGACCTGGGTCACGTCGAACTCGGCGGTGCGCTCCCGGGTGGAACCGAAGGCGCCGCGGCGCGGGTGCGAGGTGGGCTGATCCACCGTGGTGGTGTTGTCGTCTGCGTCGAGCTCAGGCACTGGTGACTTCCCATGGGTGGACTGCAGGTGTGGCGCTCGGCGACGTTTCGGTCGCCGTTACATCACAGTACGGTAACGGAGAAGTGGGAGGCGTGCCAGCTTCTGTTCATTTCGCGCCCGCGAATGTGGCCCCGAACACACGCTCCGCCGTCGCGGTGGTGGCCGCCGCGATCTCCTCGGGAGCGACTCCGCGCAGGTCAGCGAGGTAGCGCGCGGTATACGGGATGCAGTACGACTCGTTGGGCGTACCCCGGTACGGGTGGGGTGTGAGAAACGGCGCGTCGGTCTCGACGAGCAGTTGATCGTCCGGAACGAGGCGCGCGGCCTCCTGCAGCTCCGTCGCGTTCGTGAACGTCACGGTGCCCGAGAAGCTCAGGACGTAGCCGCGGTCCACGCACTCGCGCGCCATCGCCGCGTCGCCGGAGAAGCAGTGGAAGATCACCGTCTCCGGGGCGCCGAAGCGCTCGAGGTCCGTGAGGATGTCGGCGTCCGCCTCACGGTTGTGGATCATCAGCGGCTTGCCCAGGCGCTTCGCCAGGTCGATGTGCCACTCGAAGGCCGCGTGCTGCTGCGCCGGCGTCGCGACGTCCTCCCGCTTACCGAGCCAGTACCAGTCGAGCCCCGTCTCGCCGATCGCCACGCACCGCGGGTCGGAGGCCAGGCGCTCGAGCTCCGCCGGCGCACCGTCGACCTCGAGCTGGTGCGCGTCGGTCGGGTGCAGGGCCACGGCGGCGAAGACCCGCTCGTCCCAGCGGCTCGCCTCGATGACGTACCGCGCCTGGTCGAGATCACAGGCGACGGTGACCACGCGGTCGACGCCGACGGACGCCGACCGGTCGACCAGCTCCCGCACGGCCTCGGGCGTGCGGGCGCGGCATCCGTCGAGGTGCGTGTGCGCGTCGACGAGGCCGGGCAGCGGCGCGGGCAGCGGAGGCGGCGGCTTCTTCTTCCCCATGCGCTCCATTGTCCCGGTACCGCTCCGGGGCCCCGTCTTCGGACCATGTTTAATCCGACGTTAAGCAGCCGCGAAGCCGTGCCTGGTGTGCTCCGTGCGGTGTCCGACCGAGGAGAACGAATGAAGAAGTCCGTCCTGTCCGCCGCTGTCATCGGCGGTGCCGCGTTGCTCGCCGCCTGCAACACGACCGGCGGGGAGCCCGTCGCGGCCCCGTCGTCGGGATCGCCGGCCGTCTCGTCGTCGGCGGCGCCCAGCGCGCCCGCCGGGACGACGGTGCCGGTCCCCGCCGGCCTGGACTACGGCGCGTACCCGACGAAGGCCCGCACGATCACCGCTTCGGAGAACCGGTCGTGGGTGGCCGAGGGCAATCGGATGGGCGACGAGGCGCTCATCCAGGCCAACGAGGTCGACCCGCGGCTCATCATCGGCGGCGCGGGGCTGCGCTCGTACCCCGTGCTCGTCGGCGATGGCCTCCGCAGCCGCGTGCCCGACGCCACCGCCCGGGCCTTCCAGGCCAACAAGATGCGGGTGGGCATGACGACCACGCGCGGCGACGCGCTCGACAAGCCGACCGTCGCAGTGCGGATCGGCCTCTACCGCTTCGAGACCCCCGACGCCGCGAAAGCGGCCCTCGACGCCATCCGCACCGCCACCGCGTCCGCCCCGAAGGTCCGCGTCACCGTCGACGGTGCGCCCGACGTGCTCGCGTCCGAGTTCAAGCCCGGCACCGTCGACGCCTACGTCGTGCAGGGGCCCTTCGTCGTGAACGTCAGCGGCACGGGGCCGACCACGGATCAGGGCGCGCAGTTCGTGACCAAGGCCTACGGTCTGGAGCTGCCGAAGCTCAAGGCGTTCACGCCGACCGCCGTCGACCAGATCCGCAAGCTCGACCTCGACAAGGACGGCATCCTGTCCAGGACGCTCCCCGCGCCCGACGCACAGGATCCGACCCTCTTCGAGAACTGGTACACGTGGAACGGGCAGCTGCACCGAATCCAGGACATCACCAGGACCGAGACCTATCTCGCCGCCGGCATCGACCTGATCGGCAACACGGGCGCCGGCAGCGTCGTCTATCGCACGCGCGATGCCGCTGCCGCGACCACGATGGTGCAGACCGCCGCCGCCAAGAACCCCGCCGTGCCGGGCATCCCCCAGCTCCCGTCGGTGAAGTGCATGACGGGCGGCAGCCTCACGTACTGCTGGGTGCCCGTCGGGCGCTACGTCGGATCGGTCCAGGACAGCAACGCGGCGCTCGCGCGGCAGAAGGCGGCCGCCCAGTTCTCCATCCTCGCGACCACGCCGTAGGCCCGCCGGCCGGGGCGCGGGAGACCGCGTCCGGCCGAGGTACCGCGGCTACTCGGACTCGGGCTCGACGTACCGGGGGAAGACGCCCTGCGGCTTGGGGAGCGCGGTGCCCGCGGCCAGTCGGGTGCCGACGGCCTCGAACGTGCGCCGGTCCTTCGGCTGCTCGAGCAGGGTCAGCAGTTCCTCCGCCGACTCCGGCATCACCGGCTGCAGCAGCAGCGCGACCTGGCGGACGACCTCGGCGGTCGTGTAGAGCACCGTGCCCATGCGCTCGGGGTCGCTCGCCTTGAGCTTCCACGGCTCCTGCGCCGAGAAGTACCGGTTGGTCTCGGCGAGGACCTCCCAGATCGCCTCGAGGTACAGGTGCAGCGCCTGGTCGCCGACGTGCCGGCGGACCGTCGACAGCAGGCCGTCGGCCCGGGCGAGGAGCGCCTCGTCGGCGGGCGTGAACGGGCCCGGCGTGGGGACCGTGCCCGCGCAGTTCTTGTTGATCATCGACAGCGAGCGCTGCGCCAGGTTGCCCAGCTCGTTGGCGAGGTCGGCGTTGATCCGGCCGACGATCGCCTCGTGGCTGTAGCTGCCGTCCTGGCCGAAGGAGACCTCGCGGAGCAGGAAGAAGCGCAGCGCGTCGAGGCCGTACTCGGCGATGAGGGCGTGCGGGTCGACGACGTTGCCGACCGACTTGCTCATCTTCTCGCCCTTGTTGAACAGGAAGCCGTGGGCGAAGACCCGCTCGGGCAGCTCGACCCCGGCGCTCATGAGGAACGCAGGCCAGTACACGGCGTGGAACCGGATGATGTCCTTGCCGATGATCTGCAGCTTGGGCGGCCAGAACGTCTGGAACTGCGCCGACTCGGTGTCGGGGTAGCCGGCGCCGGTGAGGTAGTTGGTCAGCGCGTCCACCCAGACGTACATCACGTGATCCGGGTCGCCGGGGACGGGCACGCCCCAGTCGAAGGTGTCGCGGCTGATCGAGAGGTCCCGGAGTCCGCCCTTGATGAAGCTGACGATCTCGTTGCGCCGCGTCGCGGGCTCGAGGTAGCCGCCCTCGCGGTCGAGCAGGGCGAGCAGCCGGTCCTGGTACGCGGACAGCTTGAAGAAGTACGACGCCTCCTCGGTCCACTCGACCTCGGTGCCGGTGTCGGTGGAGACGCGGGTGCCGTCCTCGGTGACGGTGGTCTCGTCCTCGGCGTAGTAGGCCTCGTCGCGCACGGAGTACCAGCCCGAGTACTTGCCCAGGTAGATGTCGCCGGCGTCGACCATCTTCTGCCAGATGGCCTTCGACGCCTCGTAATGATCGGCGTCGGTGGTGCGGATGAACCGGTCGAAGGTCGAGCCCACGGCGCGCTGCAGCGCCTCGAAAGCGGCGGCGTTGCGATCCGCGAGCGCCTTGACCTCGATGCCCTCCTTGGCGGCGGTCTGCTGCATCTTGATGCCGTGCTCGTCCGTGCCGGTGAGGAAGAAGACCTCGTGGCCGTCGAGTCGCTGGAAGCGCGCGATCACGTCGGTGGCGATGTACTCGTAGGCGTGCCCGATGTGGGGCACGCCGTTCGGGTAGGCGATCGCCGTGGTGATGTAGAAAGCCTTGTCTGCAGCCATGGTGCGCCCAGCTTATCGGTGCACTGCAAGCGTGTTCCGGGCGGAATCGCGAAGTGGATCGACGGGGCCCGGCGCCGTCCGGGACGGACGTCAGCCGGCGAGGGCGGAGGCGGGAACCGCGTCCAGCGCGACGACGGCGCCGGACTCGTCCAGCCGGAAGCGGGCGATGTCCCGGCCGTAGCGGACGTAGACCACGTCGTAGTCCACGCCGATGACCTCGGTGTCGACGGTCGGAACAGCGGCGGCGGTACCCGCGTACTCGCCCTCCGCGTAGAACCGGACCTGGCTGCGTTCGCCGTGGGCGACGTGCACCCAGGCCAGTCGCTCGCCGAGGGCCGTACCTCCGTCGATCACCGGATTCATCACTCCTCCTCGTGAGTTGGGGTGGCGGGCGGATCGGGTGGGTGGGAGAGATCCGCCGGCCGAGACCCACTCTTCCGGCCCGCGCCCTCCGCGCACATCCGGTGAAACCCCCATTCCTCCCCGAGATCGCCCGGCGGCGCCGTGACAGGATGGCGCGGTGCAACCGGTCGACATGCTGCGGGCGCTACGCGAGCGCGGCCACCGGCCCGCCGCGCTGTTCGGCGCGTGGGGCGGCTTCCGCGCCGTGATCGCGCCCGCGCCGCAGCTCGATCCGGGCATCGCGCCCGACGGTGCGCCGTGGCTCGGGATCGTCGGCTACCCGGACACGACCGGCGAGCCCCGCCTGGTCCCGGCGGTCATCGGCGGCGATCCGGGCCCGCTGCTCCTGCTCGACGCCGACGGCCGTTGGGCCTGCACCGATCCCGCGTTCCCGATCCCCGACGCCGCGCCTGCCCCGCGCCCGTGGGCGGCCGCGTGGACCCCGCCCGACCGGGGCGATCATCGCGCAGCCGTGCTCGCGTGCCAGGAGGCGATCCGCGCGGGCGACGTCTACCAGGTGAACGTGTGCACCCGCTTCGGCGGCGACCTCACCGGCGACCCGCTGGACCTGTTCGCCGACATCGCCGCCGCCACCCGCCCCGCCAAGGCCGCCTACCTCGAGGGCGACTGGGGCGCGGTCGCCTCGTTCTCCCCCGAGACCTTCCTCACCGAGCGCGACGGCCTGCTCACGGAGCGGCCCATCAAGGGCACGCTGCCGCTGACCAGGCCGGCGGAGGACCTGCGTGCCAGCGTCAAGGACGTCGCGGAGAACGTGATGATCGTCGACCTGGTGCGCAACGACCTCAGCCGCGTCGCCGCGACCGGCACGGTCCGCACGCCGGAGCTGCTGCGGGTCGAGCCGGCGCCCGGGGTCTGGCACCTGGTCTCGACGGTCACCGCGCGGCAGCGGCCGGGCACCACCCGCGCGCAGCTGCTCGACGCGACCTTCCCGCCGGCGTCGGTCACGGGCACCCCGAAGCTCTCCGCCCGGGAGCGGATCACCGCGTGGGAGCGGCACACGCGCGGCAGCTACTGCGGCGCGATCGGCATCGACCATCCGCTGACCGGGTTGGACCTCAACGTCGCGATCCGCACCGTCGAGGCGCGCGACGGTGCGCTGCGGCTCGGCGTGGGCGGCGGCATCACCATCGACTCCGAGCCCGACGCGGAGTGGCGCGAGTGCCTCGACAAGGCGGCGTCGATCGTCGGATTCCCGGCGCCGGGGGCGGAGCGAGCGGACCCGTTCGAGCCGGGATCTCCCCCGCACGGGTGACGACGGCCCGCGCCAGCGGGCACCAGGCTGGGACCATGATCGACCTCCGCACTCCCGCACTCCGCCACTTCCTGCTGCTCCTGGCGGTGGCCTTCGCCGCCGGGCTCGCGTTCGGCGGCCACCTCTACACCCAGCGCGATCCCGTCGTCGCCGGCTTCGTCCCGTGGACCGCCGCCTGGCCGCAGCACGCGGTGGTGGCCGTGATCGGGGCACTGCTCGTGCTCGGGATCCGGGCCCGACGGTGGCCGCCCCGCACGCCCGCCCTCACACCGGCGCGGCTGGCGCTCGCGGCGCCGCTGCTGTTCCTGCTGGTCTTCGCCGCCTTCCGGGCGGGCGTGCAGGTGCTGGCCGGGCTGGACCCGAACTTCACGGTGAACGCGTGGGGCGGCCCGACGTACCTCGGCGCGATGGCCTGCCACTACCTCGATCTCGCGGTGGGCGGCATCGTCGTGGTCGGGGCGCTCCGGCTGATCCTCATGCGCCGGGCGTCAGCGGCGGGCGCGAGCGGGGTTCCGCGCGCGGCGGCCGCCTGACGTTCCGGTACCGGGTCAGTCGTCGGAATCCGAGCGCCGCTGCGCGAGCGCCGTCTCGTAGAGGTCGCGCTTGGAGGCGCCGGTCTCCGCGGCGACGGCGGCGCAGGCGTCCTTGAGCCGCTCCCCCGCGTCGACGCGGCGCAGCACGGCGGCGACGTGGTCCTCGGGGTCGGCGGAGACCGGATCGGCGCCGGAGACCACGACGGTGATCTCGCCGCGCACCCCGTCGGAGGCCCACGCCGCGAGCTCGCCCAGCGTGCCCCGGCGGACCTCCTCGTAGGTCTTGGTGAGCTCGCGACACACCGCGGCGCGCCGCTCGGTTCCCAGCACCTCGACGGCGTCGGCGAGGGTGTCGGCGAGCCGGTGCGGCGACTCGAAGAACACGGCCGCCCGCCGCTCGGTGACGAGCTCCGAAAGCCAGGACCGCCGGGCACCGGACTTGCGCGGGGCGAAACCGTCGAACAGGAACCGCTCGACGGGCAGCCCCGACAGAGCCAGCGCGGTGGTCACGGCCGACGGCCCGGGCAAGCAGGTGACCCGGTGTCCGGCCTCGACGACCGCCGCGACCAGGCGGTATCCGGGGTCGGAGACCGAGGGCATGCCTGCGTCGGTGATGAGGAGGACGCTCTCGCCGGCATCGAGCGCGGCGAGCAGTTGCGGGATGCGACCGGCCTCGTTGTGGTCGTAGAAGCTGAGCACGCGCCCGGCGATCTCCACCTCCAGCGAGGCGGCCAGGGAGCGCGCCCGACGGGTGTCCTCGGCGGCGATCACGTCGGCGGATCCGAGCGCCGCGATCAGGCGCGCGGTGGCGTCACCCGGGTTGCCCATCGGCACTCCGGCGACGATCAGTGCCCCGCGCGCGTCCTCTGTTCCCACGGGTCACACCCTACGATGGTTCGCGTGACAGCTGTGGCGATGCCCGAGGGGCGTAGCGAGGACCGCGAGATGGTGAGCCCCGGCCCGAGGCTCCCGCCCGCGGTGTTCGGCGCGACGGACCGCGCCTTCGGCTGGACCGTGACGCTGGTGCTGACCGCCGTCGCGGCGGCGACGCGGTTCTTCAACCTGGGCTATCCGAGCAACACGGGCTTCATCGGCAGCACGCCGGTGCAGACGCCGGTCTTCGACGAGAAGCACTACGCGCCGCAGGGCTGGCAGGTGCTCTCGGGCGGGCAGTGGATCGAGGACAACCCCGGCTTCGGGCTGGTCGTGCACCCGCCCGTGGGCAAGTGGATGATCGCGATCGGCGAGTGGCTGTTCGGCTACGGCCCGCTGGGTTGGCGGTTCATGTCGGCGGTGTGCGGCACACTGTTGGTGTTCCTGGTGATCCGCGCGGCGCGGCGGCTCGCGCGGTCCACGCTGATCGGCGGCCTGGCCGGCCTGTTCCTCATCTGCGACGGCCTGACGATGGTCTCCTCGCGCGTCGCGCTGCTCGACATCTTCCTCGTCTTCTTCGGCTTCGCCGCCTTCTCGATGATCCTCGTGGACCGCGACCAGATGCGGGAGCGGCTGCACCGCGCGGCGCTCGAGGGGCGGATCACCGATTCGCTGTACGGGCCGCGGCTGGGCTTCCGCTGGTGGCGCTTCTCCGCCGCGATCATGGTGGGCCTGGCGTGCGGCGTGAAGTGGTCGGGCATCTACTTCCTCATCGGCGTCCTGGTGCTGTCCCTGGCGTTCGACGTGGCGAACCGACGCCAGTACGGCGTGCTGCGTCCGTGGCGCGGGGTGCTGCTGCGCGACCTGATCCCGTCGGGCATGTCGCTCGGGGTGGTCCCGGTGCTGGTGTACCTGGGCAGTTTCTGGCCGTGGTTCACCTCGGAGACGTCGGTGTACCGGTACGCGGTGGGCAACCAGGTCGGCGAGGGCGGCCCGTTCGGCTGGGTCCCCGCGGCGCTGCGCTCCCTGTTCTTCTACGAGACCACGATCCTCGACTTCCACGACAGCCTGACGAACTCCGCAGGCAACCACCACCCGTGGGAGTCGAAGCCGTGGACCTGGCCGATGGGCCTGCGGCCGATGCTCTACCACTACACCGCGGACCAGTCCGGGGGCATGTGCGGCGACGGGCCGTGCGTGCGCGCGGTGATGGCGGTCGGCACGCCGGCGCTCACGTGGATCGCCGTGCCCGTGGTGCTGTGGGCGCTGTGGAAGATGTTCGTCAAGCGGGACTGGGCCTACGCCGCGCCCGTGACCATGTATTTCGCGACCTATCTGCCGTGGTTCCTCAACCTCGACCGGCAGATGTACTACTTCTACGCGCTCACCCTGATGCCCTTCCTGTGCATCATGATCGCGCTGATCTGCCGAGAAGTCCTCGGCCTCGACGGCCGCGCCCGGTACTTCGGCTTCGAGCGGCTGCAGCTGGGCCGCTGGCTGGTGGTGCTCTACGCGACGATCGTGGTGCTCAACTTCGCCTGGCTGTGGCCGATCCTCACCGCCACGCCGATCCCGATGTGGTGGTGGCGTCTGGAGCTCTGGCTGCCCAGCTGGCAGTAGGGCCCGGAGGGCGGGGCGTCGGCCCGGCAGGCCGGGGCGAAGGTCCCCGTTCACGCTGCGACGAGACTCTCGGATTCTGTCCGGTTCGGACACGGTGTCCGAAGCGGACAGAATCCGAGAGTCGTCGATGCGGTGCACGTCGCCGACCACGACGGGGGTGCGGCCGTAGGCGCGCACGGGCGGGCGCCGCGCTCAGGCCGTCGCGGCGACGCGGGTCTCGCGCGCCAGCATCCATACGAACGCGGCGACCACGCACAGCGCGGCCGTGATGGCGAAGGCCCACGTGAAGCCGAGGTACTGGGCGATGGCGCCGGCGAGCAGCGGGCCGGAGATGGTGCCCGCGTCCTGCGCCATCTGATAGGCCGAGAGCGCGCCGCCGCTGCGGCCCTTGCCCTGCAGCACGTCGGCGAGGGAGGCCTGCATGGTCGGGGCGACGAGGCCCGTCCCGATCCCGGCGACGACCGTGACGAGGAAGGCGACCAGCACCGAATCGGTGAAGCCCAGCGCCAGCGTGCCCGCGGCGATGACGAGCATGCCGACCACGATGAAGGGGCGTCGGCCGTAGCGGTCGGAGGCGCGGCCCGCGGGGAACATGGCGAGCACGTCGCCGGCGGCGTAGGCGGCCAGCGCGTAGCCGGCGATCGCGGCGGGCTGATCGAGCACGGCGGCGAAGAACAGCGGCAGCAGCGAGACCCGCATCGAGTACACCCAGCCGAACACCACCGAGGTGAAGAGCGCGGCCCGGTAGGCGGAGTCGGCGAGGGCCTCGCGCACCGTCGTGCCCGGTTCGGAGGAGGCCTCCTCCCGGCCCGCGAGGGTGCTGCCGCGCAGCGCGATCCCCACGACGAGCGTGGCGACGACGAGCGCGATGGCGTAGACGACGAACGGCACCCGCAGGCCGAAGCCGACGAGCGCGCCGCCCAGGAGCGGGCCGCAGATCCCGCCGAGCACGAAGCTCGACGAGTACACGCCGCTGACCCTGCCGCGGATCTCGGCGGGCGCGATCCGGATCATCAGGCCCATCGCCGAGACGGTGAACATCACCGATCCGACGCCGCCCAGCCCGCGGAAGAGCATGAGCTGCCAGTAGCTCTGCGCGAAGGCGACGGCGAGCGTCGAGGCGGCGACGATCAGGAGCCCCGTCATGTAGATCCAGCGTTCGCCGAAGGCCTTCACCAACGGGCCGGTGGCGGGCGCGAAGGCGAGCCGCATGATCGCGAAGGCGCTGACGACCGCGGACGCGGCGCCGATGCCCACGTCGAAGGTGCGGGCGAAGGCGGGCAGGGCGGGCGCGACGACGCCGTATCCGAGGGCGATCACGAAGCTCGCCGCGACGAGGACCCAGACCTCCGGCGGTACCCGCTGCGGCGCGGGCGCGGAAGCTGCTGAGTTCACCGAAACATCATCCGCTAAGAACGCGTCAAGACCCGCATCGGGGGCGTTAAGGGGGCGTGAAAACGCCCGTTCCCGGTGGTCCAGTGGAGCCCATGGACATCTCCAACGCGCTGGCTCTGGCGGCCACGATCCTCACCCTGGCGTACCTGCTGTACGCCCTGCTGCGCCCGGAGCGCTTCTGATGAGCGGCACCCTCTCCGGCCTGCTGACGATCGGCACCCTGGTCGCGGCGCTGGCCATCGCGTACCGCCCGCTCGGCGACTACCTGGCGCACGTGGTCACCACGCCGAAGCACTGGCGGGTCGAGCGCGTCGTCTACCGCCTCGTGGGCGCCGACCCCGAGGCCGAGCAGGGCTACCGGGTCTACGCGCTGGCCGCGCTCGCGTTCAGCGCCGTCAGCATCGTCGCGCTCACGATCCTGCTGCTCGTGCAGGGCTGGCTGCCCGGCGTCGAGCCGAAGCAGTGGCGCTTCGACGAGGCCCTCAACACCGCGATCTCCTTCGTCACCAACACCAACTGGCAGTGGTACTCGGGCGAGAGCGCCATGAACCTCATCGCGCAGGCGATCGGCCTCGCGGTGCAGAACTTCGTCTCCGCGGCCGTCGGCATCGCGGTCGCCGTCGCGCTGATCCGCGGCTTCGTCCGCTCCCGCACCGACCGGCTGGGCAACTTCTGGGTGGACCTCACCCGCATCACGCTGCGCGTGCTGCTGCCGATCGCCGCGATCGGCGCCGTGATCCTCATGGCGCAGGGCGTGGTGCAGACGCTGTGGCAGCGGCACGAGATCGTCGGGCTCGACGGGCAGAAGCAGGTGCTCACCGGCGGCCTCGTCGCGAGCCAGGAGGTCATCAAACTCCTCGGCACCAACGGCGGCGGCTACTTCAACGCCAACTCCGCGCACGCCTTCGAGAACCCGACGGCCGCGACCAACCTGTTCCAGATCTTCCTCATCCTGCTCATCCCCGTGGCGCTGCCCCGCATGCTGGGCAACCTCGTCGGCAACCACCGGCAGGGCTACGCGATCCTCGGCTCGATGACCGTGATCTTCGCCGTCTCCACCGCGATCTCCATCGGCGCGCAGCTGGGCAACCAGGGCACGGCCGGCAGGGCCGCGGGCGCCGCGCTCGAGGGCCAGGAGCTGCGGATCGGCCAGTGGGGCACCGGCCTGTTCGCCACCGCCACCACCAGCACGTCGACGGGCGCCGTGAACGCCGCGCACGACAGCCTCACCCCCGGCGCCGGCGGCGCCGCGCTGGTGAACATGCTGCTCGGCGAGATCAGCCCCGGCGGCGTGGGATCCGGCCTCTACGGCATGCTCGTCATCGCCGTCCTCACCGTCTTCCTCTGCGGCCTCATGGTGGGCCGCACCCCCGAGTACCTCGGCAAGAAGATCGGCCGCACCGAGATCACCCTCGCCGCGCTGTACATCCTGGTGATGCCCGCGCTGGTGCTGGTCGGCACCGCCGCCACCGTGGTCCAGGAGCAGGGCGTCGCCGCCATGACCAACGACGGTGCGCACGGCCTCTCCGAGGTCCTCTACGCCTACGCCTCGGCCGCGAACAACAACGGCAGCGCCTTCGCCGGACTCGCCGTCGACACCCCGTGGTTCAACTACACCCTGGGCGCCGGAATGCTCTTCGGCCGGTTCGCGCCGATGGTCGCGATCCTCGCCCTGGCCGGCGCGCTCGCCAAGCAGCACCCCGTGCCCGCCACCGCGGGCACCATCCCCACCCACCGCCCGCTGTTCGTGGGCCTCACCGTGGGCGTCGTGGTCCTGGTGGCCGGATTGACCTTCGTCCCCGCCCTCGCGCTCGCACCGATCTCGGAGGTCACCCAGTGACGAACACGCTGACCGACACCACCCCGTCGGACCCGAAGGCCGTCACCCAGGCACCGAAGCGGCGCTCCGCGTTCTCGCTCGCCGAGCTCAAGTCGGCGCTGCCCCGCGCGGCCGCGAAGCTGGACCCGCGCACGCAGATCCGGCAGCCCGTCGTCTTCGTGGTGTGGATCGCCTCGGTCTACACCACCGCGCTGGCGATCGTGAACCCGTCCGTGTTCGCGTGGTCCGTGGCCGTCTTCCTCTGGGCGACGGTGCTCTTCGCGAACCTCGCCGAGGCCGTCGCCGAGGGCCGCGGCCGCGCGCAAGCCGATTCGCTGCGCAAGGCCAAGACGGAGACGATCGCGCGGCGCAGGACCGCGTCCGGCGAGGAGCACGTCCCCGGATCGCAGCTGCACGTCGGCGACCTCGTGATCGTCGAGGCCGGCGAGGTCATCCCCGGCGACGGCGACGTCGTCGAAGGCATGGCGACCGTCGACGAGTCGGCGATCACCGGCGAGTCCGCCCCCGTCGTGCGCGAGTCCGGCGGCGACCGCTGCGCCGTCACCGGCGGCACCCGCGTGCTGTCCGACCGCATCGTCGTCGAGATCAAGACCGAGCCCGGCAAGAGCTTCATCGACCGGATGATCGGCCTCGTCGAGGGAGCCAACCGGCAGAAGACGCCGAACGAGATCGCCCTGAACATCCTGCTCACAGTGCTCACGATCATCTTCCTGCTCGCCGTCGCGACGCTGCAGCCGATGGCGATCTACTCGGGCGGCGCGGTCGACGTGGTGGTGCTCGTGGCGCTGCTCGTGTGCCTCATCCCCACGACGATCGGCGCGCTGCTCTCCGCGATCGGCATCGCCGGCATGGACCGGCTGGTGCAGCGCAACGTCATCGCCAAGTCGGGCCGCGCCGTGGAGGCCGCGGGCGACGTCTCGACGCTGCTGCTCGACAAGACCGGCACCATCACCTACGGCAACCGGCGCGCCACGTCGTTCCACCCCGTCGCGGGCGTCGACGAGCACACCCTCGCCGGGCACGCGCTGCTCGCCTCGCTCGCCGACGAGACGCCCGAGGGGCGCTCCATCGTCGACCTGGCGACGGAGCACGGCCACGAGGTCCCGACGGTCCGCCTCGGCACCGTCGTGCCCTTCACGGCGCAGACCCGCATGTCGGGCGTCGACCTGCCCGACGGCACCCGCATCCGCAAGGGCGCCTCGGCGGCCGTGCTGGCGTGGGTCGCCGCGGAGCACCGGGTCGACGGGCCCGGCGAGCCCCTCGGCGAGGCCGTCTCCGAGGCGCTCGGCGTCGTCGACGTGCGGCTGGCCGTCGACGAGATCTCCGGAACCGGCGGCACCCCGCTGGTCGTCGCGTACGCCGAGCCCGGCGCCGCCCCGACCCTGCAGGGCGTCGTGCACCTCAAGGACGTGGTCAAGGCGGGCATGCGCGAGCGCTTCGCGCAACTGCGCGCGATGGGCATCCGCACCGTCATGATCACCGGCGACAACCCCCTGACCGCGAAGGCCATCGCCGCGGAGGCGGGCGTCGACGACTACCTCGCCGAGGCCACCCCCGAGGACAAGCTGGCGCTGATCAAGCAGCAGCAGGAGGGCGGCCGCCTCGTCGCGATGACCGGCGACGGCACCAACGACGCGCCCGCGCTCGCGCAGGCCGACGTGGGCGTCGCGATGAACACGGGCACCTCCGCCGCGAAGGAGGCCGGGAACATGATCGACCTGGACTCCGACCCGACGAAGCTCATCGACATCGTGGAGATCGGCAAGCAGCTGCTCATCACCCGCGGCGCGCTGACCACGTTCTCGATCGCCAACGACATCGCGAAGTACTTCGCGATCATCCCCGCGATGTTCGTGCCCCTGGCCCCCGGCCTCGACGTGCTCAACGTGATGCGGCTGCACAGCCCGCAGTCGGCGATCCTCTCGGCGGTGATCTTCAACGCGCTGATCATCGTCGCGCTGATCCCGCTCGCGATGCGGGGCGTGAAGTACACCGCCAAGTCGGCCGACAAGCTGCTCGCGCGCAACCTCACCATCTACGGCCTCGGCGGCATCGTCGTCCCCTTCCTCGGCATCAAGCTGATCGACCTCGTCGTCCAGCTGATCCCCGGCCTCTCCTGATCGTCCCGAAAGGCACTGACATGTTGAGTTCCACACCGCGTCAGCTCCTCGCCGGCCTGCGCATGCTGATCGTCATGACCGTCGTCCTCGGCGCGCTGTTCCCGCTGGCGATCTGGGGCGTCGGGCAGGTCGCCTTCAGCGCGAAGGCGAACGGCTCGCAGGTCGAACAGAACGGCACCGTCGTCGGGTCCGAACTGCTGGCCCAGAAGTTCGACGGTCCGCAGTGGTTCCATCCGCGCCCGTCCGCCGGCGAGTACGACACCCCCGCCTCCGGCGGCACCAACCTCGGCCCGAACAGCGAGAAGCTGGTCGCGCTCATCGCGGAGCGCCGCGCGAAGGTCGCCGCGGAGGACGGGGTGGCACCGTCGGACGTGCCGACCGACGCCGTGACGGCGAGCTTCTCCGGCCTGGACCCGCACATCTCCCCCGCGTACGCGCGGCAGCAGGTGGCGCGCGTCGCGAAGGCCCGGGGCCTGGCGCCGGAGCGGGTGACCGCGCTGGTGGCCGCGCACACCGACGGCCGACAGCTCGGCTACCTGGGCGAGGAGCGGGTTAACGTGGTGAATCTGAACCTCGCGCTCACCGACCTCGCCGCCGCGGCGAAGTAGCCCGGGCGGAGGAGGAGGGGAGACATGCCGAAGGGGCTTCTTCGCGTCTACCTGGGCGCCGCGCCGGGCGTGGGCAAGACCTACGCCATGCTCACCGAGGGCGTGCGCCGCGCCTCGCGCGGGACGTCGGTGGTCGTCGGCTACGTCGAGACCCACGGCCGGCCCCAGACGGAGGCCCAGGTCCAGGGGCTGCAGGTGATCCCCCGCCGGAAGGTCGAGTACCGCGGCGCGGTGCTCGAGGAGATGGACGTCGACGCGGTGATCGCCGCGCACCCGACGGTGGTCCTCGTCGACGAGCTCGCCCACACCAACGCCCCCGGCTCGAAGAACGAGAAGCGCTGGCAGGACATCGCCGAGCTGCTCGACGCCGGCATCACCGTGATCACCACGGTCAACATCCAGCACCTCGAGTCCCTCGGCGACGTGGTGGAGTCGATCACCGGCGTGCGGCAGCGCGAGACGATCCCCGACGGGGTGGTCCGCCGCGCCGAGCAGGTGCAGCTCGTCGACATGACGCCGGAGGCCCTGCGGCGGCGCATGGCGCACGGCAACATCTACGCGCCCGACAAGGTGGACGCCGCGCTCTCGCACTTCTTCCGCATCGGGAACCTCACGGCGCTGCGGGAACTCGCGCTGCTGTGGCTGGCCGACCGCGTGGACGAGCGGCTCGAGCAGTACCGCTCCGAGCAGGGCATCTCGGCCGCCTGGCCCACCCGTGACCGCACCGTCGTCGCGCTCACCGGCGGCCCCGAGGGCGGGACGCTGCTGCGCCGCGGGGCCCGGATCGCGGCGAAGGGCGCGGGCGGCGAGTTGCGCGCGGTGTACGTCGCGCGCAGCGACGGCCTCTCGGGCGCCTCGCCCGCCTCGCTGGCGCAACTGCGGCAGCTCACGGAATCGCTGGGCGGCACCTTCCAGATCGTCACCGGCGACGACGTGGCCGCCGCGATCCTGCAGTACGCGACCTCGGTGAACGCCTCGCGGATCATCCTCGGCAAGTCGCGGCACCGAGCGCTGACCTCGGTGGTGCGCTGGCCCGTCTCGGACGCGGTGATCGAGGGCTCCGGCGACATCGACGTGCAGGTGGTCACACACGAGCGGGCCGCGGGCGCGGGCCGGCGCCGGCTGCTCCCCCGCATCGACGGCCCCGACCCCGTGCTGCTGGGCAAGCGGCGCACCATCGCCGGCTGGGTGCTGGCGATCGCGGGGCCGGTACTCCTCACGGCGCTGCTCGCGCAGACCCGGCAGTGGCACTCGCTGCCCACCGAGCTGATGCTCTTCCTCATGCTGACGGTGGCGGTGGCCCTGGTCGGCGGCATCCGGCCGGCGGTGCCCGCGGCGATCCTCGGATCGGTGCTGCTCAACTACTACTTCGCGCCGCCGCTGTACACGTTCACGGTGGCGTCGGGCGAGAACGTCTTCGCCGTCGCCATGTTCGTGCTGACGGCGATCGCGGTCGCGTCGGTGGTCTCCCTGGCCGCCCGGCAGACCGCCCGGGCCGCCCGCGCCCGCGCCGAGGCCGACGTGCTCAGCGGCCTCGCCGACACCCTGCTGGCGACCGAGAACACCGACGACGAGATCCCCGCCCTGCTCGACGAGGCCATCGTGACCTTCGGGCTGCGCGGCGCCTCCCTGCTGCGGCGCGACGACGCCGACTCCCCCTGGCAGCTGGTCGCCGGGCGGCGCGAGTCGCCGCTCAGCCCGGAGGACGGCACCGACGCCGCGATGGTCGGCGACAACGTGGCCCTGGTGGTCAACGGCGCTCCGCTCAGCGCCTCCGAGCACGGGCTGCTCGTCGCCTTCGCCGCGCACGCGGCGGCCCGGCTCGACCGGGAGGCGCTCAGCGCCGAGGCCAAGCAGGCCCGGACGCTGGCCGAGGGCAACCGCGCGCGGACGGCGCTGCTCAGCGCGGTCTCGCACGACCTGCGGACCCCGCTGGCCGGGATCAAGGCCGCCGTCTCGTCGCTGCGCAGCGACGACGTGGAGTGGTCCGACGAGGACGAGGCCGAGCTGCTCGCGACCATCGAGGAGAGCGCCGACCGGCTGGACTCGCTGGTGGGGAACCTGCTCGACATGTCGCGGCTGCAGTCCGATTCGCTCACGCTGCTCACCCGCGAGGTGGGGATCGAGGAGGTCCTGCCCGCCATCTGGACCGCGCTCCCCGACGCCGACCTGGCCTTCGACTTCGCCTGCGCCGACACCGACGCGCCGCCCACCGCCCTGGCGGATCCCGGGCTGCTGGAGCGAGTGCTGGCGAACCTCGTGGAGAACGCCGTGCGGCACTCGCGGGGCGGGCCGGTCACCGTCGGCGTCTCCGGCGTGCACACCCCCGACGGGGACCGCCTGCAGGTGCACGTCCGCGACCACGGCCCTGGTGTGCCGCAGGAGCAGCGCGAGGCCATGTTCAAGCCCTTCCAGCGGATGGGCGACGCCCCGGCCGGCAACGGCGTCGGGCTCGGGCTCGCGGTGGCCCGCGGGCTCACCGAGGCCATGGGCGGCACGCTCACCGCGGAGGACACCCCCGGCGGCGGCCTGACCATGATCGTGGACCTGCCCGCCGCGCAGCCGGTGTCGAGTGATGAGGTGGTCTCGTGACGTTCGTTCTGGTGGTCGACGATGAGCCCGCGATCCTGCGCACCCTGCGGATCAACCTCAAGGCCCGCGGCTACGAGGTGGAGACGGCGTCCGACGGCCGGTCGGCCCTGCAGATCGCGCGCGAGCGGACGCCCGACGTGGTGGTGCTCGACCTCGGCCTGCCCGACCTCGACGGCACCGCGGTGCTGGCGAAGCTGCGGGAGTTCTGCACCTCCCCGGTGATCGTGCTCTCCGCGCGGCACGGCAGCGACGACAAGGTGGAGTCGCTGGACATCGGCGCCGACGACTACGTGACCAAGCCCTTCGCGATGGACGAGTTCCTCGCCCGCGTGCGCGCGCAGGTGCGGCGGACCGGCCTGGTGGACGCGCCGGCGCCGGCGAAGACCGAGGCCTTCGAGGTGAACTTCGAGGCGCGGACGGTGACCCGCGACGGCGCGACGGTGCGCCTCACCCCCACCGAGTGGAAGATCGTGGACGTGCTGGTCCGCAACGCGGATCGGCTGGTCTCGCAGCAGACGCTGCTGCACGAGGTGTGGGGCCCGTCGTACTCGCGCGAGACCAACTACCTGCGCGTGTACATGGCGCAGCTGCGGCGCAAGCTGGAGCCGGACCCCGCGCACCCGCGGTACTTCGTCACCGAGCCCGGGATGGGCTACCGCTTCATCCCGTAGCGCTCGGACGGCGCCGGTTCGGGAGCGCGGCGTACCTCCCGCCGGGTGCGACGGTGCTCCTGCCGCGCGGCTCTCGGATTCTGTCCGGAACGGACACGACGGTGCCGAGCACGTCGAACGCGCGGGCGCGGGCCGCGGCCAGGTCGGCCTCAGCGGACGATGCGATGGCGGCCAACCCGTTTCCACGTGCGGCACGGGCCTGCGCGGAACTGTGGTTCGCGGCGCGGTGGTTCGCGGCACGGTGGTGGGCGACGCCGAGGTCGCCGACCAGCGGCTCGAGCGTTCGCGCGACCGCGCTGAAGGCGGCGGCCGCGGCGGCTCCTCCGGTCGCGTCGAGGTCGAAGACGCGGGCGAGGGTCCGGCCCAGCGAGTCCGCCCACGTCGCCTCCGCGAGTGCGAGCCATGCCGCGATCTCCCTCCGCTCCTCTCGCAGGTCGCGCATCCAGGGCAGGTTCGCCGCCCACCCGGTCGCGACGAGGTGGCCGGTGAGCACGGAGTGGAGGTCGTGGAGGAGATCGCGGAGGGCGATCGGTGTCGGCGAGGCGTGGGCGAGACCGCCGAGCGGATCGTCGATGCCGGCGTCGGTGAAGAACGCGGCGTCCGGCCACGTGTCGTCGGTGCGCCCGTCCTCGCAGTCGCATCCGGCCGGGCGGTCCCGCGGATCGCGCTCCGGCACGCCGCCCTCGCACCGGCAGTCGTCGGCGATGGTGGACGCCGCCTCGGCCGCGGGGCCGCTCGGCCACACCGGCCCCTCGGTGCGCCGCGGGCGCGGGGCGAGGACGACGCGCACGGCGTCGGCCGGCTCCGGCAGCCACCACGGCGTGGCGAAGAGTAGCCGCGCGGTGCCGCCGTACTTGCGCCGCAGGGTCCGCTCGGACACGCGCTCCCCGCTCGGAAGGCGCAGGCGGCGCGCGACTTCCGTCAGGGTCGCGCTGTCCAGCCCCTCGACCGCGACGAGCTCGAGCGCGGCCCGGACCGCCGCCTCGTGCAGCGCCCGATCGCGGATCGGCATGGTTCGTTCCTGGAAGTTGTGCATGGCTCCCCCCGAAGCTCACGTATCCCGACGTCGACGCTACGACGACCGCGCGCCGCCCGGGCGAGGACCGCGAAAACAGCGGCGAGTGGGGGCGGATGCAGCGCGGCCGGGCACGGCCCTGTGCATTGCACTGCAGCGATCTCGGGACTCTCGATTTCTGTCCGGTTCGGACGACGAGTCCATAACGGACAGAATCCGAGAGTCGGCGGGAAGGCAGCCTGCAGGCTCCCGCCTCCGGGCGCGCCGCCGCGAGACTCAGCCGGCGGGCGCGGTGAGCGGGCGGTCGAGGGCGGTGGCGGTGTAGAGGCCGGTGAGGCAGCGGGTGCCGTCGAGGGAGTCGGTGAAGACGTCCGCGGCGGCGATCATGGTGCGGCCGGGGGGGCCGACGAGGCGGCCGACGGCGACGAGCCGCTCCCCGCGCGCCGGGCGGAGGTTGTGGGAGTTCATGGCGGTGGTCGCGGCGACGCGGCCGGAGTCGTGGATCGCGGCGAACGCCGCCCCGACCGCGGCGATGTCGGCCAGCATGGCGACGATGCCGCCGTGGCAGTGCACGCCGTCGAAGGTGACGTCGGGGACGACCGGCATCGAGAGGACGGCGCGGTCGGGTGTGACATCGTCGACCGAGAGCTGGAGCCAGCGGGCGACGGGCATGGAGTCGAGGACGCGGGTGAGGACGTGATCCAGGGTCGTCATGGCCGAAACATATCACTGATACGATTGCCGAGGAAGATGCCGAGACAGAGAACCAGGACGCCCGAGGTCGCGGACGGGATCGCCGCCGCCGCACTGGAGATCGTCCGCGCCGAGGGCGCGGACGGGCTCACGACCCGACGCGCCGCGGCCGCCGCGGGCACGAACATCGCCGCGCTGGGCCAGCTCTTCGGGAACCGCGACGGCCTCGTGAACGCGGTCGCGCTGCGCGGCTTCGCCCTGCTCGTCGAGACCCTGCCGCAGGCGGAGGGTCCGCCCCGCGAGGTGCTCGCCGCCTGGGCCGACGCCTACCGCCGCTTCGCCGCCCAGGAGCCCGCGCTGGTCGACGTGATGTTCGCCCGCCCGCTCATCGGCCCGATCCCACCCGAGCACCCGGTGCACGAGTGCCGGCAGGTCCTCGTCGAGGCCTTCGGCGCACTCACGGGCAGCGCCGACCGGGCGGACGTCGAGGCGATCGCGCTCGGCTTCGGCGCCCTCCTCGAGGGCCTGGCGACGAAGGACCGGCACGGACTGCTCGGCCCCACCGTCGACGCGCGGAACCGGGCCTGGCGCCTCGCCGTGGCCGCCTACGCCGACGGCGCCGCCCGCTGATTCAGCGCAGTTCGGCCGGCAGCCCGGCGAGCGCGAACAGGTCCGCGGGATCGAGGAACGCGGAGACGTGGGTGAGCTCGCCGTCGGTGAAGGTCAGTACGTCCAGCTGGAAGGGCAGCCAGACGTCGCCGCCCGCCCCGTCCGCCGCCGGCGAGCGCAGGTACATCGCTGCGGCGGGCAGGCCGTTGCACACCGTCGGGACCATCCGCAGGTCCCCGGCGACCTGCGCGGGGCACTGCGTCCGCGACAGCTCGCCGATGGCCTCGGCGCCGCGGTACCAGCCCGGGATCGGGGGCATCTCCCAGGTGGCGTCGGCGGCGAGGATTCGCACGACGCCGTCGATGTCGTGCCGCTCGAAGGCCGCGCAGAACTCGTCCCATACCTGCTTCTCGTGGTCGGACAGCTCGGCGGCCCTGCGGCCCTCCTGGGCGGCACCGTCGCCGATGGAGGCCCGCGCCCGCTGCAGGGCGCTGTTCGCCGACGCGACGGAGGTCTCGAGAGCCGCGGCCGTCTCGGCGGCGGAGAACTCGAGGACGTCGCGCAGGATCAGCGCGGCCCGCTGCTTGGCCGGCAGCACCTGCAGCGCCGCGACCATCGCCAGCCCGATGCCCTCCCGCGCCACCGCCGCCTCCCCCGGATCGCCGAGCGCGCGGTCCGGGAGGGGCTGCAGCCACAGCACCTCCGTCGACGGCACCACCGGCTCCAGCGGATTCGACGGCTCGCCGCCCAGCCCGACGGGCAGCACCCGCCGGGCCGTGGCGGCCGTGAGGCAGACGTTGGTAGCGATGGAGTACATCCACGTCCGCACCGACGACCGGCCCTCGAAGCGGTGGAAGGCCTTCCACGCGCGCAGGTAGGTCTCCTGCACCAGGTCCTCCGCGTCGGACGCGGAGCCCGACATGCGGTAGCAGTGCGCGAGGAGCTCGGCGCGCAGCGGCGCGGTGGCGGAGTCGAAGCCGGCGTCGACGACGGTCACGTCAGCCCTGCGCGGCCTCGGGCCCGCCCGCGGCGGCGGCCGGGTCCATCCACATGATCTCCCAGGTATGGCCGTCGGGATCGTCGAAGGAGCGGCCGTACATGAAGCCGTGATCCTCGGAGCGTCCCTCCGTGCCGCCGGCGGCGACGGCGCGGTTCACCACCTCGTCGACCTCCTCGCGGCTCTCCGCGCTGAGCGCGATGAGGGTCTCCTTCACGCCGGGCGCCGCCGTCGTGGCCTCGTGGAAGGTGCCGAAGAAGTCGGTCTTGAGCAGCATCGCCACGATGTTCTCGCCCAGCTCCACCGAGATGGCGTTCTCGTCACTGAACTGCTCGTTGATGGTGTAGCCCACGGCGGTGAAGAAGTCGCGCGAGCGCTGGACGTCGGCGATGGGCAGGTTCACGAAGATCATCTTGTGCATGGCGTCGCTCCTTGGTCCGCGGCGTTCGCTCTCGAACACCGTCACATGGTTAGACGGGCCTCGTCGCCGGAACTCATCGGCCCGCGCGGATATATTTTCCGGTGGCCGATGAGCTACCCCTGCAACGCGGAATCGAGGATCTCCAGGCCCGCGTCGATCTCGGCGTCCGACGCCGTGAGCGGTGGCGCGATGCGGAAGATCGAGCCCATGCCGGGCAGCTGCACCACGTTCATGTGCAGGCCGCGCTCGTAGCAGCGCTCCGTCACCAGCTTGCCCAGCTCGTTCGCGGGTTCCTTGGAGTCCCGGTCGCGCACCAGCTCGATGCCCTGCATCAGGCCGCGCCCGCGCACGTCGCCGATGGCCTCGTGGCGCAGCGCCAGCTCGTCGAGCCCCGCGCGCAGCCGCGCCCCGCGCGCCGCGACCGAGGCCGCGACACCGTCGCCCAGGACGTCCAGCACCGTCGTCGCGACGGCGGCGACCATCGGGTCGCTGACGTGCGTGGTGAAGAACAGGAAGCCCCGCTCGTGGCAGACGCGCTCGATCTCCGCGGAGGTCACCACCGCCGCGATCGGCAGGCCCGCGCCGAGCGTCTTCGAGAGGGTCAGGATGTCGGGCACGATGCCGTCGCGCTCGAAGGCGTACGCGGCGCCCGTGCGCCAGAGGCCGGTCTGCGCCTCGTCGACGATGAGCAGCATGCCCCGCTCCTCGCACTTGCGCTTCAGCGCCGCGAGGTAACCGACGGGCACGTCGATGATGCCGCCCGACGACAGGATCGGCTCCACCAGGCACGCGGCCAGCGAGCCCGTCGACTGCGCGTCGATGAGCTCGAAGCCGAAGTCCAGCTCCGACTCCCAGTCGTACTTGCCCGCGGCGTCCACGAACCGCGAGCGGTAGGCGTTCGGCGTCGGCAGGGCGAAGTTGCCGGGGGCGGTGGGCCCGTAGCCCTTGTGTCCCGACGAGTAGGTCGCCGCGGCGGCGCCGGCGGTCATGCCGTGCCAGGACTTCGAGAAGCTGACGATCTCGTGCTTGCCCGTGTACAGCTTGGCCATCCGCAGCGCGGCCTCGTTGGACTCCGCGCCCGTGGTCAGCTGCAGGACGTGGCTCAGCGGCTCCGGCAGGGTGGCCGCGAGCCGCTCGGCCAGCGTCACGACCTGCGGCGAGAGCATGCCGGAGAACAGGTGGTCGAGTGTCGCGATCTCCCGCTGCACGGTCGCCACGATGGCCGGATGGCTGTGCCCCAGAATGGCGCTCATCTGGCCGGAGGTGAAGTCGAGCCACCGCCGCTCCCCCGAGTACACGTAGGTGCCCGCGGCACGGTCGATGGGCAGGGGCGCGAAGGTGCCGCCGTAGCGCACGACGTGCGCGGCGACCGATTCCGAGAAGCTCACGCGCTCACAGTAGCCGCCCGGCCAGGTACGCCTGCGCCAGTTCGACGGTGCCGTCGGCGAATCCGGGATCCGCCTCCAGTGCATGTCCGTGCGTGCCGAGCCAGCCGAGCAGTTGCAGTCGCCGCAGCAGCACGAAGTCGGGCAGGAGCGCGGCGTGCGCGTCGGGCAGTGCCCGACGGTGGCGGTACGCCGCGGCCCAGGCGGCCGCCCACTCCGGCAGCCGCGGGTCCGTCTCGACGAAGGACGCGGCGGCCGCGAATTCGAAGAGGTGCCAGCCGAACCCGGCGTCGTCGAAGTCGATCACGGTGAATCCCGCGCCCGGCGTGATGAGGTTCGCGGCGCGCAGGTCGCCGTGGATCAGCCCGAATCGGTCGGCGGTGCGGCCGAAGGCGTCGATCCGTTCCGCCGCGCGGTCGGCCGCCGGCGCGATCGCCCGACGGTGCGCCTCCCCCACTGCGAGCCCGTCGCGCCAGGAGCCCCAGCGGGGCCGCGGCCCGATCGTCTCCTCCACGCCCCAGGTGAAGCGCGTGAAATCGGCGGGCCGTCGCCAGGACTCGGCGTGCCCGTGGAAGACCGCGGCGATCTCGCCGAGCGCCGCGAAGTGCGCGACGTCGAGCGCCTCGTCGGGCACGGGGCCGCCGGGCAGCTCCGCGAACAGCACCGCGCGGCGGCCCGTCGGGCCATCGATCAGGACGTCGCTCAGCGGCTCGACCACGGGCACCGTCGTATCGCGGCGGAGGGCGGCGATCCACGCCAGCTCGGAGGCGATCGCCGCGTCGCCGACGTACCCGGGCCGGTGCAGTCGCAGCACCGCCGGCCGCGGCCCGCCGCGCACGCGGAAGGTGGCGTTCTCGCTGACCAGCAGCGGTTCGACGGTGCCGCCGGGCCACGCATCCTCGGCGATGCGCTGCGCGACGAGGGAATCGGCCTCCGCGGAGCTCACTTGACCACCTTCATCGTCATGCGGGAGTCCACGCGCACGATCGCCGGGTCGCCCATGAGGTGCGTGGTGACCCAGCGCTCGTACGTCGCGAGATCCGCGACGCGCACGCGGATCAGGTAGTCGGGCAGGCCGAACATGCGGCGCACCTCGATGACCTCGTCGAACGAGGCGATCCGCGCCTCGAAGGCCTCCACCGACGCGCGGTCGTTGGCCCCGAGGTCGGCGTTGATCATGACCTCGAAGCCGCGGCCCAGGGCCGCCGGGTCGAGCACGGCGGTGTAGCCGGTGATCACCCCGTCGGTCTCCAGCCGCCGCACGCGGCGCAGGCACGGCGCGGGCGTGAGGCCCACGCGCTGCGCCAGCTCCTGGTTGGTGAGCCGCCCGTCGTGCACCAACTCGTCGATGATTGCTCGATCGAGTGCATCCACGTCGGAGATATTGCCACAGCGAGCCCCGATCGAACTATTTTCGCAAGCACATTGCGCGGGATGCGAAATAGAATTGTTCCCCATGGGAGTTCCGTCGAAGGTCGCCGTGGTGCAGCTGGGCCTGTTCGTGCTCGGCATCGGCCTCGGCGTGGTGGTCACGGGCAACGGCCTGCCGTGGTGGATCGCGCCGGTGCTGTCGATGGCGGTGTACGCGGGGTCCGTCGAGTTCCTGCTCGCCGGCCTCCTGGCCGCGGCGACGCCGCTCGCCGCGATCGCCGCCACGACGTTCCTCGTGAACTCGCGACACCTGTTCTACGGCCTCACCTTCCCGCTCGACCGGATCCGCAGCCGCGTCGGGAAGGCGTACGGCGTCTACGCCCTCACCGACGAGGCCTACGCCCTGGTGAGCACGGCACCGTCGGCCACGATGACGGGGAAGATGATCCTGCGCACCCAGATCGGCCTGCACGTGGCGTGGGTCGCGGGCTCGCTGGTGGGCGGGCTCGCGGGCGGCGCCTTCCTGCGCGACGTGCCGGGCGTCGACTTCGTGCTCACCGCGTTGTTCGTGGTGCTCGCGATGGACGCGCACCCGGACCGCACGACGCTCGCGCTCGCGCTGGCCGCCTGCGCGGTCGCGCTCGCCGCGGCGCCGGGCGCGATGCTGCTGGTCGCGATGGGCGGCTTCGCCGGGCTGCTGGTGGTCCGGCACGTCGTGGCCCGCCGGAACGCGAAGGAGGCGGCGCATGCCTAGCACCGGATACCTGCTCGCGGGCATCGCGATCGCGGCCGCGGTCACCGTCGCGCTGCGGCTGGCACCGTTCGGCCTGGCCTCGGTACTGCGCGATTCGCCGCTCCTCGCCGACTTCGGACGGTGGATGCCCGCGGGCGCCGTGGTGGTGCTGGCCGTGTACTGCATGGCGCAGGTCGACTACGCCGCGCCGGCGCACGGGATCCCGCAGATCGCGGGCGTGGCGGCGACGGCGCTGGCGCACCGGTGGCGGCGCAACGCGGTGCTGAGCATCGTCGCGGGCACCGGGGTGTGCGTCGCGCTGAGTTACGCCTTGGCGTGATGGCACCATGAGCTGATGCGCGAGGAGATCGTCACCACCGGCGACGTGCGCCTGGCGGTGCAGCACCGCCGCGTGCCGGATCCGACGGGCCCGCCGGTGCTGCTCATCCACGGCATGGCCGCGGACCACCGCACCTGGCGGCGCACCGTCCGCGCCCTGCACGCCGCCGGCCGCGACACCGTGACGTACGACCAGCGCGGCCATGGGCGCAGCGACCACAGCCCCGAGTACCTGCTCGACGAGCTCGCCGCAGACGCCGAGCGGGTGGCGCGGCACGCGGGCCTGGAGACCTTCGACGTGGTCGGGCACTCCCTCGGGGGCCAGGCCGCGCTGCGGCTCGCGTGGCGCCTGCCCGACGGTGTCCGCCGCCTCGTCCTCGAGGAGATGCCGCCCGTGGCGCTCGAACCCGAGCAGGTCGCGGAGTCGATGGACGTGCCGCTGACGCCCCGCCGGGTGTGGCTGGGCGTCAAGCAGGTCGTGCAGACGCCGGGCGCCCTCTCGCGGTTCGACAAGACGATGATGGACTCGGTCTCGCCGCAGTTCCACCCCGATCCGGCGTGGTGGGAGCGACTCGCGGCGACCGACCAGGAGACGCTGGTGATCTCCGGCGGCCCCCGCGACTTCCTCCGCCCCGAGTACCTGCGGCTCGTCGCCGACGCGCTGCCCCACGGCGAGTTCGTCGAGCTGCGCGGCGGGCACACGGTGCACCGCGAGTCCTCCGCCGCGTTCGCCCGCGCGGTCCTCGAGTTCCTGCGGTGACCGGCTACGCCCCGTCGTCCACGGAGCGGAGCGCGTCGAGGACGGCGCGCGTGCGCCGGTCGCGCCGGGCGAGCAGGCGCTCGTAGTTCTCCTGCCCGGTGCCGTACGCCGCGTCGACCTTCTCGATGAGCGCCTCCGTCGATTCGGGGGTGTTCGACGGGGTGCCGAGCGGGATCTTGCCGACCTCGGCGCCGATCCCGGTGAACAGGTGCCGCGCACCCTCGGGCCCGCCGCCCAGCGCGTTGCCCTCGAAGAGCCCTGTGGCCGCCCAGCGCAGGCCGAGTGAATTGCTCAGCGCGACGTCGAGGTCCTCGACGCTCACCACGCCGTTCTCGACGAGGTAGCGGGCCTCGCGGCTGATCGCCACCTGCAGCCGGTTCGCGACGAAACCCTGGATCTCCTTGCGCAGCACCACCGGCGACCGGCCGAGCTCCCGGTACAGCGCGACGGCCCGCTGCGTCGTCTCCTCCGACGTGCGCTCGCCGGGAACCACCTCGACCAGCGGCATGAGCGCGGGCGGGTTGAACGGGTGCCCGACGATCACCCGCGAGGGGTCGTCGAGGTCCGCGGCGATCGGCGTCGCGGGGATCGAGGAGCTCGACGTGGCGAGCACCGCGTGGGATGGAGCCGCGGCGACGATCTGCGCGAACAGATCCTGCTTGATCGGCAGCCGCTCGGGACCGTTCTCCTGGACGAGGTCCGCGCCCACCACCGCGGCGGCGAGGTCCGCGGCGACCTCCACCTGCGCATCGCCGGGGAACTCCGCCGCGACCAGCTCGGCGAGGTCGGGCCGGGGATCAGAGAACGCGACGCGCCAGCCGTGTGCGCGGGCGAGTTCCGCCCACGACAGGCCGATGACTCCCGCTCCGATGATCGCGATCTTCCGTGCCTGCGCTGCGGCGTCCATCGTGTGCGTCCTACCTCGCCGCTACGGCGTCTTCGGCGCCACTGCGCCGCCCGAGATGGAGCGGTACGCGTTGATCAGCACGAGCGAGGCGACGGGCGCCGCGACGAGCAGGCCGACGCCGCACAGTGCGCCGCCGATGGCCAGGATCACCACGGTGACGATGTAGACGAGGATCGAGTTGCCCACGTCCTTCTGGAAGACGGCGAAACCCTGCTTGAAGGCCTCGCCCACGCCCAGCCCGCGGTCCACGACGGTCGGGAGGATGTACATCGTGACCAGGCCGACGACGATCGAGCCGATGTAGCCCACGTACGGGATGGCCGAAATCAGGCTGGCGACGATCGCCAGGAGCAGCGCGGTGAGCATGGACGGGCCGGCGTTGCGCGGCGCGAAGAACGAGCCGATGCTCACCGGCTTGCCGTCGGCGATGTCCAGCAGGCCCGACGTGTACGCGACGAGGCAGATGTACAGGATGAGCGCGCCGACGAAGGAGAAGATCACCGTGGCCACGGAGCCCGCGGTGGTGAGATCGACGGTGGTCGAGCCGTCCGACTCCTCGATCACATCACCGACACCGAACTGGCTGATGAGGAGGTACGCCAGCGCGGAGGCGGCGACCAGCGCGATCGCGTAGACGATGATGGGGACGATCAGCGCGGCGGCGTTCTTGGTGAACTTGTTCCACGACCAGGAGATCGCGTCCCCCAGGTTGAAGTGCGCCTGCGGCGCAGGCGGGTACTGGCCGAATCCGGGCTGCCCGTAGCCCTGCGGCGGCACCGGCGGCGGGAAGCCCTGCCCGGGCTGCGGGGGTACGGCGCCCTGCGGCGGAACGCCGGGCTGATCGCCTGTCGGATCGTTCGGTGGTTGCGTCACGGAAACCTCCCCTGGGTCGGGAGCTCGGCGCTCCCGTTTTGCGGTCGCACTCATTTAACGACACAAACCGAGGGCCCGCCCACCGTTCGGTGAGCGGGCCCTGGTTCGGCTTCCGTGAGGACGGTTTCCCTAGGGGGTGGGCGGAGCCACCTGGCCGCCGGAGAGGCGACGGTAGGCGTACACCTGGACCAGGGCCGCGAGCGGGCCGGTGACGAGGACACCGACGTAGCAGAGCGCGGTGCCGAGGCCGCCGACGATGCCCGCCAGCAGCGTGGTGAGGATCGAGTTCCCGGCATTGCCCTTGACCGTCTCGAAGCTGGCCTTCAGCGCATCCGGGCCGCTCAGCCCGCGGTCCACCGCGAAGTGACCCGCGTACGCGAGCAGGAAGGCCGCCGCGATCCCCGGCACGATGCAGAGGATGTAGCCGACGGTGACGGCGAGCGCCACGAGCAGCGCCGCGACGGCGGCCGCGCCGAAGTTGCGCGGCTTGAAGAACGATCCGATGGCCACCTCGCGACCGTCGGCGATGTCCAGGAGGCCGGAGAGGTACGCCGACTGCACCAGCATCGCGAGGAACACGATCAGTCCGATTCCCAGGATCGCCACGACCCACGTCAGGCCCGTCGGCTGACCGGTGATCTCGGCGGAGGTTCCGTAGTCGTACTGCGTGGTGCTGACCGTGGTCTCGGACAGCGTCGCGGTGAACAGGAAGCCGAACAGTGCGCCGGCGATGCCGAGCACGACGGCGTACGCCAGCATCGGGACGATCAGCGCCGCAGCGTTCTTGGTGAACTTGTTCCAAGCCCAGGAGAAGGCGTCACCGACGTTGAAGGGCTGCTGGCCGCCGAACTGCGGCGCGCCGTAGCCGCCGCCGGGAGGAGGCGGGAAGCCGCCCTGCGGCGGAGGCGGAAAACCCTGGCCACCCTGCGGAGGCGGGAAGCCCTGGCCGCCCTGGCCGTACCCCGGGTCCTGCGGCGGCGGGAAGCCTCCCGCGGGCGGGGGCGGGAAGCCGCCCTGCCCGTACCCCGGCTGCTGCGGGGGCTGCTGCGGGTAGCCACCCTGCTGGTATCCGCCCTGCTGCGGATCCTGCGGGTTCTGCGGGTAGCCGCCCTGGTTGTCACCAGGGTAGTTAGGCGGCTGCGTCATGGGTCTCCTCCACTTGCTCATGAACGAACAGGGAGAACCTACCAACCGCAGGTGGTGCACACCATAGGTGGCGGCTCAGCCCTCGCTCGCCCGACGCTTCGCCTCGCGCTTGGCCTTCCGGAGCGCGAACTCCTCCTGCTCGAGCCGCAGCGCCTCGTCGGGCGGCGGAGCGCCGCCGCCGAGCCTGGCCGGCACCCAGTCCTCGCCCGCCGGGGCGGGGAATCCGCGCTGCGCGTCCAGCAGCGTCTCCCCCATGGCGGCGCGCAGCCGGGCGGTC
Source organism: Tsukamurella sp. M9C (assembly GCF_020169415.1). Taxonomy (GTDB): domain Bacteria; phylum Actinomycetota; class Actinomycetes; order Mycobacteriales; family Mycobacteriaceae; genus Tsukamurella. Next base: position 48,004 of record NZ_JAIULG010000017.1, read on the forward strand.
AGGGCGACGGGGTCGTCACCGTCGGGATGGAGGGCGGGACCGACCTCCACGACGACGGGGAAGCGATGCCGGCCGATGCGGCGCTGCGTGCCCTTGGACCAGATGCGTTGCGTACCCCAGACGGCCATCGGCACGATCGGCACGTCGGCCTCGATGGACATGCGGGCGGCGCCGGACTTGAGCTCCTTGAGCTCGAAACTGCGGCTGATGGTGGCCTCGGGGTACAGGAGGATCACCTCGCCGCGCTCGAGGGCGGCCTCGGCCTCGTGGTAGCTCTCGGCGCCGTGCTCGCGGTCGACGCCGATGGCCCCGCAGTGCTTGATGATGAAGGCCATGATCTTCACCTTGCGGAGCTCGGCCTTGACCATGTACCGCGGCCACCGGCCCGTGCGCTTGATCGCGAGGCCCGATTCGAGGAAGTCGACGTAGCTGGTGTGGTTGACCGCGACGATCACGCCGCCGGTAGCAGGGATGTTCTCCAGGCCGCGGTACTCCACCCGCAGCCCCTGTGCGCCCACAATGCTTTTCGCGAGCATCAGGACCACCTGATAGACGGGTTCGCGCCGCGCCATCACACCCCCTGCAGTTGGTTCCTGCAGCGAGGATACGACGGCGCGGCGCGGGCCGCGTCGGATCAGTAGGCGACCGAGAACCGCTCCCGCTCGTGCGCGGGGGTGAGGATCTCGTCGACGAACGCGATCGCGTAGTCGGCGCCGGAGATCTCGGAGTTGCCGTCGGCGTCGGTGAGCAGCAGGTCGCCGCTCGTGCGGAAGGTGCCGCGCTTCTCGCCGGGGTTGAAGGAGCCGTAGCTCGCGGCGGGGCTGAGGTAGAACCAGTCCACGTCGTCGACGGTGCGCAGGTAGTCCAGCGCGCGGTCGTGCTCCTGGGCGATCGGCTTGACCTCGTCGGGGAACGACGGGGTGTCGACCAGCTTGGGTCCGCCCTCGGCGACGAGCAGGCTGCCGGCGCCGCCGACCACGCCGAGGCGGGCGCCGGTGCTGCGTGCGGCGGCGACCAGTCCCTCCACAGCGGTGCGCAGCTCGGTGCCGTCGCCCGACGGTGCCGCGGTCGGCAGGGCGGAGACGATGACGGCCGCGCCCTCGACCGCGCGGGCCACGAAGGCCGCGTCGGTCACGTCGCCGGCCTCGGCGGTGGCGCCGGCCGGGACCTTGGCGACGTCGCGGGCGACGCCGACGACCTCGATGCCGCGGCTCAGGGCCTCAGTGGTGATGTGGCCGCCGGAGTAGCCGGACGCGCCGAAGACGGTGATCCTCACTTGGCGCCCTCCAGCTTCTTCTTGAGCAGCAGCGCGTCGACGCCCAGCGAGGTCTGCGGGACGGCGGCGACGGCGAGCAGGCCGGCGATCAGCACGAGCGGCAGCTCGATGCCGCCACCGGTGGCGAAGAAGCCGTTGTCGATGTGCACCGTGAAGATGGCGCCGAGCATGTCGATGATCAGCACGATCGCGACGATCGGGACGGCGAAGCCGACGATGAGGAGAGCACCGCCCAGCAGCTCGGCGAGACCGGCGAACCAGGCCGACAGGGTGGGCGCCGGGACGCCCATCTTCTCGAAGGCGCCGGCGGTGCCGCTGAGGCCGTTGGTGACGACCTTCTGCCAGCCGTGGGCGAAGAAGACGACGCCGAGGATGACCCGGGCGAGCGTGAGAAGCGTGAACTGGGTGGCGACCAGTTTCTTGACCATGAGATCTCCTAAGATGGTTGAAGCTTCAAGCGTTTGTCGCTACCATGGAAGCACAGACGAAACGTAAGCGCAATAATTCCGTACGTGTAAGGTTTTCCGCCATGGCTGATTTCGACGTCTTCGCCAAGGACTGCCCCTCGCGAGAGGTGTTCGCCCACGTCACCGGACGGTGGGGCGCGCTCGTCCTCGGGCGCCTGCGCTCGGAGCCGCAACGCTTCGGCGAGATCCGGCGCCAGGTCGAGGGCATCAGCGACCGGATGCTCACCCAGACCCTGCGGGACCTCGTCCGCGACGGGCTGGTGAGCCGCTACTCGGCCGGCACCAATCCCCCGCACACCGAGTACCGACTCACCCCCGCGGGAGCCGGCGTGGCCGACGCCGTACTACGGCTCGCCGAGTCCGTGCAGACGGCGATGGCCGCGCCGCGGCTGCCCTGACACTCCTCGACCCCTCCGGGAGGGAACTCATGACCACCATGCCCGCGCTGTTCCTCAGCCACGGCGCACCGCCGCTCGTCGACGACGAGCGATGGGTCGCGCAGCTGCAGCGCCTCGCCGCCGACCTGCCTCGTCCGGAGCAGATCCTCGTGGTCTCCGCGCACTGGGAGGCCGCGCCGCTCACCGTGGGCGCCACCGATTCCCGTGTCCCGCTCACCTACGACTTCGGCGGCTTCCCCGAGCGGTACTACCGCACCGTCTACCCCTCCCCCGGCGCGCCCGACCTGGCGGACCGGGTCGCGGCCATGGCGCCCGACGACCAACCCGTGCACCGGGACTCGCAGCGCCGGCTGGACCACGGCGCGTACGTGCCGCTCACGGTGATGTACCCGGACGCCGACATCCCGACGCTGCAGGTCTCGCTCCCCACGCTCGAGCCGAAGGCGCTGTTCGGGCTGGGTCGGCGGCTCGCGGAGCTGCGCGAGGAGGGCGTGATGATCATCGGCTCCGGGTTCACCACCCACGGCCTGCCCTTCCTCACCGACCCGAGCGCCGACGCCGTCGCGCCCGGGTGGTCGGTCGAGTTCGACGCGTGGGCGCACGAGCGGTTCGCCGCCGGGGATGTGGACGGGCTCATGCGGTTCCGCGAGGAGGCGCCGGGGATGCCCTACGCGCACCCACGGATCGAGCACTTCTCACCGCTGTTCGTCACGCTCGGCGCGGCGACGGATCCCGAGGCCGCGCCCGAGGAGCCGATCGACGGCTTCTGGATGGGGCTGGCCAAGCGCAGCATCGTCGCGGCCTGACGCGCGTCAGGCCCCGTCGGCCGCCCCGGCCAGGTAGCCGAGGAGGGCGGCATCGTCGGACTCGAGGCGGTCGACGATCTCGCCGCCGTCGCAGCGCAGCAGGGCGACGACGGCCCGCTCATCGGTGCGGCGCAGGACCGTCCAGGTGCCGCCGGAGTCCTCCCAGCGCCGCAGCTGCTCGAGCGGGGTCATCGTCGACGGTGCGCCGTCAGGCGACGGCCTTCGCGACCAGGGCCGCGATCCGCGCCTCGGTCTCGGCGTCGAGGGCGGTGATGTTCCAGACGATGGGGTGCATGGAGGCGCCCTCCTCGAAGGCGGGGTTCACCGTCTCGCCGAAGCCGAAGGCCACGTACGTGTCTCCGGGCTTGATGTAGCAGATGTCCTCGCCGCCGCCGACGTAGAACGGCAGGCCCCAGCGCACGACGGGCTCCAGGCCCGGCGCGTTCTCGCGGATGATGGCGTGCAGGCGCTCCCCGATCTCGGCGTACGGCGCGGGCATGGCGCGGAGCTTGGCGAGAACGGCGGCGTCGCCCTTCTTGGTGAACATGACGGTGGGCCTCCTCGGCGTGGATCGACGACTCACGGTACCCCGCACGAGGTGATCGGGCGGGGCCGAATGCACCGGCCCCGCCCGACTCACGTCTCCCCGACTCGGACGTCGCTATCCGCCGGTCGCGGGTCGGCGCTCCGCGAACGGATTGCCGCGCAGCTCCTCGAGCGCCCGGCCGACGGCGAAGACGGTGTCGTCGTCGTACGGATGCCCGACGACCTGCACGCCCGTGGGCATGCCGTTGGCGGCGAAGCCGCTGGGCATCGCGAGCACCGGGCAGCGGTTGTTGACGTTGAACGGCATGGTCAACAGGCCCTCGGTCCAGGGGACGACGGTGCCGTTGATCTCGATTCCGTCGGCCATGGTGTCGCCGGCGGGAAAGCCCACGGCTGCGCTCGTGGGGCAGATCAAGGCGTCGTAGCCGTCCATCGCGTCGGCGAGACCCTGCATGAGGTTGTACTCGGCGCGGACGGCGTCGAACATCGTCATGTGCTCGCGGGCGATGCTCGCCAGATCGAGGAAGTTGCGGGCGTAGTCGTTCATCAGCGCGGTCCGGTCGCCGACGATGCTGTTCATCAGCGACGCGACCATCTGCGCGAAGTGGCCGGCGGTGCCGACCCGCAGATCGTCGATGTTCCAGCCGAATCGAACCTCCTCAACGATCGCGCCGGCCTCGGCGAGCGCGTTCGCGGTGGCCCGAGCGTTCGCGACGACCTCGGGGTCGACGGCGAAACCACCGAGGTCCGGTGAGAACGCGATCCGCATGCCGCGCACGTCACGATCGTCGGAGATGGTCACCGTCGGCAACGACGTCTGGTCCAGGCGATGCTGCCCGACGACGAGGTTCGTCGCCAGCAGCGTGTCGGCCACCGTGCGGCCCATGACGCCGTCGCCGCGGTAGTAGTCGAGCGTCATGGGGCCGGCGCCCGGCACGCGGCCGTAGGGCGCCTTGTATCCGACTGCAGCGCTGAAACAGGCCGGGCCGCGGGTGGATCCGCCGATGTCGGAGACGGTGGCCAGCGTGGTGAAACCGGCCGCGACCGCGGCCCCCGCACCGCCGGACGAGCCGCCGGGCGAGAAGTCCGGGTTCCACGGGTTGCGGGTGATGCCCCACTTCTTGGTGTGGGTGTACGTCGCGATGGAGAACTCCGGCGTGGAGGTGCGGGCGTGGAACACGGCGCCGGCGGCGCGGAGCCGCTCGATCACGGGATGGTCCTCGGGCGCGGAGTAGCCCTCCCACGCGAGCGACCCTTCGGTCACCCGGTAACCGGCGATGGCGTGCTTCTCCTTGGTGGCCACGGTGATCCCGTCCAACGGCAGAGCGGTCCCGTCGGCGTACCGTCGTTCGGATTCGCAGGCGCGCTCCAACGCCCAGTCGTCCATGCGCTCGACCAGGGAGCAGAGGAGGGCGTCGCCCTCGTCGGCCCGCTCGAGCTGGGCGCGGAGCACCTCGACCGGGGACACCTCGCGCGAGCGGAACAACTCGAGGAGTTCGGTGGCGGGCAGGTAGCAGAGGTCGCGGTTCACTTGGCGAGGTCCTTTCCGGGAACAACATCAGTGGCTGGAGCGTGGTAGAGCAGGGACGAGGGGACGCGGGCCCGGAACGCCTCGGCGTTGCGGGGAGCGGCGTAGGCGGCGATCACGGAGACCACCGCGCCGAGGCCGAGGAACATCCAGGCCGCGGTCCAGCCGGAGTTCTGCGCGAGGAAGCCGACGATCGTGGGTGAGAGCACACCCGCGATCATGCCGCCGAGCAGGATCATCCCGGCGGCGATGCCGGTGACCTTCGGGTCGAGCTGCTTGATCGGGATGCTGAACGATCCGATGTAGGCAGAGGACGCGAGGCCGACGATGAGCGTGGTCGCGGCGACGTAGGTGAAGACGTTAGGCATGAAGGGCAGACTGATCACCAGCAGGCCGGCGATCGTCATGCCGGGCACGATGAGCCGGATCGGGTTGCCGCCGATCCGGTCCGAGTAGCGGCCCGCCAGCACGATCATCAACGCGGCGGCCAGGCCCGGCGGCAGGGCCAGCAGCGCCGAGGCCGACGGGGAGAGCGCGAACTCCTCCTGCAGATACGTCGCGGTCCAGGCGTTCCAGCCCCAGATCAGGATGTCGTAGCCGAAGAAGGCCAGGGCGAACCACCACATGGCGGGGGTGCGGAGCAACGCGGCGGTGCGGCCCTTGGCGACGTCGTTCGCGGGCACGTCGTGCATCGGGGCGGGCATGCCCTTGATGAAGACGAAAGTGATGACGATGCCGAAGATCGAGATGACGAGGAACATGCCGCGCCAGCCGACGAGCGGCAGCAGGATCGCGGCCACGATCATCGCCATCACGACGCCGATCGCATTGGAGCTGTTGACCCAGCCGTTGGCGGTCATCCGCTCATCGGGCAGCGATCGCTCCGCGAGCAACTTCATCGCCGCGCCGGGGAAGATCCCCTGCGCCAGACCGAACAGGATCCGGATCGCGATCAGGGTGACGAAAGAGGTCGCCAGCGCCGTGAGGCCGGTGAAGATCGACCAGGCGATGAGCCCGATCACGGCTATCCGCATCGCGCCGAACTTGTCGGCCAGCATGCCGCCGGGGAGCTGCGCCGCGGCGTAGGCGAGGAAGAAGACCGAGATCACGAGGCCGAGCTGGCCCTTCTCCAGGCCGAGATCCTTGCCGATCAGCGGCAGCGCGACGCCGATCACCGATCGGTCGATGTAGTCGATGCACCAGGCCGTGAACAGCAGGATCACGGTAGTGCGAGTGATGGGGTGCAAATCGGTCTCCCGGTTCAGGTCCGGCGTGTGATCGCCGTCATACTCAGTGGGTGGAGCAGAGCGTATGGAGCGGAGCGATCGATCGAGTCGCCGCGCTGATATACGGCGCAGACGGCCCGGTCGTGGCGAATTCCGGTCACGACGTGCTCGCGGACGACGATCAATTACTGGTAGCGGAGCTCCAGGCCAGGCCACGCGCCCCCTGGACGGACATCGGAGGCGCGCTCGGCATCAGCGGCACCACGGCGTCGCGGCGCTGGAATCGTCTGGTCACCGACGGGTACGCCTGGATCACTGCGTATCCCGCGCAACTGTTTCCGGTGACGGGATACGTCTGGATCACTGTTTCCCCGCGCCGACGGCGGCACGTCGGGGCCACGATCACCGCGCATCCCGCGACCTACTGGGTCGACCAGCTCGACGGCGAACGGACCTTCCTCGCCGGCGTCGCCGCGACGTCGCTCCGCGGGATCGAGGCGACCGCCACCGAGATCGCCGAGATCGACGGGGTGATGGACGTCCACCTCCAGCTCTGCCGATCAGTCATGCACGACGGGACCGTGTGGCAACCCAAACTGGCCGGCCCCGTCGACCAGGAGCACCCGACGATCTGGCGCGCACGCGAGACGGGCGATGTCGCGCGGCCGTCCGAGACGGACATCCGACTGTTCCGCGCTCTCATGCGCGACGGGCGCGCGACCTACACGGAACTGGCCACCGCGACAGGGCTCTCCGACCGGACGGTGCGCCGCCGCCTTCCGGAACTGCTCGAGAACCGGATGCTCAGCACCCGCTGCGACGTGAGCCGCGAGACTCTCGGCATGGAATCGGGTTTCTTCCTGTCGATCCGGTGGACCGCCCGCTGGCGCAGCCTGATCGGAGTCGCCTGCCGGATGCCGGGCGCCCGGCTCGTGGCGGGTGTCAGTGGGGCGAGCCCGTTCCTGCTCCAGTTCTGGGGACGGTCGATCGCGGACGCCGACATGGTGGTCGCGCGTCTCGAGGCCGCCGTCCCGGATCTGCACATCGACCGCATCGACTACTCCGTGCGCTCCCTCAAGCGGTTCGGGCGCTACCTCGGGCCCGACGGGCGGGTCGCCGACGACGCCCTGGCTCCCGACGTCGACCTCTTCGACTACGCCCACCTGGCCGACCGCCCGACGTGACCGACCGCGGATACGAAAGAACCCCTCCGACCGTGGTCGGAGGGGTTCTCCCTCTGTGGAGCTAAGGGGAATCGAACCCCTGACCTCCTCGATGCGAACGAGGCGCGCTACCAACTGCGCTATAGCCCCTTGCGGAACTCGAATACCTTAGCAAGCCCCGCGGCGAAACTGTTAACCGACCTTGCGCTCGTACGGTTCCCGCACGTCAGCGGGCCGATCGGCGGGGCGATCGAGGAAGTCGAACTCCTCGGCGCGGTAGCGCGGCAGGTGGTCGAAGGCGGGGTCCTCGTCGTCGATCTCCATGACGATGCAGCCGCCGCGGCGCAGGTGCGCCGGCACGCCGTCGCGCACCTCGGCCTCGCGGGCGCGCTCGCGGCGGGCCCGCTCCAGCCGGGCCATCCGGCGCCGACGGATCTCGGTCTCGATCCGCACCGTCCGGCGCAGGTAGGCGAGGTAGGCCACCAGCGCGAGCACGACGGCGCCGAGGCCGTACCAGGCGAAGGGCACGTTCATCAGGCCCGCGCCGAGCGCGACCACTGCGAGCACGCCCAGGACCAGCGTGACCCGCTGGCGGAACCGGAACCGCGCCTCGGTGATCCGGGCGTCGTTCTCGGGGTCGTAGCCGCCGCGGCGGCGGCGCGGCTCGGCGTCGCGGGCCTCGTCGGCGTACTCGCCCTCGTACTCGGCGTCGTCCAGCTCGTCGTCGGCGTCCTCGGCCACCGGGCGGGAGACCGGGTCGATCTCCTCCGTCAGCTGCTCGTCCGCGGCCACGTCATCGACGTCGTCGTACTCCGCGACCTCGACGACCTCGTCGGCCTCGGCGTCGACGTCGGCGTCGGCGTCCGCGGCGATCTCGGCCTCGGGCTCGGCCTCGACGACTGCCTCGGCGACGGGTGCGGTCACCCGGCGGACGATCGGCGCGGCCTCGGGCGCGGCGGCCTCGTCGGTCGCCTCGGGGGCGTCGACGTCGAGGCGGTCGAGGTCGACGACCTTCGTGCGCTTGGCCATCGCGGCCCGCTCTACGGTGTGGATCGGGGTGGTGTCGCCGTCCATCGGGCTGGATCCGTGCAGATCGTCGACGTCGGAGTCGACGTAGGCGTGCGCCTCCGCGTCCTCGTCGGCGGTGTCCTCGGCCGCGGAGTCGGAGGTCTTGCCGAGCACGATCCGGCCGTCCTCGACGATCTCGTCGTCCTCGAGCTCGGCGTCCGCGTCGGCCTCGCCGCGCGGCTCCTCGACGACGGTGGCCGCCGGGCGGATGCGGCGCCGCACAGCGCGGCCGGCGGAACCGCCGCGGTGCAGCAGCCGGGTCTTCAGTGTCGCGTCGGACACCTGGTTCACCTTGGGGTGCCGCGCCGCGAGCATCGGAACGAGCACCACCAGCCACGCGACGATCAGCCCCACCCAGAGCAGTGTCTGCGGGATCATGTCGGCTCCCTCCGGCAATCAGCGAGCACGGATCACATCCGTGTAAGTCGCCTTGAAGGCTATTTCACCGTGGTGAATCAGCGCGCCCGACGCGCCGTAGCCAAACCCCAAAAATCTCAAACAGTCACTTCAGTCACACGGGTCAGAACCGGGCACGGCCCGACCGGACCACCCGCGCGACCATCGAATCCGCGACCTCCTCGGCCGTGATCGCGACCAGCAGATGGTCGCGCCAGGCACCGTCGACGTGCAGGTACCGGCGCAGCAGGCCCTCCTCGCGGAAGCCCGAATTCCGCAGCACGGCGCGCGATCCGGCGTTCTCCGGGCGCACCGTCGCGTCCACGCGGTGCAGGCGCAGCGCGCCGAAGCAGTGATCGACGGCGAGCGCGACCGCCGCCGTGGCCACCCCGCGGCCGGTCACCCGCCGATCCACCCAGTACCCGACCCACGCGCTCTGCAGCTGCCCGCGCGTGATGTTCCCGATGGTGATCTGGCCGGCGTAGGCACCGTCGACCTCGATGACGAGCGGGACGATCGTCCCGGACCTGGCCTGCGAGCGCAGGGAGGCGCACAGCGGCGTCCACTGCGAGGCCGCGTGCCGCCGTTGCCAGTTCACCTCGCCCGACGGTTCCCAGGGTTCCAGTTCCGCCCGGTTCAGCAGCCGTAGCCGCGACCACTGCCGGCCGTCGCGGGCGCGGATCGGCCGCAGCCGCACGACGCCGGCGGCGGTGGTGAGGGGCCCGAGCTCGACCTGCCAGTTCGCTCCGAACACCGACGTCAGCCGCGCTGGGCGAGGAAGGCGACGACCACGTCGTCGCCCGCCCGGACCTCGGTGACCTCCGGGTCCACGACGATGAGGCAGTTCGCCTCGGCCAGGCTCACCAACAGGTGGGAGCCGTTGTCGGGGATCGGGGCGACCATGAACTCGCCGCTGTCCTCGTCGCGCATGAGCTGGCCGCGCACGTACTCGCGGCGGCCGGCCGGCGACTGGTGGGACGCGGCGCTCTTGGCCGTCACCAGGCGCCGCATCGGCTGCCGCTTGCCGAGCGCGATGCGGATCAGCGGCCGCACCATCACCTCGAAGGCGACGAGCGCGCTCATCGGGTTCGAGGGCAGCAGGAAGGTGGGCACCTGATCGTCGCCGAGAGTGCCGAAGCCCTGGACCGACGCGGGGTGCATCGCGATGCGCTCCACCGCGAGGTCGCCGAGCTCGGCCAGGGCGGCCGTGATGTCGTCGGAGGCGCTGCCGCCGAGCGCGGAGGTCACGATCACGACCTCGGAGCGCTGCAGCTGCGCCTCGACGGCCTCGCGCACCCCGTCGGTGGTGACGATGCCGACGCGGTGCACCTCGGCGCCGCAGTCGCGGGCGGCGGCGGCCAGCGCGTAGGAGGCCACGTCGTAGACCTGGCCGGCACCGGTGTCGCGGTCGACGTCGACGAGCTCGCGGCCCACGGAGATCACGGCGACACGGGGCCGCGGGTGCACGGAGACCTTGTCGCGCCCGACGGCGGCGAGCAGGCCCACCTGCGCGGGCCCCACGACGGTGCCGCGGCGCACGGCTACGTCGCCCGGCTGCACGTCGTCGCCCGTGCGACGGACGTACTGCCCGGACCGGACCGCATGTCCGACACGGACTTTCGACAGGCCACCGTCGGTCCACTTGTCGGGCAGGACGGCGTCGGCGAGCGTGGGCAGCGGCGCGCCGGTCTCGACCTTGACGGCCTGGCCCGGCTGCAGCCGGATCGGCTGGCGGTTGCCCGCGCGGACCTCGCCGACGACCGGCAGCGAGACGACGATCTGCTCGCCGGTCTCCTCGTCGGTCTCGCCGGCGCTCGCCACGTCGACGGAGCGCACGGCGTACCCGTCGATCGCGGCCTGGTCGAACGCGGGGAGGGCGTTCTCGACGACCACTTCCTCCGCGCACATCAGGCCCTGCGCCTCGGAGATACCCACGCGCACCGGCCGCGGCGCCACCGCCGCCGCCGTGACCCGTGCCAGATGGTCCTCCACGGAGCGCATGCTCTCGGCCTCCTACAGCGTCAGTCTCGGTTCAGGCGATCCTGCAGCCAGTCGCGCAGGTCGGGACCGTAGTCGTCGCGGTCCAACGCCAAGTCAACCGCAGCCTTGAGGTAGCCCCCGGGATTTCCGAGGTCGTGTCGGGTTCCGCGGTGCACGACCACGTGCACCGGATGCCCCTCGCTGATGAGCAGCGCGATGGCGTCGGTCAGCTGGATCTCGCCGCCGGCGCCCTTGTCGATGCGGCGCAGCGCGTCGAAGATCGCCCGGTCCAGCAGGTATCGGCCGGCCGCCGCGTAGTTCGACGGGGCGTCCTCGGCCTTGGGCTTCTCGACCATGCCGTTGACCTTGAGCACGTCCGGGTTGGCGGCGTCGGGCACGATCTCGACGTCGAAGGCGCCGTAGCTGCTGATCTGCTCCGGGCTGACCTCGATCGCGCACAGCACGGAGCCGCCGCGCTTCTCGCGGACCTTCGCCATCGTCGTGAGCACGCCGATGGGCAGCACCAGATCGTCGGGCAGCAGGACGGCGACGGCGTCCTCGTCGTCGTCGAGGACCGGCTCGACGCAGGACACGGCGTGCCCCAGGCCCAGCGGCTTCTCCTGGATGACGGCCTCGGCGTGGATCAGGTTCGGGGCGCGGCGCACCTTGTCGAGCATCGCGGTCTTGCCGCGCTTCTCCAGCGTGCCCTCGAGGACGAGGTCCTCGACGAAGTGGGCGACCACGCCGTCCTTACCGGGGCTGGTGACGATGCAGAGCCGCTCCGCACCGGCGGCCGCGGCCTCCTCGGCCACCAGCTCGATGCCGGGGGTGTCGACCACCGGGAGCAGCTCCTTCGGCACCGTCTTCGTCGCGGGGAGGAAACGGGTACCGAGGCCTGCAGCCGGGACGATCGCGGTCTTCGGAATGGACGGCGCGTTGCTCATTCCCTCACCTTAGGCTAGGTCACGTGACGGTAACGATCCGAGTGGCTGTGAATTCGCCGCATGAGCACTGAGTCCAAGACCGCGTGGCGCGCGCGATTCCGGCGCGGTCGCGCCGCTCTGACGGACGCTCAGCGGGCGGAGGCCGCGGCGGCGTTGACGTCCGTTCTGGCCGCATTGGACCTGGGTGAGACGGTCGCGGCATACGTGCCGGTGGGTTCCGAGCCCGGCTTCGTCCTCGACGGGAGGGTGCTGCTGCCGGTGACCCCGCCGGAGCCGGGGCCGCTCGACTGGGCGTGGTCGGGCTCACTCGTCCCCGGCCCCTTCGGACTCCTCGAACCGGCGGGGCCGCGGCTGGGCGCCGATGCCGTGGCCTCTGCGTCGACGGTGCTGCTGCCCGCGCTGGGCTGCTCGCGGGAGGGGGTACGACTCGGGCGGGGAGCCGGCTACTACGACCGCTCCCTGCGCCCCGGCCCACGGCTGATCGCGGTGGTCTACGACGACGAGCTGGTGGACTCGCTGCCGTCGGAGCCCACGGATGTGCCGGTGCACGCGGCACTGACCCCGTCGGGGTTGGTCGAGTTCGCGCCGTGAATCCACGGCTGAGAGCGTCAGGAGGCCGAATCCGGCTTCGTGACGCTGTGAGCCGTGGATTCACGGCGCCGGTCACACCAGCAGGCGGGAGATGTACTTCTCGCCGTAGACGCGCAGGGCGGCGGTGTCGCTGATGTCCAGGCCGGTGGGCGAGTTGGACAGCAGCGACCCCGTGATCCGCAGCATCAGGTCCACGACGGAGCAGAGCTCGGCGTAGTCTTGCTCGGCGCCGGTGTTGCGCAGGCGGATCACGATGCCCTGGATGAGCAGGTCCCACACGCCGCGCGGGATGCGCAGGAAGTACTCGGGCTCGGCGGCCAGCACCTTGGACACGGCCATGTTCGACTCGGCCTGCTCGATGCTGAGCACGAACACCTCGACCAGCGTCTGCTGCGGCGTGTACCCGACGATGGTCTTGTCGAGCTTGCGGCGCAGGGTGCGGATCTCGATCGCGACGACGCGGGCGATCAGCTGGTCGCGGTTGGGGAAGATCCGGTACAGCGTGCTGCGGGACACGTGCGCCTGCTTGGCCACCTGGTCCATGCTGACGCCGGGGATGCCGTTCGCGGCGATCACCTCACGTGCCGCGTCCACGATCCGCCGCGCAGGTGAGGGAACCGTCATAGCGGTATCGTATCCGCTCACATCCTTGGCACTCGAATCGCAGGAGTGCTAAATCGAGGGGTAGAATCGCGAGGTGCCTACCTATTCGTATCAGTGCAAGGAGTGCGGCGAGGCCTTCGACGCCGTCCAGTCCTTCTCCGACGATCCGTTGACCGTGTGCCCCAACTGCGGCGGCCCGCTCCGGAAGCTGTTCAACTCCGTGGGCGTCGTCTTCAAGGGCAGCGGCTTCTACCGCACCGATTCCCGCAGCTCCAAGGCCGATACGACGGCCAAGCCGGAGAAGAAGTCGGACACGGCGGCGAAGGTCGACAAGGCCACCAGCTCGTGACGCACGTCTTCGACGAGGCGACGGCCGTCGAGCCGATCGCCGGCGGTTTCCGCGCTCAGACGCACCCGGCCTACAACAACATGGTCGGCCCGTTCGGCGGGATCACCGCCGCCACCGTCGTCGCGGCCCTGCAGGCGCACCCCGAGGCGCAGGGCCACCCCCTGAGCCTCACGCTCAACTTCGCCGCGCCCATCAAGGACGGCGCCTGGGACGTCGCGATCACCGTGCTCCGCACGAACCGCACCAACCAGCACTTCACGTACGTCATCAGCCAGGACGACGGTGCCGTCGCCTCCGGTACCGCGGTGTTCGGCACCCGCCGCGACACCTGGAGCGACACCGAGACGCCCGTCCCCGAGGTCGGGGCGCCGGAGGACCACGCCGAGCTGTCCATGCCGGAGTTCGTCGAGTGGGCGAAGAACTACGAGACCCGCTTCGTCGCGGGCAGCCTGGAGATGGACGGCCCGCAGGACGCGTCGACGACCACCATGTGGCTGCGCGACAAGCCGGCGCGCGCCCTGGACTACCCGGCGCTGGCCTCGATCTCCGACTCGTTCTTCCCGCGGATCTTCCTGCGCCGCGGCACGTACGTCCCGGCGGGCACCATCTCGCTGACGACCTACTTCCACGCGAGCCCCGCGGAACTCGAGCAGCAGTCCGACGACTACCTGCTCGCCACCGCCCGCGCGGCCCGCTTCGGGCACGGCCATTTCGATCAGTACGGCCAGGTCTGGGGCCGGAACGGCGCGCTGCTCGCGACCACGCATCAGATCGTCTACTACAAGGATCCGCAGGCCTGATCGGAGCGTTCCTCCACAGGTTCGGGGTTATCCACAGGCGCCTCGTTTCCGACGGTGCCGGGGCGCGGCACCGTCGTAGCCTCCGGGCATGGACTCCTTGCAGCCGACCGGGGCGGAACGGATCCGGGCCGCACTGCGGCCCGGCTGGGCACGCACGCTGACGGCCCGGCGGGCGGCCGCGGCGGCGCTCGCCGTGCTCGCGCTGATCGTGGCCGTCACCAGCCGCCCGAGCGGCCCGCAGGCGCAGGTGCTGGTGGCCGCGCGCGAGCTGGGGCCGGGCGGCCGGCTCACCGTCGAGGACCTGGCGGTGCGCACCGTGCCCGCGGAGCTCGCGCCGCAGGACGCGCTCACCGGACCCGACGATGCCGTCGGCCGGTCGGTGACGGGGCCCGTCGGCGCGGGCGAGATCCTCACCGGCCGCCGCGTGCTCACCGACCGCACGGCCGGGTACATCCGCCCCGGATCGCGGCTGGTCCCGGTCTCGCTGCAGGACGCGGCCACGATGGACCTGCTCCGCGCGGGCGACGTGGTCGACGTGGTGGCGCAGCGCAAGGACGACTCCCCCGCGGTGCTGGCCCGCTCGGCGACGGTGGCCGTGGCCGCGGCGCCGCAGGCCACGCGGCAGCAGGCCCGCACGGCGATGCTCGCGATGTCGGAGTCGGAGGCGCACGCCGTGGCGGCCGCGGCGCTCAGTTCCCCGCTGTCGGTGGTCTTCCGGTGAGGTCAGCCGACGCGGTAGGTGAGCTCGCGGATCAGCCACGTCTGGCGCTCCCGCGCGACGTCCGCCGCGGCGGGGCCGTAGTAGTAGCGCAGGTACTGCTCGCCGGCGCGGCGCTGGGCCCGGGTGGGCAGCGTGGCGAGTTCGGCGGGCGGGGCGAGTTTCGCCGCCTCGGGCGTGGTGATGGCGCCCTGCAGCCACCGTCGCTGCTCGAGGATCATCCACCACCAGGCGCCGCCGAGCAGGGTCAGGGTGACGGCGCACTTGAGGAGGATCAGCGCGAAGGCGATCATCGGGTTGTCGCCGCTGGGCGCGTTCCACCAGAAGTGCATCAGGTAGGAGAGCGCCACCGCCAGGGCGGCCAGCGCGGGGCGGCTCCGCAGCAGCGCGAGGCCGAGCGCGAAGAAGCCGGTGTACACCCCGTGCGACTGGAAGCCGAAGAGCGCGCGGAGCAGTGTCACGGTGAGCGCACCGGCGGCGTCGGACTGGGCGTCGCGCAGCGCGAAGGTCATCGCGTAGGTGAGGTTCTCCACCACCTGGAAGCCGAGGCCCGCGAAGGCGCCGACGGCGAAGATCTGCAGGGGCCGGCGCAACCGGTCGCGGAACATCACCAGCAGCAGGGCGACGCCGGCGCCCTTGATCGTCTCCTCGTCGAGCGGGCCGACGAGGGCCGCGCCCCAGACGGTGGCGCCGGGATCGTCGAGGACGTCGCTCACGGCGTCGGAGGCGAAGCCGTTGATCTGCAGCGACAGGCCGCACGCGCCGATCGCTCCCCAGGCGAAGGCGAGCGCCCACGCGCTGCGGACCTGAGCGTGGGAGCGATCGAGCGCCCAGATGATCACCGCGATCACTGCGGCCGCGAGCACGATGATCGGCAGCGCCACGGCGATGGCGGTGCCGGGCTCGGCGAGCCGCGGCACCATGTCGCGCGCGAGCACGTAGCCGCCGCACACCAGGCCGGCCGCGAACACCCAGAAGGAGATCGTGGTCATCCGCGCGCGCATCAGACCTCCCGCATCGACTGGACGAGCGCGGTCAGGTCGGGCACAGCACCGTCGGGCGGGCGCAGCGTGAGCACCGTGACCAGCAGTGCGTCCCGACCGACCACCGCGCACTCCCCCGCCCGGCCGCCGCCGGTAGCGGTGCAGCTGCGGCCCGTGAAGTCGGCACCGCGGAGCTCGCCGGTGAAGCGCGCGTCGACGCCGCCGGCTTCGAACTCGCGCAGGCGGCGCGGGGCGGCGGTGTCGAAGTCGGTCATGCCGGTGGTGAGACGCACGGACAGCGAGCTGCCGGTGGCGTGGGTGAAGCGCGCGACGTCGGCCCGGCCGGACGGCACCTTCTCCCAGCCCGACGGTGCGCGGAAATCGACCCCGGCGTACTCGTTTCCGACGCGATAGGGCTGGTCGGCGACGGGCGTGTGCGGCGTGGGCACGGCGCGTTCGATCCCGAACCACCCCGCGGCGAGGCCGCCGACGGCCAAGATCACACCGGCCGAAACGCCCGCGTCCACTGCGCGGATTCGATTCATACGGCTAGCATAAGTCCGAAATTGCATCACGCGTCACTGGCGTTACAACCTCACGAAGGACACTCGATCATGCTCAAGGGATTCAAGGACTTCCTCCTCAAGGGCAACGTGCTGGACCTCGCGGTCGCCGTTGTCGTCGGTGCCGCGTTCACCGCGATCGTCACCGCGTTCACCGAGAACATCGTGCAGCCGCTCATCGCCTCGATCGGCGGCGGCAAGGACGTGCAGGGCCTCGCGTGGCAGATCGTCAGCGGCAACGACAAGACCATCGTCGACTTCGGCGCGGTGATCACGGCGGCGATCAACTTCATCCTCGTCGCGGCCGTCGTGTACTTCATCCTGATCCTGCCGTACGAGGCGCTCAAGAAGCGCAGCGGGAGCACCGCCGGTGAGGACGAGGTGGACGTGCTCGTCGAGATCCGCGACCTGCTCGCCGCGCAGGCCGCGCAGCCGCAGGGCGGCGCGCACTCGGTCACCGAGCTTCCGCCCACGGGCCAGTTCCCCTCGCAGAAGCCGCAGATCTAGGCCCAGCTACAACCGAAATCCGGCCTCCCCCACGCGGGGAGGCCGGCTTTCGTTTCCGGTCCGACGGTGCCGTCGGCTCTCGTTCGACTCCACGGCAACCGCATCAAACTCAGCCATCCCCAAGTCGGACCAACGAGAATCCCCTGACACATCGGGCGACGCTACTCACAGCTACCGAACTCCCAGAAGTCGAGAACGTAGTGCTTGAACGCACCGTCAACCAGGGGAGTCCACGCGCCTTCGCTGTTGGTCTCCGTAAACATGCTTACGTCGACCTTCGTGCCCGGCCACAAAGTGGTGGAAGGAGACGCCGTGGAGGCCTCCCAATGGCCAGTCACCATCTTCTTGAGAGTGCACGGGCCGCTGGCGTTCGCTGCTGGCGTTGCGCCCACACCGCCACAAACTGCCAGCACGATAGCGAGTCCCGATGAGATCAGCGCCTTCTTCATCAAACACCTCCGCAGCATGAGTAATTACCAGCGCTATCTTAGCTCTCATCTGCTCGCCTGCGATGAGATCGTGAACTCACGGTCATCGTGGTGTGCGCACTTTCAGACCAAGCGCATCTGGCATCAAGACGAAAGCCGGCCTCCCCACGCGGGGGGCCGGCTTTCGTTTCCGGTCCGACGGTGCCGTCGGCTCGCATCAGCCGAGGGTGAAGCGATCGCCCCAGAGGATCACGCGGCCCTTGCTGTCGCCGACCTGGGCGCGGACGATCACGTACAGGCGGGCCTGCGCGTAGCCGGCGCAGCCGTCCACGCCGATCGTCTGGTCGCTGTAGGCGAAGCTGCCACTCGAGCCGGTGAAGTCGAAGCTGGTGGACGGTGCCGCCCAGTCCGGGTCGATCTCGTCGCCCGGCTTCGGCCAGGTCGAACGGTCGTACGTCAGCGACTGTGTACCGATCGAACCCGCCGCGAGCGAGAGGGACGCGCCGGTCGAACCCGTCACCGAGGGTTCGATCGTCGGGCCGTTGAAGCCGACCGAGGCGCCGGACGCCGCCTCGACACCGGCTTCGACGCCGGCCGTTCCGACATCGATCTGGCAGCCCACGGCGTACCCCGCCTCGATCGAGCCGCCGTCGGCATCGGCGCCGTTCACCTTGACGCTGACCGTTCCCGACACCCAGGCATTGCGCGTGGTGGGCAGTGCAACCATGCCGGGCGACAGCTTGGCGCGCTGCCCGGTGACGGAGACGGTGATCGAGCCGGATCCCGCCTTCACCGTCTGCGAGGCGTTCCGCAGCGGGATGACAGTATCGGCGCTAGCCGTAGCGGGCACGAGCAGCGCAGCGGTCACGGCGCCTGCCGTGGCGAGCGCCGCCGCAGCGAGGGAGATTCTCGGGGTCATGTACCCAGTCCTTTCGTACGCCGGCTGAGCTTCGCCGACGATTGAGAGGAAGCTACCAGCCGAAAAACGCCCAAACCGCCCGTGGAAACGCTGAGTTAACACTGACGGGAAGCTGTAACAGAATAGGCACTTTCTGAGGACTCCGGAGGGTTTCGGGCCGCAAACGACGGATCGCCCGCCCCAATCAGGGCGGGCGATCCGTCGGTCGGAGCTATTCGCCGTCGTTCGCCGCCTCGCCGCCGGTGCCGGGCTCGGCTTCGCCGGTCGAACCCGCGCTGCCGGACGGCTGCGAGTCGCCACTCCCTGTGGGCGCGGTCGGCTCCTGCGTCGTCGGCGCAGTCGGCTCCGCGGGCTTCGTCCGGTCGGGGCGGTCGAACAGGTCACGGACGGCGCCGATGAGATCGCGCCCCGTCGCCCCGTCGCCCGTCCCCGAGCCACCGGTTCCCGGGGTCGGCACAGTGGAGCCGGCCTGCGACGAGCCCTCAACCTCGGGTGCGCCCGAGCCTGAGCCGCTGAGTGTCTTGACGAGAGGCTTCGCGGGCTTGGCCCCCGTCTCGGCCGCAACGCCACCGGCCGCCGAGCGGTCGGCCGCGGCGTCGGGCAGGGTCGGCACGCCGGGAACGACGGCGCCGATCGCCTTCAGGTCGTACTCGAGGATCTGCCCCGGCAGCGCGACCACGTTCCCGGCCAGCTCGGTGAGGTAGCCCTGGATCGCCTGCGCCGCGCCGGCGAAGTCGCCCCGGAGCGCCTTCTTGTTCACGGCGTCACTCACCGCCTGGAAGATGTTCGCACTCAGCGGGACGCCGTCCTTCTCCTTCGTCTGCCCCTCCTTGAGCGGCTTACCGTCCGCACCGACGTACTCGCCGGCGTCGTTCGTCTTGTAGCCGACGGTGACGAACGCGGCGAGCCTGGCCTGGTCGAAGTTCTTCAACGGGATCCCCGCGACGGTCAGCAGGCTCCCGACGGTCGGCAGCGCGAACGGGCTCGCATCAGCCGGGGACGCGGCCGCCCGAACCGCGGTCGCGGTCGGGGCCGGCTTGGGGAAGAAAGCCCCCACGTTCAGGTTGATCAACGCCGCCGGGAGGGCGATCACCTTCGAGGCGAGCTGGGCCAGGTAGTTCTGGATCTGCGCCGCGGCGGCAGCGAAGTCACCCTTCAGCGCCACCTTGTTCACCGAATCACTGATCGCCTGGAAGATGTTCACGTTGACCGCCACGCGATTGTCGGCGACGTACTTCGCGTAGTCCGCGTCGGACTCGCCCACCGCCTTCTCCCGAAGCGGCTTATCGTTCTTGTCCACCAACTTGCCGGCGGCGTTCGTCTTGTAGCCCGTGAAGACGAACGCGGACGTCCGAATCAGCTCGAAGTTGCTGAAGGGAAGCGCGAGCACCTTGAGCGGGTCGGGCGCGAACGACTCCAGAGCGGGCAGCTCCGGCAACGCGGCGGCCTGCTGCGCGGAGACGACGGCCGCGGGCGCGGGCGCAGAGGTGGCGGCGACGGCGTTCGCGCCGACCGGGGTCGCGATGATCGCGGCCGCGGTCACCGCGGCGGCCAGCGAAGTGGTGCGCTTCATTGTTGTTAGTTCCCCTCAGTTCAATCTCAGGCGATTCCTACCTGTTCCTGAAAAATAGCACCGCACATGGGGGAAGAAATACGAAGTACGGAAAGTCGGTTGAGCTATCCATTACCAAGCAATAAAAAGAGTTCTGGCCCCTGGGAGCGATACCCACGGTGGCGGCTTTCGACATTGCACCAGCAATTCGCCGACGGTTCCGAAACCGGACAAGGAGACACCGACGTGACTCCTGCGCGAACGACTCTGTCGCGCGTCGGTGCACGTCATTCGGCTGACGAGTGACGCCCCGCCACGCGTATCCGTACCTAGCGCGCTCCGGACTACAGAAAAGCGCATCGCGCGCCCCGGGAAGCCCGAGACGCGCGATGCGCTGATGTGAAGCGGAGCGACTACTTTGCCGTCGAGCCTGCCGATGAATCCGATGCGCTCGACCCCTCCGAGGCCGAGGAGTCCGACGCGCTCGAGTCGCTGGTGGGCTTCGACTCCGCGGCCGGCTTCGACTCTGCAGCGGGCTTCGCATCCGCCGTCGGCTTCGACTCCGCAGCGGGCTTCGCATCCGCCGTCGGCTTCGAGTCGACAGTGGGCTTCGACTCCTCGACGACCGGCTTGGTCTCCGTCGGCGTCGACTCGACCGGCTTGGTCACCGTCGGCTCGGCGGCCGGCGTGGTCACCGTCGGGGTCGACTCGACCGGCTTGGTCACCGTCGGCTCCGCCGCGGGCTTCGAGGTCTCGGAGACCACCGGCTTGGCGGTCTCCACCGCGGGCTTGGCGGCCTCGGCGGTCGGCTTGGTCGTCTCCACCACCGGCTTCTGCGCGACGGCCGTCTTGTCGGCGACGGACGTCACGAGGGACTCGTCGGTGGTAGCGACCGAGGTCCGCGACACCGCATCCGACGATGTGGTGGTCGGCGCGGCGACGCCCGGGGTCAGCGAGGCGATCAGCTTGTCGATCTTGTCCGACGCCGCCTTGATCTGCGCGCCCGGGAACTCGACGATCGTGGTCACCGACTTGGACACGGCGTCGACCACGAGGTTGACGGCATCGCCGAACTTGCCCTGGAAGATCGCCTGGGGGACCGAGGTGAGCAGGCCGTAGAAGTTCTTGTAGATCGACAGTGCCGCCTGGCCGCCGGCGTACGCGGTCGCGACCGGGATGCCCAGGACGTCGAGCCCTGCGGTGATCGGGTTCGGCTTGGCGGCGGTGTCGGACGAGACCGTGGCCGCAGCCTTGGGCGCCTCGGCCGCCTTCGGGCCCGCGCCGGTGGCGATCCAGGTCAGCGAGTCCGTGACCGCCTTCTGGAACAGGCTCGGGACCGAGCCGAACTCGCCCTTGAAGATGGCCTGCGGCACGGAGGTGAGCATCTTGTACCAGATGGTGTAGACGCCCTGGCTGGTCTGCAGGACGCGGTAGACCGCCTGCACCGGAAGCCCGGCGAGGTTGAGGAGATCGGTCACCGACTTCGGCACCGTGGGCAGCTCGACAGCAGCCTGCGAGCTCGCAGCGGAAGCAGCAGCGGTGGCGCCCTGAACGGCCTCGTCGGTGACGACGACGAAGGTGCCGAGCGCGGCCGGAACGGCGGCGGCCGCATTCGCAACCGCGGGAGCCGCGGCGATGTTCTTGAGCACCGCGGCGGGGGTCGCGATCGTGCTCGCGACGGTGGCGGCCGGGGTGGCGGTGGGTGCGGAGGTCGCGGCGACGGCGCCGGAGACCGGTGCGATGGCGACGGCGGCGGCAGCCACGATCGCGGTGACGGAGGTGAGGGAGGTGGCCTTCGTGTTCATTGGTGTCAGCTTCCTTGAGGACGGATGCAGCGCCCGGGATTCATGCAGTACAAGCCGGGCGGCGCCGTGCCCGATTTGTACGTTGGTACCAATCTGTTGAGACACAGAAGGCGGTGCCCGAATGGACACCGCCTTCTAGCGTGTGGTGGCTATCAGCCCAGGGTGAAAGGCTTGCCCCAGAGGAACACCGTCGACTGCGTGTTGCCCGACTTCACCTTGACCTTGGCGAAGAAGCGGGCCTGCGCGTAGCCGGCGCAGCCGTCGACGCCGATGGTCTGCTCGGTGTACGCGAGCGAACCCGAGGAGCCCTTGAACTTGAAGCCGGTGCTCGGATCGGCCCAGTCGGGGGAGATCTCGTCACCCGGCGACGGCCAGGTGGCGCGGTCGTAGGTCAGCATCTGTGTGCCGATGCTGCCCGCGGCCAGCTTGATCGACGCACCGGTGGTGGCGGTGACCTTCGGCTGGATGGTCGGGCCGTTGAAGCCGACCGACGTGCCCGACTCGCCGGTGACGCCGGCAGTCACGCCAGCGGAGCCGACGTCCACCTGGCAGCCCACGGCGTAACCGGCGGCGATGGAGCCACCGTCGGGCTTGCCGCCGTTGATCTTCACGGAGACCAGGCCCGAGACCCACGCGTTGCGGGTGGTGGGCAGGGCGACCATGCCGGGCGAGAGCTTCGCGCTCTGGTTGGTGATGGTGACGACGACGTTCGAGTCGCCCACCTTGTTGGAGACGCTGCCGTTGGGCAGCGGGATGAAGGTGTCGGCGTTGGCCACACCTGTGGAGACGGTGCCGAGCGCCACGCCGGCCGCGGCGGCAACGACGGCGCCGCGGATCGCGATGTTCTTCATTGAAATGACATTCCTTCGGGAATCGCCGCCCCGCAGGGCGGGCAAGAGAGAGTCAGGTCGGTCGGAGAATCAGCCCAGCGAGAACGGCGCGCCGTACAGGAAGCCCTGGATACGGTTGCTGCCCTTGATCTCGACCCAGGTCACGACGCGCGCCTGCGCGTAGCCCGAGCAGTGCTTGATGTCGATGTTCTGGTCCTTGATCGACACGTTGTAGGTGCCGGCCTTGGTGAACTTGATCGAATCCGTGGAGCCGATCTGGTCGCCACGGCCGTAGCCGGTGACGCTCGAGGTCGCGCCCGGGCTCAGCGGAACAGACAGCGTGGCACCCGCGCCACCGAGGCTGGCGCTGGGGCCGCCCGAATCGAGGCCAGCGCCGGGGCCGGTGACCTTGCCCTCGACACCGATCGCGCCGGGGAACTGGCAGCCGACGATGACGCCGACGCCGAGCTTGCCCTGGATGTCCTTGGCGTCGGCGGGAGCCGAGACCGTGACGGAGCCGTTGGACGTGTACCACGCGGTGCGCGACTGCGCCGTGGCCAGCGAGCCCTGGATCGCCGACGAGTTGCCGGTCGACTTCAGGACGACGCTCCAGCCAGCGGGGGCCGGGACGGTCTTCTGACCACTGGGCAGCGGGCCGGCGTTGGCCGATCCAGCCGCGACCGAGGCAGCAGCAGCCACCGCGATCGCAACGACGCCAGCGCGCCCTGCAACCTTGCTCATCTTGCTCATTCGTTCCCCTCACCAGGAATCATGGTGTGACGCTCCGGTAGGAGCGCCGGCCGGCGACTCACCCAGCCGCCCTGCCGAATCCTGCGCTTCGTCTCAGCTCAGGATCACTATCGGTTCCCCGGAAGTCTTCGCTGACCTTCGGTTCTCGCGGAGCATATCCTCAGTTTTCCAGGTCGCGCAACGCTTTCGATCTTCGTAAATGATGAGTTCGTGAACCTTTTCATCGCGATCGCGAATCTCGTACTCATGCGTCGACCTGCACTTCTTAGGTTGCACTCACCGAAAACGGTCATCTACCTGCATGAAACTTAGGGTGGGCTTCGTCCTTAGAGTTCACTCAGATACACCAGAGCCGTAACCTGACCGTTTCACTGGGCGGGCGTGTCCTTAGTCACACTACCAGCAGGTTTGCGGTTTCAACGACGCTAGCCGCCGTGGTGCGGCGGGCGGTTCTCGCGATACCACCGCTCGGTCGGGTCACCGTCGGACCCGGAACGGCGAGACGCCGCGCCCGGGCGGGGCGCGGCGTCCTTCGATCCTCGGCCGGAGCCGGAATCGGGCAGATCGTCCTTGGTCTGTGAGGGCAGGACGTCCCCGAAGATCCGCGCGACATCGCGCGCGGAGTACTTCCGGGGAGCGGGGCCCTCGGGGGTGGAGCCGGGCTCGGACATCACCGGGCCTGGTCGTCGCCGCCCGCGATGTGGCGGATCACGTGGGTGGCGAGCGGCGTCAGCGTCGCCATGCCGTCGCGGATCGCCGCGCGCGAGCTGGCCAGGTTCACCACCACCGTGCTGCCGGAGACGCCGGCCAGCCCACGGGAGAGGCCCGCGTCGGTCGCGCCCGCGGCGAGCCCCGACGAGCGCAGCGCCTCGCAGATGCCGGGCAGCTTCTTGTCGAGGATCTCCTCGGTGGCCTCCGGCGTCACGTCGCGGGCGCCCACGCCCACGCCGCCGATGGTCACGGCCAGGTCGACGCCGCCGATCACCGCGGTGTTCAGCGCGTTGCGCACGTCCACCTCCTCGGCGGGGACGACGACCACGGCGTCCACCTCGAAGCCGGACTCCTCGAGCAGCTCCGTCACCAGCGAACCCACCGACTTACCCGCGCCGGACGCGCGGGAGGCGCCGGGCTGCAGGTGGTCGTCGACGACGATCACGAGGGCACGGCCGATCACCCCGGCCCCGTCGAGGGCGGCGTCATCGAGGGCCGGCACGTCCAGCACGTCGTCCTCCAGCCACTCGGCGTCCGCTGCTCGGCTCTGGCTCATCTCCGCGGTCATCTTCGACTCCTCCGTCACTTGTCCAACTTATCGAGCGTCACCTGCTTGGTCACCGGACTCGTACTACTCGGGCTATCGAGGTAGGTAACGGTCACGGTAGCCCCCGGCGGGTAGGCGCGCACGGCGCCGATCAATCCATAGCCGTCGCTGATCTGCAGCTGGTCGATCTTCGTCACCAGCGCACCCTTCGGGATGCCGGCCCGACCGAAGGCGCCCGTCGACGAGACCTCCGCCACCAGCGCGCCCGGCCGGCTCACCGAGGCCCGCGGGTCCACCGTGACGCCGACCGCAGCGTGCGTCGCCGAGCCCGACTCCATCAGCTCCTTGCTGATCCGCTGCACCTGGTTCGAGGGGATCGCGAAGCCCAGGCCGATGCTGCCGCCCTGCTGCCCCGTCAGCCTCGAGCCGCCGAGCGTCGCGATCGACGAGTTGATGCCCACCAGCCGGCCCGTCATGTCGACCAGGGCGCCACCCGAGTTGCCCGGGTTGATCGCCGCGTCGGTCTGCACCGAGTTGATCACCGTCGCCTGGTCGGAGTCCTTGCCGCTGGTCGCCACCGGGCGGTTCAGCGCCGAGACGATGCCGCTGGTCACCGTGCCCGCGAGGCCCAGCGGGGCGCCCACGGCCACGACCTCCTGGCCGACGGTCAGCTTGCCGCTGTCGGCGAAGGTCAGCGGCTTGAGGTCGCGCTTGTCCGTCTGGATCACCGCGAGATCGGTGATGGGGTCCGCGCCCACCACGGCGGCGTTGCTCACACTGCCGTCGGAGAAGGAGACCGTCAGCTTGCCGTTCCCGGCGATGACGTGGTTGTTCGTCACGATCTTGCCGTCCGCGCTGATCACCACGCCCGACCCCGACGACTCCGAGGTCCCCGCCTGGTTGTCGATCGACACCACTGCCGGCAGCACGCCCTGCGCCACGTCCTGCACCGAGCCCTTGACCACGGGCGGCGCGTCACCGCCGGACACCGTCACCGTCGGCGACGAATCGTTCCCGCCCCACACGAGGTACGCCCCGGTCACCGAGAGCAGCGACGCGATCAACGCGATCGCCACGCCCATCGCGACCAGCGCACCCATCCCGGGCCCGCGCGCGGGCGTCGTGGTCACCGCGGGCAGGACGCCCGGCCCGGGGTAGCCCGACGGTGCGCCGCCCGGCGCCGGGTAGGCGCCCGAGTACTGCTGCGTGGGCCGGTACTGGCCCTGCGCGGCGGGCTGGCCCGGCTGGCTCGCCTGGCTCTGCGCACCGGGCTGGCTCGGCTGGCCGTACTGCCCGGCCGGCTGCCCCTGCTGATAGGGATTCTGCGGACCCTCGGTCATGGAGCCCCCTCCTTCGTGTTCTTCCCCGCCAAGACTGCATACGCCTTCTGTGAAGTGCCTGTGAGCAGATTGTCACTTCCCCCGCAGCAGGCGCAGGCGGGGTTCCCGCTGCACCACCTGCGGGGCCCGGCCGCCCGCGACCGGGCTGCCGGGGATCTCGAGGCGCAGGAGCGCGCCGCCACCGTCGGCCGTGCCGACCGCGACGGAACCGCCGTGCCGCTCCACCACCTGTTTGACGATCGCGAGGCCCAGGCCGGAGCCGGGCATCGAGCGGCTCGCCATCGAGCGGTAGAAGCGTTCGAAGACCAGCTCCCGGTCCTCCTCGGGGATGCCGGGCCCGCTGTCGGCGACGCTGAGCGCCGCCCGGTCGACGCCGATCTCGGCGAGCTCGACCCGCACCACGGAACCGTCGGGCGAGAACTTCGCCGCGTTGTCCAGCACGTTCACCACCGCGCGGCCCAGGCCGCCGTGGTCGCCGTAGACGTACCAGGGCGCGCTCGTGACGTCGAAGCGGACCGTCGGGCGACGGCGCTCCACGCGCTCGACCGCCTTCTGCAGGATCTCCTCGAGGTCGACCTCCTCGTTGACGGCCTCGGGCGCGTCCTCGCGGGCGAGGTCGACGAGGTCGCCGACCAGCGTGGTCAGCTCCTCCACCTGGGCGAGGACGTCGTCGGAGAGCTCCTTCATGTCATCCTCGGGGATCGGCGGCGCGCCCGGCTGGTTCGCGGCGACGAGCAGCTCGACGTTGGTCCGCAGGCTCGTGAGCGGGGTGCGCAGCTCGTGGCCGGCGTCGGCGACGAGGCGGGCCTGCCGGTCGCGCGACTCGGCGAGGGCCTGCAGCATCGTGTTGAAGCTGGTGGTCAGCCGCGCCAGCTCGTCGCGGCCCACCACGGGGATCGGAGTGAGGTCGTCGGTGCGGGCCACCCGCTCCGCGGCCTCGGTGAGCCGCTGCACGGGTCTCAGGCCCCCGCGCGCGACGGCGGTGCCCGCGATCGCCGCGAGCACGATGCCGCACGCGCCGACCACGACGAGCACCGTGCCCAGCTCGCTGAGCAGGTTCTTCGTCGGGGTGAGGTCCTCGGCGACGATGATCGTGACGCCGTTGTCGAGGCGCCGCGCCATCACCCGGGTGTCGCCCTCGGAGCGCAGCGACTGGGCGAGCTTGCCCGAGATCACGTCGCGCTCCGGCTGCCCGATGGGGACCTGCCCCGACGGGCCCGAGTGGTACGGCGTCCCGTCGGGATAGACGACCATCGTGCGGTTGACGGACATGTCCGGCCGGAACATCAGCATCATCATCACTGTGGTGAACTGCGTGACCGGCGAGCTCATCGCCGGCGCCACTGAGTCCACCTGCTGGTGCAGCCGGTTGTCGACGTCCGCGTACATCGCCCGCTTGACCACGAAGAACGCCGACGCCGCCATGAGCGCCACCGTGATGCCCACGACGGCCGCGGCCAGCAGCGTGACGCGCCAGCGGAAACTGACGTTGCGGGTGACCGGGTTCGGGTCGCGCATGGGACGACGGTCCCGGACCTGCCGGTCGCGGGCCTCCGGGCGGGCGTGCCGCGGCAGAGGGCCGGACGTCGTCGGAACGCGCCCCGTCATCGGATCACGGCGGGGTCTCGCGCAGGACGTACCCGACGCCCCGCACGGTGTGGATCAGGCGGCTCTCCCCCTCGGCCTCCGTCTTGCGGCGCAGGTAGCCGACGTACACCTCGAGCGCGTTCCCCGAGGTCGGGAAGTCGTAGCCCCAGACCTCCTCGAGGATGCGGCTGCGGGTGAGCACCCGGCGCGGGTTGCTCATGAGCATCTCGAGCAGGCTGAACTCGGTGCGGGTGAGGCTGATGCTCCGCTCGCCGCGGAGCACCTCGCGGGTGGCCGGGTCGAGGCTGAGGTCCTCGAACTTGAGCACCTCGTTGTCGGCGCCGGCGTCGGGGGTCGCGCGGCGCAGCAGCGCCCGCATCCGGGCCAGCAGCTCCTCCAGCGCGAAGGGCTTGGGCAGGTAGTCGTCGGCGCCGGCGTCGAGTCCGCTGACCCGGTCGCTCACGGCGTCGCGGGCGGTGAGCACGAGGATCGGCAGGTCGTCGCCCGCGCTGCGCAGGCGGCGGCACACCTCCAGACCGTCGATCCGCGGCATGTTCAGGTCCAGGACCAGCGCGTCCGGGCGGTTGCTCGCGATGTGATCGAGCGCGTCCTGCCCGTCGACGGCGGTGTCCACCTGGTACCCGTTGAAGGTCAGCGAGCGGCGCAGGGACTCCCGCACCGCACGATCGTCGTCGACCACCAGAATTCGCATAGTCCACAGTCTTACCGAAGTCGTGTGTGAATTGGCTTAAGGGGTGCTTGTCGGCACTCGGCCCTGAGCGAACAACCGGTTCAGCGGCGGAAGCCCCGCCTGCACGCCTTGAGGAAGCGGCCGGCCACGTCCTCGGGGGCGACGGGCACGCGCCAGCCCTGCCACAGCGCGAGCAGGCGGAAGCCGGAGGCCAGCACCGCGCCGACCAGGAGCGCGCGGGAGTCGGTGGCGCCCCAGGAGGCGGCGAGCACCGTCGCGCCGGCGCCGGTGAGAGCCGGGATGGCGTAGAGGTCGCGCTCCTGGATGAGCAGCGGCACCTCGTTGACCAGGATGTCGCGCAGCACGCCGCCGCCGAGGGCGGTGGTGATGCCGATGAGCGCGGCGGCGAACGGGCTGGCGTCATGATGCAGGGCCGTCAGAGCGCCGGTGGCGGAGAAGACGCCCATGCCGATCGCGTCGAGCACGAGCACGGAGTTGCGGAGCCGGCCGAACTGCGGGTGGAAGACGAAGACGAACGCCGCCGCGATCGACGCGGTGGTGATGTTCTCCCAGCCCTGGAAGGAGGCGGGCGGGTGGATGCCCAGCAGCACGTCGCGGGCGACGCCGCCGCCCACGCCGGTGAGCGCCGCGAGGGTCCACACGCCGAACAGGTCGAGCCGCTTGCGGACGCCGATGAGCGCGCCGGAGGCGGCGAAGACCGCGATCCCCGCGTAGTTCAGCACCGCCAGCAGCACGTATGCCCCCTCGGATACACCTCAAGAGCGGGTCGGCACCAGGCCGACCCGCTCTTGGGGGAAAGATCAGTTAGCGGCGGTCGAGATCGACCAGGCCCAGCTTCGCGGCGCGCACGAGGCGACGCGGAACCAGGTGGGTGCGGCCGCCGACCTGCACGGCCTGCAGCTCGGGGTTGTTCGCCTTCCACTGCGAGCGGCGAGCATGCGTGTTCGCCCGCGACATACGGCGCTTCGGTACAGCCATGATTCTTCCTAACGGTCCTCGGAACAAGTCTTCGACGCGAGCCCGAGGGCTACCAACGTCACAAGCACTGAAGTCTACCGTCCCGCGGCCCGCCCGCCAAAACGTGCGTACTTCTCCTGGAACTTCTGCACCCGGCCGGCGGTGTCGACGACGCGCTGCTTGCCCGTCCACAGCGGATGCGAATCGCTGGTCACATCCACGACGATCAGCGGATACGTCTCCCCGTCGACCTCGACGGTGCGCGTCGACGTCGCCGTGCTGCGGGTGACGAAGATCTTCCCCGTCGACGAGTCCTGGAACGCGATCGGTCGGTACTCGGGGTGGATTCCCTGCTTCATCGGTTCTCCTTCTGTTCAGCCTCGGCCTCGGTGCCGGGGGTCAGGTCTTCGCACGGGTCGGCGTGCATCTCGCCGAAGGGGTCGTGCCAGCCGGCCCACGCGTCGGGGCCGGCGGCGAACTCCTCGGGGGTCAGCTCGGCCCACCGCAGGGTCTCCGCGATCTGCGCGGGGTCGGCCCCGGCCGCCAGCACCACCAGGTCGGTCCGACGGTCCCCGTACGCCTCGTCCCAGGCCGCCGACGCCATCGCCCACCGCTCGGGCGAGCCGTCGCCGCCGGCCGCGAGCCACCGTCCGGCCGCGCCCACGCGCAGGCCGGCGCCGGCGGACTCCAGCCAGAAGGCCTCGTCGGGCGTGGTGGCGAGCCAGATGCGCCCGCGGGTGTGGACGACACCGTCGAGCAGCACGTCGATCGCCTCGTGGAAGCGGCCGGGGTGCAGCGGGCGGCGGGCACTGAACTCGATCAGCCGGACGTCACCGTCGGGATCGAGGGGCGGACAGCCGGGCAGGAGCGGGCCGAAGGGCTCGATGGGCGCGCGCGGGATCGCCAGGCGCGGCAGCAGGCCGTCGAGCGGGGCGCGCTCGCGGGCGATCGGGGCGCCCGGCGCGAGGCGGCGCAGCACCGCGCGCAGCCGGGCGGGGTCGGGGCTGTCGCCGGTCACGACCAGCAGGTCCGCGCTCTGCGCGTGCCCGACGGCCAGCTGGGCGACGGTGCGCTCGTCGTCGTCCGGCACCGGGAAGCGCTCGCCGAGATCGTCCTCGCCGAGGGCGTCGTCGAGCCAGGTCGCGCCGTCGACGAAGCCGATCGTGCCGGTCACCTCGACGTCGCGCGCGGCGGGGCCGGGCACCGCGCCGACCATCTCCACGATCACGTGCTCAATGGCGTGCCGCACGGCGTCGGCCTCGAGGATCGGGTCGAGCCGCACGACGATGCGCCGGACGCCCACCCGCCGGTGCAGCGTGCGGAGCAGCGGCAGCAGGTCCTCGCGGAGCGTGCACGAGACGCAGCCGTGCGCGAGCTCGAGCAGGGCGACGCGCTCCTCGGCGGTCCCGTCGGGCCGGACGGTGGCCTCCGAGCGCACGACCAGGCCCTCCCTCAGGCCGGACAGGTCGTGATGCACGACGACGGTGCCGGGCTCGGCCAGCTCGAGCGCGCGCTCCTGCCCACCGAAGCCCGTCAGGAGCAGGACCGGAGTTCTCTTGGAAATGATTCCCATTTCCAGTACGTTACCTTATCGACAATCATTCGCAAGAAGGAGAACCATGTCCGCACACTGCCAGGTCACGGGTCGGGCGCCCGGCTTCGGCAAGCGGGTCTCGCACAGCCACGTGCGCACGAACCGCCGCTGGGACCCGAACATCCAGCGCCGCCGCTACTACGTGCCGTCGCTCGGGCGCACGGTCACGCTCCGGGTGTCCACGAAGGGCATCAAGACCATCGATCGCCGCGGCATCGACGCCGTGGTCGCCGACATCCTGTCCCGAGGGGAGAAGCTGTAAATGGCCCGCAACGAGATCCGACCGATCATCAAGCTCAAGTCCACCGCCGGCACCGGGTACACGTACGTGACCAGGAAGAACCGCCGCAACGACCCCGACCGCATGGTGCTGCGCAAGTACGACCCCGTGGTCCGGCAGCACGTCGACTTCCGGGAGGAGCGCTGATGGCCACGAAGGCGAAGATCGCCGCCAACGAGCGGCGCAAAGTCCTGGTGGCACGGCACGCGGAGCGTCGCGCCGAGCTCAAGCAGGTCATCGCGCGCCCGTCGACCTCGGCGGACGAGCGCGCGGCCGCCGTGAGCGCGCTCGCGAAGCTGCCCCGCGACAGCTCGGCGACGCGCGTCCGCAACCGCGACGCCGCCGACGGCCGCCCGCGCGGCCACCTGCGCAAGTTCGGGCTGTCCCGGGTGCGCGTGCGGCAGATGGCGCACGACGGTCAGCTGCCCGGCGTCCGGAAGTCGAGCTGGTGATGGCACGTCGACCCCTGCGCACCCCGCCCGCGCGGCGCGGCCTCGTCCGCGTGCCCGAGGGCGCGCTCGACTACAAGAACGTCACCTACCTGCGCACTTTCCTCAACGAGCGCGGCAAGCTGCGCTCCCGCGCGGTGACCCGGCTCTCGCCGCAGGACCAGCGCGCGCTCGCGCTGGCGGTGAAGAACGCCCGCGAGATGGCGCTGCTCCCCTACTCCTCGAAGAAGTAGCTCCTCACGATGTCGCGTTCTGCGGCGGTACACCTGCACGTGCGCACGCGTACCGCCGCAGAACGCCGAATCGTGAGGAACACCCTCGCGGCCGGGCGCACATGCACGGGCGACGCGTGCGTGCCGGCGAGGAGTGCAGGTGCTCCGCCGCTCTGCTCTCGGATTCTGTCCAGAATGGACAGCGCACCGCCGCGGACAGCGGACGAGTCGCCGTCGTCCCCCGCGCCGCGGCGACGTCCCACACGCCGCGGTTGC
>NZ_JAIULG010000018.1 GCF_020169415.1 Tsukamurella sp. M9C
GCTCTGGTCCCTCGACCGCGACCCGCCCGCCCTGCTCGTCCCGGGCGCGCGCGTGCGGTTCACCGCGATCCGCGCGCGCATCGAGGTCCCGGTGGGGACGCCGCCGCGCCCGCCCGCGCCGCGCGCGGGCCGGGGGCTCGTCGTGCGGGAGACGGGGCTGCAGAGCCTCGTCGAGGACCTCGGGCGGCCGGGGCGCGCCGCGATCGGCGTCACCCGGTCGGGCGCCGCGGATCGCGGTGCGCTGCGGCAGGCCAATCGGCTCGTGGGCAACCCCGCCGGGGCCGCGGGGATCGAGAACGCCGGGGGCGGGATGGAACTCGTCGCCGCGGGGGAACAGGTGGTCGCCGTGACCGGCGCTGAGGCCGCTCTCGTCGTCGAATCGCCGGACGGGCGATGGCGCACCGTCGAGCGCGGTCGTCCCTTCGCTCTCGACGACGGTGACCTCCTCGAGGTCGGCCCGGTGACGGCGGGCCTGCGCGTCGTCGTCGCCGTGCGGGGCGGTGTCGACGTCCCCGCGGTACTCGGCAGCCGCAGCACGGACGTCCTCGCGCACCTCGGGCCCGCGCCGGTCGCCGCCGGCGACGTGCTGCCCGTCGGCCGCGCGCCGCGCACCGTCGTCGGGGAGCCCGAAGCGCTGCCCACCCTCCCGGACGGGAGCAGCCCGACGGTGCTCGACGTTGTTCCCGGGCCCGACGCGGACCTGTTCCCCGACGGCGCCTGGGCGCACCTTCTCGACGAGTCGTGGGAGGTCACGCCGCAGAGCGACCGTGTTGGCGTCCGGCTCGCCGGTACACCGCTCGCGCGCGCCGACGGCGAGGTGCAGAGTCAGGCGCTCGTGCCCGGCGCGATCCAGGTCCCTCCGTCCGGCGAGCCGGTCGTCTTCGTCGTCGACCACCCGACGACCGGCGGCTATCCGGTACTCGCCGTCGTGGCGGAGCACCACCTGGACCGGCTCGCGCAGCTGCCGCTCGGATCGTCGGTGCGGTTCGCGGCGACGGACGCGACGTCCGATGGGTGAGTGAAAGCGCCGGTCCGCAGCGCCGGGATGTGGTTACGTCGGGTCACGAGCGGTTCCGGAAGCACCGCTCGGTCGACTCGGAGCACCACCGGAAGGACCCATGAGGAAAAACGCAGCTCGACGGACCATCGGCGTCGTCGCAGGCCTCGCGGCCGCAACCCTGATCGCTGCGGGGTGCGGGAACAGCGGCCCGAGCGAGGACGTGGCCGCCACCTCGGCGGCGGTGGCGTCGACGACGTCCGCAGCGGCGGCGTCCGGCGGGGCGTCGACAGGGCCGTCCGCGGCGTCGTCCTCCGCCGCGGCGTCCCGCGCCTCCACTGTGGCCGGCTCCTCGGCGAAGGCTCAGCCCGGCGCGGTGAAGGTCAAGGGGGCCGACGGCAGCGAGGTGACGCTGACCGGCCCGATCGCCGCGAAGTACTCGGCCGCGACGCAGGCGCAGCGCACCGCGCTGGGCGTGGTCCTGACGGGCGATCACAACGCCGGGACCCGCGACAGCGGCGTGATCTTCCAGCAGTTCAAGGGCGGCGTCATCACCGCGAAGAACGCCGCCGCCGGCACCCCCGCATACATCACCTGGGGCCGGATCCGGGACGCGTGGAACATCGAGCGCGGCCCGGACGGCACGCCCTCCCCGAGCGGGGCGAACGGTTCCGCGGGGCCGCTGGGCGCCGTGACCAGCGACGAGACCACGTCGGGCGCGGTCAAGCAGACCACTTTCGAACACGGGAAGATCACCTTCAACACCCAGACCAAGAAGGTCGAGGTCACCGTCAACGGCAAGGTGGTCCCGGCCGGGCTGTAGGAGGCGCCGGCGCCGACGTGCTCAGCGGGCCAGGACGCCGGTCGCGAGCCGCTCGGCCGTCTCGGCGACGGTGCGCCGCCACGTCGCGGGATCGACGGCGCGCGTCCCGGATCCGCCCGCGAAGGCGCTGGAGACGACGAGGTCGGGTTCGAGGCCGCCGAGCACCTCCAGGCTGGCGAGCAACTGCTCCCCGTCGCTCATGCCGGGGATGTAACCGGCGTTCCACCGCCCGTCCGCGCCCCGGTACAGGGTGTCGCCGGTGAACAGGTAGCGCGCACCGTCGGACCCGGTGACGACGAAGGACGTGCTCCCGGGCGTGTGCCCGGGGGTCGGGATGATCTCGACGCCGTTCGCGTCGACGGTCCGCTCGGCGAGGAGGACGCCCGGGGTGGCGTGCTCGGCGATGCCGTCGAGGTCCCGCTCCGGCGCGTGCAGGACGACGCCGAAGCGCTCGGCGATCGCGCCCAGCATCGGGCCCGCCTCGTCCTGGTGGCTGAGGTACTGGTGGGCGACGCCGCCGCGCTCGGCGATGTCTCCGAAGTCGGCGTCGTCGCCGGGGGAGTAGAACAGGACGTTCCCGCCGGTCCGGGGCGTCCAGAGGTAGGCGTGGGTCGTGAGTCCCGGGAACGGGGAGTAGGTCGGGGTCTCGAGCAGGTCGGGCCGGATCGTGGTGAGCATCGGATGTCCTCTCGTCGGGTGTCTTCGACGCTAGGACCTCAATAATGATTCAGGTCAAGGCCGGTTCCGGCGTCGGGCGTAGGAGCGCCCGCCACGCGGTCATGAGCAGGGCGATCCCCAGGGCGCAGCGCCACCACAGGAACGGGTCGATCGCCGCCCGCTCCGTGCCGCCCGCGCCGAGGGGGTTCGCCCACGGGATGATCAGGGCGGCCAGCCCGGAGACCGCGATGCAGGCGACTGTGATCGCGGCGACCCGGGCGCGCGAACGGAGCAGCAGGAGTGCGGCGAGCGTCATCAGCGCCATCCCGGTCACGTGCTCGACGTACGCCGCGATCGGATGGACGATGATGCGCGACTGCGGCCCGCCCGGGAACTCGCCCGCGCTCCCGGGGAAGAGGCCCACGCATGCCAGTGCGACGCCGTTGACCGTCGCGAGGGCGACGGCGGCGGTGTCCCAGCGGCGGGGGAGGAGCGGGCCCAGTGCGATCGCGGCCGCGATTCCGAGCGCGCCGACCGCCACGAACGTGATGTTCATGAGCGGGTGCCAGGGCGAGCAGACGAAGCGGTCCGAGACCGCCAGGCCGCCGTCGCGGCTGAGGTCGCCGAGGCACTCGGGAACGCCCAGGTCGCTGATCATGTTGTGGGACCAGCTGTACGGGCGGGCCCACTGTCGCGCGACGATCAGCTCGGCGAGGAAGTAGATCAGCGTGGCGGTCAGTAGTGCTCCGGCCAGCACGGTGCGCCGTGTGCTCAGCGCGTCGACCGGCCGGGCCTGAGGGAGTGCTTCGATCGTTAGCTGCATTCAGTATGTCTACGCGAACTCGGCGCTGCACGCTGTGGTGTGCATCTCGCTCGCGGCGTACGGTCGGAAGCATGGCGAAGAAGAACCCGGGGCCGTCCGTGAAGGACGGTGAACTGTACGAAGAGCTCCGCGACAAGGGGGACTCGAAGGAGAAGGCGGCGCGGATCGCGAACGCCGCCGCGAACCGGGGTCGGTCCGCGGTCGGCGCCGCCGGCGGTCGCTCTCGCCCCTACGAGGAGTGGACCGTCGAGGAACTCAGGGCGAGGGCGAAGGAGCTCGGCCTCTCGGGCTACTCGTCGAAGCGCAAGGCGTCCCTGATCGCAGACCTGCGCGACCACTGAGAGCCGCGGCCCTCAGCGCCGATCACTCGGCCGTCGCGGGCTCCGCCGCCCGGCCGGCGCGCGATCGGACGTCGAGCGCGAGGACCAGCTCGACGACCGGGCGATGATGGGCGGTGATCACGTCGAGGACGGGGTTGATGAGCCCGCGCAGGAGGCTGTAGCCGGTCCAGCGGGCGGGCGCGATCGTTCGCGCGGCCCGGCGCTCGATTCCGCGGACGGTACTCTCCCCGGCCTGCTCCGGCGTGATCCGGGCGGTCAGGAACGAGGGCAGCAGGTCGGTCACCGCGGAGGCGAGCGGATCCTCGTCGAATCCGACCTTGACCATGTGGGTGTCGACGAAGCCGTAGTAGACGACGCCGGCCGTCGCGCCGTAGGGCGCGAGCTCGACGCGCAGCGCGCGCCCGAGCTGCTCGACGCCGGCCTTCGCCACCGCGTAGGGGGAGACGCCGACGCCGTTGACGAAGGCGTACACCGAGGACGTGAGCAGGAGGTGTCCGCCGGTCTTCAGGACGTGCGGCATCGCGGCCAGCACCGTGTTGTAGACGCCGTGCAGGTTGACGGCGAGCACCCGGTCGAACTCCTCGGGGGCCATGCCCTGCACCGTCGCCCCGCGCGGTGCGATGCCCGCGTTCGCGACCACCACGTCGATCGCGCCGAAGCGATCGGCGACGGCCGTGAACGCGTCGGCGAGCCCGGCGCGGTCGGTGACGTCGGCCGCGAGGCCGATCGCGCCGTCGCCGATCTCAGCGGCGGCGGCGTCGACGTCCTCCTGTCGGAGGTCGAGCACGGCGACCCGGGCGCCGCGCGCCGCGGCGGCTTTCGCGGTCCCGAGGCCGATGCCGCGCGCGGCTCCGGTGATGACGACGGTCCGGCCGGCGAGGTCGAGGTTCATGTGCGGTTCTCCTTGGTGGTGGTTCGTCAGCCCGCGAAGGCGTAGTCGGTGAGGGGGAAGCGGCGACTGTGCCACGCCGCCTCGACGGTCGTGGAGGCCCGGAACGGGACGTCGCCCTGCTTGGTGAAGTAGTAGCTGTTGGCGCCCGCGCAGCTGGGATTCGAGAACACCTGCAGCGGTCCGCGGGCCAGGATCGAGTTCATGTACGACTCCTGGGCGGCCGTCGTGACCTCGGCGGTGGTCGCGGCGCGGCGCCGGGCCTCTTCGAGCACCCGGACGATGTGCGCGGCGCTGTTCTCGACCAGGGTGAAGAACGAGGATCCGTTGTACCCGTAGGGCCCGAAGACGGTGAAGAAGTTCGGGAAGCCCGCCGTCGCGACGCCCTGGTACGAGTGGAATCGTCCCTCTTCCCAGTGCTCGGCGAGGTCGGTGCCGTCGGCGGCGGTCAGCCGGTACGTCGGGAGCGCGTCGCGGTCGGTGACCTTGAAGCCGGTCGCGAGGATGAGCACGTCGAGCGGGTGCTCCACGCCGTCGGCGGTGCGGATCCCGGCTGGCGTGACGGCCTCGATCGACGTGGTCTCGAGCACGACGTTCTCGCGGTTGAAGGTCGAGAGGTACGAGTTGTGGAAGCTCGGCCGCTTGCAGCCGAGCGCGTAGGTGGGCGTGAGCTTCTCGCGCGTCGCGGGATCGGAGACCTGCGTCCGGATGTAGTTGCGCGCCGCGACCTCGAGGACGTCGGTGCCGGGGATCCACTTGTGGAAGTGGGCGAGTACGGGGAAGGTGGCCTCCACGAACGCTTGGCTGGCGAGCCGGGCCGCCTGCCGGACGCCGGGGATCGCGGCCAGGCCGGTGCGGCCGACGCGGCCGAGCGGGAAGTCGGGCTTGGGGAGGCACCAGATCGGGGTGCGCTGGAAGACGGTGAGTCGCTCGGTCGCGG
Source organism: Tsukamurella sp. M9C (assembly GCF_020169415.1). GTDB lineage: Bacteria > Actinomycetota > Actinomycetes > Mycobacteriales > Mycobacteriaceae > Tsukamurella. The sequence goes on from NZ_JAIULG010000018.1 coordinate 5,471, forward strand.
GGGCGATCTCGGGAATGACCTGCACGGCGGTGGCACCGGTGCCGATGATGCCGACACGCTTGCCCGCCGTCGTGACGTCGTGGTTCCACCGGCTCGTGTGCATCGTCTCGCCCTCGAAGGAGTCGATGCCGTCGATCTCGGGGAGCTTCGGCTGGCTCAGCGGGCCGCCCGCGTGGATCAGCCAGCGGGCCGTGATCTCGCCCGTGCTGGTCGCGATCGTCCAGCGAGCGGTCGCCTCGTCGAAGGACGCGGCATGGACGCGCGTGCCGAACCGGAGGCGCGGCGCGAGGTCGTACTCGTCGACGATCTGCTCGGCGTAGGCGCGCAGTTCCCGTCCGGGCGCGTAGCTGCGCGACCACGTCGAGCGCTGCGCGAAGGAGAACTGGTAGCTGAACGACGGGATGTCGACGGCGACGCCGGGGTAGGTGTTCCAGTGCCACGTGCCGCCGGGACCCGCGGCATCGTCGACGAGGAGCACGTCGTCGAATCCCGCCCGGGTCAGGGCGATCGCGGTGCCGAGGCCGGAGAACCCGGCGCCGACGATGACGACCTCGTGGTGCGGAGCGAGGGGGAGCGGTGCATCGGGCACGTCGGACGCCTCATTTCAGATACAGTCAGTATTCGAATACGGACTGTATCCCGATAGGATGGCCGGATGCAACGATTGTCGAGAGCGGAGGCTCAGGTCCGGACGCGCGAGCTGATCGTGGCGTCGGCGACCGAACTGTTCCTCCGCGACGGGTTCACGGCGACCTCGCTGGAGGCGGTCGCGGCCCACGCCGGGTTCACCCGGGGCGCGGTGTACTCGAACTTCGCGGGCAAGGTCGCGCTGGGGAGTGCAGTGATCGACGCGCTGTACGAGCGCGAGACCGACCGGGTTCTGGCGCTGGCCGAGGCCGCGCGGGCCGACGGGCTCGCCGCGGTGATCGCCTCCGTCGACGCGTGGGGGCGGACGATCGTGGGGGACCGGGCGTGGTTCCGGCTCGAGATGGCGGTCGCCGCGACCAATGCGGAGGACGGTGGCCAGATGGCGGCGACGGCGTCGCGCTACGAGCGCATCCGCGCGGCGACCGCGACGCTGGTCAAAGAGCTGGAGGCCGCGCACGGGTTGGAGCTCCCGGTGGACGCCGAGACCTTGGCTCTCGGGCTGTTCAGCCTGATCCTCGGGCTCGGCATGCAGCGCGCGACCGATCCGTCGGTGTCGACGGACGTCGTGGCGGTCTTCGTTCAGCGGCTGCTGGGGGAATAGCGGAGGAGGACGACGCCGCTGTCGAAGCGCCGCTGGTCGAGCAGATCCAGGCCGACGCGCATCCCGGTGGGGAGTCCGGGCTTGCCGCCGCCCACGACGATCGGCAGGACGTACAGCTGCACCTCGTCGATCAGGCCGGCCGCGAACGCCTGGGCGGCGAGGTCGGCGCCGCCGATGAGGAGGTCACGGTCGGCGGCGGCCTTCAGCGCGCGCACCTGCTCGGCATCGAAGGCCCGCTCGATCCGGGTGTTCGCGGTCGACGGTGCCGTCAGGCTCGTCGAGTAGACGAACTTGGCCGGCGCCTGCCAGGCCGTAGCGAACGCGGCCGCCGCGGGGGACCGTCCGGCGAGCGCGGGATCGGTCTCCCAGACCGCCATCATCTCGTAGAGGCGCCGCCCGTAGAGCAGCGTGCCGGCGGACCGCATCAGCTCGGTGTGCGCGGCGAAGACGTCGTCGTCGCCGGGTAGCCAGTCGAAGCGGCCGTCCGCGTCCTCGATGTAGCCGTCGAGCGAGACGTTCGTCGGATAGATCAATTCGGCCATGTGCCGCCTCCGTATCGTCGTGGGCCGTGTGTCCGCGTGGCGAGTCGACGGGCTAGCAGCAGGTAGCGAGGACGCCGCGGAGGGCCTCGAGCGCTCCGGCTTCCGCACGGTGAAAGACGTTGATGCCGCGACGTTCCGAGCTGACCAGCCCGGCCTTCTTGAGTTGGCCGAGGTGGTGGCTGACGGTCGCCGGAGACAGGTTCACGAGGTCGGCGAGGTCGCCCGTGCTCACGGCGCCCGGACGGGCGCCCATGAGGATCGAGATCAATTGGATCCGCGCGGGGTCGGCGAGTGCCTTGAGGCGCAGAGCCAGCTCGAGCGCCGCATCGGCGTCCATCGCCCCGGCGGCCAGCGGGGCGCAGCAGATGGGGGTGCTGATGTCGACCACGGGGAGCGTCTTGGGCATACGCCCTAATCTACCTACTCGTTGACATATGTCAAAGGGTCGTCTAGAACTGAACGCGCAACAGTTAGATGTATGTCGAATTATCGGAGGTTCTCATGTCCCGCGTCCAGCTCGCCCTCAACGTCGACGACCTCGATCAGTCGATCGCGTTCTACACCACGCTGTTCAGCACCGGACCGGCGAAGGTCAAGCCCGGCTACGCCAACTTCGCCATCGCCGAGCCGCCGCTCAAGCTGGTGCTGCTGGAGAACCCCGGACAGGGCGGCAGCATCAATCATCTCGGTATCGAGGTCGATTCCAGTGAGAAGGTGCACGCGGAGATCGCGCGTCTCACCGAGGGGCAGCTGTTCACCGAGGAGGAGATCGGCGCGACCTGTTGTTTCGCCACCCAGGACAAGGTCTGGGTCACGGCCCCCGACGCCGAGCGCTGGGAGGTCTACACGGTCCTCGCCGACGCCGAGACCTTCGACGGCGCCCCGGTTCCGGAGGTGGCGCCGGCGGCCGGCACGCCGACGGCGGCCTGCTGTGCTCCGGCGTCGTCGAACTGCTGCTGATCGTTCGAGGATTGTCTCTGGAATCGATATCTGTCAATATCGATGTGTGTCGAATCCACTTCCGCTCGCCGACGTGACCGTGCGGTGCTCGCCGCTGGTCCGTGAGCCACTGTCGGAGGGGCAGTCCGCCGACCTCGCGACGGTGTTCAAAGCCCTGGCCGACCCGATACGGCTGCGCCTGTTCAGCCTGATCGCCAGCCATGAGGGTGGCGAGGCGTGCGTGTGCGACATCTCGCCGGCGGTGGACGTCTCGCAACCGACGATCTCGCATCACCTCAAGGTCCTCAAGACCGCGGGCCTGGTGGGATCCGAGCGCCGTGGCTCGTGGGTGTACTACCGGGTCGTCCCGGAGGTCCTGTCGTCGCTCGCCGGCGCTCTGCAGTCCACCGGGTCCGGTGCCCCGGTCGAGGCGCTCGCGTGACGGGTACCGCGCCGACCGTCGGGCACCAGCCGGTCGTCGGCAAGCTCTCCACCCTCGACCGATTCCTGCCGGTGTGGATCGGCGTCGCCATGGTCGTCGGCCTGCTGCTCGGCCGGATGATCCCGGGCCTGAACACCGCGCTGGAGAAGATCCAGGTCGACGGTGTTTCCCTGCCGATCGCACTCGGGCTGCTGATCATGATGTACCCGGTGCTGGCGAAGGTCCGCTACGACCGCCTCGACACCGTGACCGGCGACCGCAAGCTGCTGCTCGGTTCGTTGCTGTTGAACTGGGTCCTCGGACCTGCGCTGATGTTCGCCCTCGCGTGGATCTTCCTGCCCGACCTGCCCGAGTACCGCACCGGGCTGATCATCGTCGGTCTGGCGCGCTGCATCGCGATGGTGATCATCTGGAACGACCTGGCGTGCGGCGATCGGGAGGCGGCGGCGGTGCTCGTCGCGCTGAACTCGGTGTTCCAGGTGATCATGTTCGCGGTTCTCGGCTGGTTCTACCTGTCGATCCTGCCCGGCTGGCTCGGCCTGGAGCAGACGACGATCAGTACCTCGCCCTGGCAGATCGCGAAGTCGGTGCTGATCTTCCTCGGCATCCCGCTGCTCGCGGGCTACCTGTCGCGCCGGATCGGGGAGAAGGCCAAGGGCCGCGACTGGTACGAATCGACGTTCCTGCCCAGGATCGGGCCGTGGGCGCTCTACGGGCTGCTGTTCACGATCGTCGTCCTGTTCGCGCTGCAGGGGGAGCAGATCACTTCCCGCCCGTGGGACGTCGCGCGGATCGCGCTGCCGCTCCTGGTGTACTTCGCCGTGATGTGGGGCGGCGGGTACCTGCTCGGCGCCGCAATGGGGCTCGGCTACGAGCGCACCACCACGCTGGCCTTCACCGCGGCGGGCAACAACTTCGAGCTCGCGATCGCCGTCGCGATCGCCACCTACGGCGCGACCTCCGGCCAGGCGCTGGCCGGCGTCGTCGGGCCGCTCATCGAGGTCCCGGTGCTCGTCGGGCTCGTGTACGTCTCCCTGGCGCTCCGGAGGCGATTCCCCCCGAGTCCGCCGGCCGGCGGGACCGCAGTCGACCAGTCCAGGAGTGTGAACTGATGCCCGACAACGACACCAACACGCCGAGCGTGCTGTTCGTGTGCGTGAAGAACGGTGGCAAGTCCCAGATGGCCGCCGGACTGATGCGCAAGACCGCGAGCGATGCCGTCGAAGTCCACTCGGCGGGGACGGAGCCGGGCAGCGCGGTCAACGGCCTGTCCGCCGAATCCCTGGCCGAGGTCGGCGTCGACATCACCGGCGAGACGCCGAAGCCCATCGATCCAGTAGTGCTCGCGCGCGTGGATCTGGTGGTCATCCTCGGTCGCGAGGCGACCGTTGAACCGCCCGCGGGGGTACGTCTGGTCACGTGGGATACCGACGAGCCTTCCGAGCGGGGCATCGACGGCATCGAGCGGATGCGCCTGGTCCGCGACGACATCGCCGCCCGGGTCGAGGCTCTGTGGGCCGAACTCCTGGAGCCCGGCGGGGGTCCGTTCGATCGTCCGTAGGTCGAGCGGACGGCGAGTGGACGGGGCGTTCCGGAATTCCGTTGCCGTCACCCCGTGCCTCGGGTCAGGATCGCACGCGTGGCAATCGATTGGAATGCAGAGATCCGTGCGCAGATCGAGGTTCACTGGGCCCGGCAGTTGCGCGTGCGCTGGACCGGCTCGACGGTGCGTACGGGGCTTGGATCTGCGGGGTCGAGGAACTCGGACTCGGCGGTCTCGCGGCTCCTGCGGGACCGCCGGGTGACATGTTCGCCGAGTGGTCCACGCTGGCGGTCGTGCTCCACACCCAGCGGGAACTGATTCACCACGGTGCGGAGATCGCACTGCTGCGTGACCTGTTTCGCACCAGCCTGGGGGATGGCGGCAGGCAGTGAGGCCTCAACGCTCGACGGCGTAATACCAACGCTCGTAATGTCATAATGTAGATTATCGGCGAATCGGGGTGGTTCAGCCAAGCGCCCGACGATTCGATCCGTTGCGCGCCGGCGCGGGTCCACCGGCAATGGTGAGCTCGTCCACACGCTACGTGTGTCGGCCCGCGCCTTATCTGGACGACTGGACCCATCGTCCGCTCACATGCCGCGAGCTCGTCCCATTGGCTTCGTTGGCCGACTGCCGTCTTAGCGACGTGGCGCCGGTGTCGGCTGCGGTGATCCCGGGCTGGCCTCTGGCTGTCGTCGCCCGTCGCTCGCCTCGAGCTCGCGACGGCGCACCCGGTGATGCCGCGGCGTCACTCTCTATTACCCCGGCCCAGCGACGCACCGGCGCCACACGCGATTACGTCACTGTGACGTAAATACGTGCAGCGGGCCCGCGTCGGGTTCGAGCCTTCGTTCGGCGTCGCTCCGAGAACTTCTCAACAATGGCGGAAATGGACACTCGACCGTGCCTATTGCAATAGCAAGCCCTTCTCTCCTAGTCTTGTGGCGCACGTTGAACCGCGGACGAATGGGGAATTCGTTCGTGTGGGCAAGGAGGAATTATGGGTAGGCATAGCCATGAGGAAGTCGTGGCCGCTCCGCGGGGAGATGTTTCCCTTGAAGAGACCGTGCAGTTCCGCCTCCCCGGCCTCAGTCTCGACCGTCCGACCTCCGCGCTGGCCAGTTCCGATACGCGCCAGATGGCCATAGATTCAATTTCACGCATGATCGATTTGATTGACATGATCGACAATGCGCCGGATCCTCGGGCGGCCCGGCGCGCCGCGCACCGCGGCTCGCTCGTGAACTTCCGTCAGATCGCCACGGCCGGTAACCGATTCGCGCATGCCGCGGCGACCCGCATGCGGCACCCCATCGGCGGTCGACACCGGCTCACAGGAGAATCTGCCGACGACACGCGGTCTCCTGCGGGGAACAGTAACCATCGGTGGTCGGATAACGCTATTGTTAACACCATGACCAATGATGACCTCTCCGTCCTCAAGCGCGCTCAAGAACTCGTCCGCAAGCACGACGAGGAGCAGCGCGCACAGCGAGTCGAGCGTGAAGGCCGGGTGCGCCAGACCGGTTCGCTGATCGCGACCTACAGCGCCGACTGTGCGCTCCGCCTCGCGGAGCTGCTGGACTTCTCCACGAAGGACGGCCCCGCCGACAAGATCAAGTGGCAGCTCTCCAGCTCCGGCGAGAAGCTGATCTCGTTCAACCCCGAGGACAACGACCTCATGGTCGACATGCATCGCATGCCGATGCTGGTCACCAACGTCGAGGGCTACACCGTGGGCGTGCAGCACCTGCTGGGTACCGACGTCTACGCCTTCGGCCTCACCGACGGTGGGGACAACTGGAGCGGCTTCGAGGACCTCGAGGGCTTCGGTCGCGCCACCCTCACCCCGGGCAACCGCTACAAGTGGGGCGAGGTCTCGCTCTCCCAGTACAACGAGTGACATACTCCCCCGTCCGCTGAGCCGAGCACACCTGCAAGGGGTGCTCGGCTCTTCTCTTCGACGGGGTCCCGCGCCGATACGCCGGTACGCTGGTGCGGTTGCCGTACGAGGTCATCAGGAGCGTCCATGCCGCAGTCCGTCCCGCACGCCGCCGACAGCCACGAGAGGATCCGCGTCCACGGGGCGCGCGAGAACAATCTCAAGGACGTCAGCATCGAACTCCCCAAGCGCCGGCTGACGGTGTTCACGGGCGTCTCCGGATCCGGCAAGAGCTCACTCGTCTTCAGCACCATCGCCGCGGAGTCGCAGCGGCTGATCAACGAGACCTACAGCGCTTTCGTGCAGGGGTTCATGCCGACGCTCGCGCGGCCCGACGTCGACGTCCTCGACGGCCTGACCACCGCGATCATCGTCGGACAGGAGCGCATGGGCTCCGACCCGCGCTCCACGGTGGGCACCGCCACCGATGCCAACGCCATGCTGCGGATCCTGTTCAGCCGGCTCGGCGACCCGCACATCGGCTCCCCGCAGGCCTACTCCTTCAACGTCGCCTCGGTCAGCGGCGCCGGCGCCGTCAAGCACGACAAGGGCGGCCGCGAGGTCAAGGAGAAGGTCAGCTTCAGCATCACGGGCGGCATGTGTCCGCGGTGCGAGGGCCGGGGCAGCGTCACGGACATCGACCTCACCGCCCTCTACGACGACAGCAAGTCCCTCGACGACGGCCCGTTCACCATTCCCGGCTACAGCATGGACGGTTGGCAGGGCCGCATCTACCGCGGCAGCGGCTTCTTCGACACCGCCAAGCCCATCGCGAAGTACACCAAGCGCGAACTGAACGACCTGCTCTACAAGGAGCCGACCAAGATCAAGGTCGAGGGGATCAACCTCACGTACGAGGGCATCATCCCCAAGATCCAGAAGTCGTTCCTGTCGAAGGACGTCGAGGCGATGCAGCCGCACATCCGCGCTTTCGTCGAGCGCGCCGTCGCGTTCAGCACCTGTCCCGAGTGCGACGGCACCCGGCTCTCGGAGCTCGCGCGGTCCTCGAAGATCGGCGGCACGTCCATCGCCGACTGCTGCGCGATGCAGATCAACGAACTCGCCGAGTGGATCCGCACCGTCGATGATCCATCGGTGGCGCCGCTGATCGAGAACCTCCAGCAGACCCTCGACTCCTTCGTCGAGATCGGCCTCGGCTACCTGTCCCTGGACCGCCCCGCGGGGACGCTCTCGGGTGGCGAGGCCCAGCGCACCAAGATGATCCGGCACCTCAACAGCTCGCTCACCGACATCACCTACGTCTTCGACGAGCCCACCATCGGCCTGCACCCGCACGACATCGCGCGCATGAACGGCCTGCTGCTGCGCCTGCGCGACAAGGGCAACACCGTCCTCGTCGTCGAGCACAAGCCCGAGGCCATCGCGATCGCCGACCACGTCGTCGACCTCGGTCCGAGGGCCGGCACCGCGGGCGGCGAGATCGTCTTCGAGGGCACCGTCGACGGCCTGCGCGCCGCTGACACGCTCACCGGGCGGCACCTCGACGACCGGGCCCGCCTCAAGGACGGCGTGCGGTCACCGTCGGGCGTGCTCGAGGTGCGCGGCGCGACCGAGCACAACCTGCAGGAGGTCGACGTCGACGTGCCGCTCGGCGTGCTCGTCGTGGTCACCGGCGTCGCGGGCTCGGGCAAGAGCTCGCTCATCCACGGCTCGATCAGCCCGCGGGAGGGCGTCGTCACCGTCGACCAGACCCCGATCAAGGGCAGCCGGCGTAGCAACCCCGCCACGTACACCGGCCTGCTGGACCACATCCGCAAGGCCTTCGCCAAGGCCAACGGTGTCAAGCCGGCCCTGTTCAGCGCCAATTCCGAGGGTGCCTGCCCCGCCTGCAACGGCGCGGGCGTCATCTACACCGACCTCGGCATCATGGCCGGCGTCTCCACCACCTGTGAGGAGTGCGAGGGGCGACGGTTCCAGGCCGCCGTGCTCGAGTACCACTTCGGCGGGAAGAACATCAGCGAGGTGCTCAGCATGCCCGTCGCCGAGGCGCTCGAGTTCTTCGGCACCGGCGAGGCGAAGATCCCGGCCGCGCACAAGATCCTCGGCCACCTCGACGACGTGGGGCTGGGCTACGTCGGGCTCGGACAGCCGCTCACCACGCTGTCGGGCGGCGAGCGCCAGCGGCTCAAGCTCGCGACGCACATGGGCGACAAGGGCGGCGTCCTCGTCCTCGACGAGCCCACCACGGGCCTCCATCTCGCCGACGTCGAACAACTCCTCGGCCTGCTCGACCGCCTCGTCGACGGGGGCAAGTCGGTCATCGTGATCGAGCATCATCAGGCAGTGATGGCCCACGGCGACTGGATCATCGACATCGGCCCGGGTGCCGGGCACGACGGTGGCCGGGTCGTCTTCGAGGGGACCCCGTCGGACCTGGTGGCGGGACGTTCGTCCCTGACGGGAGAGCATCTGGCCACGTACATCGGGGGCTGACGTCCCCGTCGGCGGTCCGCTGACAGCGAGTCCACAGCGCGTTCGCATACGATCGCTGGCGTGTCCACCATCGAGACTGCCGCACCGGCCACCGAGAACCGTCGTACCACCGGAATCCTGCTGCTCGTGACCGGCGTGCTGGGGCTGTTGGCCTCGGCGATGCTGACCATCGACAAGATCAAGCTGCTCGAGGACCCGAACTTCGTCCCCGGATGCAGCTTCGACCCGACGATCTCGTGCGGCTCGGTGATGCAGTCCTGGCAGGGATCGGTGTTCGGCTTCCCCAACCCGCTGATCGGCATCGCGGCGTTCTCGGTGGTGATCGTCGCAGGCGTGCTCGCCGCGGGCGGCGTCGAACTCCCCCGGTGGTTCTGGACCGGGCTCGCGATCGGCGCCGCCGCCGGCGTCGCTCTGGTGATCTTCCTGATCTACTCGAGCCTGTTCGTGATCCACGCGCTGTGCCTGTGGTGCATGCTCGTCTGGACGATCATGCCCATCGTGCTCGCGACCGCCGTGGCCGCCGCGCTCGGCCCGAAGGCCACCCAGCAGGTCAAGCAGGGGCTCGCCGCCCTGGTGCTGCTCTGGTACATCGTCGTGCTCACGCTGATCGCGGTGCAGTTCTGGGACTACTGGAGCAGCAAGTTCTAAATCAGTTCCAGGTGTCCTCGAGCATGCGCGGCTTGCACGCCTGGTAGGCGCCGAGGCCGAGCACCACGAGGCAGGCGAACAGCATCATGAACGGCGCGGTCCAGCCGTGCGTCGCCTCGTGCAGCAGGCCGAAGCCGAGCGGGCCGGCGCACGCCGCGAGGTAGCCCACGCCCTGCATGAAGCCGGACAGTGCGGCCGATCCGGCGCCCGTGCGGGTGCGCAGGTTGACCAGCGTCAGCGCCATCGGGAAGGTCGTCGGGCCGAGCCCCAGCGCGATCACCCAGACCCAGGTCAGGGTCATCGGCGCGAACAGCAGGCCCAGGAAGCCCACGACGAAGCAGCCGAGGAACACGATCACCAGCGGGAACGGGTTCACCATCCGGGTGCAGAGGCCGGGCACGATCAGCGTCGCCAGGAAGCCGACGCCGGAGAACAGCGCGACCATGTTGCCGCCGAGCGCGGCACTGCCGCCGGAGTCCGAGAGGATCGTCGGGATCCAGGTGAACATCGCGTAGGTGTTCAGCGAGGTCATGCCGAACATCGCGGCCGCGCCCCAGGCCAGCGGGGAGCGCCAGATCCGGCCCGTCGGCTCCGACGGTGCCTCCCCGGTCACGTCCTCCACGTCGTGGCCGCGCCGGGCCAGGACGATGCCGAGCCAGGGCAGGAACGCGGCGATCGGGATGATCGCCCAGATCGCGAGCGAGACGCGCCAGCCGTAGGCGTCCGCGACCGGGACCGCGGTGAGCGCGGGCACCATCGTGCCGAGCTGGACGCAGGTGAGGTACGCGGTGCTGAGCACGGCGACGTTGTCCGAGAAGTAGCGCTTGACCAGGGGCGGCAGCACGACGTTGCCGATGCCCATGCCGATCAGCGCGAGGCACGAGAACGCCAGCAGGCCGAGCGTGCCGCCCATCAGGGAGCGCACGCCGATGCCGATCGCGGTCGCGACGACGGCCACCAGCGTCGTGCGCTCGAGGCCGATCCGGCTCGTCAGGAACGGCGTCACGATGCCCGCCGCGGCGAACATCGCGGTGGGCAGCATGCCGAAGACGCCGATGATCGTCGCGCCGAAGTGGAGGTCCTCGCTGATCCGCGTGAGCAGCGGCGTGAGCGATGTGACCGCGGTCCGCAGCGTCAGCGCGAACAGCACGATCGCGAGCAGTACGAGCAGCCGCCCCTGCTTCACGGATCGCACCATGGTCTGGTCGGCCTCCTGCGGCTCGGTCGCGATGCTGGTCATTCGCCCTCCTTACGGTCGACACAAATCATAGGATGAATGGATGTATGACGGCAAGACGGTTTCCGTCCGGATAGGATGACTGTGATGCAACCGGTACGCAGGCAGACCTTGATAGCGCAGGTCACAGAACAGCTCCGCGGCGAGATCGCCAGCGGACGATGGCCCGTGGGCGGGCGCATACCCACGGAGACCGAGCTCCGCGAGCTCACCGGCACGGCGCGCAACACCGTTCGCGAGGCGGTGCAGGCGCTCGTGCACGCCGGCATGCTGGAGCGGCGCCAGGGGTCGGGCACGTACGTACTCTCCGCCTGCGCCACCTCCACGCTGGGTGACTACTTCTCCGCCGCGCGCGACACCGACCTGCTCGAGCTTCGCGAGGCGCTCGAGGTGACCGCGGCCGGGCTCGCCGCGGAGCGCCGCGACGACGACGACGTCACCGAGCTGCGCCGCCTCCTCGAGGCCCGGAACCGGCTCTGGGCGCCCGAGCAGGTCGCATCCGGCGCCGAGCGGGAGGCCATCGCGGCGGATCTCGCGATGCACCGCGGCGTGGTCGCCGCCAGTCACAACACGATCTACCTCGAGTTCTACGACTCGCTGGTGCCCGTCCTGCAGGAGCACCTCCAGGAGTTCCCCGTCGGATTCGCCACGTCGTACGAGTGCGCGCACATCGCGGTCATCGACGCCGTGGCCGCCGGCGATGCGTCGGCCGCCCGCGCCGCCGCCCGCGAGCTCCTCGCCGAGGTGCGGCTCCGCGAACGCTGACCAATACCCCACTGGGGTATTATTCGGGCCGTGCGGACGATGCGGAGCGGATGGACGGCGGCCACCACGGCCGTGCTCCTCGCGCTCGCCGTCCTCCTGATGCACCTCGGCATGCCTCCCATGTCGATGCCCGCGGCGTCCGCGTCGACGACGCACCACGGCGCGCCCCGCGATTCCGCGACTGAGCGCACCACGATGGACCGGGCCGATCACGGCACCTCGGTGCAGAAGCAGACCGTCGATGCGGTCCACGACCACGAGTCGCACGACTGCGTCGGCACCGTCGTCGTGCACAAGACCGTCGGCGCGCCACCGCTCGTCGCGGTCCTCCCCCTCGCCGACGGTGCCGCCCGCGCCACTCCGGCGGATCACGCCGCCGTCGCGCGCGGTCCGCCGTCCTGGACGGTCTTCGACCTCGCCCAACTCTGCGTTCTCCGAGTCTGATCGACGCCCGCGCGCGGCCGCCCGGCCGCGGCGCGCTGAGCCGACCCATCAGAAGACTCCGAGACCCGTAGAGGGAACAACCATGACCGTTTCACGTATCCGTATCGCCACCATGCTGTCCGCCGTCGCCGTCGGTGCGTCCCTGATCGGCGCGTGCACCACCGGCGCGTCGACCGAGACCGCCGCGTCGAGCACCACCGCCACCGGCGCCGCCGACCACGCCGGCCACAGCATGGGCTCGTCGGCCCCGTCGAGCAGTGCGGTCACCGCGCAGTTCAACGACGCCGACGTCGACTTCGCCACGATGATGTACCCGCACCACGCCCAGGCCGTCGAGATGGCCAAGCTCGTCGAGGGCAAGGGGGCACGCCCGGAGGTCGTCGAGCTCGCCGCCGAGGTCCAGGGCGCGCAGCAGCCCGAGATGGACGCTTTCACCCGCCTGCTCGCGCAGTGGGGCAAGCCCGCCCCCAACGCCACCATGGAGCACGCCATGGACGGGATGATGACGCCCGCGCAGATGGAGAGGCTCGGCACCCTCCGCGGCGCCGAGTTCGACCGCGAGTGGCTCACGATGATGATCGCCCACCACAAGGGCGCCATCGCCATGGCCGACACCGAGCTCGCGAAGGGCGTCAATCCGGAGAACCGGAAGCTCGCCGAGCAGATCAAGAGCGGCCAGCAGGCGGAGATCGCCCGCATGGAGAAGCTCCTGGCATAGCCGACAGCGGCGTCGTCACGGCCGTCGCCCGCGATCAGCGGGCGGCGGCCGTCGCGCTGGACGGCGGGGCCGCTGTCGCCCTCCCGTGAGATCCGACGAAATCATTCCACCGGAACGATTTTCGGGCACAATCAGCAGCGCACCGACGACCCACGTCATTGCTTCGAGAAAGCGAGCAACTGATGACAGCGAGGCATGCCCTCCGCAAGCCCCGGCCGATCGCACTCGCGGCGGCGGGAACAGGTCTCGCGGGCGTGCTCGCCCTCACCGGCGGCGGTGCGGATTTCCTCGCGCAGGTCGCGGCCAAGACGATCATCGTCGTCGGCGGGGCCAGCGATCCGACCGGCAAGGACCAGTGGGCCCGGATCGGGCGCGACTACACCGGCCCCGCGCCGGTCTTCGTCCAGCACCCCGCCGTCTTCGGCATCGGCTTCCCCGGCTTCGCCCTCAGCAGCGACGGCAAGCACACCTACGCGCAGTCGAACGACATCGGCGCGGCGGCCACCGTCGACGCGATCACCGCGGCGAAGCAGGACCCGAACGAGGAGGTCGTGATCTACACGATCTCCCAGGGCGCCGACGTCGTGGGCCTCGCGGTGCTGCGGTACGGAAAGGATCACCCGCTGCCGTCCGGCGGGTCCGCGGGAATCACCGTCATCGAGCAGGGCAGCCCGAGCTTCATCCGCTCCGGTGCGTGGAACCTGATTCCCGCGGGGATCCCGGGTCTCCACAACGGCCCCGTCCGCAACGACGGCGCGTCCGGCGCGACGGTGGTCAGCATCTGCGTCAAGGGCGATTTCGGCTGCGGGATGGGCGTCAACCCCCTGATCGCCGCGTTCTACTTCCCGCCGGGCTTCCTGATGCACGGCACCGTTTACACCGCGGAGAACATCGGCCGCTACTCCCCGACCACCGGCGAGGCCTTCACGCCGGGATCAACTCCCGAGACGCCCGTCGGCACCCGCACCGAGACCCGCAACGGCAACACCGTCACCGTCGAGACCTACGCGAACGGCACCGTCAAGCGGACGTGGACCGAGGACAACACGACGTGGGTGTCGATCGACACGGGCGAGAATCCGTGGGGTTGGATGCTGCGCCGCAACGGCATCGACGTGCCGAAGGAGTTCGACCAGCTCCTGAACGCACTGATTCCGGTGCCCGAGCCCGGTGACTCCGGCCTGATTCCCGGACTGCCCGTCTCCTCGCCGGACGACCGGGCCGCGTCGCCCGCACGGCACGGCGCCGCACGGCCCGACGCGGTCACCGTCGCCGAGCTGGTCGCGAGCAGCGAGCTCATGACGACGCCCGCGGTCGAGCCGGTGGCGCCGACGGAGCAGGCGACGGCCGCGGTGCCCGCACCGTCGACTCCCCCGACCGAGCCGGGCGCGACGCCGGAGCCGGTCACCGGTGGCTCGGTCCCGTCGACCCCCTCGGACCCGCCGGCCGAGACCCCCGCGCCCGAGGCCCCGTCCACCGAGGTCGCACCGTCGGAGACCCCGGCGCCCGAGGTCTCCGAGCCCGACGCGACCGAGCAGGCCACGAGCGCCGCGGCGGAGACCGCCGCCTAGCCGTAGACCTCGTCGTACAGGGCGACGATCTCGGCGGCGTCGGGGACGCGCGGGTTGTTGCCGGGCGAGCCCGACGCCAGGGCCTGCTCCGCCATGAGTGGGGCCAGCTCGTCCCACCGCGCCTTGTCGATGCCGTACGCGCGCGGCGTGGGCACCGCCAGGTTGGCGCAGAGCTGCTCGATCTCGCCGACGAGCGCCTGTGCGAGGGCCTGGTCGGAGTCGCCCGCCAGCCCGTACGCCCGGGCGCAGTCCGCGTAGCGGGCCGGCGCCGCGCCGACGGAGAAGCGCATCACCGCGGGCAGCAGCATCGCGTTCGACAGTCCGTGCGCCACATGGAAATGCGCCCCGATCGGCCGGCTCATGCCGTGCACGAGCGCGACCGAGCTGTTCGAGAAGGCGACACCGGCCTGCGTGGCGGCGAGCATCATCGCCTCGCGGGCCGGGCGGTCGGCACCGTCGGCGTAGACGGCCCGGATGTTGGCGGAGATCGTCGAGATCGCGGTGAGGGCGAAGCCGTCGGCGAACGGATTCGCCTTGCGGCTGACGTACGCCTCGATCGCGTGGGTGAGGGCGTCCACGCCGGTGTCCGCCGTGAGCCGCGCGGGCATCGACAGGGTGAGCTCGTAGTCGACGATCGCCGCGACCGGCAGGAACGCCGGCCCCGGGCAGAGCATCTTCTCGTCGCTGGCGCTGTCGGTGATGATGCTGAACTGCGTGGCCTCGCTGCCGCTGCCGGCCGTCGTCGGGATCGCGATCACCGGGAGCGCGGGCCCGACGGTGACCGTCGGGGCCTTGTAGTCCCGCATCGTGCCGCCGCCCGCGGCGAGCACCGCGAGGGCCTTCGCCGTGTCCAGGGGGCTGCCGCCGCCGAGTCCGATGACGCAGTCCGCGCCGTGCTCGCGGACAACGGCGAGGCCGGGCGCGAGCGAATCGGTGGTCGGGTCGGGCACCGTGCGGTCGAAAACCGACACCTCGCAGCCGGCGTCGGTCAGGGCCGCGACCAGCCGCGCGACGGTGCCCTGCGCGGAGAGGAAGGCGTCCGTCACGACCACCGGTCGGGAGAAGCCGAGGTCCCGGACCAGGCGGCCGGAGTCGGCGAGTGCGCCCCCTCCGACCGCGAGCCGACGGGGAAGTCCTATCTGCGCTGCAGTCATGCCACGAACGTACCTAGACTCCTTCCCATGGCTGAGCAGATCGGTGAAGGCACACACGAATTCGAGCCGCACCACGCCGCGATCGGGGACCGTCTCAACTGGCTGCGGGCGGGCGTGCTCGGCGCGAACGACGGGCTGATCTCGACGGCGGGCATCGTCATCGGCGTGGCCGCGGCCACCGGCGAGTCCTCGGCGATCCTCACCGCGGGCATCGCGGGCCTCACCGCGGGTGCGGTGTCGATGGCGCTCGGCGAGTACGTCTCGGTGAGCACGCAGCGCGACACCGAGGTCGCGCTCATCGCCAAGGAGAAGGCCGAGCTCAAGGAGATGCCCGACGACGAGTTCGCCGAGCTGGAGCAGATCTACCGGCAGAAGGGGCTCTCCCCCACGACGGCGCGCCTCGTCGCCGAGGAGCTCACGGCGAACGACCCGCTGCAGGCGCACCTCGACGCCGAGCTCGGCATCGACGAGGAGAACCTCACAAGTCCGGTCGCGGCGGCGTTGTCCTCGGCCGTCTCGTTCAGCGTGGGCGCGAGCATCCCGATCCTGGCCTCGCTCATCGAGGGGCAGCGGATCCTCGCCATCGTGCTGGCCGTGCTGGTGGGGCTCGCGCTCACCGGCTACGTCTCCGCGCGGCTGGGCGACGCGGACGTCCGGCGCGCGACGGCTCGCGTCGTGATCGGCGGCCTCATCGCGATGGCCGTCACCTACGCCGTGGGTAAGCTCCTCGGCACCACTGGAATCGCCTGAGGAGGCCGCGAGTGATCGCTCGGTTCGCAGACAAGACGCCCCGCATCGCCGAGACGGCGTGGGTGGCCGAGACCGCCACCGTCGTGGGCGACGTGGAGCTCGGGCCGGGCGTCGGGGTGTTCTACAGCGCCGTGGTCCGCGGCGACACGACGCCCATCGTCATCGGCGAGAACAGCAACGTCCAGGACGGCGTGGCGATGCACGCCGACCCGGGCTTCCCGCTGACCGTCGGCGAGCGGGTGTCCATCGGACACAACGCCGTGGTGCACGGCTGCACCGTCGGCGACGACGTGCTCATCGGGATGGGCGCGGTCGTGCTCAACGGCGCGGTGATCGGCGCCGGCAGCCTGATCGCCGCCAACGCGCTGGTCCCCCAGGGGATGGAGGTGCCGCCCGGCTCGATGGTCGCGGGGGTGCCCGCCAAGGTGCGGCGCGAGCTGTCCGAGGACGAGCGCGCCGGGATCACCGCGAACGCGGCCGGCTACCAGTTCCTCACGCAGGCCCACGCGACGCAGACCGGACCGGCGTAGCTCGGACCCGTCGGGCCGAGGCCGGGCGACTCAGAGTCCG
Source organism: Tsukamurella sp. M9C (assembly GCF_020169415.1). GTDB lineage: Bacteria > Actinomycetota > Actinomycetes > Mycobacteriales > Mycobacteriaceae > Tsukamurella. Next base: position 22,439 of record NZ_JAIULG010000018.1, read on the forward strand.
GACCACACCATCGTCGCGCCGGAGTGCCCGGCGGCGATCACGCCCCAGATGCACGCGGCGGCGGCGACCGTCGACAGCACGCCCAACACGACGGACCCCGCGCGACCGGACAGCACCGTCGCCCCGGAGGCGCGGGAGGCGACCGCCGGGCTGGACCCGGCCCACACCAGGACCGCGACGACGAGCAACGCCAGCGACCACAGGAACGTGGCCGTCCCCTGGGTCTCGTGGCCCGCGATCTGCTCGCGCATCCCCTCCATCGACGGGCGCTGCTCCAGCTTCTCCCCCGACTCCTTCGCGAGGTAGCACGCCAGCGCCGCGACCAGCGCCAACACGGGCAATCCGACGCCCAACCGGGCGCGGGCCGAGGGCCACCACGCGGCGACGACGAGGGCCAGCGCGGCGAGTGGCAACAGGACCACCGCGGCATGGACCAACAGCGGATGACTCGGAATTCCCGCGATCTCGGTGAGCACGCATCAATGCTGGCAGAGTGGACCCTGTGATGCAGACAACTCAGCCAACCTTCTGCCCCACGCGGCGCGCGGTGCTCGCGGCCCTTCCCGGTATCGCGATCCTGCCCGTCGCGGTGGCCTGTGGAACGACCTCGAAGACCGACGACTCCTCGTCGGGCTCCACTCCAGCGAACGACACCTCGTCGAACGGCACCTCCGGCGGCGGCACGGCGCCGGGCGGCGGCGCCCGGATCCCCGTTGCCCAGGTGCCCGTCGGGAGCGCCGTGGTGATCGCGGGCGCGAAGCCCTACGTGGTCGCCCAGCCCACCGACGGAGCGTTCGTCGCCTTCGACGCCGCGTGCACCCATCAGGGCGTGACCGTGGCGGCGCAGGACGGCCTGTCCCTGCAGTGCCCGGCGCACGGGAGCAAGTTCAACGGCGGCACGGGCGCGGTCGAGGGCGGGCCCGCGAAAACGGCGCTGGCCTCGGTCCCCGTGCGCCGCGACGGGGAGAACCTCGTCGTCGGGTGACGCCGGGGTGATAGACGTAGACCCGCAAGCTACCGCGTTGTAGCATGGCGGGAACGTTATTGAATTGGTCTCAGTAGGCAGCCACCGCCGGGACCGTCACCACTTCGACGAGGAGACTCCCGTGGCCAATCCCGAGGCGATCTACAAGGACGTGCTCATCGTGGGCGCCGGTCTCGCCGGCATCGACACCGCCTACCGCGTGTCGAACGAGGTCCCGCACTTCAGCTACGCCGTTCTCGAGCAGCGCGCCGAGATGGGCGGCACCTGGGACCTGTTCAAGTACCCCGGTATCCGCTCCGATTCCGACATCTTCAGCCTCAGCTACCCCTTCCTCCCGTGGAAGGGCACCAACCGCCTCGCCAGCGGCCCGGAGATCAAGGCCTACATCGAAGAGGCCGCCGCGAAGTTCGGCATCACCAAGAACATCAGCTTCAACACCAAGGTCGGCACCGTCGACTTCGACTCGCGTACCGACCTGTGGTCCGTCACGGCGGAGCGCGACGGCGAGCAGGTCGTGTACCAGTCGCGCTTCCTCGTGGCGTGCACCGGCTACTACAACTACGAGGCGGGCTACGAGCCGCCCTTCCCCGGCGTGGACCGGTTCCAGGGCCAGATCGTGCACCCGCAGCACTGGCCCGAGGACCTCGACTACAAGGACAAGAAGGTCGTGGTCATCGGGTCCGGCGCCACCGCCATCACCCTGATCCCGTCGATGGCCGACGACGTCGAGCACATCACCATGCTGCAGCGCTCCCCCACGTACGTGCTGCCGGTCCCCAACGCCGACCCGCTGACGATGTTCGGCGCGAAGGTGCTCCCGGCGACCGTCTCGCACAACATCACGCGCAACGTGAACGCCGTGATCAACGTCGGCCAGTACGTCCTCGCACGGTCGTTCCCGAAGACCTCGCGCAAGTTCCTGCGCAAGCTCAACCAGGCCATGCTGCCCGAGGGCTACGACGTGGACGTCCACTTCAAGCCGAAGTACGAGCCCTGGGACCAGCGCCTCTGCGTCGTCCCGAACGGCGACCTGTTCAAGACGATCAAGGACGGCAAGGCCGAGGTGGTCACCGACACCATCGAGACCTTCACCGAGAAGGGCATCCGCCTGACCTCGGGCCGCGAGCTCGAGGCCGACATCGTGATCACCGCGACCGGCCTGCAGCTGCTGGCCTTCGGCGGCGTCGAGGTCAACGTCGACGGCGCCCCGATCAAGCCCAACGACAAGTTCGCGTACAACGGCTACATGCTCGAGGGCGTGCCGAACTTCGCGTTCATCATCGGCTACACCAACAACTCGTGGACGCTGCGCGCCGACATCTCGGCCCGCGGCATCGCGCGCCTGCTCAACCACATGGTGGTCAAGGGCTACACGCACGTCGAGCCGCAGGTCGGCGGCAAGGTGCTGACCGAGCACCCCGCGCTCGACCTGAGCTCGGGCTACGTGCAGCGGTCGCCCGACGCGATGCCCAAGGCCGCCACGGAGCAGCCGTGGATGATCCGGCACAACTTCGTGCTGGACTCGCTGGACTACCAGCGCTCGCGCGTCGACGCCCCCGAGCTGAAGTTCGGCACCGTCGCGGCGGCGTCGAAGGCCGGCGTCTGATCGCCTGACCCGGAACCGAGAGAACCCGCCCCCTCCAGAGGGGGCGGGTTCATTCGTCGTGTGCGGGCCGGGAGGCCCTCCGGGAAGGGGCCTACGAGCCCTGCACGTAGGTGCCGCCGACGGTGTTGCGCACCACGATCGGCGAGCCGATCGGGAAGTTGTCGTAGAAGTACTTGCCGTTGGCCGTGCTCACGTTGAGGCAGCCGTGGCTCACGTTGGAGACGCCCTGCTGGTTCACCGACCACGGGGCGGCGTGCACGAAGATGCCGCTCCAGGACATGCGCGTGGCGTACTCGACGTAGGTGCGGTAGCCCTCCGGCGAGTCGACCGGCACGCCGTACGTGGACGAGTCCATGTACATGTCGCGCTTCTTCTCCATGGTGTAGTACGTGCCGTTCGGCGTGGGGTGCTTGTTGGTGCCGAAGGACGTCGGCATGGTCTTGACGACCTCGCCGTCGTGCCACACGGTGATCTGCTTGGTGTTGTCGTCCGCGAGGGCGACCCAGCCGGTCTTGGTCGCGACGGGAGGCTCCGGCGAGGCCGCGACGGTCGTGCTCGTCTCGGTGGCGCCCGAGGGCGTGGACGGGCCGGTGGGCCGCGGCGTGGCCGGGCGCGGGGTGGTCGGGCGCGACGGGGTGGTGGGCGCTGCGCCCGCGACGGCCGCGGAGGCCGTCGCGGCGACGATCGCCGCTGCGGCGCCCGCGCCCAGGCGTGCGAAGCCGCGCCGGTCGACGCCGGTGGGACCGAGGTTCCGGTCAGTCATCGTTGTTCCTCCTGCGGTATCAAGCTTTGCGCACGATTCTACGGGTCCAGGGCCTCAGGTGAAGAAATCCCTGAACCTGAGCTGAGGATCACACCGCTCGCGTTCAGCATCCAATGGACCACGAAGCAGGGCCACCACCTGCCGGTTCGTCGCGCGAGGGCGTCCATCAGGGCCCCGAAGCCCGCGGTGACGCCGATTGTCGGAAGGACGGGGTCGTGAGCGCTGTGCGCTGCGCCGACGTGCCACAAACCGAACGTCAGCGGCCCCGCCACGGCGCCCGCCCGTCGGCCGTAGGCGGCCTCCAGCGCCGGCGTCAGCGACCCGCGGAAGAGCAGTTCCTCCGGCAGCGCGGTGCCCAGCGGGATGTCCACGAGGACCCACTTCGCCCGGTTCGACGGTGCCTCCCGCCGCACGGGCCGGACGAGGGCCAGACCCGCCCCGGCGAGCGCTCCCCCGGCGACGACGCCGGCCGCCGTCGGGACGTGCGACCGGGCGAGGGCGGCGTCCGCGGCGCAGAAGGCGAGCGTCGCCGCCGAGCGGGCGTCCCGGTTCCAGCCGAACCGGTCCGCGAGGCGCGGCAGCGCCGCGTTGGACCACGCCACCGCGGCGCCCGCCGCCAGCGCGGGTGCTCCCCGCCGAGCCCGGGTCACTGCATCGTCACCCACGAGCCGAGCGAGCGGAACAGCGTGGCGGAGAAGGGCAGGTCGCTTCCGTAGCGCGCCGGATCGCGGGAGGCGTCCTCCTGCAGGGCGTGGCTCACGCCGCGCAGCCGCACGTAGTTCGCGTGGGTGCCGGTCATCACGTCGGCGAGGTCCTGCGTGGCGGAGCAGTCGACCGCGACGTCCGCGTCCGAGCAGGTGACGATGTTGTGCTTCTGCGGCGGCAGGGTCATCGCGGTGCGCAGTACGTCGGGCGTCCCCGCGGGCAGGCCGGTCAGCACGGGCTCGATGAGGGCCATCGGCACGGCAGCGCGTCCGGTGGCGCCGGTGCCCAGCGCGAGCGTCAGGGCCGCCGACGCACCGTGCCCGACGGCCAGCAGCCGGTCGTCGCCCAGGCCGGACCGCTCGGCGAGCGCCGTGAGGCCCTTCCCCGCGCGGTCCAGCTGGGCCGCGTAGTCCGGGGCGTCCGACGGTGCGCCGTCGAACCGCAGCGAGGCCACGCCGTGCTGGGCGAGCATCACCGAGAGCTCGCGCGCGGCGATCTGCCCGGCCCGGTCGGACCCGGCGAGGATCAGCGCGGCGCGCAGTCGCTGCGGATTGCGCGGCGAGACGTAGACGGCGGCGCCCGCGCTCACGGGCACCTGGACCGTCGACTCGTTCCAGTCCGCGGGCAGCGCCGCGGGCGCGGGCGGCGCGGGCTCCTGCGAGATCACCGGGGTGGGCTTGTCCGACGCGCACGACGCGACGGCGAGCAGCATCGCGAGGAGCACTGCGGCGAACCGCGTCCGGGCGTGGGTCATCGACTTCCCTCTCGTGGTTCGGCGCGTGGTCAGCGCAGGCGTTCTGCGGCGCGCGCGGTCTCGACGAGCCGGTCCGCGAGCTCGGCGAGTTCGGCCGGCTCGGCGCCCTCGGCGATGGCGGTCCGCACGTCCTCCGCGGCGCATCTCACCTCGAACATACGCTCCCCGACCGACTCGGCCTCGTCCGCGGTGAGGACCACGGAATCCGGAGGCAACGAGGTACCGGCGAGGGCGTTGCGGGACTCGTAGGCGCGCTGCCGGCAGGACCGGCGGCAGTACTTGCGGGTGCGGCCCGGCCCCTCGGAGACCACCTCGCGCCCGCACCACGCACATGCGGCGGACCTGCGACGGCGAGCGGTGGTCATGGGCCGCAGTCTAGTGAACCGGGTAGACTGGGAATGTTCGGCGTAGGCATGAGGTTGGGAGAAGCATGGCAGATCGAGTTCTACGGGGCAGCCGCCTTGGCGCGGTGAGCTATGAGACGGATCGGGACCACGACCTCGCTCCGCGCCGGGTGGCGCGGTACCGCACGGACAACGGTGAGGAGTTCGACGTCCCGTTCGCGGACGACGCCGAGCTCCCCGGCACCTGGCTGTGCAAGAACGGGCTCGAGGGCACCCTGATCGACGGGGTCGCACCCGAGGAGAAGAAGGCGAAGCCGCCGCGCACGCACTGGGACATGCTGCTCGAGCGGCGGTCCGAGGGCGAGCTCGAGGAGCTCCTCAAGGAGCGGCTGGACCTGCTCAAGGCGCGGCGCGGTAAGTAACGCGAGGTACGTCCGACGAACGCGAAGGGCCCCGGAGTGATCCGGGGCCCTTCGGCGTTCCTGCGGTCCTACTTGCCGCGCAGCTTCTGCAGCTTGCGCTTGCGGGCCCGGAAGCCCCACTTCGGCACCAGGGTGGCCGCCTCCTTGAAGATCGAGCCGCTCATCTTCGAGTCGCCGATCACCCGCTCGGTGAAGGTGATGGGCACCTCGACCACGGTGAAGCCGGCCTGCACGGCGCGCCAGGTCAGGTCGATCTGGAAGCTGTAGCCCAGCGACTCGACCTCGTCGAGGCCGAGGCCCTCCAGGGTCTCGCGGCGGAAGGCCTTGTAGCCGCCGGTGATGTCGCGGATACGGGTGCCCAGCATGACCTGGCTGTACACGTTGCCGCCGCGGGAGATCAGCTGGCGCGAGAGCGGCCAGTTCACCGTCTTGCCGCCGAAGACGTACCGCGAGCCGATCACCAGGTCGGCGCCGGCGTCGACCGCGGCGAGGTGCCGCTCGAGCTGCTCCGGGGCGTGCGAGCCGTCGGCGTCCATCTCGACGATGACGCGGTAGTCGCGCTCCAGGGCCCACTTGAAGCCCGCGATGTAGGCGCCGCCGAGGCCGTTCTTCTCGGCCCGGTGCAGCACGTGGATCCGGGGATCCTCGGCCGCCAACGAGTCGGCGAGGTCGCCGGTCCCGTCGGGGCTGTTGTCGTCGACCACGAGCACGTCGACACCGGGCTGCGCGCGGTGCAGCCGGCCCACGATGAGCGGCAGGTTCTCCAGCTCGTTGTACGTGGGGATGATCACCAGCGTCTTCGACGACGGCGCTGACGTCTCACTCATGCAGGTTCCTCGGTCCGTGGGCGGGGCTGAAACAGACCTCCATCGTGCCTTATCGCCATCGCGATTCCGCAGAGGGTGGCCACGAGCAGTGCCACCTCGCCCCAATCCCCCAGTCGCGCGGCAGGGGTGAGGCCGTCGCGCAGGCGGATCGTCTCGACGAGGTGGTCGTTGGTCCAGATGCTCGTCTGCCGGGTCACCTCGCCGTCGGGGCGCACCAGGGCGCTCACCCCGGTGGTGGCCGCGACCACCACGTCGCGGTCCAGCTCGACGGCCCGGACGCGGGACATGCCGAGCTGCTGGTAGGTCATCCCGGTGCGGCCGAAGGTGGCGTTGTTGGTGGGCACGGTGAGCACCTGCGCGCCGTTCTCGACGGAGCCGCGCAGCGCCCGGTCGAAGGCCACCTCGTAGCAGGTGGCGACGCCGAGCGGGACGCCGTTCGGGCGCACCACGCCCGGCCCGCTGCCCGGGGTGAAATCGTTCGCGAGGTCGACGTAGTCGCTGAACAGGCGGAAGAAGTCCCTCATCGGCATGGTTTCGCCGAAGGGCTGCAGGATCGCCTTGTCGTGCCGCTCCAGCGGGCCGCTCGCGTCGATGAGGATCATGCTGTTGTAGTAGCGGCCGGTGCCGTCGTAGTGCACGGTGCCGACCAGGATGGGGGCGCCCACGTCGGCGGCCGCCGCGCGGATCCGGGCCGCGACGTCCGGGTCGCGTTCCGGGGAGACGTCCGAGGAGTTCTCCGGCCAGATCACCACGTCGGGCTGTTTCTGCCGGCCCTCCCGGACCTCGGTCGCGAGTCGGTGCGTCTCGGTCAGGTGGTTGGTGAGCACGGCCTCCCGCTGGGTCGCGACGTCCCAGCGCTGCTCCGGCACGTTCCCCTGGATCGCGGCGATGGTCACCTCGCGCCCCGCCGACGGCGCGCCGACGGCCGGCCACGCCGCCGCCGCGCCGATCGCGACGAGGGCGGCCGCGGCCGCGGGCAGCAGGAACGTCCGACGGTCCGCGCGACGGTACGCCGCGACGCCCGCGGCGGCGAGGGCCGCGCCGAGCAGTGCCACCACGAACGACAGGCCCGGCGCGCCGATGTACCGAGCGAGGGCGAGCAGCGGACCGTCGGCCTGGCTGAAGGCGAGCCGGCCCCACGGGAAGCCGCCGAAGGGGAAGGAGGCGCGGGCCCACTCGGTCACGGCGAACGCCGCCGCGACCCACACGGGGCCGCCGGGGGCGCGGGCCACGCGCGTCGCGATCAGCCCGAAGGCGCCGTAGTAGAGGGCGCAGGTGATCCCGAGGCCGATCCACGGAAGTGCGCCCACCATGGAGTCGATCCACTTGAGCAGCGGGATGAACAGGCCCAGACCGGCGAGGAGGCCGTACCCGAAGCCGCCGCGGAGTGTCGGGCGCTCGCGGGTGGCGAGCACGGCGACGAGCGCCGCGACGCCGACCGGGGCGAGCCACCACAGGCCCGCGGGCGGGAAGGCGAAGAACAGCGCGACGCCGGCGAGCAGCGCGGCTCCCCCGCGGACCAGGAGTGTCACGCCGCGAACACCGTCCGGCCGTCGACCACGGTGCGCAGGCAGCGCGGCAGGCGGGCGCCGGGCGCGAGGTCGGGCAGCGGCGCGACGCCGGCGCGGGGGTCGGTCGACCAGCGCTGCACGGCGTCCGACGGTGCGCGGACCACCAGCTCGTCGGCGTCCCATACCGCGAACGTCGCGGGCGCGCCGGGGACCAGGGTCCCGGCGACGCCGTCGCGGACTCCCCCGGCGCGCCAGGCGCCGCGGGTGGCGGCGGCGAACGCGGCGCGGGGCGAGACAGCGCTGCCCGGCGTGTGGTGCTGCGTCGCGGCACGCAGGGTGGCCCAGGGATCGAGCGGGGTGACGGGCGAGTCCGAGGAGAAGGCGAGCGGCACGGCGTTCTTCGCGAGCAGGGCGAAGTCGTTGAGGGTCGCGGCGCGCTCCGCGCCGAGGCGGCGCGCGTACATCCCGTCGGGGCCGCCCCACAGGGCGTCGAACTGCGGCTGCATCGAGGCGTTGACGCCCCAGTCGCCCAGCTTCGCGGCCTCGTCCGGCGTGACCATCTCCGCGTGCTCGATCCGGTGCCCGCAGGAGGCGACCCGCGGCCCGCCGAAGGCGTCGACGGCCGCCGCGAACGCGGCGACCACCCGGGCGACCGCCGCGTCGCCGATGGCGTGGAAGCCTGCCTGGATCCGGGCTCGGGTGCAGGCCAGGACGTGCGCGGTGACGGCGTCCTGGTCGAGGTAGGCGACGCCGGTCGACGGTACGTCCGCATACGGCGCGTGCAGCAGGGCGGTGCGGCTGCCGAGCGATCCGTCGACGAAGAGGTCGCCGGCCAGGCCGTCCGCCCCGGTGCGGTAGATGATCGCGCGGGCGTGGTCGGCGTCGCGGGCGGCCTCGCCCCAGTAGCGGCGCACGTGGACGCCGTGCTCGAGGGCGCCGAGGAGAGTGAAGTCGCGCTCCCCCGCGATGTCGGGCCCGCCGCACTCGTGGACGGCGGCGATGCCGGCAGCCGCGGCGGCGTCGAGGGCGGCGGTCTGGGCGGCGGTGATCTGCGCGTCGGTGAGAGCGTCGGTGGCGGCCGCGCGGACGGCGTGGTGCGCGGCGGCGGTGAGCGGACCGTCGGGCGAGAAGCCGGCGAGGCCGTCCAGGCCGGGCACGAGGGCGCGCAGCGCGGTGCTGGCCTGCGCGGAGTGCTCGTCGATGCGGGCCGCGTAGATCACGCGGTGCTCGTCGAGGTCGGTGCGCTGCAGCGGGCGTTCCCAGGTGGTGTCGTCCCATCCGCGGGCGATCACGGTGTCGCCGGAGGCGCCGGAGAGCGCCGCGCGGACGGCGTCGAGCCCGCCGGTGAGGTCGGGGCCGGTGAGCGCGAGGCCCGTCGCGGTCACGTGCACGTGGGTGTCGACGAAGGCGGGCGCGACGAAGGCGCCGGCGAGGTCGGTGACCTGCGCGTCCGGGTGCAGGGCCCGCGCCGCGCGATCCTCCCCGATCCAGCCGATCACCCCGTTCTCGACGGCGATCGCAGTGGCGGTGGTGGACGTGGGCGTGTAGATCCGCCCGCCGACGAGCAGTTCGGTGGTCACGAAGGACCAGTCTGCCAACTACGGGGCGGGCGGCAACTCGCGGTACCCCGGGCGCGGTCCCGGGCCGCCGAAGTCGACCACGGGCTCGGCCGGCGTGCGCTGGTCGGTGACCACGTCACCGTCGACGACGGTGCCGTAGCCGCGCGGCTGGCCGGCGAGGACCGTGACCAGGCCGGACTCCTCGACGAAGGACGCGACGCGCTTGGCGCCGACGTACGCGACCGCGGGCCGGACCACCGCGCGGACCGGCTTGACCAGCAGCAGCAGGCCGAGCGCGGTGCTCACCACGCCCGGCACCGCGAGCAGGAAGACGGCGGCCGCGAGGATCGCGGTGTCCATCAGCGCGGGGCCCGCGGACCGCTGCCCGTCGAGGGCCTGCCCGAGGTCGCGGAGCACGCCCGCGGCGGTGCGGCGCAGCATGAGCACGCCGAGCACGGTGGCGCCGATCATGGCCAGCACGGCCCAGCCGAAGCCGAGCCAGGACACCAGCCCGGCGAACGCCGCGATCTCCACGACGATGTAGGTCAGGAACGCGAAGAGCTTCATACCGGTACAACGGGCGAACCGGGCGAATGGTTCCCGGCCCCCTCGCAATTGAACGACGTTCTGGAGAGGAAACCCGCAGGTGGCGTTCTCCAAAACGACGTTCAATCGGGGATCAGCGGTCCTCGAGGTCGCCTTCGGTGTCGAGGTAGGCCTGCTGGAGGGCGGCGAGGAGCTCGGGGTCCGGGGACTTCCACAGCTCGCGCTGCGAGGCCTCGAGGAGCCGCTCGGCGATGCCGTGCAGCGCCCACGGGTTGGACTCCTCCATGAACTTCCGGTTCTCGGGATCGAGGACGTAGTTCTCGGTGAGCTTCTCGTACATCCAGTCGGCCATCACGCCGGCGGTGGCGTCGAAGCCGAAGAGGTAGTCGACCGTCGCGGCCATCTCGAAGGCGCCCTTGTAGCCGTGCCGGCGCATCGCCGCCATCCACCGCGGGTTCACGACGCGGGCGCGGAAGACGCGGTTCGTCTCCTCGCTCAGCGTGCGCGTCCGCACCGCGTCCGGCCGGGTCGAGTCGCCGACGTAGGCCTCGGGGTCCGAACCGGTGAGGTGACGGACCGTCGCGACCATGCCGCCGTGGTACTGGAAGTAGTCGTCCGAGTCGGCGATGTCGTGCTCGCGGGTGTCGATGTTCTTCGCGGCGACATTGATCCGCCGGTATGCGGCGCGCATGTCGTCGGCGGCCGGCGCACCGTCGAGCCCGCGGCCGTAGGCGTAGCCGCCCCAGGCCGTGTAGACCTCCGCGAGGTCGGCGTCGCTGCGCCAGTTCTTCGAGTCGATGAGCTGCAACAGGCCGGCGCCGTAGGTGCCGGGCTTGGAGCCGAACACCCGCGTGGTGGCCCGACGGGGATCGCCGTGGTCCGCGAGCGCGGCGCGGGTGTGCGCGGCGACGAAGTTGGAGTCGTCCGGCTCGTCGAGCTGCGCCACCAGCTGCACGGCGTCGTCGAGCATCGCCACGACGTGCGGGAAGGCGTCGCGGAAGAAGCCGGAGATGCGGACGGTGACGTCGATGCGCGGGCGGCCGAGCTCCTCCAGTCCGATGACCTCGAGGCCGGACACGCGCCGGGACTGCTCGTCCCACACGGGCGTGACGCCGAGCAGCGCCAGCACCTCGGCGATGTCGTCGCCGGCGGTACGCATGGCCGACGTGCCCCACACCGACAGCCCCACCGACTTCGGGTACTCGCCGTGCTCGTCTCGGTATCGCGAGACCAGCGAGGCGGCCAGCTCCTGCCCCGTCGCCCAGGCGAGCCGCGAGGGCACCGCCTTCGGGTCCACGGAGTAGAAGTTGCGGCCGGTCGGCAGCACGTTGATCAGCCCGCGCAGCGGCGAGCCCGACGGGCCCGCGGGCACGAAGCCGCCGGCGAGCGCGCGCAGCACGTGGTCGAGCTCGTCGCCGGTGCGGCGCAGTCGGGGCACGACCTCGGTCGCCGCGAAGTCGAGGATCTTGGCCACGGCCGGGTCGTCCGTGAGGCCCGGCATCGCCGACGGTGCCCAGTCGGCGGCCGCGGCGGCGACGACGAGTTCGCGGGCGCGGGCCTCGAACTCGTCCGTCTTCGCTTTCGACGCGGTGCCGTCCTCCTCCAGGCCCAGGGCCTCGCGCAGGCCCGGCGTGTGCACGGAGCCCGCCCACATCTGCTTGGCCCGGAGCATGGCGAGCACGAGGTCGGTCTCCGCGTCGCCCGACGGTGCCGCCCCCAGGATGTGCAGGCCGTCGCGGATCTGGACGTCCTTGATCTCGCACAGCCAGCCGTCGACGTGCAGGATCATGTCGTCGAAGGCGTCCTCGTCGGGCTGGTTCTCCAGGCCGAGGTCGTGATCGAGCTTCGCCGCCTGCAGCAGCGTCCAGATCTGCTGCCGGATCATCGGCAGCTTCGCCGGGTCCAGGCTCTGCACGTTGGCGTACTCGTCGAGGTGCTGCTCCAGCCGCGCGATGTCGCCGTAGCTCTCCGCGCGCGCCATCGGCGGGATGAGGTGGTCGACGAGCACGGCGTGCGCGCGGCGCTTGGCCTGCGTGCCCTCGCCCGGGTCGTTGACCAGGAACGGGTAGATCAGCGGGAGGTCGCCGAGCGCGGCGTCCGTGCCGCACGAGGCGGACATGCCGAGCGTCTTGCCGGGCAGCCACTCCAGGTTGCCGTGCTTGCCGAGGTGGATGACCGCGTCGGCGCCGAAGCCGTGCTCGCGGTCGGCGAGCCAGCGGTAGCTCGCCAGGTAGTGGTGGCTGGGCGGCAGGTCCGGGTCGTGGTAGATCGCGACGGGGTTCTCACCGAAGCCGCGCGGCGGCTGCACCATGACGGTGAGGTTCCCGAACCGCAGCGCGGCGATCGCGATGTCGCCCGAGCCGGTGGTGAAGAGGGATCCGGGCGCCTCGCCCCAGTGCTCGGTCACCGCGTCGCGCAGGTCCTGCGGGAGCGTCGCGAACCAGGCGCGGTAGGTCGCGGGGTCGACGGTGACCTCGCTCCCGTCGAGCCGCTCGTCGGAGAGCCAGTCCGGGTCCTGGCCGCCGCGGGCGATGACGGCGTGGATGAAGGCGTCGGAGTCGTCGGCCTCGAGCCCCGGGATGTCCGACGGTGCGCCGACGTCGTAGCCCGCGTCCGCGAGGCGACGGATCAGCTCCAGCGCCGACTGCGGCGTATCCAGGCCGACGGCGTTGCCGATGCGGGCGTGCTTGGTGGGGTACGCGGAGAGCATGAGCGCGATCTTCTTGTCCGCGTTCGGTATGGAGCGCAGCCGCGCGTGCCGCAGCGCGAGGCCCGCGACCCGGTCGGCGCGCTCGGCGTCCGGGACGTACGCGGGCAGCCCGTCGTCGCCGATCTCCTTGAAGGAGAAGGGCACGGTGATGATCCGGCCGTCGAACTCCGGGATCGCGACCTGTGTCGCCACGTCGAGCGGGCTGAGGCCGTCGTCGCTGCCCTCCCACTGCTCGCGGGAGGTGGTGAGCGCCAGGGCCTGCAGGATCGGGATGTCGAGCGCGGCGAGGCGGCCCACGTCCCAGGACTCGTCGTCGCCGCCGGCCGCGGCACCGGCGGCGTTGACGCCGCCCGCGGCGAGCACCGTGACGACCAGGGAGTCGAGCGTGCCGAGCTCGGCGAAGAGGGCGTCGTCGGCGGTGCGCAGCGAGGCGCAGAAGATCGGCACCGCCACGGCGCCGCGCGCTTCGATCGCCGTGGCGAGCGCGTCGATGTAGGCGGTGTTGCCCGCGAGGTGCTGGGCGCGGTAGTACAGCACGCCGATCCGCGGGCCGTCCTGCGCCGCCGCAGGCCGGTCCACGATCCCCCACTGCGGCGCCGCGACGGGGGGCTCGAAGCCGTCGCCGGTGAGCAGCACCGTATCCGAGAGGAAGTGGTACAGCTGCGCCAGATTGTCGGGGCCACCCTCGGCGAGATAGGCGTGCGCCTGGGTGGCGACGCCGGCGGCCACCGTCGAGGCCTCCATGAGGTCGGCGTCGGGCGCCTGCTCCCCCGAGACCACGACGACCGGCTTCCCGCTGGCCGCCAGCGCGTCGAGGCCGCTCTCCCAGTAGCGGCGGCCGCCGAGGATGCGCACCAGCACGATGTCGGCGCCGTCGAGCAGGCCGGGGAGGTCGAGCTCCACGCTGATCCGCGCGGGGTTGGCCCAGCGGTAGTCGGCGCCGCTGGCCTTCGCGCTGAGGAGGTCGGTGTCCGAGGTGGAGAGGAGAAGGATCACCTCACCAACCCTAGTGGGCGCCGATTCAGACGATCGTGCCCGAGTGCAGTCCGGGCAGGCGACCGTACGCGCCGCGGATGTGCGCCTCCGTGAGCTCGGCGGCGCGGGCGGAGTCCCCCGCCTCGATCGCGGCCAGGATCGCCCGGTGCTCCTCCTGCAGGACCGCGGTGAGCGCCGGCCAGTCGTCGATCTCCTCGAACGCGGCGAGGATCCCCGGGCGGAGGGCGCTGCGGATGGCGACCGTCACCGTCGTGACGAGGCGGTTCCCGCAGGCCTCGGCGATCGCGGTGTGGAAATCGGTGTCGGCGTCGTTGAAGGCGGCGCGGTCGTCGCCGGCGGCATCCATCGCGGCGAGCGCGGCGCGGACCGGCGCCAGCGCCGCGGTCTCGGCGTCGCGGGCCGCGAGCGAGACCGAGGACCGCTCGAGGAGGACGCGCGCTTCGACGACCTCGGGGAACTCGAAGTTGCTGAGGGCCATGTGCAGGCGCAGGAAGTGGGAGAGGGAATCGGCGGGCACGGCGCTGACGAAGGTGCCCGCGCGGGGCCCGCTGCCGGTGCCGGACGTGACGACGCCCTGCGCCTCCAGCACGCGCAACGCCTCCCGGACCGCCGGCCGGCTCACCTCCAGCCGCGCCGCCAGGTCGCGCTCGGCGGGCAGCGCGTCACCGACGCGGAGCGAGCCCGCCAGGATCTGCTCCTCGATCGCGCTGATGACCAGGTGGTACGTGCGGGTGCGAGCGACGGGCCGCCAGTCCGGTGGGTCGAACGTCATGTCCCTCAGCCTTCCACGAGGAGCGCGCGTCGGTTGACATGTGGTCTCCGTCACCCTACCTTCGATCCTGTGGTCAGACCACACGACATCGACCGGACGGAGGCCTCGTGAAAGTCGCGTTGTTCGCCACGTGCTTCAACGACACGATGTGGCCCGAGACGCCGAAGGCGGTGGTCCGGCTGCTGGAGCGCCTCGGCGTCGACGTCGAGTTCCCGCAGGCCCAGACGTGCTGCGGCCAGATGTTCACCAACACCGGGTACGCCGACGAAGCGATCCCCGGCGTCCGGCGCTTCGTCGACGTCTTCGCCGGTTACGACGCCGTCGTCGCCCCGTCGGGCTCGTGCGTCGGGTCCGTGCGGCACCAGCACGCGGGCCTCGCGGACCGCGCCGGCGACCGCGGGCTCCGGACCGCCGTCGACGAGCTGACGCCCCGGGTTCACGAGCTCAGCGAGTTCCTCGTGGACGTCCTCGGCGTGACCGACGTGGGCGCCTACTTTCCGCACCGCGTGACGTACCACCCCACGTGCCACTCGCTGCGCATGCTCCGCGTCGGCAACCGCCCGCTGCGCCTGCTCCGCGCGGTCCGCGGCATCGACCTCGTGGAGCTCCCCGACGCCGACCAGTGCTGCGGCTTCGGCGGCACCTTCGCCATGAAGAACGCCGACGTCTCCGTGGCGATGGGCCTGGACAAGACCGGACGCGTCCGGGACACCGGCGCCGAGTACCTCGTCGCCGGCGACAACTCCTGCCTCGCGCACATCGGCGGGCTCATGTCCCGCACCGGCGACCGCACGCGCACCGTCCACCTCGCCGAGATCCTGGCGTCCACGGAAGGGGCCCCGCGGTGACCACCGGACATCCGCACGTCGGCGTGACCGGCACGTTCGTCGGCATGCCGACGTTCCCGGACGCCGCCCGGGAGGCGCTGGCCGACACCACGCTGCGCCGCAACCTGGCGCACGCCACGAAGGTCATTCGGGGCAAGCGGGCCTCCGTCGTCGGCGAGCTCGACGACTGGGAGCAGCTGCGCGACGCGGCCGAGGCGATCAAGAACCGCACCCTGCGCCACCTCGACCACTTCCTCGAACAGTTCGAGGCCAACGCCACCGCCGCGGGCGCGGTCGTGCACTGGGCCCGCGACGCCGAGGAGGCGAACCGGATCGTCGTCGACCTGGTGCGCGCCGCCGGCGCGAAGGAGGTGGTGAAGGTGAAGTCCATGGCCACCCAGGAGATCGAGCTCAACGAGGCCCTCGCGGCCGCCGGGATCGACGCCTGGGAGACCGACCTCGCGGAGCTCATCGTGCAGCTCGGCGAGGACTGGCCGAGCCACATCCTGGTGCCCGCGATCCACCGCAACCGCACCGAGGTGCGCGACATCTTCCGGCGCCGGATGAAGGAGGTCGGCCGCCCCGCCCCGGACGACCTCACCGACGAGCCCGCCCGGCTCGCCGAGGCCGCGCGCCTGCACCTGCGGGAGAAGTTCCTCCGCGCCGAAGTCGGCGTGAGCGGAGCGAACTTCGCGATCGCCGAGACCGGCGGCCTCGTAGTGGTGGAGTCCGAGGGCAACGGCCGCATGTGCCTCACGCTGCCGAAGACCCTCATCTCGGTGGTGGGCATCGAGAAGATCCTGCCGACCTTCGACGACCTCGAGGTGTTCCTGCAGGTGCTCCCCCGCTCCAGCACGGGCGAGCGCGAGAACCCGTACACCTCGATCTGGACCGGGCCCTCCGGCGACGGCGACGGGCCGGAGGTCGTGCACATCGTGCTGCTCGACAACCATCGCACCGACGTCCTCGCCGACGAGGTGGGCCGCTCCGCCCTGCGCTGCATCCGCTGCTCCGCGTGCCTGAACGTCTGCCCCGTGTACGAGCGGGTCGGCGGCCACAGCTACGGCTCCGTCTATCCCGGCCCCATCGGCGCGATCCTGACGCCGCAGCTGCGCGGCACGTCGTCCGCGGTCGACGCCTCGCTGCCCTACGCCTCCACGCTCTGCGGCGCCTGCTTCGACGCCTGCCCCGTGAAGATCCCCATCCCGGACCTGCTGGTCCACCTGCGGACCCGGGTGGTCGACGAGGCGCGCGGCGGCGTCCCCAAGCCCGAGGCCGCCGCGATGAAGGGTGCGGCGTGGATGTTCGGCAGCGCCGGCAGGCTCGGCGCGGCGCAACGAGTGGCGACCCTCGGTGGCCGGATCTTCCGCCGTCGCACGACGTTCGGCAACCTCCCGGGTCCGATGCGCGGCTGGAGCGCCGAGCGCGACACCCCCGTCCCGCCGACGGAGACCTTCCGGCAGTGGTGGGCACGCGAACACGAGGGAGGCGACGGGCGATGACCGCACGCGAGGAGATCCTCGGCCGGGTCCGGGCCGCGCTCGCCGACGTCGGCGACCGCGACGCCGCCGAGACCCCGGTCCCCTGGACGTACGGCCGGCCCGTCGGGACCGGCGATCTCGACGTGGTCGACCGGTTCGCGGAACGAGTCGCCGACTACCGCGCCCAGGTCCGACGGTGCGCCGCCCCCGATCTCGGCGCGACGGTGCGCGAGCTGCTCGGGCCCGTCGACGATGCGGCGGGGGTGCTCGGCGACGAGGTCGTCCGCGACCTCGTCCCCGGGCCGCTCCCCTGGCTCGACGACGACCGCCTCTCGCCGTACCGGCTCGACGCCGCCGCTGCCGTGGTGACCACCGCCACCGTCGGGATCGCCAACACCGGGACGATCGTGCTCGACCACGGCCCGGGCCAGGGGCGCCGGGCCGTCACCCTGGTGCCAGACGTGCACGTCTGCATCGTCCACGCCGACCGGATCGTCGACGACGTCCCCGCGGTCGTCGCGCGGCTGCGGGACTCCGGCGCGGACGTCCGCCCGCTCACCTGGATCAGCGGGCCCAGCGCGACGAGCGACATCGAGCTGGACCGCGTGGAGGGCGTGCACGGCCCCCGGAACCTGCGGGTGATCGTCGTCGAGTGAGCGCGTTCAGAGCACGGCGTCGTGCATGACGATGCCGGGAGCGGCCGCGTCGACGAGGTCGGTGTTCGCCTCGTCGCCGCCGGCATAGGCGACGACGCTCGACGTCTCGATCCGGGTCTCGCCGCCGACGCGCACGACGCAGTCCACGGTGAACAGGTCGATCCCGGCTCGCGTCACGCGGTCGGAGATCCGGGCTCCCAGCGACGCGACGTCGCCGATCCGGATCGGCGTCACCTGGCGGACCGTCTGGGAGACGTGCAGCAGCCGGCCGACGTTGAACTGCTCGATCTGTTCCGCCAGCAGCCGCGCGGCCACCTTGAACACCGGATCCGCCACGATGAGCGGCGGGACGGGCGTGTCCCGCGGGATGATCCGGCTGCTCGCGTACGGGACGTGCGGCGAGCGGGTGGCCCGGCCGTACGACCGCAGTCCCTCGGAATCGACGGAATAGCAGTCGTCCAGCCAGTGGGTGTAGTCGCCGTCGGTCATTCGGCGACTGTAGCGCCCCGCACCACGTCGGGAGCCGCCATCGTCAGGTCGAGCAGGGCCATCATCGAGTGGTAGACGTCGGTGAGCGGATAGATGTCGCGGGCGGCGCGCGCCCGGGCGACCGCGCCCTCGATCGAGCTCATGAAGACGGAGGCGAAGACGAGCGCGCCGCGCTCCTCGACGCCGTAATCGACCAGCGCGGAGGCGAACCGCCGCTCGCACTCGGTGTACGCGGCGGTGGCGGCGTCCTGCACGCGGGGCGCGCCGTCGGCCAGGGCGGCCGCCAGGAGCGGACACCCGACCTGGAACTCGGAGCGGACCAGCACCCGCTTCCACAGCTCGATGAACCGGCCGATCCACTCGTGGGGCTCGCCCTTGCTGGTCGCGGCGTCGATGTACCGGAGCAGGCGGCGGCCCGCGAGCGACGTGGACGCCTCCACGAGCTCGGCCTTGCCGCCGGGGAAGTACTGGTACAGCGAGTTCTTGGAGGCCTGCGACTGCGCGGTGAGTTCGGCGAGGCCGGCGTCGGCGAAGCCGTGGCGTCCGACCAGGTTGAGCGCGGTGTTGACCAGTCGCACGCGGGGGCGGGGGCGCGGCTTCGGGGCGGTGGGCATCGTGGCCGGACCCTCCTCGACTCTTCGGAAACAGCGGACGTCCACCGAAGTGGAGTCCGCCACGCGGCGTGGCGGCGCTTGTTTGAACCGCTCGGTTCATGTTACCAATGACGGGTCGATGAACCGAATGGTTCATCCGCGCCACCCCTCGAACGGAGTACCTCACGCATGACCGCCCCCGCCCGGATCGCCCCTCCCGCCCCCGCTGAGCAGTCGAACGTCAGCTACCTCGGGATCGGCGCGTACCGACCGCGGCGCGTGGTGCCCAACTCCGAGATCGTCGACAAGATCGACTCGAGCGACGAGTGGATCAAGACCCGCTCGGGCATCGAGTCGCGGCACTTCGCCGAGGACGACGAGACGATCCTGTCGATGTCGGTGAAGGCCGCCGAGCGCGCGATCACGGCCGCGGGCATCGATCCCCAGCTGGTCGACTGCGTCATCTCCGCGACGAACACCCGCCTGGAGCTGGGCCCCTCGCTCGCGCCGCAGATCGCCAAGGAGCTGGGCCGCGTCGGCGTCCCCGCGTTCGACATCACCGCCGGCTGCTCCGGCTTCACCACCGCCGCCGCCGTCGGCACCGACCTGATCCGGGCCGGCACCGCGAAGTACGTCGTGGTCGTGGGCGTCGAGCGCCTCTCCGATCTCATCTCGCCCGAGGACCGCACCTGCGCGTTCATCTTCGCCGACGGTGCCGGCGCGGCCGTGCTCGGACCGTCCGAGGAGGTGGGCGTCTCCCAGGTGTCGTGGGGCGCCGACGGCGACTTCACCACCGCGATCTTCCAGGACAAGGACTTCGGCACGTACTTCGACGAGGTCCACGCCTTCCGGGACGACACCACGACCGAGGCGCCCGTCCGCCCGTTCCTGCGCATGGAGGGCCGCAAGGTCTTCCGCTGGGCCGCGACCGCGCTGCTCCCCGCGTGCCAGGAGGCGCTCAAGCTCGCCGGCCTCACCTCGAAGGACATCGACGTCTTCGTGCCGCACCAGGCCAACCTGCGGATCACCCAGGTGCTCATCAAGGCGCTCGAGTTGCGCGACGACTGCGTGGTCGCCGAGGACATCGTGACCACCGGCAACACCTCCGCGGCGTCGATCCCGCTCGCCGTCGAGGAGCTCCTGCGCACCGGCAAGGCGAAGCCCGGCCAGACCGCGCTCGTCATGGCCTTCGGCTCCGGCCTGGCCTACGCCGGCCACGTCATCACCCTGCCGCCGGTCCACTTCGAGGACTGATCGTCCTGCAGCCGAAGCAACCCGACGCCTGCCCGGGGGTCCTGCGACCGCACGCCGCGGCCGACGGTGCCCTGGTCCGGGTCCGGCTGCCCGGCGGAGCGCTCGAACCCGCTCAGCTCGTCGCCCTCGCGGAACTCGCCGGTGACGAGCCGATCGAGCTGACCTCGCGCGGCAACGTCCAGCTGCGCGGCGTCGCCGACCTCGACGCCGCTGGCGGGCTTCTCGCCGACGCGGGACTGTTGCCCTCGCCGACACACGAGCGCGTGCGCAACATCGTCGCCTCGCCGCAGGCCGGCGAGCTCCGGGAGACCGCCGCGGCGCTCGACCGGGCGCTCGTGGCGCGCGCCGCCCTCGCCGAGCTCCCGGGTCGGTTCCTGTTCGCCCTCGACGACGGCGCCGGCGACGTCGCGGCGCTCGCCGCGGACGCCGAGTCGCGCGGCGGCGTGCTCCACCTCGCCGGGCGGCCGACCGACCTGCCCGGCACCGTCGACGCGCTGCTCGACGCCGCGCAGGCGTTCCTCGACCTGCGCGGCGACGAATGGCGCGTGCACGACCTGCCCGACGGTGCCGACCGCATCGCCGCCGCGCTCGGCGGGCGCACCACCGGGCCCCGTTCCGTGCCCGCGCCCCCCACGCCGCCTCCCGTCGGCTGGTTCGACCGGCCCGACGGCTCGGTGACGCTCGGGATGGGCGTTCCGCTGGGCCGGCTCGACCCGCGCACCGCGCAGTTCGTCGCCGCCGTGGACCACCCGATCACGATCACGCCGTGGCGGACGGTACACGTGCACGGCCTCGACGAGGGCGTTGCGGAGACCGTGGTGCGGGTCCTCGCGCCGATGGGCCTGATCTTCGACGCGAACGCGCCGCTCCTGCGGGTGAGCGCGTGCGTCGGCGATCACGGATGCGCCCGCGCGCACGGCGATTCGCTCGCGCACGCGGCGGACATCGCCGACGACATCGCCGACGACGAGCGGGTCCACGTGGTCGCGTGCGAGCGCGGCTGCGGCGCACCGTCGGGCGAACACCGACGGGTGGTCGTGACCGGCGAGCCCGGCGAATAGACTTCCCGGGTGCACGACTACCTCACCGACGGCGCCGAGATCTACCGGCGATCGTTCGCCACGATCCGCGCCGAGGCGGACCTCGCCGCCCTCGCCGCCGACGCGGAGACGGTGGCGGTCCGCATGATCCACGCCGCCGGCCAGGTCGATCTGGATCGCGACATCCGCATCTCCGCCGGCGCCGTCGCGGCCGGACGCTCCGCGCTGCGCGCCGGGGCGCCCATCCTCGCGGACGCGAACATGGTGGTGCACGGCGTCACCCGCGCCCGCCTGCCCGAGGACAACGAGGTGCTGTGCCAGCTGCGCGATCCGCGCGTGCCCGCGCTGGCCGCCGAGATCGGGAACACGCGCAGCGCCGCGGCCCTGCAGCTGTGGGGCGAACGCATGGCGGGCGCTGTCGTCGCGATCGGCAACGCGCCGACGGCCCTGTTCCACCTGCTCGACCTGCTCGCGGCGGGCGCGCCGAAACCCGCGGTCGTCGTGGGGATCCCGGTCGGCTTCATCGGCGCCGCCGAGTCGAAGGACGCGCTCGTCGCGGAGGCGGCGGGGCTGGGCGTCGAGTACATCACCGTGCTGGGCCGCCGCGGCGGCAGCGCGATCACGGCGGCGGCGCTCAACGCGCTGGCGCGGGAGGAGGAGCTGTGACGGGGATCCTGTACGGCGTCGGCGTGGGTCCTGGCGATCCGGAGCTGGTCACGGTCAAGGCCGCGCGCCTCATCGCCGAGGCCGATGTGGTGGCCTATCACAGTGCGCGGCACGGCCGCTCGAACGCGCGTGCGTGCGCCGCGCCGTACCTGCGCGAGGGCCAGGCGGAGATCCGGTTGATGTACCCGGTGACCACCGAGACGACCGATCACCCCGGCGGCTACCGCGGCGCGCTCGACGACTTCTACGCCGGCGCCGCGGAGGAGCTCGCCGAGCACCTGACCGCGGGGCGCAACGTCGTGCTGCTCGCCGAGGGCGACCCGATGTTCTACAGCTCCTACATGCACATGCACAAGCGGCTGCGTGATCGGTTCGAGTGCGTCGTGGTCCCGGGCGTCACGTCCGTGAGCGCCGCGGCCGCCGCCACCGGTGTGCCGCTGGTCGAGGCCGACGAGGTGCTCACCGTGCTGCCCGGCACGCTCCCCGAGTCCGAGCTGCGCCGCCGCCTCGCCGACACGGACGCCGCCGCGATCATGAAGCTGGGCAGGACCTTCCCGACCGTTCGCGGCGCCTTGCAGGACGCCGATAGGGACGGCGCGGCCTGGTACGTCGAGCGGGCCAGCCGCGCGGACGAGCGGGTGCTCGCGGTCGACGATGTGAGCGCCGAGGACGTGCCCTACTTCGCGACGGTGCTCGTGCCCGGCCGGATCAACGCGCCCACGGCACCGTCGGGCGGCGAGGTCGTGGTCGTCGGTCTCGGCCCCGGCGACGAGGCGTGGACCACGCCGGAGGTCCGGCACGAGCTGTCCGAGGCGACGGACATCGTCGGATATCAGACCTACACCGCCCGGGTGCGCCCGCGGCCGGGCCAGCGCGTGCACGCCTCCGACAACCGCGTGGAGGCCGACCGTGCCCGGCACGCCCTGGAGCTCGCGGCCGGCGGTGCCCGCGTCGCCGTGGTGAGCTCCGGCGATCCCGGCGTGTTCGCGATGGCCTCCGCCGTCGCGGAGGTGGCCGCCGATCCGGCCTTCCACGACGTCCCCGTCCGCGTGCTGCCGGGTATGACGGCGGCGAACGCCGTCGCGAGCCGCGTGGGCGCGCCCCTCGGCCACGACTACGCGGTGCTCTCGCTCTCGGACTACCTCAAGCCCTGGGAGGTCATCGAGCAGCGGCTGCGCGCCGTCGCCGCGGCGGACCTCGCGCTGGCCGTGTACAACCCGGCGTCGAGGACGCGCCGCGAGCAGCTCGTACGGATGCGCGACGTGCTGCTCGAGGTGCGCTCCCCCGAGACCGTCGTCATCGTCGGACGCGCCGTCGGCTCGCCCGAGGAGACGCTGACGGTGACCACCCTCGGCGCGTTCGAACCCGAGCAGGTGGACATGCGCTGCCTCCTCATCGTCGGGTCCTCGCGCACCGAGGTCACCGAACGCTCCGGCGGTCGGATCGTGCACACTCCCCGTAAGTACTGACAGAAGGAGACGGATGATGGCGAAGGCGTATTGGATCGCGTTCTACCAGGAGATCAAGGACCCCGAGAAGATGGCGGCGTACGCGGCCATCGGCGGGCCCGCGATCACCGACGGCGGCGGGCGCTTCATCGTCCGCGGCCAGGCCGCCGTCGCCTACGAGGCGGGGAAGATCGAGCGCACCACGGTCATCGAGTTCGACAGCCTCGAGCAGGCCGTCGCCACGCACGACTCCCCCGCCTACCAGGAGGCCCTCGCCGCCCTCGGTGACGGTGCCGTCCGCGAGATCCGCATCTGTGAAGGCTCCTGACCTGCGCTGACCCGCCGCCGCGGAGCCTGCCCCTCACAGGGGCAGGCAACCGCGCGCGTAGTGGACCAGACTCGGGGACATGATCGATGAGACCGCCCCGACCCTGGCGTCCTTCCTCCGCTCCCGGCGCGCCGCGGTGGACGCCGACGCTCTCGGCCTCCCCAGCTACGGCCGACGGCGGGTCCCGGGCCTGCGCCGCGAGGAGCTCGCCGAGCTCGCCGGGGTCTCGGTCAACTACCTGACCCGCCTGGAGCAGGGCGCCGCGGGAAATCCCTCCGGCGAGGTCCTGAGCGCACTCGCCCGCGCCCTGCAGCTGAGCGAGGTCGAGCGCCTGCACCTCCTCGAGCTGGCTCGTCCGTCGGGCGAGGGCGCGGCGCCGATCGATCGGCACGGCGCCGGATTCGTCGGCGTGCGCCAACTCGTCGACGCGATGGAGACGCCCGCCGTGGTGCTCTCGCTCAATCAGGACATCCTGGCGTGGAACCGCCTCGGCAACGCCGTTCTGGCCCCGCACGTCCCGTACGAGGACCTGCACGCCGATCCGCCGCCGAACAAGGTGCGGCAGACCTTCCTCGATCCGGAGGTCCGGTCGCTCTTCGTCGATTGGGAACTGGAGGCCGAGCTGGCCGTCGCGTCGCTCCGCTGGGTCGCCGCCCAGTTCCCCGACGACGCGGCCCTCCGCGGCCTGCTCGGCGAGCTGGTGCTCGACCGCGACTTCGCCCGGCTGTGGGCACTGCAGGCCGTCGAGCTGTGCACCAGCGGCGTCAAGCGGTTTCACCATCCGTGGGTGGGCCGGCTCGACCTCTGTTACCAGATGCTCCACCTCCCCGAGTCCGACGGTGCCCGCATGATCGCATTCAGCGCCGCGCCCGGCAGCCCGGACGACGACGCCCTGACGCTGCTGCGGCACCGCGTGGCCGACTGAGCCGCACCCCAGCCCCAACCCTCCTCCACCAGGGTCGCCGAACCGCGGCGACCACTGGCGATCCCCGCTGCCCGAAGAACGGACCCGTCATGCCCCTGCACCCCCAGGCCGCCGCCCACCTCGCCGCCATCGCCGGCGCCGCGCCCGTCCACGCCGGCACCGTCGCCGAGGCCCGCCGAGCGGGACGCGGCTACCTCGACCTGCAACGCCGCGCACCCGACGTCGACCACGTCCGGCACACCTACGTGATCGGCCCGGGATCGTCTCTGCCCGTGCGCGTGTACCGCGACGGCCCGCCCGGCGGACCTGTGATCCTCATGCTGCACGGAAGCGGCTTCGTGATCGCCGACATCGAGGTCAGCGACGAACCCGCGCGGCTCCTGGCGCTCGCCACGGGCTTCACCGTCGTCACCGTCGACTACCGGAAGGCGCCCGAGAACCCCTATCCTGCGGCGATCGACGACGCCGCGGCCGTGCTCGAGTGGATCGCCTCCGGCGCGCTCGACGTGGATCCGGAGCGGATCGCGGTTATCGGCGACAGCGCCGGTGGGACGATCACCGCCGCGCTCGTGCAGCGCGTCCGGGATCGGGGCGGACCGCCGATCGCCGCCCACGCGGTCCTCTACCCGCCGCTGCGGCCCGGTGGGTACGACGACCTCGCCGCGGACGAGGTGAGCCTGTCGCCCGCCGACATGGAATGGTTCTGGAGCCAATACCTTCCCGACGGCGACGTGCCGACCGGCGCGGCGCCCCTGAACGCGCACGATCTCACCGGACTCCCACCGGCCTTCGTCGCGACGGCGGAGTTCGACGTTCTGCGCGGCCACGGCCGGCAGTACGCGGAGGCTCTCCGGGCAGCGGGCGGTGCCGTCGACTACCGCGATTATCCCGGCACCCTGCACGGCTTCTACTGGATGGACGCCGTGCTCGACGCCGCCACCGACCTCCAGCGCGACCTGGCCGTCTGGCTGCGCGCGACCCTGAACGGAGCCCGATGATGACCGCCACCTCGCACCGTCGCCTGCACCCCGGACTGCTCGCACTCGCCATGGGCGGCTTCGGGATCGGGCTGACGGAGTTCTCCATCACCGGCCTGCTCTCCGACGTCGCGAGCGACCTGGGCGTGAGCATCCCCGTCGCCGGCGGACTGGTCACCGGCTACGCGCTCGGCGTCGTGTTCGGCGCCTTCACCGTGACGCTCGCCCTGGTGTCGCGGCCGCCGAAGACCGCGCTCCTGATCCTGCTCGCCCTCTTCGTCGCGGGGAATGCCCTCTCCGCGGCCGGCCCCACCTACGAGCTGGTGATGGCGGGTCGGATCCTCGCGGCGCTGTGCCACGGCGGCTTCTTCGGGATCGGCGCCGTGCTCGCGGCGCGGCTGGTCACGCCCGACCGCCAGGCGTCGGCGATCGCGCTGATGTTCGCCGGGCTCACCGTCGCCAACGTGCTCGGCGTCCCCGCCGGTACCGCGCTCGGTCACCGATTCGGGTGGCGGGCCACGTTCGTCGCGGTCGCCGTGATCGGGCTCGTGGCCATGGCGGCGATCGCCGTCCTGGTGCCGAGCGTGCCCGCCGAGACGACCTCGGTGCGGACCCAACTGTCGGTGCTGTTGCGCCCGTCCGTCTGGATCGCCTGCGCTGTCACGGCTCTCGTCTTCGGCGGGCTGTTCGGCGCCTTCACGTACATCGAGCCGCTGCTGCGGTCCGTGACCGGCTTCGGCGCCGCCGCGATCCCCTGGCTCCTGGTGCTGTTCGGTCTTGGCCTGTTCGCCGGCAACCTCGTGGGCGGTCGTGCCGCCGACCGGGACGCGGACCGCGCGTTGCTCACGTTCGCCGTGCTCCTGCCCCTCGCCATCGCGGCGGTCGCGGTGCTCGCGGGCTCGCAGCCGCTCGTCGCGGTCGCGCTCGCCGTCATGGGCCTCGTCGGCTTCGCGACGGTGCCCGCCCTGCAACTGCGCGTGCTGCGGAACGCCGGCACCGCGACGCTCATCGCCTCGTCGGCCAACATCGCGGCGTTCAACCTGGGCAACGCGGTGGGTGCACAACTCGGCGGCACGGGGATCAGCCTCGGAGGCGGCCCCACGTCGCCGGTGTGGATCGGCGTCGCCCTGAGCGGTGCGGGCGCCCTGCTGGCCGCCGCGAGCATCGCCGCCGAGCGACGGCGCCGCGCTCCTCGTCCCGGTGTGCGGGTCGACAGTGCGGCGGTCTGAGCCCTGCTCGCCGGTCCCCGGAACAGCGGGGGCCGGCGAGGCGTTGGACGGTGCATGGCCTCGACCGAGTTCGACCCCCGCACCCTGATCGCCGCCAGCCGGATCGGCGTCCTCGCGACGCTCCGGGCCAGTGGCATGCCGCAGCTCTCCCCCGTCACCACGGTGTACGACGTGGACGCCGACCGGATCCTCGTGTCCATGACCGCGGGCCGCGCGAAGGAGGCGAATCTGCGCCGCGATCCGCGGGCCGCGATCGAGTTCACGAGCGCCGATGGCTACACCTGGGCCACCGCCGAGGGCACCGCGACGCTCATCGGCCCGTCGACGGATCCCGATGGTGCCGAGGTGGACGCGCTCGTCGACTACTACCGCACCGGCGCCGGCGAGCATCCCGACTGGCGCGAGTACCGCGAGGTGATGGTCGCGGACCGCCGGGTGCTGCTGGTCCTGCAGATCACGCACGCGTACGGCGCCAAGCTGCGCTGAGCGTCCGCGTCGGGCCTCAGGCGACGCCGAAGCGGGCGATGGCCTCCACGGCCGTCACGCGGCCCGCGGTCGCGAGATCCAGGTTCGCGAGCGATGCCGCGTGCACGTCCGGATCCGCCGCGGCGACGCAGTCCTCGACCACGTGCACGACGAGGCCGAGATCGGTGCCGTGCCGCGCGGTCTGCTCGACCGTGAGGTTGGTCGCGACGCCCGTCAGGTAAATCGTGTCGATCCCGTGCTCCGCGAGCCATTCCGTCGCCGGCCCCGCGAGCCCCGAGAGTCGTTGGTTGTCGTAGATCGCGGTCGGCTGGTCGGCCATCGCGGCGATGATCCGCGCGCCGTCGGCGTCCGGGCGGAACGACTCCTGCGCGTCGCCGACCGCCTGCATGAACGCGGTGTTCCGCACGAGGTCCCCCTCACCCTCGGGCACGGTGAACCGGGTGAAGATCACCGGCACGCCCGCCGCGAGCGCCGCGTCGTGGAAGGCCGCGGCTCGGTCCACGACGCCGGACTCCTCGACCGGTTCCGCCAGCATCGGACCGAAGAAGCCCTCCGGCTCGATCACGTTCACCTGCCAATGCAGGGCCAGGACAGCAGCTGTCATACCTCGATCATGCCGCGCTCAGTCCACCGCCCGCAGGAACTCGGTGACCTCGACGGCCCACTCCTCGGCCTCGGACGGCGTGAAGATGTGCCCGGCCCCGACGTAGTCGACGACGCGCGCCCCGGGGATCGCGCTGAACTCCCGGGCGATGTCGGCGGGCACCAGCCGGTCGCCGCCCGCGACGACGACCAGGGTGGGGACCGCGAGGCCGGGCAGGAGATCGGTGACGTCCACGCGCCCGGCGAGATCGATCTGCGCGGACATCCCCTCCGGCATGGTGTCGCGGACCGCGATCCGTGTCTCCTCGAGCGTCGCCGGCGGAAGCGCACGCAGCGTCGCGTCCGAGGACGCGACGGACAGCACGTACGCCGCGAGCGCGTCGTGGGCGCCGGCCGCAGCGAGCGCGCCGATCGTTTCCGTGACCGTCCGTACCCGGAAGTCGGATCGGGCGACGCCGACCGTCAGCACCAGCGCCGAGACGTGCTCGGGGTGGCGGTGCGCGGCCGTGACCGCCACGGCCGCCCCGAGGGAGAGCCCGACGACGGGGAAGCGCTCGGCGCCGCGGCTCACGGCGGCCGCCACGACGCGATCGGCGAGGTCCTCGAGGGCGAGCGGCGCTGCGCCGAGCGGGGTACCGCCCGATCCGGGCCACGACGGTCCAACGAACCGCAGGTCGGGCGCGCGGTCGACCAGCGCGGCGAAGTTCTCGAGCACCCCGCCGCCCGCGCCGTGGGCGAGCGCGACGACGGGGCCGGCGCCGCGGTCGACGACGGCGGATGAGGAAGCGGACAGGATCTGGGCGGCACGATCGGAATACATGCGTGCAGTGTGCGGGTTGACGCTGGTGTGAAGGTCAAGGGCGAGATGCTGATCGGCGAGTTGTCCGAGGTCACAGGCGCGAGCGCGCGGTCCCTGCGGTACTACGAGGAGAAGGGCCTCCTGGCCGCGGAGCGCACCCCCGCCGGCTACCGCGTCTACGACGGGAACGCGGCCTCGCAGGTGCGCCGGATCCGCGGCCTCCTCGACGCCGGCTTCGACACCGACGCCATCCGGGTGATCCTCCCGTGCGCCCGGAACGAGCGGACCGTCGACCTGTGCCCCGCGATCGAGGCCGCGATGCGCGCCACCCTGTCCCGCATCGATGCGGACCTCGGCGAGCTGGCGCGCAGACGCTCCGCCGTCAGCGCGCTTCTCGGGTGAGCAGGCGCGCCCCCACCAGGGCCACGACGGCGCCGGGGAGGACATTGACCAGCAGGATCGGGAACTCCTCGGCCACGGTGTAGCCGTGGGAGACGCCGACGGCCAGGTTGCCGATCATCGCCAGCGTCCAGAGCACGACGAAGGCGATCGCCGCCCGCTGCGGGCCGACGGTGCCGACCTTCCTGCCGACGGCGAGGAAGATCAACGCCAACACGATTCCGAGGGTGACGATGACGATCGTCCGCACGGTGGTCAGCCCTCGCGGATCGTCATGGACGCCAGGCGTTCCCCGGCGACGGCGAAGGTGAACTCGCTGAGCCCGTTGGCGTGGGTGCTGCGCCAGTCGCCCACCACGGTCACGGTGTCGCCGTCGACGGTGACCTTCTCCGGCGTCAGCACGCCCTTCGCGCCGATGAACTCCTTCGCGCTCCACCCCTGCATCGCGGCGCGATCGCCGAAAACGCGGCCCCAGTCGTCGATGTAGCCGTCGGCGGTGAAGGCGTCGAGGAAGGCCGCCTCGTCACCGGCGTTCACGGAATCGATGAACTCCTTGACCGGGCTGGGGATCTCGATGTTCGTCATGCGCGTCTCCTCGTCGTAGCGTCCGTGGGCTTGCAGCCCCACAGTCGCCATCGTAGGGGCGCGAGTGCGGCTGTGCCGCTCGAATACCGGTCCGATCCACAAGTCCTGCTTGTACGTCGGGCGGTGTCAGGCCTCCCCGACGAGGCGGGCGTAGGCTGCGGCCGCCGTCGGCACCGCGGGCACCCCCGCGGGTCGCTCGGGCCGGTCGACCACGACCACGTCGATCCCGAGCTCCCGCGCCGCGGCCAGCTTGGCCGAAACCAGGTCCCCGCCGCTGTTCTTGGTCACGAGCACATCGATCCCGTTCGCGCGCAGCAGCGCCCGCTCGGAGTCCTCCGTGTACGGGCCGCGGTCGCGGAGCAGCTCGTGCCGCGGCGGCAGGGCGCCCGACGGCGCGTCGACCACGCGGATCAGGAACCACCAGTCCTCGAGCGCCGCGAACTCGCCGACGTCCTGGCGGCCGGTCGTGAGCATGGCGCGTCCGCCGCCTCGGCGCGACAGGGCTTCCGCCGCGGCGGCCACCGTCGGCACCCGGGTCCAGTGGTCGCCCGCGACCGGCGTCCACTCCGGGCGGACCAGCGCGAGCACCGGCACCGCCGCCGCCTCCGCCGCGAGGGCGGCGTTGCGGGAGATCGTCGCCGCGAACGGATGCGTCGCGTCCACGAGCACGTCCACGCCGTCCTCCGCGAGGAACGCCGCCAGGCCCGACGGTCCGCCGAACCCGCCGATCCGCGTCTCCCCCACCGGTAGGCGCGGATTCGCCACTCGGCCGGCCAGCGAGCTGAGCACCGTGAACCGCGGGTCCTCGTGCAGGAGGCGGGCCAGTTCGCGGGCCTCGGCGGTCCCGCCGAGGACCAGCACGCGCGGCATCAGTGGCTCGCCCCCGGGGCGCGCAGGCGGCGCGCCGAGTACAGGTAGCTCTCCTCGAAGGCCTCCGCGTCCAACACCTTGCCGACGAAGATCACCGCGGTCTTCGTGATCCCCTCCGCCGCGAGGCGCTCCGGAAGCTCCGCGAGCCGGCAGCGGACGATCCGCTCGTCCTCGCGGCTGGCGAAGGCCACGACCGCCACGGGGCAATCGGAGCCGTAGTGCGGCAGCAGGTCCTCGGTCAGCGCCTGCGCACGGTGCGCGGCGAGGTGCAGGGCCAGCGTCACCCCGGTGCGGGCCAGCGAGGCGAGGTCCTCCCCCGCGGGCATGTCCGTCGAGAGCGTCGAGACACGGGTGATGAGCAGCGACTGGCCGACGCCGGGCACCGTCAGCTCCCGGCCGAGCGCGGCGGAGGCGGCGGCGAAGGCGGGCACGCCGGGGACGATCTCGTACGGCACGCCGGCCGCGTCGAGCCGGCGGGCCTGCTCCGTGAACGCGGAGTACAGC
This sequence comes from Tsukamurella sp. M9C, assembly GCF_020169415.1. Taxonomy (GTDB): domain Bacteria; phylum Actinomycetota; class Actinomycetes; order Mycobacteriales; family Mycobacteriaceae; genus Tsukamurella. The sequence continues at coordinate 53,098 of NZ_JAIULG010000018.1, forward strand.
GAGATGTCGCCCGAGTGCAGGCGCGCCACGTCGAGACCCGCCTCATGCGCCGCGACCAGCTCGTCGACGATGTCCGGCAGCGGCATCCGCGCCGTGTCCACGAGCTTCGCATCGGGCGGGCACCGGTCCAGCATCTGCTGCGGCACGAGCGATCCCGCGTACAGGCAGACGGGGCAGCGCGCGAGCAGCTCCGCGCCGCGCAGCGTCAGCAGGTCCGGGGCGCCGGGACCGGCTCCGATGAAGTAGACGGTCACGCATCACCTTTCACGAACACCCATTGCACGATCGGCCGGCGAGGCTGCCACGCGGTGCCCCCACCCAGGGGCGCGAGGTCCGCGACGGTGCAGCTGCGCAGCTCGCCGCCGTACCGGGCCCGCAGCGCCGCGGCCAGGGCCTGGCCCTCGACGGTGACGGTGTTCGCCACGAGCCGCCCGCCCGCGGGCAGCACCCCGACGCACGCCGCGGCGAGGGTCTCGGTGAGGCCGCCGCCGACGAAGATCGCGTCGGGCATCGGCAGGTCCGCGGTGAGGTCCGCCGTGTCGCCGACGACCACCTCGACGGTCACGCCGGCCCGGGCCGCGTTGCGCGCCACCCGCTCGGCCCGGTCCGCACGCCGCTCGACGGCGACGACGGAGCCGCCGCCCTGCAGCGCCCAGGTGATCCCGACGGAACCCGAGCCCGCGCCGAAGTCCCAGATCCAGCCGGGCGTCGGGCGCAGGGCCGCCACCGTCATGGCGCGGACATCGGCCTTGGTGATCTGGCCGTCGTGCTCGAAGGCGAACTCCCCCGCCGGACCGGCCGGTTCGAGCGCGACCACGTTGAGGTCGTCGATGCGCAGGTTCTTCCGGAACGGGCGGACCTTCTCACGGGGGCCGCCGAGCTGCTCCAGGACCGTCGTCGTCGCGGCGAGGCCGGCGTCGCGCAGCAGTTCCGCGAGGAGCGCCGGCGTGGTGCCGGACTCGCTGAGGACGAGGGTCCGCCGCCCGTCGCGGACGGCGCGGACGACCGGCGACGGGTCCCGCGCCACCGTGGAGACGACCGTGACCTCCTCTGCCGGCCAGCGCAGGCGGGCGCAGGCCAGCGCGAACGACGACAGGTGCGGGATCACGTGCAGGTCGAGCTCGGGACGGCGCCGCGCGATGGTCGCGCCGACCCCGTAGAACATCGGGTCGCCGCTGGCCAGCACGTGCACCCCGTCGGCGAGGTCGTTGATCGCGGGCAGCAGCGGCGAGGGCCACGGCCGCGCGGCCCTCTCGGCCAGCTCCTTCGGCAGGAACTCGAGCTGCCGGGGCGCGCCGTGGATGACGGTCGCGTCGAGCAGGGCGCGGCGCGCACCGTCGGTCAGCCCGGGCCAGCCGTCGGCGCCGATGCCGACCACGGTCACCGTCATCGCGGCATCCGCCGCCAGACGGCCTGCGGGACGAACCGCAGCCCGGCGTACAGCGGGCGCAGCACCGGCGGGATCCAGACGACGCGGCGGCCGCGGCGCAGCGCGTGCACCGTCGCCTCGGCGACCTGGGGCGCGGTGCGACTGAACGGCGCGGGCTTCACCCCGGACGCCATGAGCTCGCGCGTCATCGCCCCGACGATGAATCCCGGGCGGGCGAGCAACACCTGGATCCCGCTGCCGTGCAACGAGTCGGTGAAGCCCTGCACGAAGCCGTCGAGGCCCGCCTTGGTGCTGCCGTAGACGAAGTTGGCCTTGCGCACCCGGACGCCGGCGACCGACGAGAAGGCGACGATGGCGCCCCGGCCGCCGTCCCGGTCGTCCTGGGCGCGCAGCAGCTTCGCCAGCCCCAGCAGGATGGACACCTGCGCCACGTAGTCGGTCTGCGCGATCTGGACGGCGTGCGTGGGATCGGCCTCGGCCCGGGCCTGGTCGCCGAGGATGCCGAAGGCGACGACCGCGACGCCGATGCGGCCGAACCGGTCGGCCACCTCGTCCAGGAAGGCGGCGTGCCGCTCGGTGCGGTCCGCGTCGAACTCGATCGGGAAGACGCCGGTGGCGCCGACCTCGCGCAGCGCCGCGATCTGCTCGTCCAGATACTCCGAACGGCGGGCCGCGAGGATCACGTCGCGGCCCGGTGCGATGCGCCGCGCCACCTCCAGGCCGACCTCGCTCCGGCCGCCCAGGAGGAGCACCGCGCCGTCGGGAATCCTGTCCGCACTCACCGGACCAGACTAGACGCGCGGCACCCCGCTACCGTGACGGTGTGCCGAACGACCGCCCTGTCCTCAATCCCGACGCCTTCGCCTTCGTGACCGACCGTCACCTCGCGACGCTGAGCACCCTGCGCGCCGACGGGACGCCGCACACCGTGGCGATCGCGTTCACCTACGACCCCGCGACCGGGGTCGCGCGCGTCATCACCTCCGGCGACAGCCAGAAGGCGCGCAACGCGGGCCGGGGCGGGTACGCCGCGCTGACCCAGGTCGACGGTGCCCGCTGGCTCACCCTGGAGGGGCCGGCGCGGGTCCTGACCGATGTGGAGTCGGTGCGCGACGCCGAGGCCCGCTACTCGGTGCGCTACAAGCCGCCGCGGGAGAACCCGAAGCGCGTCGTGATCGAGATCGACGTGACCCGAGTTCTGGGATCGAGCACGCTCCGCGGTTGACGGACGGGAGCGGCTACCGCGCGGGGATGTTCCCGTCCATGTCCTCCAGCGACTTGCCCTTGGTCTCGGGCACGAACCGGTAGACGAAGAAGAGCGACAGCAGCGCGAAGGTCGCGTACAGCCCGTAGGCCAGCGTGAGATTGCCCTCCATCTTCGGGAAGGTCACCGTGATGGCCCAGTTGGCCGCCCACTGCGCCGCCGCGGCCAGCGAGAGGGCCGCGCCGCGGATGCGGTTGGGGAACATCTCGCCCAGCAACACCCACACCACCGGGCCCCAGCTCACGCCGAAGAAGATCACGAACAGGTTCGCCGCGACGAGGGCGAGGACGCCCACCACGCCGGTGAGCGAGGGCTTACCGTCGACGATCTCCGCGGTGCTGAAGCAGACCGCCATCGTTGCGAGCGAGAACGCCATGCCGATCGAGCCGATGAGCAGCAGGGGCCGGCGGCCGATCCGGTCCACCAGCATGATCGCGACGATGGTCACGATGACGTTGACGATCGAGGTGAAGACGCTGATCAGGTTCGACTGCGACTCCTTGAAACCGACGGCCTGCCAGAGCATGTTCGAGTAGTAGAAGATCACGTTGATGCCCACGGCCTGCTGGAAGACCGACAGCAGCAGGCCGACCCAGACGATCGGGTAGATGCCGCCGCCGGGTCGGACCAGGTCGCGCCAGGAGTGCTTCTCCTCGCCCGCGAGGCTCTGCTCGATGCGGGTGACGGTGATGTCCATGTTCTTCTCGCCGAGCAGCATCGTGAGGACCTTCCGGGCCTCGGGGATGCGGTGCCGGGACACCAGGTAGCGCGGCGACTCGGGGATCATCGTCGACGCCACGCCGTAGACGATCGCGGGGATCGCCATCACCAGGAACATCCACCGCCACGCCTCCAGCCCGAACCAAAGGTCGTTCGACGCGCCGCCCGCGAGCGAGGCCAGCAGCCAGTCGACCAGCAGCGAGAGGAAGATGCCGAGCACGATCGCCATCTGCTGCAGCGATCCCAGCCGTCCGCGGATCCGGGCCGGCGAGACCTCCGCGATGTACGCGGGCGCGATCACCGACGCCACGCCGACGCCGACGCCGCCGACCACGCGGAACAGGATGAGTATCCAGGTGTGGGTGGCGAAGGCGCATCCGATGGCGCTGAGGAAGAACAGCACCGCCGCGACCTGCATGACGCGCAGGCGGCCGATCCGGTCCGCGATCCGGCCCGCCGTCATGGCGCCGGCGGCGGCGCCCAGCAGCGCGGACGCGACGGCGAAGCCGAGCGTGTAGCCGTGGATGTCGAACCGGCCCTCGATCGCCTTCGTCGCGCCGTTGATGACGGCGCTGTCGTAGCCGAAGAGGAGGCCGCCCATCGCGGCGACGATCGCGATCTGGACGACGCGGCTGCTGTTGCCCTCGCCCTCCTCGAAGATCGAAGGGCCATCGGCCGTGCTGCCGCCGCCGTGCGTCATGATGCCTCCGGTGTGTAGCTCCTAGAGGATCGTCAAGCTGTGGGGCCGGGTGTTCACGCTCTCGCAGCCGTCCTCGGTGACGATGACGATATCCTCGATCCGCGCTCCCCACCGGCCACTGAAGTAGATTCCCGGCTCGATCGAGAAGGCCATGCCCGGTTCGACCGGAATGTCGTTGCCCGCAACGATGTAGGGCTCCTCGTGGACGGACAGTCCGATGCCGTGCCCGGTTCGGTGCAGGAAGTACTCCCCCAGGCCCGCGCCGGCGAGCAGGTCCCGGCCCGCGGCGTCGATCGCCTCGGCGCTCACACCTGGCCGCACCGCCTCGACGGAGGCGCGCTGCGCCCGCTCCAGCAGCGCGTACTGCTCGGCGACCTCCGCCGCCGGCTCGCCCATCGCGTAGGTGCGCGTGCAGTCGGAGTTGTAGCCCGACGCCAGCGGGCCGCCGATGTCGACGACCACGATGTCGCCCGCCTCGACGACGCGGTCCGAGACCTCGTGGTGCGGATCGGCGCCGTGCGGGCCCGAGCCGACGATGATGAACGCGGCCTCGGTGTGCCCCTCCTCGACGATGGCGGCCGCGATGTCGTCGGCCACCTCGCGCTCCGTGCGCCCGACCTTGAGGAAGTCGCCGACCCGGGCGTGCACGCGGTCGATCGCGGCGCCCGCGGCCCGCAGCTCGTCGAGCTCCGCCGAGTCCTTGATCATCCGCAGCCGGCGCAGCACGCCGGTCGCCAGGCCCACGCTCAGGCCCCGGTCCAGCAGCGGCACCAGGTGCAACGCGGGCACGGCGTCGGCGACGGCCACCGTCGACGCCCCGGAGAGGAGGCCGAGGACGAGGGCGTACGGGTCGTCACCGTCGACCCAGTCGTGGATGGTGAGCTCGACCCCGGCCGCGCCGAGTCCGGGTACCGAGGAGTCCTTGAGGATCGCGAGCTCGAGGCGCGGGACCACCAGGCCGAAGCCGGCGTCGGTGATCACGAGGGCGGTGAGGCGCTCGAAGGACTCGCTGACGATGCCGGTGAGGTACGCGAGATCGGGCCCGGGCGTGATGACGAGCGGGGTGCCCACCGCGGTCGCGAGCTGCTGGGCCCGGGTGAGACGGGTCGCGTACACCGAGGCGGGAAAGGACTGGGGGTTACTCATGATCCGATTGTGACACGATGATTCCCGTGACGAACGACGCGCGCCCACTGATGCTGCTCGACTCCGCCGGGCTCTGGTTCCGGGCCTTCTACGCGATCCCCGACAAGGTGAAGGCCGACGACGGCCGCTCGGTGAACGCGCTGCGCGGCTTCCTTGACATGACCTCGCAGCTGATCACCACGCATCGGCCCGGACGGCTCGTGGCGTGCCTCGACCTGGACTGGCGCCCCGCCTTCCGCGTGGAGCTGCTCCCCACCTACAAGACCCATCGCGTGGCGGAGGAGGGCGACGGCAGCGCCGAGGAGGTGCCCGACACCCTCTCGCCCCAGGTGGACATGATCCTCGAAGTCCTCGACGCCGTCGGGATCGCCACGGGCGGCGCCGTCGGCCTGGAGGCGGACGACGTGCTCGGCACCCTGGCCGCGCGCGAGCAGAACGACCCGGTCATCGTGGTCTCGGGTGACCGCGACCTGCTGCAGGTGGCCGACGACACCGCGCCCGGCGTGCGGTGCCTGTACATCGGCCGCGGCATCGCCAAGGCCGAGATGTTCGGGCCGGCCGAGGTGGCGGAGAAGTACGGCCTGCCCCTGGACCGCGCCGGGGAGGCCTACGCGGAGCTCGCGCTGCTGCGCGGCGACCCGTCCGACGGGCTGCCCGGCGTGCCCGGCATCGGCGAGAAGACGGCCTCCAAGCTGTTGCTGGAGTACGGCTCCCTCGCGGCGATCCGCGAGGCCGCGGCGCGGACCCCGTCGCCGCTGGCCGCCCGGGCGGCGACGTCGATCGCCGTGTCGGCGGACTACCTCGACGCCGCCTGGGACGTGGTCTGGGTGCAGCGCGACGCGGACGTCGCGCTGTCGGGATCCGATGCGATGCCCCGGGAAGCACGCGATCCGCAGCGCCTGGCCGAACTGGCCGAGGAACTGCGGATCGGAGCGCAGGTGGAGCGCCTGCTCGCCGCCCTCGCGGGCTGACCGAACGGCCCGCGGAGAATCCCCGCGGGCCACCGGTATCAGGAGGGCGCGCCCACCTGGTACTTGCCGTTGTCGTCGAGCACCTTGACCTCGACGGTCTTCTGCTTGCCGCCGATGGTGGCGCTGCAGGTGAAGGTCTCGCCGGTCTTGACCTTGACGCCGTCGGTCTTGCAGTCGACGTCCTTGGTGTCGGTCTCGTTGTAGCTGTCGTTGAGGACCTTCGTCACGCCTTCGTTGACCTTGGCGTTGTCGAACTTCTTGCCGAAGAAGGCGCCGGTCAGCCAGCCCACCAGGACGACGATCGCCACGATCGCGATGATCGCCGCGGCGGCGATACCGACGACGAGGCCGGTCCTCGACTTCTTGGGGCCGCCCAGGCCGGGCTGCCCCGGCTGGCCGAACTGCTGCCCGAACTGCTGGCCCGCGAACTGCGCGGGCTGGCCGGGCTGCTGGCCGAACTGGTCCTGCCCGAACTGCGGGGGCTGCTGCGGCTGCGGCTGCTGGTAGCCACCGCCGAACTGCTGGCCCTGCGGCTGCGGCGGCTGCTGGCCCCACTGGCCCTGGTACTGCGGCGAGATCTGGGTCTGATCACCCGCCGGCGCGCCGAAGCCCTGCTGGCCGTACTGCGGTGCGATCTGGGTCTGATCCTGCGGCTGCTGCTGGCCGGGCTGCTGCCAGCCCTGCTGCGCCCACTGGTTCGGATCCTGCGGGTTGCTCATGTGTCCACTCCTCCCCTGTCGCCGGCCGACGGCCCGCGACGTACGCCTCTTCGGTCAAGATACCCGATCATCAGCCCGATTCCGCGACGACGCCGCGCCGGACGGCTGCGATCGCAGCGGTGGCGACGGTCGCCAACCCCGGGCGGGTGTCGAACGAGGTCTGCTTGATCTGATCGAGCAGGTCGATCACCTGCCGGCACCAGCGGACGAAGTCTCCCGCGGGCAGAGGCCGGCCGCGCTCGCCCGCCGCCAGCAGCACCGCGGCGAGGGTTCCGCCCGCGGCCCACTGGTGCATGGGCGCGACGAAACCGATGTCGGGTTCCCGGCTGGGCTCCAGGCGGTGCGCGGCCTCGGCGGAGACGATGTCGGTCCACCGGTCGGCGATTTCGCGGACGGCGGAGCGGATCGCGCCGGGCACCTTCTCGCCGGTGAGGAGCATGCCGCCGCGTTCGCCGCGGGACTCGAAGACGAGCGCGCTGACCACCGCGGCCAGCCCTGCCGGGTCGAGGCCGTCGAAGACGCCGTCCTCGATGCACTCGCACACGAGCAGATCGGACTCGCTGTAGACCCGGGCCAGGCGGTGCCCGGCCTCCGTGAGCTCGGACTCCCCGTCGACGGTCTCGATGTACCCGCGATCCCCGAGCAGCGCGACGATCCGCTCGAACGTCACAGCGAGAGAGGAGGTGGTGGCGCGGACTGTCGCCGCCGACGCCGTGACCTCGCGCTCGAGCCGGGCGTAGCGCTCGGCGAGCCGGTCCAGCTCGGGGGCGCGCTGCCCGGTGTGCGCGGGATGCGCCCGCATCCTGGCGCGCAGGTCCGCGAGCTGCGTGTCGGACGCGGCGGGGCGCGCCGCCTTCGCCTGCTGCCGCGGCGCGGAGATGTTGCTGTTGCGGAGCGTGGACGCCAGGTCGCGCTTGCCGCGGCCCGAGCGGTAGTCGGCGTTCTTCGGCACCCGGAGCGTGCCGAGAACCGCCACATCGCCCACGAAGTCGGAGGCGCCGACGCGGCCCGACCAGCTGCTCTCGGTCACCACCACCGGCTTGGGGTCGCGCCGGTCGCCGGACGGCTCCACGACGAGGGCGAGGCCGCGGCGGCGGCCACCGGTCACGGCGATGACGTCGCCGCGGCGCAGCTCCGCGAGCGCGGTGGCCGCCCCGTCGTGCCGGTCGGCGAGGTGTTCGCGGCGCAACGACCGCTCCCGGGCGCGCACGGCCTCCCGCAGCCGCACGTACTCGAGGTAGTCGGCGCCGCCGGCGGCCTCGGTGATCTGGGCGCTGAGGATCGCCAGCTCCTTCTCCCCGCGCTCGACGCGCTTGGCCAGCCCGACGACGGACCGGTCGGCCTGGAACTGGGCGAAGCTGGCCTCGAGCAGCCGCTCGGCGCCGACGCGGCCGAGGCGGTCGAGCAGGTTGATCGACATGTTGTAGCCGGGCGAGAACGAGCTGACCAGCGGGAACGTGCGCGCCCCGGCGAGCCCGGCCACCTCCTGCGGGCGCACGCCGGTCTGCCAGAGCACCACGGCGTGGCCCTCGATGTCGATGCCGCGGCGGCCGGCGCGGCCCGTGAGCTGCGTGTACTCGCCGGGCGTGAGCTCGACGTGCGACTCGCCGTTGTACTTGACCAGGCGTTCCAGCACGACGGTGCGCGCGGGCATGTTGATACCGAGGGCCAGGGTCTCCGTGGCGAAGACCGCCCGCACCAGACCCTTGACGAAGAGCTCCTCGACCGCGTGTCGGAAGGCGGGGAGCATGCCGGCGTGGTGCGCCGCGAAGCCGCGGAGCAGCGCGGCGCGCCACTCCTCGTACCCGAGCAGGTCGAGATCGGCGGGCGCGAACTCGGCGACGTGCTTGTCGACGATGCGCCCGATCTCGTCGGCCTGCGCCTGGTCCGTGAGCACGACGGGCGACCGGAGGCACTGGGTCAGCGCCTGCTCGCAACCGGAGCGGGAGAAGACGAAGGTGATGGCCGGCAGCAGGCCCTCGGCGTCGAGCAGCGCGATGACGTCGGGGCGCGGGATCGGCCGGCGGGTAGCTTGCGTGCGGCCCCGGCCGCCGGTACGCCGCCCGGTGCGGCTGTTGATGCCGGGCTCGAAGCTGCGGTCCAGCGATTCCCGCTGCTTGACGTAGCGCACCAGGTCGGCGTCGAGGACCAGGTTCTTCTGCCCGGACTCCTGGGCGGTGCGCAGGGCCTTGGTGTCGAACAGGTCGAAGAGCCGCCGGCCCACGAGCATGTGCTGCCACAGCGGCACCGGCCGGTGCTCGTCGACGATCACCTCGGTGCTGCCGCGGACCTCGGTGATCCACGCGCCGAACTCCTCGGCGTTGGAGACCGTCGCGGAGAGGCTGACCAAACGCACCTCCTGGGGGAGGTGCAGGATCACCTCCTCCCACACCGCGCCGCGGAACCGGTCCGCGAGGTAGTGCACCTCGTCCATCACCACGTGGCTCAGGCCGTCGAGGGTGGTCGAGTTCGCGTAGAGCATGTTCCGCAGCACCTCGGTGGTCATCACGACCACCGGCGCGGAGGAGTTGATCGCGGTGTCGCCCGTCAGCAGCCCGACGTTGTGCGCGCCGTAGCGGGCGGTCAGCTCGGCGTGCTTCTGGTTCGACAGCGCCTTGATCGGCGTCGTGTAGAAGCACTTGGTGCCGCCGGCCAGGGCGAGGTGGACGGCGAACTCGCCGACCACGGTCTTGCCCGCGCCCGTCGGGGCGCACACGAGCACGCCGCGGCCCTGTTCGAGCGCGCGGCAGCCCTGGACCTGGAACGGGTCGAGGGTGAACTCGAGGGCTGCGGTGAAGCTGTCGAACTCAGAGGACGTCATCGAACCCCGAACGCGGGATCGACGTGCGCGTCAGCTTGTCCGGTTGCCCGACGGGGGCCGGGGCGGCGAGGGCGCTGCCCGACGGGCCCGTGGACGCGCCGATCGGCTGCGGGGCCGACGGTGCCGGCGACGCCGCCTCGTCGTCGAGCTCGCCCGTCCAGGCGTCCGCGCCGACGCTGCGCTTGGCCTTGCGGCGGTCGTGGAAGCGGGCGAACTGGATCGACAACTCGAGCAGCACGGCGAGCGCCGCGCCCAGCGCGAGCATCGTGAACGGATCCCCCGACGGAGTGATCACGGCGGAGAAGATGAACATCGACAGGAGCAGACCGCGGCGCCACTTCACCAGCTTGGCGTAGGGCAGCACGCCGACCAGGTTCAATGCCACGATGAACAGCGGCAGTTCGAAGCTCACGCCGAAGATCGCCATCACCGTGAGCACGAAGCTGAAGTAGTCCGGGCCCTGCAGTGCCGTCACCTGGGTCTCGTTGCCGACGGTGAGGAAGAAGCTGAACGCGCTGGTGATCATGAAGTAGCCGAGCACCGCGCCGCTGACGAACAGGGTGCCGGCCAGGGTGACGAAGGTCGCGGTGTAGCGCTTCTCGTTGCGGTGCAGGGCGGGAACGATGAACGCCCAGATCTGGTACAGCCACACCGGGCACGCCAGCAGCACGCCGGTGGCGACGGCGACCTTCAGGCGCAGGTTGAACTGGTCGAAGACGCCGGTCGCGAGCAGCCGGCACTCACCATCGCGCGTGATCTCGGCGCGCGAGGTGGCCGGGAGGTCGCAGTACGGGCCCGTGAGCAGGTGGCCGGTCGAGGGCAGGCCGAACGGGCCGTGGCTGTACCACCAGAAGCCGACGATCGACGTGAGGACGATCGCGGCCAGCGACCACAGCAGCCGGGCCCGGAGCTCGTAGAGGTGCTCCACGATCGACATCGTGCCGTCGGGATTGACGACGGCACGACGACGACGCGGATCGAACGGGATCTTCAAAGGGGCAGGCGGCTACGCCGACTTGTGATCGGCCTCGGACGGCTGCACCGTCTGGACGTCGATCGGCTGGTCGGTGACCTGCGCCTGCGGCTTCGGGGCGGCGGCCTTGCTGTCACCCTCGGTCTTCATCTCGTCCATCTCGCTCTTGAAGATGCGGAGCGACCGCCCCAGCCCGCGTGCTGCGTCGGGGAGCTTCTTGCCACCGAACAGGATCAGCAGGACGACGGCGATGACGATCCATGCCCAAGGAGAATGGGTGAGCCCCATGATGCTGCCTCACTAACTTCGCGAATATCTCTTCTGAGACTACCGGACCGCGTCCACCCCGACCGACCGCTGACGGCCCGCCGGACATGTCCACTTCATGAATAGTTGGCAAGACCGGCGGCCGCGCGGTCGGCGACGGCGTCGGCCAGGGACTGCGGGCCGCGCACCGTCAGCTCCCCGCCGAAGCTGAGCACGAACCGCACCATCCAGGCCTCGGTCGCGTACTGCATCGTCGCGGTGACCGGGCCGCCCGGCTCGTCGGCGAGCACCGTGAACGGGTGGTACTCGAGCGCCCAGGCGGCGCCGGGCCCGACCTCGAGCGTGGCGGTGGTCAGCTCGTCCGCGGCGGCACCGTCGAACAGGCCCGATGCGGGCTCGACGTGCTGCGGCACCGACGCGGCCTCGTCGAGGACGACGACCTCGTCGATCCGGTCGAGCCGGAACATCCGCAGGCCCTCGCTGCTGCGACACCAGGCCTGCAGGTAGCTGTGCCCGGCGAAGGTGTCGAGGGCGATGGGGTCCACGTCGCGCTCGGTGGCCGCGTCCCGGGTGGCGGAGTAGTAGCGCAGGTGCAGCGCGCGGCCGTCGCGCAGGGCACCGCGGACGGTGCTCGCGATGGCGGCGACGGGGCCGGCGTCCTGCGCACCGTCGATCGAGGCGACGGTGTCGCGGCCCGCGCCGGCGACGGCCGCCTCCAGCTTGGCGATGGCCCGCAGCACCGCGGCCGGGTCCGCGACGCCTGGCGAGTCGGCCAGGGCGCGCAGCGCGAGCAGCAGCGACGCGGCCTCGGGGCCGGTGAGCTTGAGGGGGCGGTCCAGGTTCGCGCTGAACTCGATGTCGACGCCGGCCTCGTCGTAATCGATCTCGATGAGGTCGCCGGGGAACATGCCGGGCAGCCCGCACATCGTCAGCCCCGTGATGTCCTTGCGCAGCTGCGCGACGGTGACGCCCAGGTCGGCCGCGGCCCGCTCGAGGTCCGCGTCCGGATGCGTGCGGAAATACGGGATCACGTTGAGCCAACGCGCCAGGCGCTGCATCTGCCGGCTCGGCTGCTTCGACTGCGTGCTCATCGCTCCCCCACCAGTGCCGTGAGTCGCTCGACGACGGCGTCGCGCAACTGCTGCGGCTCGAAGACCACCGCATCGGGCCCGAGTCCGCTGACCTCGCGGGCCACGGCGTCCACCGACCGCATCTCCACCGTCAGCTCCGTGCCGGGCCGGCCCCGGAAGTCACCGTCGGCCTGGGTCGAGGCGAGGCGGCGCAGCCCGTCGCCCTTGCCCTGCGCGACCCACAGCCGGGCCGTGCCGACCGGATCGCGCTCGGCGACGGTGGCCACGACGTGCGCGTGCAGGTCGAAGCCCTCCGGCGGCCGGACGGTGGCGGGGCTGCCCGTGACCGAGCCGCCCCGGACGCGGCTGAGCTTGAAGGTGCGCACCGCGTCGCGCGCGACGTCGTGCCCGACGGCGTAGGCGCTGCCGCGGAACGTGACCACGCCCCACGGGTGGAGCGTGCGGTCGACGTACGGCTGCGCCGGATTGGCGCGGTGCTCGAAAGTCACCTGGCGGCGCCGGTCGACGCCCTCGAGCATGGCGAGGAGCGCACCCTCCGCCCCGCGGTCGGGGGCGATGCCGGGGCTCACGCCCGCGCCCGGGCCGTCGACGTCCAGGCCGCCCGCGCGCAGCTTCTGCACCGCGGACTGGGCGGCGGCGGACAGCTCCGGCGACTGCCACAGCGCCGAGGCGACGGCCACCGCGGTCGCCTCCTCGGGATCGAGGTCGATGTCGCCGAGGGCGTACTCGTCGAGGGCGATGCGGTAGCCGACGGCCGAGTTGATCCGGGAGACCGGAGCCACCTCGATGGGGACCCCGAGTTCGCGCAGGTCGGCCTTGTCGCGCTCGAACATCCGCTCGAAGGCCTCGTCGTCCGAGTCCGGGTCGTACCCGAAGACGTTCGCCCGGATGTAGTCCCGATCGAGCGGGCGTTGCGTGTACAGAAGGCATATCACCAGGTTGGTGAGACGCTCGATCCGCGAAGTTGCCACCTGTCGATCTTACGTTCTATGCGCGTGCTCGGCCCGGATCGACGCGATGTCGCGTCACATCGACGCGATCAGGCGCTCGACGCGCTCGTCGACGTTGCGGAAGGGGTCCTTGCACAGCACGGTGCGCTGCGCCTGGTCGTTGAGCTTGAGGTGAACCCAGTCGACGGTGAAGTCGCGGCCGGCGGCCTGCGCCGCGGTGATGAAGTCGCCGCGGAGCTTCGCGCGGGTGGTCTCCGGCGGGTTCTTCACGGCGGCGTCCACGGCCTCGTCGGTGGTCACCCGCGCGGCCAGCCCGCGCCGCTGCAGCACGTCGAAGACGCCGCGGCCGCGCTTGATGTCGTGGTACGCGAGATCGAGCTGCGCGATCTTCGGATCGGACAGGTCCATCGAGTACTTGTCCAGGTAGCGCTGGAACAGCTTGCGCTTGATGACCCAGTCGATCTCGGTGTCGATGCCGGAGAAGTCCTGCGACTCGACGGCGTCGAGGGTCCGGCCCCACAGGTCGACGACCTTCGCGAGCTGCTCGTCGAGCTCGCGCGTGGCGAGGTACTCGACGGCCTTGCCGTAGTACTCGCGCTGGATGTCGAGGGCGCCGGCCTGTCGGCCGCCCGCGAGCCGCACCTCGTGGCGGCCCGTGGTGTCGTGGCTGACCTCGCGGATCGCGCGGATCGGGTTGTCGAGCGAGAAATCGCGGAACTGGACGCCCGCCTCGATCATCTCGAGCACGAGGTGGGCGGTGCCCACCTTGAGCATCGTGGTCGTCTCGGACATGTTCGAGTCGCCCACGATCACGTGGAGGCGGCGGTACTTCTCGGCGTCGGCGTGCGGCTCGTCCCGGGTGTTGATGATGGGCCGGCTGCGGGTGGTGGCGCTGGAGACGCCCTCCCAGATGTGCTCGGCGCGCTGGCTCAGGCAGTAGGTGGCGTTCTTCGGCGTGAGCAGCACCTTTCCGGCGCCGCAGATCAGCTGCCGGGTCACCAGGAAGGGCAGCAGCACGTCGGCGATGCGGGAGAACTCGCCCACGCGGCCCACGAGGTAGTTCTCGTGGCAGCCGTAGGAGTTGCCCGCCGAATCGGTGTTGTTCTTGAACAGGTAGATGTCGCCGCCGATGCCCTCGTCCTGCAGCCGCTGCTCGGCGTCGAGCAGCAGGTCCTCGAGGACACGCTCGCCCGCCTTGTCGTGCGTGACGAGCTGGAGCACCGAATCGCACTCCGCGGTCGCGTACTCGGGGTGGCTGCCCACGTCGAGGTAGAGGCGCGAGCCGTTCTGCAGGAAGACGTTCGAGCTGCGGCCCCACGAGACCACGCGCCGGAACAGGTACCGGGCGATCTCGTCGGGGCTCAGTCGGCGGTGACCGTGAAAAGTACACGTGACACCGAACTCGGTCTCGATTCCCATGATTCGCCGCTGCACGTGACGAACACTACCTCTCGACGAGTCCGCCGTGGTCATGCCTCTGTTCGGTGCGGCGTGCGCCTGATCCCGTCGAGGACGAATCCGAGGTGGCGCCGCCACGCCCCGTCGTCCTCGGGGTGCAGCGCGATGATGTTCGCGACCGCGACCATCAGGGTCCCCAACTCGTCGAACCCGAAGTCGTCGCGGAGCACGCCGGCGACGTGGGCGCGCTCCAGGACCGCGAGCACCGCACTCCCCGCCCGGCCGCACTCGGCGACCAGGTCCACGGTGCCGATGGACCCGCGCGCGACGGCCTCGTTGACCGCGCGGTCGCGCGCCTGGGCGGAGATCAGCGCGTCGAGGAAGGTCGCGAAGGCGGTCCACGCATCGGGTTCGGCGGCGGACTCCGCGGCGATCGCATCGATCCGTGCCATGCGGTCGGGCAGCACCGCGTCGACCAGTTCGCCGCGGTCGGCGAAGTGGTTGTACAGGGTTCCGATACTGACGCCGGCCCGCTTGGCGATCTGTTCCAGCGGCACGTCGACGCCCTGATCGGCGAACGACAGCCTCGCGGCGTCCACCAGTTTCTGCCGATTGCGCACCGCGTCCGCCCGAGGAGACATGCCCCCAGCCTAGCAATCTTGAGGAACGCCTCAACTTCTGATACCAAGTTGAGTATGACCTCAACTACTGCGCAACCCGTCCTGTTCGTCGTCGGCGCCGGTCCCGGTCTCGGAATGGCCGTCGCGCGCGCCTTCGGCCGGCGCGGCCACCGCGTCGCGATCGCTTCCCGCTCGGCGGACCGTCACCCCGCGTACCTCGCCGAACTCCGCGCACTGGGCATCGACGCCGAGGCCTTCGTGGTCGACGCCGCACGCCCCGGATCCCTCGTCGACGCCACTGCCGCCGTGGTGGAGCGGTTCGGCCGGATCGACGTGGCGTACTACGGCGCGGGGGCGCCCGTCGATCTCGCGCCGATCACCGAGCTGACGCCGGAGGCCGCGACCGGCGCCCTCGGCACCGTCGCCCCCGTGGTCGAGTTCGCGACCGCCGTCCTGCCCGAGCTGCGTGCGCACGACGGTGCCCTCGTCCTCGTCGGGGGCCTGAGCAGCGTGGTGCCGATGCCGCACCTCGGGGCGCTCACCCTGGTCGCCGCGGCGTACCGCGCGTACGCCCTCAACCTGCACGCGGCCCTCGCACCGGAGGGCGTGTACGCCGGCACCCTCACCGTCGGCGGGATGATCGCGGGCGGCGATATCGCCGCTTCGGTCGCGGCGAGCTCCCCGGCGCAGGACTACTCCGCGATCACCCTGCAGCCCGGCGACCTCGCCGAGACCGTCGTCGCCCTCGTCACCGAGCGGTCCGCCCCGGAGGCCGTGGTCGACGTGATCAGCTGACCGCCGCGGCGACCGGCACCGTCGTGGGGAGCGTCCCGGTGCGTCGGCGGTGATCGACGCGGTACGCCACGATCGCGAGCGGTACGAGCGCCGCGCTGGGCACGAGGAAGGCGGCGACGAGGGCCTCGGGCGGCAGGAACTCCCCCATCGTCGCGGAGAAGACCAGGTTGAAGCCGGCGTGCGCGACGGACGTCGGCCAGATGCTCCCGGAGCCGTACCACATTGTGCTCCAGACGATCTCGAGCAGCATCGACATCAGGATCCAGAGCGGGATGAGCAGCAGGACGTCGCGCAGGGGCGGCTGGAAGCTGAAGTAGCCGACCGAGGCCAGCGGCCAGTGCCACGCTCCCCAGATCGCGCCCGTCAGCGCGGACGCCGCGGTGGGGCGGCCCCGCAGCGCGGGGAGATCGGCGATGGCACTGCGCAGGTAGGCGGTCCACCCGAACTCCTCGCCGAAGAAGACCGGCGCCAGCACCACCATGATCAGCGGGCCGAAGGCCACGGCCTGCAGGTGCGCGGGGATCCCGTCCGCGGGCATCGTCATCACGCCGGTCGCGAAGCCCAGCGGGAGGGCGATCACCAGGAGCACCAGCGGGATCGCGAGGGCGGCCAGGTACCACCGCCACTGCGCCCGGAGCTGCGGCCGCAGGCCGGCGCCCGCCATGCCCTGCCGGGTGATCCACAGGCGCACGACGAGGGCGGCGAGGGCGGGGAGGAACGCCGCGGTGATCAGCTGGATCGCCGGATCGTCCAGCGGGTGGCCCAGCCCGTACGCGGCGAACCACATCCCCCAGGACGGTACGAAGGTGAGCGCGAGGAACCAGGCGATGCCGCGCCGGTGCACAGAGGTGTCGGTCATGCCTCCAGCACACCGGATCGACGGTCCCCGGTCACGGGCGCGAACGCCCGATTCCGGGGTGGTGCCAGCGCTACCGCGTCAGCCCAACAGCTCCGCGACCCGCTCGTCCGAGAGGCGCTTGAAGGCGCGGCGCGGGCGGGTGTGGTCCAGGATCGCGACCTCGAGCTCGCCCGCGGCGAAGGTCTTCGGCTCGGCCGTCGTGGCCGACCCGTTCGACGGTGCCGGCGCGCTGAGCGCCTTCACCGCGAGCGCCACGGCGCCGGCAAGATCGAGATCGTCGGCGTAGCCCTCGGTGAGCACCGGCGTGATCGACTCGGTCTGTCCGCCCATGACCACGAACTGCTTCTCGTCGCCCACGGAGCCGTCGTAGCCCACGCGGTAGAGCCGCGAGCCGGTGTTGTCGGGCGTCCCGACCTCGGCGACGCACAGCTCCACCTCGTAGGGCTTCGCCTGCTCGGTGAAGACGGTGCCCAGGGTCGAGGCGTAGGCGTTGGTCAGCGACCAGCCGGTCACGTCGCGCCGCGAGTACTGGTAGCCGCGGGTGTCGGCGAACTGGATGCCCGCGCGGCGCAGCGACTCGAACTCGTTGTACTTGCCCACGGCGGCGAAGCCGATGCGGTCGTAGATCTCGCTGATCTTGTACAGCGAGCTCGGGTTGTCGGCGACGAAGACCACCCCGTCGGCGTACTTGAGCACCACGACGCTGCGGCCGCGGGCGATGCCCTTGCGCGCCAGCTCCGAGCGATCGCGCATGATCTGCTCGGCGGACGCGTAGTACGGGAACGTCACTGGTCGCCTCCCCTCGCCGCGATCACGCGGTCGGTCGCGGCGGCCACGTCCTCCTCGGACACCTCGACGGCGCCGTCCGCGGTGATGGCGATCGCCGTCGGATAGAGCTTGCGGAGCACGTCGGGGCCGCCGGTCGCGGTGTCGTCGTCGGCCGCGTCGAAGAGGGCCTCCGCTGCCACGTCCAGCGCACCGTCGGCCTCGAGGCCGGGACGGAAGCGCTTCTTGATCGACGACTTCGCCCACGCCGAGCCCGAGCCGATCGAGTGGTAACCCACCTCGTCGTGCCAGTCACCGGTGACGTCGTAGGACACGATCCGGCCGCGGGCCTCCGCCTCGTCGAAGCCGACCAGGAGAGGCACGGCGGCGAGGCCCTGCAGAGCGGCGCCGAAGTTGCTGCGCACCATGCCGGCCAGACGGTTCGCCTTACCCTCGAAGGTCAAGGGCACTCCCTCGATCTTCTCGTAGTGCTCGAGCTCCACCGTGAACAGCTTGACGATCTGCTTGGCGATCCCCGCGGTCCCGGCGATGCCGACCGCGGTCAACTCGTCGGTGACGAAGGTCTTGACGATGTCGCGCTGCGCGATGAGATTGCCCATGGTGGCGCGGCGGTCACCCGCGAGCAGCACACCGCCGTCGAAGGCCACGGCGACGATCGTGGTGCCGTGCGGGACATCGGGCGCACCGTCGGCCCCGGCACCCCGGCCGGGCAGCGCCTCGGGCGCCACCGCGGCGAGGTGCTCGACGAACGACGATCCGCCGTGCAGCGGCGTCACTGGCCGCCCTTCTGCACGTACGCACGCACGAAGTCCTCGGCGTTCTCCTCGAGCACGTCGTCGATCTCGTCCAGCAGATCGTCCGTCTCGTCGGTCAGCTTCTCGATGCGCTCCTGGCCGGCACCCGACGGTGCACCCGTGGCATCCTCGTCGTCTCCGCCGCCGCCACGCTTGACCTGCTCCTGCGCCATCTCGCTGCCTCCTTAGCGACCGTATCCGGGCCGCACGACCCGATGTGCCAACACTACCGGCCTACACTGCTGTCGTGGATCCGTACACGCCGCTCAACATGCCCGATCCGGTGCTCGTGAGCATCGGCGACATCCATTGCACCCGAACCGAGGTGATCACTCCGGCGGGGACGTTCCCGATCGCGGGCGCGCAATGGACGGTGACCGACCAGAGCGTGGCGACGCGGGAGATCCCCACGTGGGCGATCGTGCTCGCCATCGTCGGCGCCTTCGTGGTCTGCCTCTTCTCGCTGTTCTTCCTGCTCGCGAAGGAGGACCGCACGCAGGGATTCGTGCAGGTCACCGTCTTCGGTCCGGAGGGGCGATCGTTCACCACCAGCGTGCCCGTCCACTCCTACGCGGCCGTGCAGGACGTCTTCAACCGCGTCGGCTACGCCCGGAACCTCGCCATCGGCATGTAGCCCGACGGTCCGCCGCTACCGGCAACACTTTTCGAAGCGTTCTGCGCCTCGCAGGGCCGCCGAAACCTTCGCAGAACGCTTCGAAAAGTGTTGGTCAGCGGACGTATGCACCGTCGATCAGGCGGGGCGGAGCCGGACCACCGGGATCGGGCGCGTCGTCTTGCGCTGGTAGGCGGCGTAACGGCCGCCGTTGTTCGCGTCGGCGAGGTCCCAGAGCCGCTGGTAGTCGGCGTCGCCGGGCCGCAGCGCCTCGACGGCGGCCGGGAAGCGGTCGGTGCCGACCTGCACGTCGACGGTGCCCGCCTTGACCATGTTGTGGAACCACGCGGGGTTGCGGGGCGCGCCGCCCATGGAGGCGACCACGACGTAGTCGTCGCCGTCGCGCACGTAGGTCAGCACCGTGGTGCGGGGCTCGCCCGACTTCGCCCCGACGGTGCGCACGATCAGGCTGGGCACACCGAACAGCAGCTTGTGCCCGATGCGGCCGCCGGAACGCACGTACAGCTCGCCGTGCGCCTTGAGCACCTCCGGGAAGGCCTTGGCGTAGAGCTTCCCCACCTCGCGACCGATGTCCATGGCCCTAGCCTCGCAGAGAATCGACGAGCTCGCGCGCGGAGGCGGCGTCGTCGAGCAGCCGGCCGACGTGCTCCTTGGTGCCCCGCAGCGGCTCCAGGGTGGGGATCCGGACCAGCGACTCGGCGCCGACGTCGAATATGACGGAATCCCAGCTGGCGGCGGCGATCTCGGTGCCGAAGCGGCGCATGCACTCGCCGCGGAAGTAGGCGCGGGTCGACTCGGGCGGGGTGGTGACGGCGTCCATCACCTGCTGCTCCGTGACCAGGCGCTTCATCGAGCCGCGGGCGACGAGCCGGTTGTACAGGCCCTTGTCGAGCCGCACGTCCGAGTACTGCAGGTCCACGAGCTGCAGCTTCGACGCGGCCCAGCCGAGGCCCTCGCGCTGCCGGATGCCCTCGAGCAGGCGCAGCTTGGCCGGCCAGTCGAGCTCGTCCGCGAGCCGCAGCGGGTCGTCGGCGAGCGTGTCGAGGACCCGCACCCAGGTCGCGTGGACGTCGAGCGCGCGGGCGTCGTCCGAGCCCTCGAGGAAGCGGCCCACCCGATCGGCGTACTCGCGCTGGATCTCGAGCGCCGTCATGGTCCGGCCGTCGGCGAGCTCGAGCCGCGCGGTGAGCGAGAGGTCGCGCGAGACCTGATGCACGGCGGTCACGGGCGTGGCGAGCTGCAGGTCCGAGAGGTCGACGCCGGCTTCGATCAGGTCCAGGACCAGTGCCGACGTGCCCACCTTGAGGTACGTGGAGGTCTCGGCGAGGTTGGCGTCGCCGATGATCACGTGCAACCGGCGGTACTTGTCCGGATCGGCGTGCGGCTCGTCGCGGGTGTTGATGATGCCGCGCTTGAGGGTGGTCTCGAGACCCACCTCGACCTCGATGTAGTCGGCGCGCTGCGAGAGCTGGAAGCCCGGCTCGTCGCCGTTGGCGCCGATGCCGACGCGGCCGCTGCCGGTGAAGACCTGCCGGGTCACGAAGAAGGGCGTCAGGCCGGTGACGATCGACGCGAAGGGGGTCTCGCGCCGGCACAGGTAGTTCTCGTGCGTGCCGTACGAGGCGCCCTTGCCGTCGATGTTGTTCTTGTACAACTGCAGCGCCGGGGCGCCGGGCACCGTCGAGGCGTAGCGGGCCGCGGCGTCCATGACCCGCTCCCCCGCCTTGTCCCAGATCACCGCGTCGAGCGGATCGGTGACCTCGGGCGCGGAGTACTCGGGGTGCGCGTGGTCGACGTACAACCGCGCGCCGTTGGTGAGGATCATGTTCGCCGCGCCGATCTCGTCGGCGTCGATGATCGGCGCCGGGCCGCCGCGGCCGAGGTCGAAGCCGCGGGCGTCGCGCAGCGGCGACTCCAGGTCGTAGTCCCACCGGGTGCGCTTGGCGCGCGGCACCGCGGCGGCGGCCGCGTAGGCCAGCACGGCCTGGGTGGACGTGAGGATCGGATTGGCGGTGGGATCCTTCGGCGCGGAGATCCCGTATTCGACCTCGGTCCCGATGATGCGCTGCATGGTGCCCAGCCTATCCGGGGTGGTCCGGGCCGCTCCCGGCGGCGGCGACCAGCCGTCCGTCAGGCCGACTGCCGCCCGATCCGCCAGCGCGTCGCGGTCCACAGCACGACCGCCATCAGTGCGAGCACGCCGATCGCGATGCCCCACTGCATGGGCGTCGAGTCCCACAGCGGGTCGATCGCCTGCATCGTCGGCCGCCCGGAGACCGCGTCGATCTGCTTCTGCAGCTCAACGGTGGACGCGCTCGCCGCGAAGCCCCAGCGCGACGGGAACAGCCACGAGATCTGCTCCAGGCCCACGCGATCGTGCAGCGTGAACAGTCCGCCGCTCATCACCAGCTGCACCATGACGACCACCACGAGCATGGGCATCACCTGCTCGCTGGACCTGGCCAGCGCGGAGATCAGCAGGCCCACCAGCGTGGACACGCACGCGAGAACCGCGATGTCGATGACCAGCTCGACGGGCGCGCTGGCCAGCACCGATCCCTGCGCCGTCGACTGCTTCACACCGAGGATCACGATCGCCATCATCATGACCGCCTGGATGGTGGCCGCGACGAAGTAGACGAGCGTCTTCGCGGACAGATACGCGCCCGGTCCGAGTCCGACGGCGCGTTCGCGCTGGTAGATCGCGCGCTCGCCGACCAGGTCGCGCGAGGTCAGCGCGGCACCCATGAAGCAGGCGCCCACGACCAGCAGCACGAGGATCATCTTCGCGCCGCTGTAGCCGTCCGGGAGCGAGTACGGCGAGGCCAGGCCGTCGTCCGCGGGCACGAGCAACGTGATCCCGCCGAGCACCAGCGGCAGCAGCAGCAGGAAGATCAGGTAGGCGCGGTCGGCGAGGATCAGCCGGACCTGGCGGCGCGCGATCACGGAGAGCTGCTTGCGCACGGAGGTCTTCCGCGCCTTCGTCGGGGACGGCGGCGCACCCGTGGGCGCGGGCGGCGGCGGGGCGGGATGCGCCGACCGGTACCGCTGCCAGGCCACGTCGGGCTGCTTGGCCGCGAAGTCGAAGATCTCCGCCCAGTCGCTCGTGCCCATCGCGGCCTTCACGCCCTTCGGCGAGCCGCAGTACGCGGTCTTGCCGCCGGGCGCGAGCAGCAGCACCTGGTCGCACATGTCGATGTGGGTGAGCGAGTGGGTCACGACGATCACCACGCGGCCCGCGTCGGCCAGGCGACGCAGGGTCTGCATGACCTGCCGGTCCAACGCGGGGTCCAGGCCCGAGGTGGGCTCGTCGAGGATGAGCAGCGACGGGCCGGTGAGGAGCTCCATGGCGACGGACGCGCGCTTGCGCTGGCCGCCGGAGAGCTTGTCCACGCGGGTCTGCTTGTGCTCGGTGAGCTGCAGCTCGGCGAGCACGCCGTCGATCACCTGGTCCCGGTCGGCCTTCGACATGTCCGGCGGCAGGCGCAGCTCGGCGGCGAACCGGAGGGCCTGCAGCACGGTGAGCTGGCGGTGCAGCACGTCGTCCTGCGGCACCATGCCGATGCGGGAGCGGAGCGCGTCGAAGTCGCGGTGCACGTCGCGGCCCTCGAACTCGACCCGGCCGGCGGTGGGCGTGACGGCGCCGGAGACGACCCGGGACACCGTCGACTTGCCGGCGCCCGACGGGCCGATCACGGCCGTCAGCGTGCCTGGGGCGGCGCGGAAGTCGACGCCGTGCAGCAGCGTCTTGTTGCCGTCGACGGTGAGGGTGATGCCCTGCACCGCGAGGCCGGCGCCCGCGAACTCCTGGGCCTTCGGCCGCTCGAGCCGGCCCTGCTCGACGATGAGGTCGGAGTTGCCGACGGTGACCAGGTCGCCGTCGCGCAGGGACGTCGGTCCGGCGATGCGCCGGCCGTTGACCTGCGTGCCGTTCGCCGAGCCCAGGTCCTCGATGACCAGGCCCTGCGGGCCGGTGAGCAGGCGGGCGTGGCGCCGCGAGACCAGCATGTCGCCGATCGCGATGTCGTTGTCGGGCGTGCGGCCGATGGTCATCTGGCCGGTGCCGACGGGCCGCGCGGGCATCTTCGCCACCTGGTACAGGCCGGTGTTGCCGGCCATGGCGCGCAGGTGCGGGGCGACGTCGCCCGCCGGGCGCGGCGGGACCGGGGCCTGCTG
>NZ_JAIULG010000019.1 GCF_020169415.1 Tsukamurella sp. M9C
GCCCCGCCCCGTCGAGAGGGCCCGCGCCGTCGTCCTCGCCGACGGTGCCCCGTCCCCCGCGGTAAGGCGGATTTCTCGCGCCCGGGCCTGCGGATACGATGGAGGGCGTTATGAGTGCGGTTACGGAAGACGCGATCCGGTCGGCCCTGGCCACCGTGAACGACCCCGAGATCGGCAAGCCGATCACCGACCTGGGGATGGTGAAGTCGGTCGCGGTGCAGGCCGATTCGTCGATCGACGTCGAGGTGTACCTGACCACCTCCGCCTGCCCGATGCGCACGCAGATCGTCGACCGCGTGCGGGCGGCCGTCGCCGACGTGCCGGGCACCGGCGAGGTGCGCGTCGAGCTGGACGTGATGAACGACGAGCAGCGCGCGGAGCTGCGCAAGACGGTGCGCGGCGACAAGGCCGAGCCCGTGATCCCGTTCGCCCAGCCCGGCTCGCTGACCCGCGTGTACGCGGTCGCGTCGGGCAAGGGCGGCGTGGGCAAGAGCTCCGTGACGGTGAACCTCGCGGCGTCGCTGGCCGCACGAGGGTTGTCCGTGGGCGTGCTCGACGCCGACATCTACGGCCACTCCGTGCCGCGCATGATGGGCACGGACGCGCGGCCCACCCAGGTCGACTCGATGATCATGCCGCCGCAGGCGCACGGCGTGAAGGTGATCTCGGTGGCCATGTTCACCACCGGCAACACCCCGGTCGTGTGGCGCGGGCCGATGCTGCACCGTGCGCTGCAGCAGTTCCTCGCCGACGTCTTCTGGGGCGACCTCGACGTGCTGCTCCTCGACCTGCCGCCCGGCACCGGCGACGTCGCGATCTCCATCGCGCAGCTCATCCCGGGCGCGGAGATCCTCGTGGTCACGACCCCGCAG
This sequence comes from Tsukamurella sp. M9C, assembly GCF_020169415.1. GTDB lineage: Bacteria > Actinomycetota > Actinomycetes > Mycobacteriales > Mycobacteriaceae > Tsukamurella. Next base: position 873 of record NZ_JAIULG010000019.1, read on the forward strand.
ACCGCGGCCGCCGAGGTCGCCGAGCGGGCCGGCGCCATCGCGCTGCAGACCCGTCAGCGCGTGGCCGGCGTCATCGAGAACATGTCCGGGCTGACGCTGCCCGACGGCACCGTCCTCGACGTCTTCGGCTCCGGCGGCGGCGAGCAGGTCGCGGCGCGGCTCACCCGCGCCGTGGGCGCCGACGTGCCCCTCCTCGGCCAGATCCCGCTGGACCCGCAACTGCGCGAGGCCGGCGACTCCGGGACCCCGGTGGTGCTCTCCGCGCCGGACTCCCCCACCGGCTCCGCCCTGCGCGCCATCGCCGACAAGCTCGCCGTCCGCAAGCGCGGCCTGGCCGGCATGTCGCTGGGGATCGACACCACCCGCCACCTCTAACCCGACGGTCTGCGGTCCGCTCGCGCCGCGGAGATCGAAGCCGCGGGTGGCGATCCGCCCCTTGATGCTGCCGCAGGTAGCGATCCGCCCATCCGCTGCCGAAACTCGCGTGCGCTGCCGATCCGCGGCAGCGTCCGTTGATATCAGCAGCGCGGCAGCGAGTACCGGCAGCGTGCGCCGAAGTCGGCAGCGCACGATCACGCGGCCGACGGGATGATCCCGTTGCGCGCCATCGCGGGGAGGAGCAAGCGACGCAGGCCGTCGTTCGCGTTGAGCACTCGCCAACGCCAACGGACCACCTCGATCCCCGCGTCCGCGAACAGCTCGTGGCGACGCTTCTCCTCGGCCATCGCGGCGTCCACGTCCGCGGGCTCGTCGCCGTATTTGCCGCGGCCGTCGAACTCGCCGGTCATCGCGCCCCAGTCGAAATCGGCGTAGAAGAGCTCGTCGCCGAGGATGCGCGGCACCTGCAGGCGCGGCATCGGGAGGCGGGCCGACAGCATCTGCATGCGCGACAGCGACTCACCGGCCGATTCGCTGCACTCCACGGACAAGGCGAGCGCCCGGCGGGCGAGCGCCGCACCCCGGCAGCGGCCCAGCATCGCGATGCAGTCCTCCAACTGCGCCAGCGGCACCGGGGCCGGTTCCTCCGGTTGCCCGAACCGCGGTACCAGACGAACCGCGTCGAAGGCGACGACTGCGCGCTCGAGTCCGCCGGTCATGGCCGCATCCACCGCCGTGCGACACCGGGTGGTCACGCACACGCCGTCGCGGATCATCGTGTGCTCCGCGGGCAACGGCCGCGCGTGCACGTGCAGATTGCGTCGTCGGTACCCACCGCTCGTGCGGTCGATCGTGAAATGGACGTACCTCCGCTCGGGCCGGAGGAAGGGAATTCCGTGGAGGGCCGCAGCGCTTTCGTGACTGACCACACCGTCGCAGGTCAATGCGGTCGCTCGCACCCGATCGCGGTCCCTCACCCAGACCGGTGCGTCGTCGTCGCGCACGCCGTAGACACCGTGCGCGAGCCGCTGGATCTCTTCCTCGGAGGCACGCGCGATCCGCGTGTCACTCCACCCCATCGCCGTGAGCTGTCGCCGTGTCCAGATCTCCCCCATGCGGACCATTGAACCCGGGTGACTCCGCCCGGCTGACGCCCGTGACCGAGTTATCCACAACTTCAGCGTTATCCACAGGCCGCCCCGCACCCGTCGGGACGAGCAACGTCGCCGCTGCCGCGAACGAGCTTGAAAGCTGCCGAAACTCGTCAGCGCTGCCGGTAGTCGGCAGCGTTCGCAGATGTCGGCAGCGCGGCCCTGAACTCGGCGGGAATTCGCGGGCCACCGGAGGTTCGGACGCGCTACGTCGCGTCGACGTCGAAGGGCGGGCGCTCCTCGGGGGCCAGCGGCTTGTGCATCCGCGGCATGGTGGGCATCGGGCCGGCCGGGACCTCGGGCAGCGCCTTCTCCAACGAGGCGACGGGCGCGACGGGGGCGACGGGCGCGGCCGCGTCGACCGCCTTGCGCAGGTTCAGCGCATCAGCGGTGGAGCGCACCTGATCGCTCATCTCGCGGATCACGGAGTCGTCGCCGTTCAGGAGGTGCTTGGTGACGATCGCCGTCGGCGTCATGCCGCGCAGGTTCTGGATCTGCTGCAGGGGCTCGCGGATCGCATCGAAATCGCCGCCCATCTCGTCCTTGAGCTGCTGCGTCGCGCCGGTGGCGTAGTCGCGCACCTGCCGCAGCGCCGTGAAGAACCAGTTGACCGCGCCCGGGAGTCGCTCCGGCCCCAGGATCACCAGACCCACGACGACCAGCATGAGGATCTCCCCCATACCGAGATTCGAGAACACCCCGCCATGCTACGGGAAGCTCAGGAGCTCACGCACCTCGCGGCGGCCCGGCCCGGCCCCTCAGCTCAGCGGTTCGGGCGTGACCTTGATCGGGACCTGCCGGCCGTCGCGGGCGACGGTCACCGTCGTCTCCTTGCCGACGCCGACGGCGCGGATCGCGACGATCACGTCGGCGGCCTCGGCGACCTCGGTGTCGCCGACCTTGGTGATGACGTCGCCCTCGCGGATGCCGGCCTTCTCGGCGGCGCCGCCCTTCTTCACGTTCTCGACGCGCACGCCGGACGCAGCCTCGTTGCTCACCTCGCGGCCGTTGATGCCGAGGTCGGCGTGGACCACCTTCTGGCCGCGGATGATCGACTCGGCGATCGGCCACGCGACGTTCGACGCGATGGCGAAGTTCAGGCCGATCGACCCGGCGCCGCCCGGGGACAGCCCGAGCGTGTTGATACCGATCTGCCGCCCCTGCAGGTCCAGCAGCGGGCCGCCGGAGTTGCCGGGGTTGATGGCGGCGTCGGTCTGCACGGAGTCGAAGGTCGCGGGCGGGTTCGGGCCGCTCGCGGGCCCCTGCACCGGACGGTGCGTCGCGGACACGACGCCGGAGGTGACGGTGCGCCGTAGCCCCAGCGGCGAGCCGATGGCGACGACCTGCTGGCCGGCCGCGAGCTCCCCGGAGTCGCCGCGGGCGATCTGCTGCAGCCCGTCGACGGAGACCTTGACGACGGCCACGTCGGTGTACGGGTCGGTCCCGACGAGCTGCGCCGGGGTGCGGGTGCCGTTGAAGAAGACGACCTCGATCTTGGCGTCCTTGTTGGTGGACGCGGTCTCGACGACGTGGTTGTTGGTCATGATGTAGCCGCGCTCGGCGTCGATCACGGAGCCGGAGCCCGTCTCGCCGGACGTCTTGGTGCGCACCTCGATGGTCACGACGCTCGGCCCGACCTTGCCGACCATGGAGGCCACGGCGCCCGCGTCGGCCGGCGGGCCCTGCGCCGCCGGCAGCGACGCCCGCGAGTCGGTGAGCTTCTCGATCGTGGTGCCGGTGATCCGGCCGATGGCGCCGCCGAGCAGGCCGATGACCAGCGCCAGCACGCCGAGGACCGCGAGTGCGCGGATCGATACGCGCCGCCCGAAGAGGACGTCGCGGACGCCGAGCTGCTCCGGATCCGGCTGCGGGACCGCCCGCGGCGGCGCCGTGACGCCGGGCTCGCCGATCCCGGCGAGCGAGTCGGTGTCGCGCCACGGATCCTCGGGCTCGGGCTCCGGCTCGGGCACGAGCGGACCCGCGTACGGGTCGCGCTGCAGCGCCTCGGGGGCGCCCGGAGGGCGGGAGAAGGCCTCGGTGAGCACCGGGTCGGGGGCGGCGGCCTGCGGCTGCGGCCCGCGGGCGGTGGTGGCGCTGCGGACGGACTCGGGCGCGAAGGCACCGTCGACCCCGTCCGGCCTGCCGAAGACGACCTGCTCCCCCTCGGACACCGAGGGACGGTACGTGGGGCGCGGCTCCAGGCGCGGACGCCGAGTGTCGGGTTCGGAGGTCACGGAGTCGAATCTACCGAGCGTTCCGCCGCCGGCCGCGCTTGTTGCGCTCGTCGCGTCGCGAGGCCTCGGGCGTGAACGTCGGGAAACCGTCGAACGGCGGGCGACCCGTGTGGCAATCGGTGGGGATCTGGGACAGCTGGCCCAGCAGCCGGTGCGGCACGGTGATCTCGCCGGACTCGCGCAGCGCGGTGCGGACCTGCCGCTGCGCGTCGACCTCCGCCGCGCACACGGCGCACTGGGAGATGTGGGTCCCGGCGCGCAGGTGCGCGTTCATCCGCAGCTCGCCGTCGACGAACGCGACGACCGCCTCGTAGGCGAGGTGCTCGGTGGACGAGAACTCGCCCGGGCGACGCGAGAAGGCGCGCTTGATACTGCCACTGAGGTGCTCCACGCGCTCCCCTCCTCTGCTCGGTCCGATGGCGTACTGCGGATCTACCGCCACAGTACCTGCACTCCTCTACCCAACGAGCCGAGTCGCTCGGGAGTTCCCGACGGTGCCGGGCGCGCGCTCAGTAGGCGAGCGCGGCGCTGCTGGTCAGACCCTGATTCGCCAGGGCCTCGCGGATGGATTTGCGACCGCGGTGGATGCGCGAACGGACGGTGCCGAGCTTCACGCCCAGGGTGGCCGCGACCTCCTCGTACGAGAGGCCCTCGATGTCGGCGAGGACGACGGCGGCGCGGAACTCCGGCGCCAGCGCGTCGAGCGCGTTCTGCAGCTGCGGGCCGAGGTTGGCGTCCGCGTAGATCTGGCCGGGGTCCGGGTCGGACGACGGTACGCGCTCGTAGTCCTCCGGCAGCGCCTCCATGCGGATGCGGTTGCGGCGGCGGACCATGTCCAGGAACAGGTTCGTGGTGATGCGGTGCAGCCAGCCCTCGAAGGTGCCGGGCTCGTAGTTCTGCAGGCTGCGGAAGACGCGGATGAAGGTCTCCTGCGTGAGGTCCTCGGCGTCCTGCGCGTTGCCGGAGAGGCGGTAGGCCAGGCGGTACACGCGGTCGGCGTGCTCGCGGACGAGCTCGTCCCAGGTGGGCATGTCAGCACGGTCGCCCGACGCATCGAATGCGGCGGTACCCGCGGGTTCGGCGGCGCGCTCGTCGTCGAACGTCGCGTACGCAGCCTGGGGCTGCGGCTCCTGCCGGGGTCCGGCCTTGCGGGCCAGGGCCATGCGCTCCTCCTCGTGCCTCCGCCGGACGGCGGGGCGCTCTTACTACTGCAGAACTCCCGGAGTGACCGTTTTGTTCCCACGATCGGCAATTCCAGGTCGGGCGTTCTTCACTGTCCGATACCTTTCCCTGCCGCGGTGTGGGAGCGCTGATTCCTCCCTGAGTGTTGCCTGTGCATACATCGCCTTTGCTAACGATCGCGTCACGGCGGGGTGACCGGTGGGCGACGGGCTACGATTGCGGCGTGTCCAACTCCGCCGCATCCGCCCTCGTCACGTACGCCGAGAACGCCATCGTCGAGGACGAGGCGATGTCCTCCGCCCGCGAGCGGGCCGCCGACCTGGGCGTCGACGCCGTCTCCCCGTCCGTGGGCGCGCTGCTGTCGGTGCTGGCCGCGGCGGGCGGCGCGAAGTCCGTGGTCGAGGTCGGGACGGGCGCCGGCATCAGCGGCCTGTGGCTGCTCTCCGGCATGCGCCCCGATTCGGTGCTGACCACGATCGACTCGGAGCAGGAGTTCCAGGCCGCCGCGAAGATCGGCTTCCAGCAGGCCGGCATCGCCGCGAACCGCACGCGCCTCATCAACGGCCACGCACTCGACGTGCTCCCCCGGCTCGCCGACGCCGCCTACGACCTCATCTTCATCGACGGCGAGCCCGTCGACCACCCGCGCTACGTCGTCGACGCGGTGCGCCTCCTCCGCCCCGGCGGGGTCGTGGTGGTCAACCTCGGCGACGCGGGCTACCGCATCCCCGATCCGGAGGCCTACGACGACGAGGCCTTCGCCGCCCGCGAGGCCACCCGCATCATCGCCGCCGACGAGAACCTGCTCCCCGTCATCCTCCCCCTGGGCGGCGGCCTCATCGCCGCCGCGAAGGCCTTCGTCCCCCCGGAGCAGTAGTCCGGCCCCGTTCCCCGGTCCGACGGTCCGCGGCGCCCGCCCCACGGCGGGTCCCATCGCCCGTTCCTAGCGGTTTCGGCGGCGCTCACCTGCGATTTCCCCGCCGAAACCGCAGGGAACCGTGACGCCTCGGTGGATACCGGATCTGTCACCCATGGTCACGATGACATAGCCGACGGGTCAGGACAGCTCGCCCGCCGCCTCCGGCTCGCCGGCGTCCACCCCGACGGGCCGCAGCAGCGTCGGGTACTTCGGCGGCAGGCCGTCGCCGGTGGAGATGCCGCGCACCCGGCGCGAGATCCACGGGTAGGCGAACTCGCGCCGCCACTTCCGCTTGATCTCGCGGTCCTCGGCGGGCGTGATCACGGGCTCGGGCCCCAGGTCGGGGACCTCCAGCGCATGCGGCACGCCCAGCACGTCGAGCACCTCGATCGCCATCCGCAGGTGCCCGGGCTGCGACATGTGGATGCGGTCGAACTCCCACATCCGCAGGTCGCGATACTCCTTCATCCGCCAGTAGTCGAGCAGCAGCAGCCCCCGGTCGGCGGCGATCTCGCGGACCAGCTCGTTGTAGATCGCGAAGCGGCCGCGGAGCGCGCCGAAGATCCCGCTGCCGTGGGTGTCCGCGGCGGTCCACACCACCACCGTCGCGCCGGAGTCCACGAGCCGCGACAGCAGCGCATCGTAGGCGGAGACCACCGCATCCACGTCCACCGACGGTCGGATCAGGTCGTTCGCCCCGGCGTACACCGTCACCAGATCCGGCGCCAACTCCAGGCACGGCTCCAGCTGTTCGTCGACGATCTGGTCCATCTTCTTGCCGCGGATCGCCAGGTTCGCGTACCCGAAATCCGCGGAGCGCGACGCCAGCACCTCGGCGACCCGGTCGGACCAGCCCCGGTACTCGTGGGTCCCCGTCGGATCGGGGTCGCCGACCCCCTCGGTGAACGAGTCCCCGATCGCCACGTACCGCAGGAAGTCAGTCACCGGAGCCCCTATACGTCCGTCGAGAACCGCACGCCGCCGTCGGGCAGCTCGACGCCGGGCCAGACCCGCGCGCCGTGCAGCAGCTCGCAGCGGGCGCCGACGGAGGCACCGTCGCCGATGACGGCCTCGCGGATGCGGGCCCGCGGCCCGATGTGCGCGCCGAAGCCGATGATCGACCGCTCGACGATCGCGCCGGCCTCGATCCGCACCCCGTCGAAGACGACGGCGCCGTCGAGCCGGGCGCCCGCGCCGATCTCCGCGCCGCGCCCCACGACGGACCCGCCGATCACCAGCGCGCCGGGCGCCACGGAGGCGCCGGGGTGGATGAGGCACTCGCCGCGACCGCCGTCGAGGGCGGCCGACGGGGCGATGCCGCGGACCAGGTCCGAGCTGCCGGCGACGAAGTCCTCGGGCGTGCCCATGTCGCGCCAGTAGCCGTAGTCGACGTGGCCGTAGAGGCGGCTGCCGCCGTTGAGCAGGGCCGGGAAGACCTCGCGCTCGACCGACACCGGCCGGCCCGCGGGGATCTCCTCGATCACCGAGCGCTTGAAGACGTAGCAGCCGGCGTTGATCTGGTCGGTCGGCGGATCCTGCGTCTTCTCGAGGAACGCGGTGACCCGGCCGGTGGCGTCCGTCGGCACGCAGCCGAAGGCGCGGGGATCGGGCACGCGCACGAGGTGCATCGTGACGTCGGCGTCCTTCTCGCGGTGCGTCTGCACGACGGCGCGGATGTCGGAGCCGCCGAGCACGTCGCCGTTGAAGACCAGCACGGTGTCGGCCTTCAGCGCGGGCAGCACGTTGCGGATGCCGCCGCCGGTTCCCAGCGGCTCGCTCTCCACCACGTACGAGAGCTCGAGTCCCAGCTCGGTGCCGTCGCCGAAGTACTCCTCGAAGACCTCCGCCTTGAACGAGGTGCCCAGCACCACGCGACGGATGCCCGCGTCGCGGATGCGCGAGAGCAGGTGGGTGAGGAAGGGCTTGCCCGCCGTGGGCAGCATCGGCTTCGGCGCCGACAGGGTGAGCGGACGCAGGCGAGTGCCCTTGCCGCCCACCAGGATCACGGCCTCCACGTCGCTGAGGTCCACACCGGCGTCCTGATCCACCGAGGTCATCATTCCCCTTTTCGTCTCCGCGTCGCCGCGAGAACACTGATCCGCGAGCGCGCGGCCAGCCCCACCTTCATCGCCGCGCGCAGGGGCGCGGCCGCCGGACCGGGGTGCCGGTCGGCGAAGAACCGGTACGCGGAGGCGTGGTGCGCCGGGAGCATGAGCTCCGGCACCTTCCCGGCCGCGTGGCCCTTGGCGTGCACGATCTCCGCCGTCGGGACGTAGACGTTGCTCCAGCCGGCGCGGGCGAGCCGGTCCCCGAAGTCCACGTCCTCCATGTACATGAAGTAGCGGTCGTCGAAGCCGCCGATCTCCGCGAAGGCCTCCGGCCGCACCAGCAGGCAGGAACCGCTGAGCCACCCGGCCTCGCGCTCGGCCACCTCGGCCTGCGACTGCTGGTAGGCCCGCGTCCACGGGTTCGACTTCCAGACGGCGCCGAGCAGCGCGTGCCCGATCCCGAACCGCATGCTGGGCACGTTCCGCGCCGAGGGGTAGACAGTGCCGTCGGGGTCGCGGATCAGGGGGCCCAGGGACCCGGCGCGCGGGTGCCGCGCGGCCGCCTCGATGAGGGCGTCGATCGAGCCCGGGCCGAAGACCACGTCCGGGTTGCTGATCAGTAGGAAGTCGGGGAACGCGGCGTCATCGGCGCGCAGGCGGGCCACGGCGTAGTTGATCGCGCCGCCGTACCCCAGGTTCGCGCCGGTACGCAGCAGATCGGCCTCGGGATGGGCGGCCTCGGCGGCCTCGGGGGAACCGTCGACGGAGCCGTTGTCGGCCATCAGCACCCGCGGGGCGACCCCGGAGAAGGCACCGTCGATGCTGGTCAGGAAGTTCTCGAGGTGTTCACCCGGCGAATAGGTGACGGTGACCACGGCGAGCGTGGGCAGCGCATTGTCGGTTCCGGGCACGCGGCCAGGCTACCGGGCGGGGTTTGCGGGCGCGTCCAGCGCCCGGTCGAGCGCGTCGCGCCAGTCCGGCAGCGGCGTCAGCCCCCACGCGACCCAGGAGGCCGGAGAGAGCACCGAGTACGCGGGGCGCGGCGCCGGGCGGGGGAACTCCGACGTGCCGCACGGCGACACCCGCGCGGGATCGGCCCCGGCCCGTTCGAAGACCCCGCGGGCCACGTCGAACCAGGTGGCGGTGCCGCCGCCGGCGGCGTGCAGCACCGCGCCGGGCCGCTCCGGCTCCGCGCCGAGGAGCACCGCGAGGTCGAGGAGTCCCGCGGCCAGGTCCGGGGCGTAGGTCGGCGAGCCGGTCTGGTCGTCGACGACCTTCGGGTCGACGCCGTCGTCGGCGAGCCGCCCCATCGTCCCGACGAAGTCCCGCGCCCAGGCACCGTCGGCCCCGCGCCCCGTGTACACCCAGGCGGTCCGCACCACGACGGTCCGCGGGTCGGCGGCGGCCGCGTTCCGCTCCCCGTCGAGCTTGGTGAGCCCGTAGACGCTCGCGGGTCCCGTGGGGTCGCCCGTCTCCCACGGCCGCGGCGGCACGGGCGCAGGGCCGAAGACGTAGTCGGTCGAGACGTGCACGAGCCGCGCGCCGGTGGCGGCGCACCGCTCGGCGAGCAGCCCCGGGGCGATCGCGTTGAGGGCCGTGGCGGCGCCCGGCTCGGTCTCCGCGGCGTCCACCGCGGTGTGCGCCGCGCAGTTGATCAGCACCGTCGACGGGCCCAGCGCGAGCTCGGCGACGGACTGTGGCGAAGTCACGTCGAGGTCTCCGCGGCCCAGGGCGCGGGTCGCGATTCCCCGCGACGCGGCGCCCGCGACCAGCGCCGACCCCACCTGTCCGGCCGCGCCGGTGATCACCAGTTCCACACCGCGAACGGTACGGGACGGCCGCGTCTGCGGAGTCTTCACATGTCGAGTCGGTACCGTTATGGAGATGTGACCAACCGGGCCGGAGCAGATGGCCCGGTCCCGAACGATGAGGAGTGGTGGGTGTCCGACAGCCCGAGTGGACGCGGCGCGCGCCATTCCCGGAGCGCCGACGCCAAGCGCGCGGCCGCCGAGCGGTCGACCGCGCAGGGTGACGACGCGCGGGGGCGCGGCCGGCGCCGGAGCGTCCGCGCCGAGAACGAGGGCGACGGTGCGCAGCCCCTGCGCGCCCGGCCGGTGCCCCGCGCCGGCGACCTCTCGGTCGACACCCGCGAGCGGCTGCAGCGCAGCGGCAAGGCCCTCATCGCGCTGATCACGGCCATCGTGCTCGTGGTGACGGGCGTCGCCTGGTTCTGGTGGTCCCAGTTCGCCGGCGACATCACTCGCGGCCCCAGCATCGCGGCCAAGCCCGACGGCGCGACGGACATCCTGCTGGTCGGCACCGACTCGCGTACCGACGCCAAGGGCAATCCGCTCACCAAGCAGGAGCTGGCGCGGCTCAACGCGGGCGTCGACGACGGCACCCTGAACACCGACACGATCATCCTCATCCGCATCCCCAACGACGGGAAGTCGGCCACCGCGATCTCGATCCCCCGCGACGCGTACGTCGCGATCCCCGACCAGGGCAAGGGCAAGATCAACTCCGCCTTCGCGGGCGCGGCCAACGTGACCCGCGACAAGGCCATCGCCGACGGCGACGACGAGAAGACGGCCGTGCAGAAGGGCAACGGCGAGGGCCGGAAGGCGCTCATCGAGACCGTCGCGAACCTGACGGGCGTCTCGGTCGACCGGTACGCCGAGATCGGCCTCGTCGGCTTCTCCCGCCTCACGAACGCGGTCGGCGGCGTCGACGTGTGCCTGAAGAAGCCCGTCAACGACCCGTACTCGGGCGCGCGGTTCAAGGCGGGCAAGCAGACGCTCAAGGGCCCGCAGGCGCTGAGCTTCGTGCGCCAGCGTCACGGCCTGCCCCGCGGCGACCTCGACCGCGTCACCCGCCAGCAAGTCTTCATGGCCTCGCTGGCCAGCAAGATCCTCTCCACCGGCACCCTGACCAGCCCCAGCAAGCTCAGCCAGCTGCAGGACGCGCTCTCGACCTCCGTCACCCTCGACCAGGAGTGGGACGTGATGGGCTTCGCGAAGGAGCTGGCGAACCTCTCGGCGGGCAACGTCCAGTTCTCGACGGTGCCCGTGGTCCGCGACGACGGCTGGAGCGACGACGGCCAGCAGTCCGTCGTGGTCGTCGATCCCAAGCAGGTGCAGGCGTACGTCGCGGGCCTCCTCGGCGACAAGCCCGGCACCACGAAGCCGAAGGCCACCTCGACCAGCTCATCCCCGGCCGTGCCGTCGGTGAACCGCTCCTCGTACACGGTGGACGTGGTGAACGCCGGCACCACGTCGGGCCTCGCGAGCACCGTCTCGACGTTCCTCGGCGGCAAGGGCTTCGCGCAGGGCTCCACGGGCAACGCCTCGTCCACCGAATCCTCCTCCAGCTCGAAGAGCGCCGTGCTCGCGAGCTCCGCGAACGACCAGGGCGCGAAGGCCGTGGCCGCGCTGCTCGGCGGCCTGCCCGTCGTGGCGAGCACGTCCGTGCAGTCCGGGCACGTCAAGGTGCTGATCCAGGACGGCTACAGCGGCCCCGGCTCGTCGAGCGACTCCGGCTCGGACTCCGCGGCCACCACCACGTCGATCCCGCCCGGCATGACCGAGGCGCTCGACCCCAGCGAGGCGGCGCGCATCAGCTCGCTGCTCAATCGACCGGGCTTCACCGCCCAGCAGGACGGGGGCGTGCCGTGCGTGGACTGACCGTGACCGACCGGCTGCTCGTGCCGATCGTCCAGGCCGACGGGGCCGCACCCCGGTTCACCTGGTACGACGACGCCGCCGGCGCCCGCATGGGCCTCTCGGCGATCACCCTGGGCAATTGGGCCGCCAAGTGCGGCAACCTGCTGCGCGACCAGTACGGCCTCGGCCCGGGCGACCCCGTCGGGGTCCTGCTGCCGGCGCACTGGCAGACCGCGGGGATCCTGTTCGGCGCCTGGTGGGCCGGCTGCGAGGTCCGCTTCGGCGAGTCCGGCGACGTGACCTTCGCCGCCCCCGACCGCCTCGACGAGGCGGAGGGCGACGAGATCCTCGCCGTCGGCCTCGACGCCTTCGGCCTGGCCGTGCCCGACCTGCCGCCGGGCATCGACGACTACACCACCGAGGTCCGCGTGCACCCCGACGCGTTCACGCCGGGCGGCGCCGGCACCGCGCTCGCGGGCGACGACGCCGAGATCGTGCTGGCCCGCTCCACGGCGCTTGCCGCCTCCGCCGGATACGCCGCCGGCGACCGGGTGCTGTCCACGCGGGAGTGGCGCGCCGTCGACGACCTCTACGACGGCCTGCTCGCGCCCTTCGCCGCCCCGGCCTCGGTCATCCACGTCTCGCACCCCGACGCCGCGAAGCTCACGGACAAGTTCGCGACCGAGAAGGCCACCGCCCGCGTCGCCTGACGCGCTACTGCTGCACGTCGACGACGATGCGCCCCGGCCCCGTCAGCGTGGAATCGGCGTAGCGCTGCGCGTTCCCGGTGAGCTTGAGCGCCACCTGCAGCTGCCCCTCGAAGGAGCAGGTGATGATCGCGCGGGAGACCGCGCGCCCCGGCCCGGCGACGGTGCGCTCCCCCGCGTACGCCGCGTTCCCGTCGTCGTCGAAGATCGCCACCGGCTCGACGCGCACCACGAGGTACTCCCCCGGCCCGCCGAGCACCGCGCCCGAGCCGCAGTCCATGACCGGCCCCGCCTCCCGCGTGACCCGGTACGGCGGCACCGCGCCGGTGAACTCGAGCACCACCCGGTCGGCGCCGTCGCGGGCGCCGGTGCGCAGGTCCTTCAGCATCGTCGTGCCCGGCGCGGCGGTGGCGCTCGTGCTCGTCGTCACTCGAGGGCTCGCGCTGGTCACCGAGCTCGGGCTCGACGGTGCCGCCCCGGCCACCGTCGTGACCGACGACGGGCGCGCGATGCCCGACGGTGCCGTGACCAGCCCGTCCTGGCCGCACGCGGTCAGCGCCGCCCCCAGCACCACCGCCGTCGCCCCCGACAGCGCTCGTGTCGTCCTCGAATGCACGTCCGCCCCTCTCGTCCGGTCCAGGCTATGCAGGGATCGGTCGGGAGGGGCGGATCGTTATCGAACCGTGGGCGAGCCGGTACCGGCCCGCGGGCGGGTCAGCGGAGCAGCTGGCGCGACATGACCATGCGCTGCACCTGGTTGGTGCCCTCGTAGATCTGGGTGATCTTGGCGTCGCGCATCATGCGCTCGACCGGGAAGTCGCGGGTGTAGCCGGCTCCGCCGAGCAACTGCACGGCGTCGGTGGTGACGTCCATCGCGACGTCGGAGGCGAAGCACTTCGACGCGGAGCTGATGAAGCCGAGGTTCTTCTCGCCGCGCTCGGCGCGGGCGGCGGCGGTGTAGACCATGAGGCGCGCGGCCTCGAGGCGCATCGCCATGTCGGCGACCATGAACTGGACGCCCTGGAACTCGGAGATGGACTTGCCGAACTGCTTGCGGTCCTTGATGTACTCGATCGCGACGTCGAGCGCGCCCTGGGCGATGCCGACGGCCTGCGCGCCGATGGTCGGGCGGGTGTGGTCGAGGGTCTGCAGCGCGGTCTTGAAGCCGGTGCCCTCCTCGCCGATCATGCGCATCGCGGGGATGCGGCACTCCTCGAAGGCCAGCTCGGCGGTGGGGCTGCCCTTGATGCCCAGCTTGTGCTCGTAGCCGGTGACGGAGAAGCCGGGGTCGTCCTTGTGGACGATGAAGGAGCTGATGCCGTTGGCGCCCTTCTCGGGGTCGGTGACGGCCATGACGGTGTACCAGGTGGACTTGCCGCCGTTGGTGATCCAGCACTTGGAGCCGTTGAGGACCCACTCGTCGCCGTCCTTGCGGGCGCGGGTGCGCATCGACGCGGCGTCGGAGCCCGCCTCGCGCTCGGAGAGCGCGTAGGAGGCCATGGCCTCGCCGCTGGCGAGCGACGGCAGCACGTGCTGCTTGAGCTCCTCGGAGCCGTTGAGGATCAGGCCCATGGTGCCGAGCTTGTTCACGGCGGGGATCAGCGAGGAGCTGCCGCAGACGCGGGCGACCTCTTCGATGACGATGCAGGTGGCGACGGAGTCCGCGCCCTGGCCCTCGTACTCCTCGGGCACGTGGATGGCGTTGAAGCCGCTGGCGACCAGCGCGTCGAGCGCCTCCTGCGGGAACCGCTCCTTCTCGTCGACGTCCTTGGCGTGCGGCGCGATGTCGCGCTCGGCGAGCGCCCGGATGGCGGCGCGCAGTTCCTCGTGCTCCTCGGGGAGCTGGAACAGGTCGAAGTCGGGGTTGCCAGCCATGAGGCCTCCATCAGCGTCTACGTGTTAGGTCCGCGCTGATTGTATCCATGCCGGTCCCGCGGTCAGTTAGTCGCACGTAACCAACATCCGACGGTGCGGTTGTTCCCCGGAACAACCGCCCTGCCACTCATCCGGCTGTGACGCACAACGCACGGCACCCTTACCTACACTCACCTCCGTCGGAGACGAATGGAGACGACGATGGCCGGGTTGAACGAACTGTGGATCGACCCGCACCGCGACGCGGTGCGCATGCTCGCGGACCAGACGACTGTGCTGGCCGAGGAGGCACAAGAACTGTTCGCCGAGAAGTACGCCGGTTATCCGTGGCAGGTGGACCTCTCCGGGGCGCCCCGGTTCTGGTTCGAACGCGAACCGATCGCCGAGTTCCGCGCGCACTTCATCGGTTCGGTGTCCGAATACTCCAACACCTGGATGTGGGGTTGGGAGAACATCAACGGTTACCCCGAGGAGGCTGTTGCGCTCTCGACATCGGTGAGGGACGCGGGTGAGCGCCTCGACTGCCCGGAGTTCACGACTCCGGTTCTTCCGCTCGACCCGCGCGAACGGAGCGATGCGGACCTACCCGCACGCGAACACGCCGTGCACGACTACGTGCACGCCGCGATGGCGATGACCGACCTCATCGAGCCCGTCTACTACCGCGGCTCGAACGGCAACGGCGGCTACGCCTGGTTCGTGCTGGAGAACCGCGCCGAGTTCCACCTGCCGCCGGCGTCAATCATCTCGGCGGTCGGTGTCCTCACCCGAATCACCGCGGCCGGCCTGGTCGCCGACCCACACCTCGCGACGTGGGCGTACGCCGTGCGGCGCGAGGGTCTGACGATCGAGCAGACGGGCACCGACATGATCCTGACGGCGCAGGACGGCAGCGCGACCGTCTCCTTCGACGATCGGGGCCGTCTGGCCCGCATCGATGCACACGCGGGCCCCACCGCGGCGGGCGGACACTGAGCCTGGAAAGTCAGCGAGATAGGCGGGTGAAGACACGGTGCACGACGCCCGCGGCGGGGCTCACCGTCGACTCGATCGAGAACCGCTCCTGCACGCCCTCGAGCCCGTCCCACAGCCGCTCGCCGCGGCCGAGCACGATCGGCGTCTCCACCAGGTGCAGGTGATCGATCAAATCGGCGGCGAGGAATTCGCGCACCGTCGACACGCCCCCGCCGATGCGGATGTCCTTCTCGCCCGCGATCTCCCGGGCGGCCGCGACGGCCTCGGCGGGCGAGGCGTCGAGGAACCGGAACTCGACGCCGTCCTCCGTGCTGAACGTGGGCCGGGGCCGACTCGTGAGCACGATGATCGGGGTGGTGAACGGCGTCTGCTCGCCCCACCAGCCGCGCCAGGACTCGTCGGCGAGCACCTCGGGCGTGGGCGCGAACTTGCCGCGGCCCATGATCTCCACGCCGATGCCCTCGTCCCAGGCCTCGGCGAAGGCGTCGTCGACGCCGCGCGCCGCGCTGGTCAGCCCGTGGATCGCGGCGCCCCGTCGCGTGCCGAAGAACCACTCCATGAGCGACCCACCCGCATGCCCGAAGGGCGCGTCCACGCTCTGGTCCGCGCCGGTGCCGAAGCCGTCGAGAGAGATCGCGAAGTTGTGCACCCGCACCTGACCCGTCATGCGGATCAGGCTAGCCGCGATCAGCCCTCGAGGAGCTTCTTCCGCAGCGCCTCGTCCTTGGCCAGCACCATCTTCTCGAGGTCCGCCTGGAAGGCGGCCATCCGTGACCGGAGAGCGGGGTCGGCGGCGCCGAGGATGCGCACGGCCAGGAGGCCGGCGTTGCGGGCGCCGCCCACGGACACCGTCGCCACGGGGATGCCGGCGGGCATCTGCACGATCGACAGCAGCGAGTCCATGCCGTCGAGGTGCTTGAGCGGCACCGGCACGCCGATCACCGGCAGCGGCGTCGCGGAGGCGACCATGCCCGGCAGGTGCGCGGCGCCGCCGGCGCCGGCGATGATCACCTCGACGCCCCGGTCCGCGGCGCCCTTCGCGTAGTCGAGCATCCGCTGCGGGGTGCGGTGCGCCGAGACCACGCCCACCTCGAACCGGATCCCGAACTCGGCGAGCGCCTCGGCGGCGGCCTCCATCGTCGGCCAGTCCGAGTCGCTGCCCATGATCAATCCGACGCGGGGTCCGTCAGCCATGCTCGCTCCATCCATCGGTCCACTCCGCGGTCGCCATCCAGTGCGCCGCGCGTTCCGCCCGCTCCCGCAGCTCCGCCACGTAGTCGGGATCGTTCCGGTCGCCGTCCAGGCCGCCGACCAGGTTCACGTGCCCCACCTTGCGGTCGGGCCGCCCGTCCTTGCCGTACATGTGCACGTGCGCCTCGGGCATCCGGGCCATGAGGTGGTGCAGCCGCTCGTCGACGCCCATCTCGGGCTCCGACGGTGCGCCGAGCACGTTCGCCATCACGGTGAGCGGCGCGGTCGCGGCCGTGTCCCCCAGCGGGTAGTCGAGCACCGCCCGCAGGTGCTGCTCGAACTGGCTGGTGACGCTGCCGTTCATCGACCAGTGACCGGAGTTGTGGGGACGCATCGCGAGCTCGTTGACCAGCATCTCGCCCGACGGGGTCTGGAACAGCTCGACCGCCATCACGCCGACGACGCCCAGCTCGTTCGCGAGCCGCAGCGCGAGCGACTCGGCGAAGGAGGACTCCTCGTCGGAGAGGTTCGGCGCGGGCGCGAGCACGACGGCGCACTGCCCGTTCCGCTGCACCGTCTCCACGACGGGCCAGGTCGCCCCTTGCCCGAAGGGCGAGCGCGCGACCATCGCCGACAGCTCCCGGGCCAGCTCGACCCGCTGCTCGGCGAGCAGCTGCACCCCGGCCGCGAGCTGCTGCTCCGCGACCTCCAGCGCCTCGTCCAGCGTGTCCGGCAGCCACACGCCGCGGCCGTCGTAGCCGCCCCGCACGGCCTTGAGCACGACGGCACCGTCGAACCGCTCCCAGAAGGCCTCGACGTCGGCGACGGTGGCGATCTCCGCGAAGCCCGGCACGGGCGCGCCGAGCTCGGCCAGACGGTGCCGCATCGCCAGCTTGTCCTGCGCGTACAGCAGCGCCTGCGGCGGCGGGTTGACGGTCACGCCCTCGGCCTGCAGCTGCAGCAGGTGCTCGGTGGGCACACCCTCGTGGTCGAAGGTCAGCGCATGCGCGCCGGTCGCGACGCGGCGCAGGTCCTCGATCCGGTCGTGGTCGCCGAGCACCACGTCGGCGCACACCTGGGGCGCGGGCTCGTCGGGGGCGGCGGCCAGGACGCGCAGGGACTGCCCCAGCGCGATCGCGGCCTGATGGGTCATGCGGGCCAGCTGACCTCCGCCGACCATGGCCACCACGGGCCGCGACCGGCGCGGTTGAACATCACTCACCGCTCCATAATCGCAGGTCCACGCCGCCGCGGGGGCGCCCGGCACGGCGCACGCCCCCGGTACCGACCGCGTCACACTCTCCGCGGTACTATTCACAGTTCCGTTAGAGTGGCGCACGTGGCTTTCATCGAGGCGATTCTGGATCGCACCCCGGCACCGCTCCGCGGTCTCGTCATGCAGCACCACGAGCTGATCAAGTTCGCCATCGTGGGCAGCACGACGGCGGTCTTCGACCTCGCCATCTTCTACGGCCTCGTGCTCACCGTGCTGGACGAGAAGCCGACCGTCGCGAAGATCTTCTCCGGCGTCTGCGCCGTGATCCTCTCCTACATCCTCAACAGCGAGTGGAGCTTCAAGCACCGCGGCGGCCGCGAGAAGCACCACGAGGCGCTGCTCTTCTTCGCGATCTCGGGCATCGGCGTGCTCATCATGGCCGCCCCCATCTTCATCGCGAACAACTTCTTCAACCTGCGCGCCACCGACTCGAAGACCACGCTGATCATCGTCGACTTCGTGCTCAACTACATCGTCGGCAACCTGCTGCAGATGGCCTTCCGGTTCTGGGCGCTGCGCCGCTACGCCTTCCCCGAGGACATGCGCGACGCCCCGGTCGAGGAGTCGATCCCCGACGACGAGACCAGCGCTTCCACCGAGCGCTGAGCCTCCCGGGCGTGCGGCACCGGATCCTCCGCTCGACCATCGCGGTCGTCGCGGTCACCGGCCTCTTCCTGGGCCTCCCGCTCATGTTCTACACGTGGCGCTGGCTCGACGACGCGGCCCGCACCGACCTCCAGCACCGGCTGCAGCGCGCCTCGTCCGCGATTCTGCTCCAGGAGCAGAGCACCGGCGTGACCGACGAGCCGCCGGTCGAGGCGCTCCGGCTGCTGGTCCCCTCCGACGGCCGCCTCGTGCTCACCTACACCGACCGGACCGGGGCCCCGCGCGAGCTCGCCGTCGGCAGCGGCCCGATCGAGCACGCCATGGTCGAGGGCACCTCGCTGGGCGACGCGGGGATGCTGCGGATCGAGCAGGACTACGCCGGCGTGCGCGACGGCCAGTTCCGGGCGCTCAGCGTCGAGCTGATCGTCATGGTGCTGTCGCTGACCGCGGGCGTCGTCGTCGCGGCGGTCACCGCGAGCCGCGTCGCCGACCCCGTGCAGGAGGTCGCCGAGCGCGCGCAGCGCCTCGCGAACGGCGATTTCCGGCCCGACCCGCACCGGCACGGCATCGAGGAGCTCGACCGCGTGCTCGACGTGCTCGACACCGCGACGGTGGAGATCGCCGACCGGCTGCAGCGCGAGCGGCAGATCGTCGGCGACGTCTCGCACCAGCTGCGCAGCCGCCTCACCGCCATCCACATCCGCCTCGACGAGCTCACCCTGCACCCCGACCCCGAGGTGGTCACCGAGGCGCGGGCCGCCCTCGACCAGGTCGACCGGCTCACCTCGTCCGTCGGCGACATGGTCAAGATGTCGCGGACCGAGCGATCGCCGCAGGGCACCGTCGACGTGCGGGCCGAGCTCGCGCCCCTGCTGGCCGACCTCGCCCCGTCGTTCGACCGGGCCGGGAGGCGCCTCACGGTGCTCCCGCCCGACGGTCCGCCGCTCCCCGCCCGGGCCACCGCCACGCGGGTCCGGGAGGCGACGGCGGTGCTCGTAGACAACGCCCTGATGCACGGCCGCGGCGAGGTCGTCGTGCGACTCGGCTCCGTCGGCGCGCACACCGTGCTGGTCACGGTCACCGACGAGGGCTCCGGCATCTCCGACGGTGACGCCCAGCGCATCTTCCGGCGCGGCTACTCCGTGGGCGACGGGACCGGGGTCGGCCTGGCGCTGGCCCGCGCCTTCGTCGAGGGCGACGGCGGGCGCCTCCAACTGCAGAGCCGCAAGCCGACGACCTTCGCCATGTTCCTGCCCGCGGCCGCGCCCGACGTCACGCCGGCCGGCGCCCCCGCGGCGCCGGAGCCCGAGCCCCGCTGAGCGCAACGCCCGTCACGCCGCCGCTCGGGCGCGGTCCATGACGTACTCGGCGAAGGCGGTGATCACCAGTGAGGGGTTGGCGCCGCAGGCGTACCCCGGGTTGAGCGCGCCGTCGACGACGCGGATCGCCGGGTGCCCGTGCAGGCGACCGGTGTCATCGGTCGCGAGCCCGATCGGGACCCCGCCCAGCGGGTGGGCGGTGAAGGAGAGCGGCAGCGCGTTCGAGCTCGTCCCGAACCCGGGCACCGGGCCCCCGACGGGCACCCCGGGGAGCGGATCGAGGGCGATGCCGCCGTTGGCGTCGGTCACCCGGCGCAGGATCCGGGCGTTGGCCGCGCCGGCATCGCGGGTGATCGCCGCGGGCGCCACGATCAGCGCGGCGCGGCCACCCACGGTGGTCCACGACGTCCGGTTCTCCCAGTCGACGGTCTCGGTGAAGTACGAGATGAGGGGCAGCGGCAGCGGCAGACCCGCGGTCTCGACGCGCACGGGCAGGTGATGCGGGTCGTCGTCGACGAACGCGGAGGTGACGATCGGCGCGGCCTGGAGCTCGAGCGGGCGGCCCACGAGCCGCGCGCTGAACTGGTTGCCGTTGTCGCCCACGCGCGTCCCGACGTGCTCGTTCAGGCGGGTCAGCCCGCCCGCCAGGCGGGAGTTCAGCAGCAGCTCGGTGCTGCCCCACGCGCCCGCGCCCAGATACAGCTCGTCGCACGTGTACGTCCGCCGGCGGAGCACGCCGCCGGCGGCGTCGAGCTCCTCGGCGTGCACGGCGACCCGGCCCCGCTCCTGGGACAGTCCGGTCACCCGCTGCAGGGTCCGCAGCCGCACGCTTCCGCTGCCGAGGGCCGTCCGCAGGTAGGTGCCGCCGAGTTCCCGCTTGCTGCCGTTACTGTTGCCGAAGACGATCTCGCCCGCCGTCATCGACGGCCGGACCTCGCCGCGCAGCTCGCGGCGCACGACGTCCCAGTTCACGGTGGAGAGCAGGGATGCGCAGGACCAGCCCGCCCGCGCCATCGACTGCTCGAACTCGACCATGGCCGCGAAGGGGCGGCTGCGCCGGACGTCGTCGGGGATCGCGGCGGCGCGCAGCCGCCGGACCGCCCGCGGCACGTACTCCCCGATCAGCTCCGGGTACCGGGGCCCGTGACGGAACACCTTGTCGTAGTACTTCGGGTGCGGCGGCACCGTCGCGCCGTGGTAGACGACGGATCCCCCGCCGACGGCGGCGCCGCGCGCGACGCCGACGGTGCCCGCGACCTCCACATCGAGCACTCCGGTGCGCCCGAGCGCCGGCTCCCAGAGGGCGTTGGGGTGCAGCACGTCGGTCCCGGCCGCGTACACCGCGGCGTGGTCGTCGTGGTCGTACGAGCGTCCGCGCTCGAGCACGAGCGTGTCGACGCCCGCCGCGCCGAGTCGGGCCGCCGCCACGGCGCCGCCGAAGCCGGTGCCGATGACGATGGCGGCGAAGTGCGTCTGCTCGGGAGCGGCCCGCACGGGCGCGGGCAGGGCCCCGGCGGCGATCGCGGCGGCGGCGCCGAGGAGCACCGACCGTCGAGTCACGGCGGGGCGGGGTTCGACTTTCACCGCGTGAGCATATGTTGCGTTCGCAACATGGACGCGCGTTCGGGGTACCTACACGGCGTCGAACCGGAAGCCGACGCCGCGGACGGTCACGATGCGCCGCTGCGTGCCGGTGTCGTCGCCGATCTTCCGGCGCAGCCAGGAGATGTGCATGTCGAGGGTCTTGGAGCCGCGCAGGTCGGAGTCGCCCCAGACGTCGGCGAGGATCTCCTCGCGGGTGAGGAGGCGGCCCGCGTGCTCCATGAGGAACCGCAGCAGCTCGAACTCCTTGTTCGCGAGGGCCACGTCGGCGCCGTCGACGGTGACCCGCCGCGCGGTCGAGTCCAGCCGGATGCCGCCCGCCTCCACCACCTCCGGCGCGTCCTGCGCGGGCGCGCTGCGCCGCAGGAGGGCGCGGGTGCGGGCCATCAGCTCGAACATGCGGAAGGGCTTTCCCACGTAGTCGTCGGCGCCCGCGTCGAGGCCCACCACGAAGTCCATCTCGTCGGTGCGGGCGGTCAGCATCAGGACGGCGAGTTCGGGGCGCGCGGCGCGCACCTCGCGGCACACCTCGAGCCCGTCCAGCTCGGGCAGCCCGAGATCGAGGATGAGCAGCGCGTACTCCTCGTCGAGCGCCCGCCGGAGCGCGTCGGTGCCCGTGCCCGCCACGTCCACCTCGTAGCCCTCGCGCGACAGCGCACGGGCCAGTGGTGAGGCGATGGCCTCGTCGTCCTCGGCCAGGAGCACCCGCGTCGTCATGACCGCCGAGAGTACTCCGCGGAGCCGTCGTCGCGGCCGCGGTAGTCGTCGGCGTCGTCGAGCGCGTCGACGATGAGCGCGTGGGTCGCGGCGATCCGCGGCACGTCGGGGAAGTCGAGCGGGTCCTCCCCCGCCGATTCGACGGTCAGTACACCGCTCCGCAGCGCGCGGTCGACCAGTCGCTGGTGGTACTGCACCGAGTTGATGCGGCGCAGCGGGATGTCGATGCCGCGGCGCCGCACGATGCCCGAGCGGAACATGATCCGCAGGTCGGTGACCACGAGATGGGTCGCGCGCCAGACCGCCCACGGGCGCGCCGTGAACCAGCCGACGATCAGGACCCACACCACGACGATCGCGAGCAGCAGCCAGTCGGGCAGCGCACCGTCGAGCTTCGCGCGGCTGAGCAGGCCGAGCGCGACGCCCGCCGCGGCGCACGCGGCGAACAGCGCGAGGACCGGCACGATCATCCGGGTGGCGTGCGGCCGGGTGTGCAGCAGGATCCGCTCGTCGTCGACGAGCGCCTTCGCCGGGAACCCCACTGCTCAGGCCGGTCGTAGGTGGGTGACGTCGCCGGCGGAGAGCACGTGCCGCTTCCCGGCCGCGTCCTGCACCACGATGCGGCCCTCGGCGTCGACGTCGACGGCGGTGCCGCGGAGCACCTCGTCGGCGGGGAGCGAGACCGTCACCTCCTGCCCGACGGTGACGCAGGCGGCCAGGTAGTCGGCGCGGGCGGCGGCGGGGTCGTCGGTCCAGGCGGTCAGCCCGGCGTCGAGGTGACGCAGGTAGGCGATCGCCAGCGCGGTGCGGTCGGGGTCCTCCGCGCCGGCCAGCTGGAGCGACGTGGCCGTCTCGACCGGCAGGTCGGCCTCGGCCAGCGTGGTGTTGAGGCCCGTGCCGATCACGGCGACGAGGTTCCCGCCGGGCGCGGTCGCCAGCTCGGAGAGGATGCCGGCGGTCTTGCCGCCGCGCCCCCCGGGCTCGGCCTCGAGCAGCACGTCGTTCGGCCACTTGAGGCCGGCGCGCAGGCCGGTCACCTCGCGCACCGCGGCGACGGCGGCGACGCCGGTGACCAGCGAGAGCCAGCCCGCGCGGGGGGCAGCGGCGGCGGGCACGGCGACGGTCACCGAGATCGGCAGGAAGCTTCCGGCGGGCGCGGACCACAGCCGCTGGTGCCGGCCGCGGCCGGCGGTCTGCACGTCGGCGATGAGCACGCGGCCGGGCTCGTCGCCCGCGCGGACGCCGTCCGCGAGATCGGCGTTGGTGGAGCCGGTGCTGGGCACCACTGACACCTGGTGCCAGCGCGTGCCGCGCACGGCTGCGGCGATCGCCGCCTGATCGGGGAGCACCACGACGTCCTCCTTCTATGGGCAGTGCGGTTCGGAATCGACTCTATTGGTTAGAGTCGGGTCCATGACGAGTGCCTCCACCACCGACGGCGCCTCCGGCGGCAACACCGCTGACGCCGAGCCCAGCATCCACACCACGGCCGGCAAGCTGGCCGCCTTCCGCAAGAAGGACGCCGAGGCGATGGCCCCGATGGGCCAGGGCGCCATCGACAAGGTGCACGAGAAGGGCCGGCTGACGGCCCGCGAGCGCGTGCTGGCGCTGCTGGACGAGGGCTCGTTCGTGGAGCTGGACAAGCTGGCGCAGCACCGGTCCACCAACTTCGGCATGGCCGCGCGCCGCCCGATCGGCGACGGCGTGGTGGCCGGCTACGGCACCATCGACGGCCGCGAGGTGTGCGTCTTCAGCCAGGACTCGACCGTCTTCGGCGGCTCGCTCGGCGAGGTCTACGGCGAGAAGATCGTCAAGGTCATGGACCTGGCCACCAAGACGGGCCGCCCGCTGGTCGGCATCATCGACGGTGCCGGCGCGCGCATCCAGGAGGGCGTCGTCTCGCTCGCCCTGTATTCGCAGATCTTCTTCCGCAACACGCAGGCCTCGGGCGTCATCCCGCAGATCTCCGTGGTGATGGGCGCCGCCGCCGGCGGCCACGTCTACTCCCCCGCGCTCACCGACTTCGTGGTGATGGTCGATCACGAGAGCCAGATGTTCATCACCGGCCCGGACGTCATCAAGTCCGTGACCGGCGAGGAGGTCACCAAGGAGGAGCTGGGCGGCGCCCAGACCCACATGACCAAGTCGGGCACCGCCCACTACGTCGCGTCGGGCGAGCAGGACGCGCTGGACTACGTCCGCGAGCTGCTCACGTACCTGCCGTCGAACAACCGCGCCGAGGCCCCGCGCTTCGTCCCGACCGACCCGCTCACGGGCTCGATCGAGGAGTCGGTCAACGACGAGGACCGCGAGCTGGACACGCTGATCCCGGATTCGCCGAACCAGCCGTACGACATGCACGAGGTCATCCGTCGCCTGCTCGACGACGACGAGTTCCTCGAGATCCAGCCGCAGCGCGCGATGAACATCATCGTGGGCTTCGGCCGCATCGACGGCCGCAGCGTCGGCATCGTCGCGAACCAGCCCACCCAGCTGGCCGGCTGCCTCGACATCGACGCCTCGGAGAAGGCCGCCCGCTTCGTGCGCTTCTGCGACGCCTTCAACATCCCGATCGTCACCCTCGTCGACGTGCCCGGCTTCCTGCCCGGCACCGGCCAGGAGTACGACGGCATCATCCGCCGCGGCGCGAAGCTGCTCTACGCCTACGGCGAGGCCACCGTCCCGAAGATCACCGTGGTCACCCGCAAGGCGTACGGCGGCGCGTACTGCGTCATGGGCAGCAAGGACATGGGCGCCGACATCAACCTCGCGTGGCCCACCGCCCAGTTCGCGGTGATGGGCGCGGGCGGCGCCGTAGGCTTCGTCTACCGCAAGGAGCTCGCGGAGGCCGCCGACAAGGGCGAGGACGTCGAGGCCCTGCGCCTGAAGCTGCAGGAGGAGTACGAGGACACCCTGGTCAACCCGTACGTGGCGGCCGAGCGCGGCTACGTCGACGCGGTGATCCCGCCCTCGCACACCCGCGGCCAGATCGTCACGGCGCTGAACATGCTGGAGCGCAAGGTCGTCGCCACCCTGCCCAAGAAGCACGGGAACATCCCGCTGTGAGCGCCGAGCAGAAGCCGGTCAAGGCCAGCGCCACCGACGTCGAGAAGCTCAAGGCGGCCATCCGGTTCGAGAAGGGCAACCCGTCGGCCGCGGACGTCGCCGCTGTCGTCGCGGTGCTCGCCGCGGCCACCGGCTCGGCGCCGCAGTCCGGCCCGGAGGGCCCGAAGTCGCTGTGGGGCCGGAACCGCGACCGCATGCGGCCGCAGTACTTCAACGGCCCCAACGCCTTCACCAGCCAGACGCCGGTGTTCTGGACCAAGGGGTCCTGATCCCCGCTCCCGTGCGGCTCGTGCTCGCGTCGGCTTCGCCGGCGCGGCTGTCGGTGCTCCGCGCCGCGGGCACGTCGCCGCTGGTCTCCGTGTCGCAGGTCGACGAGGGCGCGATCCTCGCCGGCCTGGGCCCGGACGTCGCGCACGAGGACGCCGTCGCCGCGCTCGCGCGGGCCAAGGCGCAGGACGTGGTCGCGCGGATCCTCGCCGAGGAGCCGCTGCCCGGCCGCGCCGTGGTGATCGGCTGCGATTCGATGCTCTCCATCGACGGGGAGCTGGTCGGTAAGCCGCACACCCCCGAGGTCGCGGCGGCGCGCTGGCGCGCGATGCGCGGCCGCACGGGTCGCCTCCTCACGGGGCACTGCGCGATCCTCCTCGACGACGGTGCCGTGGCCGGCGAGGCCGGCGGCACCCGCGCGACGACGCTGCGGTTCGGCGCACCGTCGGACGCGGAGATCGAGGCGTACGTCGCGACGGGCGAACCCCTGCAGGTGGCCGGCGCGTTCACGCTCGACGGCCTCGGCGGCTGGTTCGTCGAGGGCATCGACGGCGACCCGAGCTCCGTCATCGGCATCTCCCTGCCGCTGACCCGGCAGCTGCTGACCGAGTTGGGCGTGTCCCCGGTCGCCCTGTGGTCGGACCGAGCCTGATCTTCGTCATCACGGACGTGGTGGACCTCACAGGATTCTCGATCCAAATTTCGTAAGCATTGCGTTAACTCCCCGCAATCAGCGCGTTTCCGCAGCTGAGAACCACTGTCGAAGCTTCAATCGCGTACACCGTTCGAGCTGCAAGAACACCGAAGCAATCGCCCACCACAATGTTCACCAACCCTGGTCAAGGGTCCGGGAGCGTGACGAGCGACACCACTACTTCGCCTCGCGAAAGGAATGGACGTCGTTTTAGCGTCATCCCATGACCACGACGCTCCGCCCCCTCGCCTCCTCCGAGATCGGCTTCGTGGGCCCGCACCCCACCACGTGCGCCTTCGAGCTGACCGTGCGCGGCCCGCTGGACTCCGAGGCGCTCACCCACGCCTTCGCCGCGCTGCGCGCCGAGCACCCCGCACTCGACGCCGCCGTCGCGCCCGCGGGTGACGGCTACGCCTTCGTCGCCCCCGCGGGCGGCGCCGCCCGCACCGACGGCCCCGGCGCGCCGCTCGTCGACCCCGCCACGGCCCTGGCCCGCCTGCACGTCACCTCGTTCGACGACCGGCACCGCATCGCGCTCGCCGTCAACCACGCCCTCGCCGACGGCACGCACCTCTACGCACTGCTGCGCAGGCTCTGGTCGCACTACACCGCGCTCGTGCGCACCGGCGCCACGGACATCGGGGCGCCGCAGCCGTTCCCGGGCTCGGCGCAGCGGGTCCTCGCCGACCTCGACGTCCCCAAGGTCAGCACCGGCCGCGCCCGGCTCGACGGTGCGCGGTGGTACGGCAGCGCGCCCGTCCTCGGCCCGCGCGGCGGCGACGCCGTGCTCCCCGAGACGATCTCGCTGCGCTTCTCCCCCGAGACCACCGCGGGGCTCCTCGCCGCCGCCGAGGGCATCGGCCTGAACGCCCTGCTCTCCGGCATCCTGCTCACCGCGGAGCGGGCCGGCTTCCTGGGCGAGGACCCCGCCGCACCCGTCCGGATCGGCGCGATGACCCTCGTCGATCTCCGCCGCCGGGTGCGCCCGCTGCTCGACCCGACCGAGGTGACCAACTTCGTCGGCGCCTCGTACGCGGCGCCCGAGCTCACGTCCGCCTCCGACCCCGCCGCCGTGGGCGACGAGCTCGCCCGCACCGTCCGCCGGGACGTCCGGGGCGGCCGCGCGCTCACGGCGCTGGCGATCGCGGCCGCGGCGGGCGAGGCGCCCGAGCCCCCGGTCGTGCTCAGCAACCTCGGCCCGATCGACGTGGAGCTCCCCGACGGGCTGCTCGCGGAGGACCTGCGCCCGATCCTGTCCATGGACTCCGCCGCCCTGCACGTGCCCGACGGTCCGCGGCGCCCGTCCCCGTCGGCGACGATCCACCAGATCTCGACGTTCCGCGGCCGCCTCGGGATCGAGGCGATCACCCTGGGCGGCACCGCCTCCGCCGACGCCCGGGCCGCCGTCGCCGACCGCATCGACGCCCTGGTCCACGCCGCGGCCCGCCGGGCACCCGCCGCCTGACGCCCCGCACCGCCGCCGTCCCCGCCGAACCCGCCGTCCAGAACAGGAGCCGCACATGCAGAACCACCGCGCACTCACCTTCTCCGAGGCCTCCTTCGTCCGCCCCACTTCCCGGGAGGTGATCGGCACGTCGTTCGAGCTGCGCGGCACGGTCGACGGCACCGCGCTGCGCTCCGCGTTCACGGCCCTGCTGGAGGAGTACCCCGTGCTCGCGGCCCGCATCGTGGACGTCAAGGGCCGCCCGCACTTCGCCCCGGGCGACGCCGCCGTCGCCGCCGCGATCGGCTTCCGCGACACCACCGCGCCGTGGACCGGCTACGAGCAGACGCCGCCGTGGTTCGTCGGCTCCGAGCAGCTGGCGGCGCTGTCGCTCACCGGGATCGGCGATCGGTACCGGCTCACCCTGTGGGCGAGCCACGCTGCGACGGACGGCTCCGGCATCGTCGCGATCGCCGCCCGGTTGTTCGAGCTGTACACCGCGCTGGCGAGCGGAGCGACGCCGATCATCCGGCGCGCCAACGATTTCCCCGCCGAGCCGCACCTGGTGATGGCGGCGCGCGGCCACCTCCCCGAGGAGCTGGATTACGAGGAGCGGCTGGCGGGCACGGTCTGGCACGGCGCGGTCCCGGCGGAGTTCCCCGACGAGCCCGGGCCGGACGTCGACGACGCACTGCGGGTCCGGTTCACCGCCGGCGAGAGCGCGGCGCTCGACGCCGCCGCCCGCTCCCACGGGGTCTCGTCCCACGCGCTGGTCAGCGGCCTCATCGCCCGCGCCGAGCTCGCCGAGTGCGCGGAGGACTCCACCGTCGCCCTCCTGACGCCGGTCGACTTCCGCAGCCGCATCACGCCGCCGATCCCCCTGCGCTCGGTCACCGCGCTGTGCGGCTTCTCCTACGTCGCCGTCGGCGACGGCCCGACCGCCGAGATCGCGCGCGCCGTCGCCGATCGGATCCGCTCCGACGTGCGCGACGGGACCGTGCTGCGGACCGCGGTGAGCCCGATGCCCGACGCGCGGACCCGGCGCCACGGCCCGCCCGTGCTCATCAGCAACCTGGGCGAGGTCCCGGCACCGGCCGTCCCCGGCGGGCTCGAGGTGCTCGACTTCCACGCGCAGATCGTCCGCAGCGCCGGCGGGATCCGCGAGTACGCCGCGGGCCACACCGGCACGGGCGTGCCGGCCGCGCCGATCGGCACCTCCTACCTGGTCTCCGCCTTCGGCGGGCGGCTCTCGATCGAGCTGCGGGTCCTGCCCGGCACCCTCGACCCGCAGACCCGTCTCCGCCTCCTCGACCGCATCGCCGACGGTGCGCACGCCCTGTTCGAGATCGGCACCGCGGCATGACGGTCCCCCTCGCCGACACCGAGTCGCCGCCGGCCCCGCCGGTGGCGCTGCTGGTCGACGTCGGCCTGCAGCTGGGCGTGTACTTCGCGCTGCGCTACCTCGTCGGCGCGGGGCAGCTCGTCGCGCTCGTCACCGGCACCGCGCTGGTGGCGGTCCGGATCCTGGCCCGCTCGATCGCGCGCCGGGCGGCCGACCCGCTGGAGCTGTTCACCCTCACGCTGCTCGCCTGCTCGATCACCGCGGCCGCGATCTCGGGCAGCCCCCGCGTGATCCTGCTGGTGGAGACGGCCATCGGCGGCCTCATGGCCGTCGCGATCGCCGCCGGCCTGGTGCTGCGGCGGCGCGCCGTCGCCACGCTGATGATGCGGCTCACGGTGCGCGGCGACGCGGCGCGGGCCCAGCAGTGGAACCGCCGCGTGCGCACCGAGCGCCGCTGCGTGCGGGCGATCGGCGCCGTCGACCCGCTGTGGCTCGTCGCGGTCGTCATCAGCACCACCGCCTCGATCAGCGCGGCGCTGGGCCTGCCCATCGACTACGCGGTGGTCGCCTGCCAGGTGATCCCCCTGCTGGTCGCCGTCCCCGTGCTCCCGCTCACGCTGCTCCTCCTGCGCCCCGTCCGGGCCGCTCTCGCCGGCGCCGCCGACGAGGGCGTCGTCCGGGCTTCTCGAACCGAGCTCCATCCGACCGTCGAAAGGACGAACTGACATGAAGGTCTGCATCCTCGCCATGGGGAGCCGCGGCGACGTCCAGCCGACGATCGCGATCGGGCTCGCGCTCCGCGCCCGCGGGCACGAGGTGACCATCGCCGCGATGGGCGATCCGCTGGTGCGGCTCATCCGTTCCGCGGGCCTGGACGCCCACCGGCTCAACGACTTCGTGCCGGACTACGACGACGACTACCGCGACGTGATCCACCGCCCCGTCGAGCGGATGCGTGCCTACGGCCGCTGGCTGGTGCGCAACATCGCCACCATCTCCCGGGAGACCGAGACCGTGTGCCGCGACGCGGACGTGGTGCTGACCCACTCGGACGCCGTCGATTTCGCGCTGCCGATCACCCGCCGCAGCGGCGCGACGATCATCAGCTACCGGTTCTTCCCCGGCACCACCAACAGCGTCTACCCGATGACGCAGTACACCCCCGCAGGCCTGACCAGCGACGTGCTGTCCCGGTCGCCGCGCATGGTCAAGCGCGCGACCTGGGCGCTCGGCGACTCCTTCACCTGGACGCACGTGCGGGCCGCGGTGAACTTCCACCGGATGTCGGTGGGCGAGGCGCCGTACCGCTCGCGGCGCGCGAAGAACCGCGACGCCAACGAGATCGTCGATCTGCAGCTCTACGACCCCGCCCTCACCCCGGACCTGGTCCCCGAGTTCAGCCGGACGCGGCCGATGCTCGGCTTCCTCGAGGTCCCCGCCGACGCCTGGCTCCGCCAGGGCGAGCAGAAGCGCACCGACGCCGACCTCATGGCCTGGCTCGAGGACGGCGACGCCCCGATCTATTGGGGCTTCGGCAGCATGCGAATCGCGGACCCGGACGGCATGGCACGCACCTTCGCCCGCGTCTGCGCCGAGCGCGGCCGCCGCGGCCTCATCGTCGCCGGCTGGAGCGATCTGGTCGGCGCCGACCTCGGCGACCACGTCCGGGTCGTCGACGAGGTGGTGCACGCGGAGGTGCTGCCGCACTGCGCCGCCGCCGTGCACCACGGCGGGGCGGGCACGACGGCCGCGTCGCTGCGCGCCGGGCTGCCCACGCTGATCTGCCCGGTACTCGCGGACCAGCCCTTCTGGGGCGCGCGGGTCACCGACCTCGGCGTCGGCGCCTGCCTGCCGATGCGCAATCTCACCGCGGAGCGCCTGCACGCGGCCTTCGACCTGCTGCTCGATCCGGCCACCCGCCGTCGGGCGCAGCGCATCTCGTCGCTCATCGACCTCGGCGACATCCCCGCGCGCCGGGCCGCGACGATCATCGAGTCGATCGCGGAGGACGACGGCGTGGACGTGCGCACCGTCGCGGCCGTGACGGCGCCCGACACCGTCGACTTCGACGCCGCCGACGTGGTCTCCCTCGCCGGGCTGGAGGTGTGAGATGTCCCGACGAGCCCTGACCCCGCTCGAGATCCCCTACGTGCTGACGGGGACCACCTCCAGCGGCAGCTTCACCGTCCGCGGCCCGATCGACGCTGGCCGCCTGGCCCGCGCCTACGCCGCGCTCCGCCGGGAGTACCCCGTCCTCGCGGGCCGGATCGAGCCCCACGCCTTCGGTTTCGACCTCGTCGCGCCCGACGCCGCGCCCGACGAGGAGTCCGCGCCGATCCAGGTCGAGCTGCGCGCGTTCGCGCCCGGCGACGTGCGGCTCGGCGTCGACGCCGAGCGGGCGATCGCGGCGGTGCAGCTCGTCTCCGACGGCGACCTGCACCGCGTCACGCTCGGGGTGAGCCACGCCGTCGCCGACGGCGCGCACGCCCTGTACCTGAATCTGCGCCTGTGGGAGCTGTACTCGGGCGCCGAGCCCGCGGACCCCGCCGGGCTCCCCGCCGCCCCGACCGAGCTGGCGGACCGCCTCGCGGCGGGCGAGCCACCCGCGCCGTCCGTCGTCGACGTCCTCCCCACCGCGACGGTGCCCTCGCCGGCCGATGTCGATGCCGGCGACTTCGTCTTCGAGCGGATCCGCCTCGACGCGGCCTCCACCGACGCCCTGCGCCGTCGCGCCAAGGAGGCCGGCCTGAGCCTGCACGGCCTGCTGGCGGGCATCATCGTCGCCGCGGAGCGCGCCGAGCTCGACCGGCCCGACGACGAGGCGGTGCCCCTCGCCGTCTTCAGCCCCGTCGACCTCCGGGCCCGCGCCGAGCCCGCCGTCCCGGCCGCAGCGGTCACGAACTTCGCCGGCTCGTCGACGGTGCCGGTGGCGGTGCGCGGCGACACCTCGCCCGAGGAGATCGGCCGGGCCGTCCTGGAGGGGCTGCGCGCCGACCTCGCCGACGGCACCGTCGCCGCCGCCCTCACCGGCGCCGCCCCGGTGACCGTGACCGGCGGGGTTCCCGTGCGGCTGAGCAACATCGGGGCGATCCCGGCACCGGCGACCCCGGAGGGCGTGACCGCGCTCGACTTCCACACCAGCTCCGAGGTCGACATCGAGCGGGTCCGCGCGCTGGTGCGGGGCGCCCCGCCCGAGGCGCTGGCGCCGCTCGTCGGCCTGCACCACCACGCCCTCACCTTCGACGGACGGCTGTCGATCGAGCTGCGGCACGCGCCCGGCACGCTCGCGCCCGACGCCGCCCGCCGCATCCGGGACCGGATCGAGTCCGGTCTCGTCGGCGCCGGGGCCGCCGCATGACGGCCGACCTGCTGGCGTTCGTCGACCAGGGCGCGGCCTCGGGCACCCGCGCGACCGGGCGCAACTCGCTCATCCAGGTGACCTGGATCTACGACGACGGCGTCGACCTCGCCGGGCTCGAGCGGTTCCGCACCGCGCTCACCGGCGGGCTGCTGGGCCGCCGGATCGCCCACTCGCCGCTGCCCTTCGGCCGGGACCGCTGGGTCGCGACCACCGCCGCGCCGCGGATCGCCGTGGAGGCGGCACCGCGCCCGCGGGAGGCGATCGACGGCTGGCTCGACGAGCGCGCCGCCGCCCCGATCGACCCGTGGTCGGGGCCGGGCTGGCACCTGGGCGTGCTGCCACTGACCGACGGCGGATCCGCCGTGACCCTGGTGGTCTCGCACGTCCTCGCCGACGGGGTGGGCACCGCGACCGCCGTCGCGGAGGCCGCATCGGGCGCCGTCCGCGACCTGCCCTACCCCCGCGAGGCGACCACCCCGCTGCGGGCCGTCCGCCGTGACGCCGCCCTGGTCGCGCGCGAGCTCCCCGCCGCGGTGCGCGCGGCCGCGACGGCGGCCCGGCTCGCCCGCGGCCGCCTGGAGCACGACGGTCCTGCGCCGGCGCACCCCGTCGGGCCCGACCGCTGGGCCGTCGCGCACCTCGACCGCGCGGCGCTCGCGGCGCGGGCCGAGGAATCCGGGGGCACCGAATCGACCCTGCTGTTCCGGTCCGCCGCGCGGATCGCCGCCGAACTCGGCTGGATCCGGCCCGACGGGCAGGCCGTGCTCGGCCTGTCCGTGAACCGGCGCGAGGACGGCGACCTGCGTGGCAACGCGATCGTCGACGCCGAGCTCCTCGTCGATCCGGCCACGGGCCCCGACGGCATCGTGGCCCTGCGGGCCGACGTCAAGGGCGTGCTCGGCGCGCTGCCCGACGCCGGCCGCTACGACGCCTTCGGCCCGCTGCTGACCCTGCTGCCCCGTCGCACGCTGGCCTCGCTCATCGACGCCCCCGCCGATCCGGCGCACCCGGTGACGACGTGCGCCGGCGTCGGCGCCCTGCCCGCGCCCGTCCGCGCGCCCGACGGCACCCCCTCCGACCGCGCGTGGTTCCGCCTCGCCTGGTCCGCGCTCCCCGGCCGGATCGCGCCGCCGCGCCCGCCGTACCTCTACGTGGGATGGACGGGCACCGAGGCGGAGACCTCGTTGTTCGTCGCGAGCAATCTCGCGGCCGCCGCGGACCTGCAGGGCGTCGTCGAGCGGTCGCTGCCCGAGTACGCGGACCACTGAGTGCGGGAACACGCCGCCGCCCGGGGTCGCCGCGGGGCGCCCGGGCGGCCTGGGGGCTAGGCTTGCGGACGTGGCTATCGAGACCGATCCGAGCGCGGAACTGCAGGACTACGCACACCCCGAGCGCCTCGTCACCGCGGACTGGCTGAGCGGACACCTGGGGGTCCCCGGCCTCAAGGTGATCGAGTCCGACGAGGACGTGCTCCTCTACGACATCGGGCACATCCCGACCGCGCAGAAGGTGGACTGGCACCTGCACCTGAACGACCCGGTGACGCGCGACTACATCACCGGCGAGCAGTTCGCGGAACTCATGCGCGCCAAGGGCATCAGCCGCGACGACACCGTCGTGATCTACGGCGACAAGTCGAACTGGTGGGCCGCGTACGCGCTGTGGGTGTTCACCCTCTTCGGCCACCCGGACGTGCGCCTGCTCGACGGCGGCCGCGACAAGTGGATCAGCGACGCCCGCGACGTCTCGCTCGAGCAGCCGGAGTACCCGCGCAGCGACTACCCCGTCGTCGAGCGCGACGACACGGTGATCCGCGCGTTCGCCGACCAGGTCCGCGCCGACATCGGCACGCGCGCCCTCGTCGACGTGCGCTCGCCGCAGGAGTACACGGGCGAGCGCACCCACATGCCCGACTACCCGGAGGAGGGCGCCCTGCGCGGCGGCCACATCCCCACCGCGGTGTCGATCCCGTGGGCCAAGGCCGCCCGGCAGGACGGCCGGTTCCTCCCCCACGCCGATCTCCTCGAGGTCTACGGCGGCCTCGATCCGCAGGCACCGGTCACGGCCTACTGCCGGATCGGCGAGCGCTCGAGCCACACCTGGTTCGTGCTCACCCACCTCCTCGGCTTCACGGACGTCAAGAACTACGACGGCTCGTGGACCGAGTGGGGCAACACCGTGCGGGCCCCCATCGTGCGCGGCGAGGAGCCCGGCGCCGCGCCCGGCGCATGAGCGCCCTGCCCGCGCCCCTGGCGGAGATCGTCGACGACTTCGCCGGGGTCGGCGAACAGGACCGGCTCGAACTGCTGCTGGAGTTCTCGCGCGAGCTGCCTGAGCTCCCCGAGCACCTGACCGCCGCGGCGATGGAGCCGGTGCCGGAGTGCCAGTCGCCGCTGTTCCTCGACGTCGACGCCTCGGACCCCGAGGCGGTGCGGCTGTACTTCAGCGCGCCGCCGGAGGCCCCGACCACCCGCGGCTTCGCGTCGATCCTGGCGCAGGGCCTCGACGGGCAGCCGGCCGCGGCGATCGTCGCCGTGCCCGACGACTTCCACCACGCCCTCGGCCTCGACTCCGTGGTGAGCCCCTTGCGCCTGCGCGGGATGTCGGCGATGCTGGCCCGCATCAAGCGCCGGCTCGCCGGGTAGCACTGTCACGAAGCGAGCCCCGCCATGCAATTCACCGAACTGGACGCGTACCCGCTGCGCCCGGGTGAACTGCGCAACTGGATCCCCACCACGGGTCCCGCCGCGCGCTGGCGCGACGACCCGCGCGCCACGTCGCACGTGCACGAGGCGCACCTGCGGGGCGCGCAGGCGGTGCTGCGGCGCCGCCACATCGACGGCGGGCGCGAATCCTGGCTCGGCCTCGGCATCGAGTTCGACGAGCCGCTGTCGATCCCCGGGATGCGCACCGCGCTGCGCGCGTGGATCGACCGGCACGAGGTGCTGCGCACCCACGTCTTCCTCGAGGACGACCGGCCGCGCCGTCGGAGCGCGCAGACCGCCACCGTCGACCTGCGGATCAAGACGATCGGCACCTACCGGTCCACCGGCCCCCTGGCCGAGCAGCTGCTCGGCGAGTTCGACCGGTCGACGGCCCCGCTGACCTGGCCCGCCTACATGTTCTCGACGGTGGCGCGCGAGGACTCGTTCACCCTGTTCTTCGCGGCCGACCACTCCCTGCTCGACGGCTACTCCCTCATCCTCAGCCCGTACGAGCTGCGCGAGTTCTACCGGGAAGCCGTGCACGGCGACCCGCCGCGGCTGCTGCCCACCGGCAGCTACGTCAACTACTCCGACACCGACCGGCAGTCCGCTGACCGCGCGGGAGCGGGCCACCCGGCCGCGCGGATGTGGGACGAGTACCTCAGCGAGACCGGCTTCAAGCCCGATCCCTTCCCCATGCCGCTGCTCCCCCTCAGCGCGAAGACACTGGCCGACGAGACGCGTGCCGCCCTGAGCCGCGACCCGGACGGCGTGCCCCGGCTGCCGCAGGGGTCGCTGAACTTCCATCTGCTCGACGACGACCGGTCCAACAACTTCACCCGCGTGTGCTCCGAGTCGGGCGCATCGCTGGTGACGGGCGTACTCGCGTGCATGGCGAAGATCAACACCGACCTCGGCTTCGGCCCCGTCTTCCGGTGCGCCGTCACCCGGCACACCCGCGACGCCGAACAGTGGATCGCGGCGCTCGGCTGGTTCGTCGGCATCGCGCCCTTCCGGCTCGACACCACCGGAGCCCGCACCTTCGGCGAGCTGGCGCAGCGGGCGCAGGCGGCGTGGAAGCCGTCCAAGATCGGGAGCACCCTGCCCTACCTGCGGATCGGCGAGGTGCTCGCCGAGGAGCCGGGCCGGTCGCAGGCGCCGCCGCCGCGCTTCGTCGTCTCGTTCATGGACACGCGCTCCGCCCCCGGCTCGGACGTCAACGACGCGGGCGGGGCCGGGGCGCTCCGCTCGCACGACTACTCGATCGACGACGTCTACCTCTGGATGCTGCGCACACCGTCCGGTCTGCACGTGGCGGCGCGCTTCCCCGGCTTCGAAACGGCACGCCGGAGTGTCACTCTGTACCTCGGCGCGCTACGTTCGTTGTTGACCGAAATAGGCGATGCGACGGTTACTCGCGGGTAACCGAACCCGCGAGGGGACTGTCGGCTGCGCCACAAGTGAGTAGGCATACACTCGTCAGGAGTTGCGCCCGGACGGGACATGGAGAGGGCGGCGCGCCGCTGTGCGCCGCAACGGAACGAGGAGACTTGAGTGGCAGCCCACGCTGACAAGAAGATCGAGAAGGTACTCATCGCCAACCGCGGTGAGATCGCCGTCCGCGTCATCCGCGCCGCCCGGGACGCCGGCCTGACCAGCGTCGCCGTGTACGCCGAGCCCGACGCCGACGCCAAGTTCGTGCGCCTCGCCGACGAGGCCTTCGCCCTCGGCGGCCAGACCTCGGCCGAGTCCTACCTCGTCTTCGACAAGATCCTCGACGCCGCCGCCAAGTCCGGCGCCGACGCGATCCACCCCGGCTACGGCTTCCTGTCCGAGAACGCCGAGTTCGCGCAGGCCGTCATCGATGCGGGCCTGACCTGGATCGGCCCGTCCCCGGCCTCGATCCGCGACCTGGGCGACAAGGTCACCGCGCGGCACATCGCCGAGCGCGCCGAGGCCCCGATGGCGCCCGGCACCAAGGACCCGGTCAAGGACGCCGACGAGGTCGTCGCCTTCGCCAAGGAGTACGGCGTGCCCGTCGCCATCAAGGCGGCGTTCGGCGGCGGCGGCCGCGGCATGAAGGTCGCGTACACCATCGAGGAGATCCCCGAGCTGTTCGAGTCGGCGACCCGCGAGGCCGTCGCCGCCTTCGGCCGCGGCGAGTGCTTCGTCGAGCGCTACCTGGACAAGGCCCGCCACGTCGAGGCCCAGGTCATCGCCGACCAGCACGGCAACGTCGTGGTCGCCGGCACCCGCGACTGCTCGCTGCAGCGCCGCTTCCAGAAGCTGGTCGAGGAGGCGCCCGCGCCGTTCCTCACCGAGGAGCAGCGCACCGCCATCCACGAGTCGGCGAAGCGCATCTGCCGCGAGGCGGGCTACTACGGCGCCGGCACCGTCGAGTTCCTCGTCGCCGCCGACGGCCTGGTCAGCTTCCTCGAGGTCAACACCCGCCTGCAGGTCGAGCACCCGGTCACCGAGGAGACCGCGGGCATCGACCTCGTGCGCCAGCAGTTCCGCATCGCCGAGGGCAAGGAGCTGACGATCACGGAGGATCCCACTCCTCGCGGTCACAGCTTCGAGTTCCGCATCAACGGCGAGGACGCCGGCCGCGGCTTCCTGCCCGCCCCCGGCCCGATCAGCGTGTACCGCGAGCCCACCGGCCCCGGCGTGCGCGTCGACTCCGGCGTGGACCAGGGCGACGTCATCGGCGGCCAGTTCGACTCGATGCTCGCCAAGCTCATCGTGACCGGCGCGACCCGCCAGGAGGCGCTGGAGCGCTCGCGGCGCGCGCTCGCCGAGTTCGAGGTCGAGGGCCTCGCGACGGTCATCCCGTTCCACCGCCACATCGTCTCCAACCCGGCGTTCGTGGGCGACGAGAACGGCTTCGAGGTCTACACCAAGTGGATCGAGACCGATTGGGAGAACCCGATCGAGCCGTACACCGGTGGCCAGGCCATCGAGGAGGACGACTCGCTGCCCCGCCAGAACGTGGTCGTGGTCGTCGACGGCCGCCGCGTCGAGGTCTCACTGCCCGGCGAGCTCTCGCTCGGCGGTGGCGGCGCGGCCGGCGGTGCCGGCGTCATCCGCCGCAAGCCGAAGGCGCGCACCCGCGACCGCGGCGCCGGTGTGGCCGCCACGGGTGATTCCGTGACCGCGCCCATGCAGGGCACCGTCGTCAAGGTGGCCGTCGAGGACGGCCAGCAGGTCAGCGCCGGCGACCTCGTCGTGGTGCTCGAGGCCATGAAGATGGAGAACCCGGTCGCCGCGCACAAGGACGGCATCGTCACCGGCCTGTCCGTCGAGCCCGGCACCGCCGTCACCCAGGGCACCGTGCTGCTCGAGATCAAGTCCGACGAGGCCTGATTCTTGGATCCGATCGGCCTGAACGTCGGGGCGTGGTACCTCACGGAACTGCGCCCCGACGCCTGGCTGGCCGATGAGGCCTACGCCTGGGCCGTCCGCGTGAACACCACCGGCGACTCGATCGGCGAGGTCACCCTCCTTCCCTCGGGGAAGGTCACCGTCGACGGCCCCGACAGCGAGGGCCTGCGCACCGCCCGCGCCGCCGTGCAGCGATTCGGCGCGAGTCTCTAGGCCGCCTGGTCCGGCGCGGTGGACCGGTGGTGGTGTCCGCTCGGGGTCCGCGTTTCGACGGTGTGCCGCCCGCTCGCGGCCAGTACCACGTGGCTGGTCCAGTCGGCTGCTTCCTTGGCGTAGTTGCACGCCGCGCACAGCCCCTGCCCGTTCTGAAACTCGGTGGGACCACCGGACGCGTGCGGAACCACGTGGTCGGTGTGCGCGATCGGAGCGTCGCAGTACGGGGTCCTGCAGTACCGGTCCCGTGCCCGGATCATCTCCGCGAGCCCGTCGGGGAAGCAGCGTTGCCGGGAGTCCATGCCGACGACCGCGCCGGATTCGGGCGCGAGGTAGAGGCGTTTGACCCACGCGACGCCGGCGGCGGTGGCCCGGCCGACGAGGTTGCGGGCGATCTCCGCCGGCACCGTCCCACCACCGTCCAGATGCGCGGTCCCGGGGCGGCCACCGAGGAGCACCGCCGCGGGCATCGTCAGGTTCACCATAACGGGCTGCCCGTCCGCAGCCTCGCGGCCGGTGATCCGCGCGAACGCGGTGTCGGCCATGATCTGACCCCGCGTCCGCAGGTCCGCACCGATCCCGATCAACGTGGCGGCGTGCTTGCGCAACGCCGCGTACACCCCGACGCCCTGCGCCACCGGCAACAGCAGTGACACCCTGGCCATCCCCTCGGGCAGCGGCCGGATCGTCACCGTCCGGTCCTTCTCCGCGGACGCATTCCGATCCACCGTCGCCTGCGCGTCCAGCCGATACGCGACCTGCTCGACCCTCGCGGCGAGTTGCTTGAGCCCCATCCCCGCGAGCGTCGCCGGATCGGCACACAACTGCGCATCCGCGACATGGCGGTCCGATGCGTCCAGGTGCGCGAGGCCACCGACGATCACCGGGACCGCCTCCGGGGAGACGTCACCGTCCCGCAGGCGGGCGCGGGTGTGAGGCAGGCTCTTCTCCAGCTCCACCGCCCGATTTACAAACCTCGCGGCTGTGTTCGGCGACAAATGCATGGCCAACCCGACCTCCGCCGCCACACCCTGCTGCCAGCGATCCTGCGGCAACCCCGCCGCGACCCGCTCGCACACCCGCTCCCGCAGCAACTCCGCCGCCAACCGGTACTGCTCGAACACCGTCCGACACCGCCGCCGCTCCATCGAACGCAACCGCTCCGCAACACCACCGCCAGGCGGCTGATCATCATCTACACCAACGTCTTCGTCCATGCCCTGACGCTACGCCGACCCACCGACAAGTTTTCGCCATCGCAACACTGTATCGAACGATGCCTGTTCACACGGGCCACGAGAACACGCTGACGCCTCTCCTCCTCACGGACCAGTACCGATACCGAGTCGCGCGTCCAGAGCGAAATCCCACGCCAGGGCACCCTCGCGAGCGATGATCGAGACATGGCGAGAAAGCCGGAGCCCCCGAAGGCCCCACCCAGCATCAGCGAATCGGTCAACGACCTGGTCGACTCCGTGCGGTCCGCCGCCGGCAAGGCGATGGACAACACCGGCCGCACGGTGACCAGCGTCAGCAAGCTCAGCACCATCCCGCCCGACACCATCGAGCTCATCGCCGAGCTGCCGAAGGTGATGCTCGCGATGGCCGACATGATCGAGCGCGCCAACAACGTCATCGACCGGGTGGAGCGGCTCACCGCCGTCGCCGACCCGGCCCTCAACACCCTCGACGCCGTGCTCCCGCCGCTGGTCGACGTGACCAACAAACTCAGCGACGTACAGCGCGGCGTCGAGCGAGGGGTCGGCAAGCTCCCCGGCGTCAATCAGCTCAAGAAGGTCACCGGCCTCGGCGGCGACTGACCGCTACTCCGGCTCCGCGCGCCCCACGTGGTGGGCGCGCTCGCCCTGCGGGCCGTAGATGCCCAGGTACTCGACGGGCTCGCCGTCGGCGCTGCCGAACCAGTGCGGCAGCCGGGTGTCGAATTCGATCACCTCGCCGGGCTTGATCACCATGTCCTTCTCCCCCAGCAGCAGCCGCAGGTTCCCGTCGAGCACGTACAGCCAGTGGTAGCCGGGATGCGAGACCTGCGTGCGCGTCTGCGCCCCGGGCCGGGGCCGGATGACCTCCTTGAAGGTGCGCAGCCCGCCGGCGCGGCGGGTGAGCGGCACGATGACGTGGTCGCCGTGCCGCACCGGCTTGAGCCGCACGCGCGGATCGCCGGTCTCGGGAGCGTCGACGAGCTCGTCGAGCGGCAGGCCGTACGTGCGCGCGAGCGGCAGCAACAGCTCCAGGGTGGGCTTGCGGGTGCCGCCCTCCAACCGCGAGAGCGTGCTCACCGAGATCCCCGTCGCCTCCGCGACCGCGGTCAGGGTGATGTCGCGCTCCTGCCGGATCGCGCGCAACCGCGGCCCGACCTGCTCGAGAACCGGATCGTCTGCCATGGGACCGATTGTGCCCGCCATCAGCCGAACGGGTTCAGGGTCCGGACGTCGAGGCCCTCGAAGTCCTGGACGTTCCTGGTGACCAGCGTGAGGTCGTGGGCGAGCGCCGTGGCGGCGATGAGGGCGTCGACGATCGGCAGCGTCCGGCCCGTCGCCGATATCGCTCCCCATCGTGTAGCCGCGGGGATGTCCAGATCGATGATCTGATCGCGGTAGGCGTCCTCGATAGCCGCGATCCACGTCGCGACGGCCTCGGCCTGCCGGGGGTCCCTCCGAGCCAACATGCGCTCGCCACGGCGCAGCTCACCGATGGTGAGCACACTGAGATATCCGGCGTTCCCCACGCCGGCGAGCCATTCGACCACCGCCTGGTTGGGGCGGCGCTTCATGGACTCCGACACCACGTTCGTGTCCAAGAGGTACGCCGCGGTCAATCGAAGAGCCCCTCCGTGCGATCCGGGTCGACGGTGCGCTCGGGAATCTCGAAGTCATCGACGGCGGGCGCCGACAGCAGGAATTCGGAGAAGCTCGGCTTCCGATCCCGTCCGTGATTCGCGCGGAAGTCCTCGATGTCCACGACCACCGCGATGGGATCGCCGTGCCGGGTGATCACCTGCGGCTCCCCCTCGCCGACGGCGCGCAGCAGCTCACTGAGGCGCTGCTTGGCCTCCTGCACCTGCCATTCCCGCATGCGTCCAGGGTACCGAGATCTGTCCAGACAGTCTAGACCCACGACGCACCTAGCGGACCGCGGTCCGCTCCGCTACGGTGGACACCACGCCCGAGCGGGCGAGAAACCCCGTCGAAAGGACCCCTATGAAGATCGGCATCATCCTCGGCTCCATCCGCGACGGCCGCAAGGCCGAGCAGGTCGGCCAGTGGGTCGCCGCGGCCGCCGCCGCACGCGAGGGCGTCGAGGTCACCGTGCTGGACCTCAAGGAGTTCGACGTCCCGCTGCTCACCTCCGCCACCGTGCCGGGCGCCGCGAACCGTCAGTACGACAGCGCGGCGGTCACCGCCTGGGGCGAGGCGATCGACGCCCAGGACGGCTTCGTCTTCGTCACCCCCGAGTACAACCACTCCATCCCCGGCGCCTTCAAGAACGCCTTCGACTCGATCGGACCCGAGTGGGCCGGCAAGACCGTCGGCTTCGTCGCCTACGGCGCCGACGGCGGCGTCCGCGCCGTGGAGCACTGGCGCCAGATCACCGCCAACTTCTCCATGGTCGACGCCCGCGCCCAGGTCAGCCTGGGCCTGTTCACCGATTTCGACGGTGCCGGCGCCTTCGCCCCGATCGACCGCCGCCCTGCCGAGCTGGCCGCGCTGCTCGACGAGCTGACCGCCGCCACCGAGCGCCACCTGGCCTCCGCTCGCTGAGCTCCCGCGCGCCGGGCCCCTTCCCGCAGGGCCCGGCGCGCGACCGCGGGATCGATTACGCTTGCAATCGTCACACGACGAGCGGGGAGCCCCATGCGCTACGACCTCATCATCCGCGACGGCCTCTGGTTCGACGGGACGGGCGCCGAGCCCCGGCGCGCGCACCTCGGCATCGTCGGCGGCCGCGTCGCCACCGTCTCGGCGGAGCCGCTCGACAAGGCCGGGTGCCCCGAGGTGATCGACGCGAACGGGAAGTGGGTCCTGCCCGGCTTCGTCGACATCCACACCCACTACGACGCCGAGATCCTCCTCAACCCCGGACTCGGCGAATCCGTCCGGCACGGCGTGACGACCGCGATCCTGGGCTGCTGCTCGATGTCCACCGTCTACGCCCGCCCCGAGGACGCCGCCGACCTGTTCAGCCGCGTCGAGGCGGTGCCCCGCAAGCACGTCATCGCCGCGCTGGAGGACTTCCAGGACTGGACCGAACCCGAGGGCTACGTCAAGCGCCTCGACTCGCTGCCGCTCGGCCCCAACGTCGCGTCGTTCCTGGGCCATTCCGACTTGCGCACCGCCGTGATGGGCCTGCGCCGCGCCACCGACACCTGGTCGTTCCCGTCCCGGGCGGAACTGCGCCGCATGGCGGAGATGCTCGACCGCGCTCTCGACGCCGGCATGGTCGGCATGTCCGGGATGGACGCCCCCATCGACAAGCTCGACGGTGACCGCTTCCGCTCCCGAGCACTGCCCTCCACCTACGCCTGGTGGCACGAGCGGTGGCACCTCATCAACGTCCTGCGCAAGCGCGGCCGGATCCTGCAGAGCGCGCCCAACATCAACAACCCGCTCACGGTGGTGATGTTCTTTCTCGCATCCAGCAGCCGGCTGTTCGCGCGCGGCCGCAAGGTTCCGGTGAGCCTGCTGGTCGCGGCTGATTCGAAGTCCGCCCGCGGCGCGCACCGCCTCTTCAGCACCGCCGCCGCGCTCGGCAACCGGGTCTTCGGCTCCCGGGTCGCCTTCCAGCACCTGCCGCTGCCCTTCACCCTCTACTCCGACGGCATCGACCTGCCGGTCTTCGAGGAGTTCGGCGCAGGGACCGCCGCGCTGCACATCCGGGACCAGCTCGAGCGCAACGAGCTCATGGCCGACACCGAGTACCGCCGACGGTTCCGGCGCGAGTTCGCCCTCAAGAAGCACAAGCCCGGACTGTGGCACAAGGACTTCCACGACGCGGTCATCGTCGACTGTCCGGACGCGTCTCTGATCGGCCGGAGTTTCGGCGCGATCGCCGACGAGCGCGGCATCGCGCCGCTCGACGCCTTCCTGGACGTCCTCGTCGAGAACGGGGAGAAGAACGTCCGCTGGACCACCACCGTCGGCAACGACCGCCCCGCGGTGCTCGACGAGATGGCCAAGGATCCGAACCTGCACCTGGGCTTCTCTGATGCGGGAGCGCACCTGCGCAACATGGCCTTCTACAACTTCCCGCTGCGCTTCCTCAAGCGGATGCGCGACGCCGACGAGGCGGGCCGCACGGTGCTGCCGCTGGGCCGGGCCGTCCACCGCCTCACCGGCGAGCTGGGCGCCTGGTTCGGGCTCGACGCCGGCTTCCTGCGCGAGGGCGACCGCGCCGATTTCGTGATCGTCGATCCGGAGCGGCTGGACGAGACCGTCGACGCGTACAACGAGGCCGAAGCGCCGTTCTTCGACGACCTCTCACGCATGGTCAACCGCAACGACGCGACCGTCGTCGCCACGGGCATCGGCGGCCGCATCGTCTTTCGGCTCGGCGAGTTCGTCCCCGGCTACGGCCGCGATCAGCAGACCGGGCACTATCTCCGCGCCGGCACGCATTAGAGCGCCTCAGCGCCCGCCGGTCGGGCCGGTGCCGCACCTGCCCGACCGGACGGGGCAGGGGTGGCGGCCGGACGGTTTCGCCCCGAGGCCCTCCCCCGCACGACTCTCCGCGCCCACAGTGTCCCTGTGAGATGGATCACGCCATCTCGCCCGGACCGCAGACGCAGGAGAGACGACATGGCCATCGAGCTGAACCAGATCTGGGACTTCCCGATCAAGGAGTTCCATCCCTTCCCCCGCGCGCTGATGGGGGTCGGCGCGCACGACATCATCGGCGTGGAGGCGAAGAACCTCGGCTTCAAGCGCGCCCTGCTGGTGACCACCGGCCTGCGCGGCTCGGGCATCATCGAGGAGCTCATCGGCAAGATCGAGTACCAGGGCGTCGAGGTGGTCCTGTTCGACAAGGTGGAGTCGAACCCCAAGGACTACAACGTCATGGAAGCCGCGGCCATGTACGAGAAGGAGAAGTGCGACAGCATCATCTCCGTGGGCGGCGGCTCCAGCCACGACGCCGCC
This sequence comes from Tsukamurella sp. M9C, assembly GCF_020169415.1. Lineage (GTDB taxonomy): Bacteria > Actinomycetota > Actinomycetes > Mycobacteriales > Mycobacteriaceae > Tsukamurella. Next base: position 45,340 of record NZ_JAIULG010000019.1, read on the forward strand.
AAGGGCGCGCGTGTGGTGATCGCGCACGACGGCCGCAACATCAACGAGTTCGAGGGCTTCGCCAAGTCCACCAACAAGAAGAACCCGCCCCACATCGCCGTCTCCACCACCGCCGGCACCGGCTCGGAGACCTCGTGGGCGTACGTCATCACCGACACCTCCGACATGGACAAGCCGCACAAGTGGGTGGCCTTCGACGAGGCCTCCATCGTGACGCTCGCGATCGACGATCCGCTGCTGTACTACTCGTGCCCGCAGCACTTCACGGCGTACTGCGGCTTCGACGTCCTCGCGCACGGCAGTGAGCCCTACGTCTCCCGGCTCGACTTCGCGCCGTCGCTGGGCAACGCCCTGTACTCCATCGAGCTGGTCGCGAAGAACCTGCGCGAGGCCACCTTCGAGCCGCGCAACCTCAAGGCCCGCGAGGGAATGATGAACGCCCAGTACATCTCGGCGCAGGCCTTCAACTCGGGCGGCCTCGGCATCGTGCACTCGATCTCGCACGCGGTCTCCGCCTTCTTCGACAGCCACCACGGCCTCAACAACGCGATCGCGCTGCCCCGCGTGTGGGAGTACAACCTGCCCTCGCGCTACGAGCGTTACGCCGAGATCGCGGTCGCGATGGGGGTCGACACCCGCAACATGACCACGGTGCAGGCGGCGGACGCGGCTGTGGAGGCGGCGATCCGGCTGGCGAAGGACGTGGGCATCCCGGACAACTTCGGGCAGATCCGCACGGACTCGTACGAGAAGAACCAGATGAATTCGGGCAAGTACGCGGGCCGAGGCGAGGTGATCAAGGGCGACGAGAAGTCGGTGCTCGCCATCTCCGAGCACATCCAGGGCGACTGGTGCACGCCGGGCAACCCGCGCGAGGTCACGGTCTCGTCGATGATCCCCGTCGTCGACCACTGCATCAACGGCACGTACTGACACCACGAGGACTCGGGAGGAGAGCAGAGATGACCACGGTGGCCTTGATCGAGACGCCCACGGCGGAGGCGGGATTCGCCGACGGGCCCGCGCTGCGGGAGGCGCTGCGCGGCGCGGACTACATAGCGGACCCCGACCTGGCCACCGTGGTCCACCTGTCGACGGTGCTCGGCCGGCCCCTGCTGCTGGAGGGGCCGGCGGGCGTCGGCAAGACCGAGCTCGCCAAGGCGCTGGCGCAGGTCGCCGGCCGTCGGCTCATCCGGTTGCAGTGCCACGAGGGGCTGGACGACAGCCGGGCGCTCTACGAGTGGGACTACGCACGGCAGCTGCTCCACGTGCAGATGCTCCGCGACCGGATCGGTACCGAACTGGCAGGCTTCGACACCCTGGAGCAGGCGTCGGCGCACCTGGCCGCCAAGGACTTCGGCCTCTACTCGGAGACCTTCCTCGCGGCGCGCCCGCTGCTCGCCGCGATCCTCTCGGAGGAGCCGGTGGTGCTACTGGTCGACGAGGTGGACCGCACCGAGGAGTCGATGGAGGCCCTGCTGCTCGAGGTCCTGGCGGAGAACCAGGTGACGGTGCCCGAGATCGGCACCTTCGCCGCCCGCACCCGGCCGTGGGTCGTGTTGACCTCCAACGACACCCGCGAGCTCAGCGCCGCCCTCAAACGCCGCTGCCTGCACTACCACCTCGGCTACCCCGCCGCGGATCGCGAGCGCGACATCGTCGCCGCGCGCGCCCCCGAGGTCGAGCCGGCGGCGGTCGCGGAGGTGGTCGAGCTCGCGGGCCGGCTGCGGGACCTGCCACTGCGCAAGAGCCCGTCGATCTCGGAGGTGATCGACGCGGCCCGCATCGCGGCCGTGCTGGCCGGCAGCGGAACCGCGCCGGCCGACCGGCCGGAGCTGCTCTACGCCGCGCTCCTCAAGTACTCGACCGACGTGGACCTGGTGCGGACGCGGGACGCGGGCGCACCGTCGGGCCCGGTGGAGGCGACGGGCCGGCCGGACCGGACGACGGTGGCGTCGAACCCCGCCAACACCACGACGGCCGTCTTCCGCGGGCACGGGGGCCGGGGCCGTGGCGGCAACTGAGACCGCGGGCCTGCTCGACGTCGTCGCGGCGGCCTTCGGCGCCCGGCTGCGCGCGCACGGCGTCGGCGCCTCCCCCGCCGAGGTGATCGAGGTGCGGCGCGTGCTGGCGCTCTACGGGGCCCGCGACCGGGCTCGACTCGGCGCGGGCCTGCGGGCGACCTGCGTCAAGTACGCGCACGAGGACGCCGGCTTCGACGCCGCGTTCGCCGAGCTCTTCGCCGCCGCGCGGCACGGCGTCGACGCCCCGGACGCGGCACCGGCCCACGCGGCGCTCACCGGCGGCCTGCCCGAGGACCTCGTTCTCGACCCCGACGCGGAGGTCGGCCGCTACGCCGACTACAACGAGCGGGCCGCGGAGGTCGGCGACCTCGTCGTCGACGCCCCCAAGGCGGACGAGGGCTTCAACCCGCACAAGGACGACGACGACTTCTCGGTGACTGCGGCGGCGGACGCGGAGCTCGCGGTCTCCGCCGAGGACGGCGGCCGCCGCGGCGTCAGCTACACCCTCGACGTGGCGCGGGCCGGGACCGCCGAGGTCGGGGCGCTGTCCGACGGTGCCGCGATGGCCGCGTCCGGCACGCTGCGCTGGGACGATCCGGCGGCGATCCTGGCCTGGCTGGACCGCTACGACCCGAGCCGCGTCTACGCCGACGCCGGACCGGAACAGGAGCTCACGCAGGCCACCGCGGACCGCCTGGCTGCGGCGCTGAGCGCCTTCGTCGAGGCGCTGGCCGCGGCCGGCCAGACCCCGCCCGGGCCGCCGGGCGAGGTCGAATCGCGCCCGCACGCCGAGCTGGAACTGGCGGTGCACGAGGTGCTGCGCCGCATGCGCGGCGCGCCCCGCGAGCGGGTGCGCTACCACGGTCACGGCCGGCTCGACCTGCGTGCGACCGCCCGGACCGCGCAGCGCACCGACGGCGTCCCGTTCCGTCTCGCCACCCGAGTCCCCCGCCCCGACCGGCTGCGGCTGCTGATCCTCGCGGACGTGTCGCTCTCGGTGCGGCCGGTCACCGCGTTCGTCCTGCGCCTCGCGCAGTCGCTCCGGCGGCGCACCGCGCGGTGCGAGGTCTACGGCTTCGTCGACCGGCCGGTGGACGTGACCGAAGCCCTCCTGCCCGGCGCGGGCGACGACGCCCTCGCCCGCGTGCTCGCCGACCCGGGGATCGACCTCGAGGCCTCCAGCGACTACGCCCGGGTCTTCGCCGAACTGCTCACGGCGCCCGCCGGTCTCACCCGGCGCACGTCGGTGCTCATCGTGGGCGACGGGCGCTCCGGCGGCCTGCCCGACGGTGCCGAACACCTCGCGGAGCTTCGGCGGCGGGTGCACCGGCTGGCCTGGATCACGCCCGAGCCGGAGCGGTACTGGGCGCAGGCCACGTGCGCGATGCCCGTCTACCGCGAGCACTGCGACGCGGTGGTCACCGCCCGCGACGCGGACCAGCTGATCGCGCGGGCGGCGGAGCTCGGGAACGCGCTGCGCTGACGGGTACCTGCCCGATCGGGCAGGTACCCGCCCCTGCGAACGGCCCGCCGCCGGCACCCCGGGCTGACGTAACATGGGTCACATCGATCCATTGAGGAGCAGCCCGTGAACCACCTCGATGATCGCCCCGCCGCCGGCCCGGATCAGCGCGCCGCGATGATGCCGCTGGTGTCCCGGGAGGTGCCGCGCACCGTCAAGTTCCACGCCCCGGAGATCGTCTTCGGCGTCGACTCCCTCGGCGAGGCCGCCCACGCGGCGGTCCGCCTCGGCGCGGTGCGCCCACTGCTCGTCACCGACCCGGGGCTGATCGAGGCGGGCTGGGTCGCCGAGCTCCTCGGGCACCTGCGCGACGCCGGGCTGCGGCCCGAGGTCTTCAGCGCGGTGACGCCGAATCCGAAGGACCACGAGGTCGCAGCCGCCTTCGAGCGGTACGCCGAGGCGGGTTGCGACGTGGTGCTCGGCATCGGCGGCGGGTCCGTCATGGACGCGGCGAAGGGCGTGGCGATCCTCGCCACCAACGGAGGCCGGATCCTCGACTACGTGGGCGTGGACCGGGTGACCCGCCCCATCCCGCCGACGGTCATGGTTCCCACGACCGCGGGCACGGGCGCCGACGTGTCCCAGTTCTGCATCGTCACCGACACCGAGCGGGCCACCAAGGCCACCATCCTGGGCAGGGCACTGGTCCCGGACGTCACCGTCATCGACCCGCGACTGTTGACCACGATGCCGGAGTGGCTGGGCGCGGCGAGCGGCCTCGACGCGCTCACGCACGGCGTGGAGGCGTACGTCTCGCTCGCGCACAACCCGCTCACCGACCACCACGCGCTGCGGGCCGTCGGCCTGGTCTCCGAATCCCTGACCGCGAGCATGGCGAACCCGCGCAGCATCTCGGCCCGGCTGGTGATGGCCCAGGCCAGCCTCGAGGCGGGGATGGCCTTCACCAACGCGATCCTCGGTGCCGCGCACGCGATGAGCCACCAGGTGGGCGGGCTCCTGGACAAGCCGCACGGCGTCATCAACGGCATCCTGCTGCCGCACGTGGTGCGGTTCAACGCCGCCGCCGATCCGACGCCGTACGTGGCGATCGCCGCCGGGATGGGGCTCGACGAGCAGCAGGCGCCGGCCGCGGAGGCGGCTGCCGCCGTCGCCGACCGGGTCGAGGAGCTGGCGCGGGAGGTCGGCGTCCCGCGGGGCCTGTCGGAGCTCGGCGTGCCCGAGGAAGTTCTCCCGCGCCTGGCCGCGCAGAGTCTCGAGGACTCGTGCATGACGACGAACCCGCGGGCGGCGACGGTCGGCGAGATCACCGAGCTCTTCCGGGCGGCGATGTGACCGCCGAATCCGACCTCGCCGCGCTCACCGGCCTGCGGTCGGGCAAGAGCAGTTACTACCCGCAGTACCGCGGGGCGGTAGAGCGCGCCGAGCGCGTGCTGCACGCGCTGGACCTCATCGCGGGCGCGCTGGTGCGCACCGTCGAGGGCCCGGAGACGCTCGTGTGCTCGGTCGCGGAGGTGGCGCGCGAGCACCTGCGCGCCGACTGGGTGGTCTTCGCGCTCACCGATGGCCGGCTGACGGCCGCGGGCATGCGACGCCTCGTGCTGGGCCCGGACGGGATCCCGTATCTCGTGGACCGGGTCACCGGCCCGCCGCTGCCCTACGAGGTCGTCGACTGCCTCGAACGGATCCGGGACCCCGCGACCGTGTCGGACCGGACGTCCCTCGAGGGGCGGCACGCGTTCGTGCCGCTCGTGCTCGACGGTGCGGTGGTCGGCGCGATCGCCGCGTGGGTGCCCGAGGGACGCGAGCTGGACGGCACCGACGCCGCGGTGCTGAGCATCCTGGCCAGCCAGACGGCGGTCGCGCTGCACAACGCGGCACTCTACGAGGGCATCGCAACGCTGCTCACCCGCTCCGAGCAGGCCCACGCGCAGGCCCGGCGGACGGCCGCCGACCTCGCGGTGCGCAACGCGGAGCTCATCAGCACGCAGCGCGAGCTCGGCGTGGCGCAGCGACAGCGCGTGCTCGACGACGAGCGGCACCGCATCGCGCGCGAGCTGCACGACAGCGTCACGCAGGCCGTGCTGTCCGCGGGCATGCAGATCGAGGTGTGCCGCAGCGACATCCCCGCGGCGGAGCGCGCCGAGCGGCTCGACCTGGCGAAGGAGATGACGCGGCGAGGCGTGGAACAACTGCGCGCGGCGATCTACACGCTGGGCAACAGTCACGACCACGAGGACGCGGCCTTGCCGGAGATGCTGCGGCGGCTCGGCGTCGTACACGAGCCCGACGAGCTGACCGTCTCGGTCCGGGTGCGCGGCGAGACCCGCGAGCTGCCCGCTGCCGTCGATCACGCACTGCTGCGGATCGCGGGCGAGGCGCTGTTCAACGTCGCCGTCCACGCCGAGGCCACCCGCGCGGTGGTCTCCCTGCGGTACGGGCCGGACGTCGTCGAGCTCGCCGTCGACGACGACGGTGCGGGCGATCCCGCGGCACTGCGCTCCGCGCTCGCCACCAGCCGGGAGCGCGACCTCGACGGTCACGGGCGCGGCCTTGCGAACATGGCCGCGCGGGCCGCGGAATGCGGTGGGCGGCTCGCGATCCGGCGTTCGCGGATCGGCGGCGTCCGCGTGCACGTGGCACTACCGGTGGAGGAGGAATCGTGACGGAGACGCAGGAACGGACGGAGCGGTCGCGGCTGGTGCTGGTCGACGACCACGCCATCCTGCGGCAGGGGCTGCGGTCCGTGCTGGAGCGGGAGCCCGACCTGGAGGTCGTGGGCGAGGCGGTGTCCCGGGCCGAGGCGCGCGCGGTGGCCGAACACGTGCGGCCCGACGTGATGGTCATCGATCTGAAGCTGTCGGGCGGTTCGGAACTCGAGGGCCTGAGCCTGTGCCGCGACCTCACGGCGGCGCACCCGGAGATCGGGCTGCTCGTGCTCACCACGTTCCTCGACGAGCGGCTCGTGGTGGAGGCCGTCCAGGCCGGTGCGCGCGGCTACGTGGTCAAGGACGTCGACACCACGGAGCTCGTGAGCGCCATCCGGTCGGTCTCGCGCGGGCAGAGCGCCTTCGACTCGCGCACCGCCGTCGCCGTGGTGCGGACGCTCGCGGGCGGCGCGCCCGACGACACCCTGACCGTCCGCGAACTGGAGGTGCTGCGCCTGTTGGCGAAGGGCCACTCCAACAGCCGGATCGGCGAGCAACTGTTCATCTCGCCCACCACGGTCAAGTTCCACGTCAGCAACCTGCTGCGCAAGCTGGGCGTGAGCCGCCGCACCGAGGCGGCCTACGAGGCCAGCAAGCGCGGGATCATCTAGCGAGCGTCACCGGTCGAGAACGAGCCACCCGCCGTGGTGCTCGGAGACCGAGAAGCCGAGGCCGGTCGCGGCGCCGAGGTCGCGCAGCGCCGCGGCCGTGAAGGTGCGCACATGCCCGTACCGGGCGTCGGGCTCGTCCTCGTAGGGCACCGCGACGATCACCCGGCGGCGGGCCAGCCGCACCGCCTCGGCGAGGATCGCGCGCCCGGCCGCGGGCGGCACGTGCTCGAGCAGGTGCAGGGCGGTGACGGTGTCGGCGTACCCGTCGGACAGGCCGGTCGCGGCGGCGTCCGCGGCGACGGTGCGCAGCGGCGCCCCGAGGTCGGGAGCGACCCGCGCGAGCAGGTCCATGGCGCCGGGGCACAGGTCCGAGGCGGTGACGCGCCACCCGCGGCGGGCCGCGCGCAGCGCGAAGAAGCCGAAGCAGGAACCGAGGTCGAGCAGCGAATCCCCCTCCAACAGTTCCTCTGCACGGGCGTGGACGGGGGCGAAAGGGGTGCAGCCGGATTCGAGGTCCGCGAGGGAGTTGCGGTAGTAGGTGAGCCAGGCCGCGTCCGCGGCGTCGACGGTGCTGCGCACCGCGCCCACGACGAGCCGCTCGAACTCGTCGACGGTGCGCGGCGCCGCGACGGCGGCGAGGCGCGCCGCGAGGGAGTCCCGCAGGTGCTCGGGCCGCAGCCGGTGCCGCAGGTGCACCCGCCCGCCCGCGCGTTCGACGGTGACGAGCGCCCCGTCGAGCTCGGCCGACCGGGACACGGTCACCGTTCCGTCGGACCAGGTTCCGGGCCGTTGCGGGGCGAGGACATCGATCATCCTCCGAGCGTAGGAACGCCCGCGGCGCACCGCGCCGGGCCGACGGCGGGGCGGAGGCCTACCCGGTCGGAGGGGACGCGCCGGCCGTCACGGCCAGGTGATCACGCCGCGCTGGAAGGTCTGGGAGAAGGTGCTGCCGGTGCGGATCTCGGGGCCGGTCGGGTAGCCGTACTTGCCGGACTCGCGCTTGTCGGCGCTCCACTTCACCAGGATCTCGCCCCACACGGGCCACGCGCCGGACGCGGGCGACCAGTAGATCACGCCGCCCTGGAAGGCGTTCATCGCGCCGGTGACGGCGTTGAACGGGCCGCGGGACTGCAGCTCGTCGGTGGTCGGGTAGCCCAGCGGGCCGTTCTCCCAGCGGTTCTCGCCCCACTTGGCGCGGATCGCGCCGCCGATCTGGTGGGCGTTGCCCCCGTCGGCGCCGGGGTGCCAGTAGAACGAGGCCTGGTTCTTGAAGGTCTGGAACTTGCCGCCGCGGCCGGCGTTCGTCTCGGCGATGAGCGGCACTCCCCACGTCGACGGCCCGCCCGTCGCGAAGTAGGAGACCTCGATCTGGCCCTTGACGAGGAAGCGGCCGACCTGCTGGTCGGCCCTGGCTACCGCAGCCACGGTGCCGCTGATGCCGACGGCGACGGCCGCCGCAGCGACGGCACCCCGGACCCAGGCGCGACGGTGGCTGTTCGACGAGACGTGCGTGGTCATTCCTGCTCCTTAGGTCCGTACCTCCTGAACATCATGAATCACATGAGTCACACAAACAACAACAATCACTGGTGTGTCGCCGGGCGTGTGCCCGGCGACACACCGGACGTCAGTACTGCCAGGAGCCCAACGCGTCCAGGTTCCGCGTGGCGGGCGGCCCGAACACCTTGACGTCGGCCTCGGAGCCGAACGGCCGCCAGTCCTGTCCCGGAACGCCGGTGGCGATGAACTCCATCCAGCGCCCGTGGATGTCGTCGGCCAGGGCCTGCGGCGCGGCGTCGCCCGCGTACATCGCGAAGCCGGGGTCGGCCACGTTGTCGAAGGCGAAACCGAGGTCGAGGGTGTGCATCGCCGACTTCGTGTGCACGCTCGACGGCCACGTGAAGTAGTAGGCGTAGCAGTTCTCGCCCTGTCCCCGCTGCGCCGCGTAGCTGGGTCCGCCGAAGGCACCGTCGGACAGCAGCTCCAGCACGATCTCGCCCGGTGTGAGCGTGTCGCCGTACACCTTCCGGTACGCGCCCACGATCGGCGCCGTGTCGCCGAACGGGCGCAGCAGCACGTCGAGCGCCTTGAGCGGATTGTCGCCGGGCACGAACTCGCCGAACACTCGCCAGAAGTCGGACTCCTTGTGGTTGTTGCCGATGATCATCCGGACGGGCACGGGTCCCTTCGCCAGGCGACTCACCGGGTTCTCGGGCAGCAGCTCGCCGTCGATCACGGGCGGGAACAGCGTGAGCACGTTGTGCGGGCTCAGCTTGCGCAGCACCTTCGCGACGGCGGCGGCGGACTCCCGAGGGTCCTTCTCACGCAGCGCCTTCGCGGTCAGGTGCAGGCCCAACGCGGCCTTGAGCGGGTCCGCGAGCTTCGCCGCCGTCGGCACGTCGGCCGCCACGCCGATGCCGGATTCGCAGATGACCTGATGGAACAGCTTTCCGGCGAACTCCGTGGTCGCGAGGGACGACACCGACATCGAGCCCGCGGACTCGCCGCCGATCGTCACGCGCCCGGGGTCGCCGCCGAACGCGGCGATGTTCGCCTGCACCCAGCGCAGCGCCTGCAGCTGGTCGTGCAGGCCACGATTGTCGGGGGCGTCCGGCAGGTGCGTGAAGCCCTCGAGGCCCACCCGGTAGTTCGCCGAGACGTACACCGCGCCGTCGCGCGCGAAGGCGGTCCCGTCGAAGAGCGATTGCGCGGTGTTGCCCATGGCGAACGAGCCGCCGTAGATCCACACGTAGACCGGGAGCGCGTCGCCCGGCTGCGCATCGGCCGGCGCCCAGACGTTGAGCGTGAGCCAGTCGTCGCCCTCGATCACCGGGTAGGTGTAGGGCTGCGGCAGTTCCATCGACGGCGGCGGCGTCGGCCCGAACGCGGTGGCCTCGAAGACACCGTCGAACGGATCCGCCGGCTCGGGCAGCGCGAAGCGGCGCTCCCCCACGGGGGGCTTGGCGTACGGGATCCCGAGGTACCGCGCGACACCTCCCACCAATGCGCCGCTGATCTCGCCGGCCGGGCACACGACCCTGGGTCCACTCATTCCGCACCACCTTCACCGGGGCCGGCGGTCGCCCGAACGGCCCGTTCCAACACCTGTCCTTTGCGATTGAAGCAGAACTCGCGGCGGTCCGACGGCTTTGCGACCGACCGATGCACACGTGCGGCATTCCGGCCGCGGCCACATGTCGGAGGGCTGCGCCATGATGGACCCATGCCGGACGCCCTCCGGGCGTTCACGCCCGCCACCGCCGAATGGTTCGCCGAGTCCTTCGCCGCGCCCACCGCGGCACAGGCCGGCGCCTGGCGGTCGATCGCGCAGGGGAACAACACGCTGGTCGTGGCCCCCACGGGCTCGGGCAAGACCCTCTCGGCGTTCCTCTGGGCCCTCGATCGGCTCGCGGACCGCCCCGCACCGTCGGAGTCCGACGGTCCGCGCGGCACGTCGGTCCTCTACGTCTCCCCACTCAAGGCCCTCGCGGTCGACGTCGAGCGCAACCTCCGCGCGCCCCTCGCCGGGATCGCCCGGGTCCGGGAGCGCCGGGGCGAGCCGGCGCCCGCGGTCACCGTCGGCGTGCGCTCGGGCGACACGCCGGCGCAGCAGCGGCGGCAGCTCGTCCGCAGGCCTCCGGACATCCTCATCACCACGCCCGAGTCGCTCTTCCTCATGCTCACCTCGCAGGCCCGCGAGACCCTGGCGCAGGTTGGCACGGTCATCGTGGACGAGGTGCACGCCGTCGCCGGCACCAAGCGCGGCACGCACCTCGCGCTCTCGCTCGAGCGCCTCGACGAGCTGCTGGACGAACCCGCCCAGCGGATCGGGCTGTCCGCCACCGTCGAGCCGGCGCAGGAGGTGGCGGCGTTCCTCGGCGGCCCGCGGCCGGCGACGGTCGTGCGCCCGCCGTCGCAGAAGGAGTTCGAGCTCACCGTCACGGTGCCGGTCCCGGACATGACGGAGCTGGACGTGGTCTCGGAAGATCCGGACGAGCCGGTGCAGCAGGGTTCGCTGTGGCCGCACGTGGAATCGTCCATCGTGGAGCTCATCGAGCGGCACCGCTCCACCATCGTCTTCGCCAACTCCCGCCGCCTCGCGGAGCGGCTCACGGCCCGGATCAACGAGCTGGCCGCGGGCGTGCACGCCGGTCCGCCGAACCCCGCGGTCGCGGGCGGCTCCCCGGCGCAGGTGCTCGCCAGCGGCCAGACGCACGGTGCGGACGCGGTGCTCGCACGGGCGCACCACGGCTCGGTGAGCAAGGAGCAGCGCGCGATCATCGAGGACGATCTGAAGTCCGGCCGGCTCCGCTGCGTCGTCGCCACGTCCAGCCTGGAACTCGGGATCGACATGGGCGCGGTCGATCTCGTGATCCAGGTGGAGGCGCCGCCGTCGGTGGCCGCGGGCCTGCAGCGCGTGGGCCGCGCGGGCCACCAGGTGGGCGAGCCCAGCCGCGGCGTCTTCTTCCCCAAGCACCGCACGGACCTGCTGCACAGCACCGTCACGGTGCAGCGGATGCGTGAGGGCGCCATCGAGAAGCTCGTCGTCCCCCGCAACCCGCTCGACGTGCTGGCGCAGCAGACCATCGCCGCCGCGGCGATGGACCAGCTGGACGTGCACGACTGGCTCGCTCTGGTGCGGCGGGCGCACCCCTATGCCGCGCTGCCGGATTCGGCGTACGAGGCGGTGCTCGACCTGATCTCCGGGCGGTACCCCGCGGAGGACTTCGGTGAGCTGCGCTCGCGCGTCGTCTGGGACCGCGACGCCGGCACGCTCACCGGGCGTCCCGGCGCCGGGCGGCTCGCGGTCACCTCCGGCGGCGCCATCCCCGACCGCGGCCTCTTCGGCGTCTTCATGGTGGGAGAGAAGGCCTCCCGGGTGGGCGAGCTCGACGAGGAGATGGTCTACGAGTCCCGCGTGGGCGACGTCTTCGCGCTCGGCGCCACCAGTTGGAAGATCGAGGAGATCACGCACGACCGGGTGCTGGTCTCCCCCGCCTTCGGCCAGCCGGGACGGCTGCCCTTCTGGATCGGCGACACCGTAGGCCGCCCGGCCGAGCTGGGCCGCGCCATCGGCCGGTTCACCCGCGAGTTCACCGCGCTCGGCGACGCCGAGCAGCGCGCGCAGGCCCGGGAGGTGGGCCTGGGCGCGTGGGCCACCGACAATCTCGTCGCCCTGCTCGACGAGCAGCAGCGGGCCACGGGCGTCCTGCCCACCGACCGCACGCTCGTGGTGGAGCGGTTCCGGGACGAGCTCGGCGACTGGCGCGTGGCGCTGCACTCGCCGCTCGGGATGAAGGTGCACGCCCCCTGGGCGCTCGCGATCGGCGCGCGGCTGAACGCCGGCCTCGGGCTCTCCGGCGCGGTCACCGCGACGGACGACGGGATCCTCGTCCGCCTGCCCGACACCGACGACGCCCCGCCCGGCGCCGAGCTCTTCCGCTTCGAACCGGACGAGATCGACGCCCTGGTCACCGAGGCCGTGGGATCCAGCGCCCTGTTCGCCTCGCGGTTCCGCGAGTGCGCGGCCCGGGCGCTGCTGCTGCCCCGCCGCGACCCCGGCAAGCGGGCGCCGCTTTGGCAGCAGCGCCAGCGCGCGAGCCAGCTGCTCGAGGTGGCGCGCGGCTACCCGCAGTTCCCCATCGTCCTCGAGGCGGTCCGCGAGTGCCTGCAGGACGTCTACGACGTGCCGGAGCTGATCGCCGTGCACCGCTCGCTCGAGTCGCGCACCGTCCGGCTGGCGGAGGTGGAGACGGTCGCGCCCTCGCCCTTCGCGGCCTCGCTGCTGTTCAGTTACGTCGGCGCGTTCATGTACGAGGGCGACGCGCCGCTGGCCGAGCGCCGCGCCGCCGTGCTCAGCCTGGACCCGGCGGTGCTCTCCCAGCTGCTCGGCCGGGTCGAGCTGACCGAGCTCCTCGACGCCGAGATCCTCGCCGAGATCGCGGCGCAGCTGCAGCGCACTGCGCCCGGCTATCGGGCGCGCACGGTCGAGCAGGTGGCGGACCTGATCCGCGAGCTGGGCCCGCTCACGCGCGCCGAGATCGGCGAGCGCTCCGAGGGGGCGCCCTCTGCGGTCGACGAGTTACTCGGCGCGGGAAGGGTCTTCGAGTACGGCGACGGCTGGATCGCCGCCGTCGAGGACGCGGCGCGCCTGCGGGACGGGCTCGGCGTCCCCCTGCAGCCGGGCATCGCGTCGGCGTTCACTGATGCCGTGCCGGACCCGGTCGGCGACCTGGTCGCCCGGTACGCCCGCCGGCACGGCCCGTTCACCGCCGCCGAGGTCGCCGCGCGCTACGGCCTGGGCGTCGCGGTGGTGCAGCGCCCGCTGACCGAACTGGTCGCGTCGCGAAAGGTGATCGAGGGCCGCTTCATCCCGGACGGCGAGGACGCGGGCGTCGACGGGGTCCCGCAGTTCTGCGACGCAGAAGTGCTGCGCCGCATCCGGCAGCGGAGCCTCGCCCGGCTCCGGCAGGACGTGGAACCGGTGCCCGAGCGGGCCTACGCCGAGTTCCTCGCGGGCTGGCACCACCTCAAGGCCCCGCTGCGCGGGATCGACGGCGTCGCCGCCGTGATCGACCAGCTCGCCGGGGTTCCGATCCCCGCGTCCGCGTGGGAGTCCGTCGTGCTGCCGCAGCGCGTCGCCGACTACTCACCCGCCATGCTCGACGAGCTGACCGGCACCGGCGAGGTGGTGTGGACGGGGCACGGGGCGATCGGCGCGCAGGACGGCTGGATCGCGTTCCACCCCGCGGATCTCGCGCCGCTCACCCTGCCCCCGCCGGGCGCGCTCGACACCGCCGCGGCGCACGAGGCGATCGAGGACGCGGTCCGTGGCGGCGGCGCGTACTTCTACCGCCAGCTCGCCGGCGCCACCCCGGAGGCGCTGTGGGACCTGGTGTGGGCGGGCCGGCTCACGGGCGACACCTTCGCTCCCGTCCGGGCCCGGCTCGCGGGCGGCCGCCGCGCCACCGCCCACCGCACGCCGCGGCGCGCTCCCCGCGCGCGGTTCCGCGTCGCCGTGGACCAGTCGCCGCCCATGGTCGCCGGCCGCTGGTCGCTGCCGCCCGCGCCGGCGGAGGCGAGCGCCACGGAGCAGTCCGCCGCCCTGGCGGAGCAGCTGCTGGAGCGATACGGCGTGGTGACCCGCGGCGCAGTCATGGCCGAGCACGTCGAGGGCGGTTTCGCCCGGATCTATCGCACCCTGGCCGCGTTCGAGGAATCCGGGAAGGCGCGGCGCGGCTACTTCATCGAGCGGCTGGGGGCGGCACAGTTCGCGCGGGGCGGCACCGTCGACGCGCTGCGCGACGCGGCGTCCGCGCTGGAGCGGGCCCAGGAGCGGGGCGAGGCGTCCGCGCTGGTGCTGGCGGCCACCGACCCCGCCAACCCGTACGGCGCCGCGCTCCCCTGGCCGGAGACGCCCGACGGTGCCCGGCCCGGCCGCAAGGCGGGCGCCCTCGTCGTGCTGGTCGACGGTGCGCTCGCGCTGTTCGTCGAGCGCGGCGGCCGCACCCTGCTGACCTTCACCGACGCGCCGGACGCCGCCCTCACCGCGCTCGCGGGGGCGGCGCCGCGGCTCGGCGGCCTCACCGTCGAGAAGGTCGACGGTGCCCCCGCGCTCACCTCGCCGCTGGCCGGCGCGCTCGCGGCGGCCGGCTTCGCGCGCACCCCGAAGGGGCTGCGCGTGCGCTGACCCGCGGGAGTCACTGCAGGAGAAGGACGATCCGCGCGGCGGCGCCGGCGACCTGAGGCCCGAGCTCGTCGAAGCGGTCCTCGACCAGCCGGCTGCTCGGCCCGGACACCGAGATCGCACCGACCGGGGACCCGCCGTGGTCGAGGATCGGCGCGCCGATCGAGCTGATCCCCACGGACAGCCCGCCGACGTTCGTCGAATAGCCCCGCTCCGCCACCGCCGCGAGGACCTCGCGGAGCCGGCCCGGGTCCGTGATCGAGTCCGGCGTGGACGCCACCAGCGGTCCGGCGAGGTACTCGTCGATGGTCTCCGCCGTACACGCGGACAGGTAGGCGAGCCCGGTCGCGCTGGCGTGCAAGGAGATCCGTTCTCCGAGCGGCAGGAAGGCGCGCAGCGGGTGCGAGGTGTCCAGGCGCTCGATGAGCACCAGCGAATCGCCGTCCGGTGCGCACAGGTGGACGGTCTCCGTCGTCGCGAGCTGCAGCTCGTTCATGGTGGAGATCGCCACGTCGCGCAGCCCACGCCCGACGCCGGCGCGGCCGCAGACCGCGATGGCGCGATAGGTCATCTGCCACCGCGGCGGACTGCCCTCGGTGGGCGCCAGCCACCCCACCTCCTGGAGCGTCAGCAGGCACCGCTGGGTCGTGCTCTTGGGGAGCTCCACCGCGCGGGCGAGTTCGGAGAGCCCCACGGGCTGCATCCGCGCCACCGCCTCGAGCACCTTGAACGCCGAGACCACACTGTTCGTCGCCATTCCCTTGCCCCGCTCCTCGGTCGTGATCTACATTACATCCCGCTGGTCCATACAGTAGTCCATTGTGCCACACAGTGGACCGATAGGAAAAGAGGTCCCCGTGTCAGCACAACTGATAGCGCTGGGAGTGTTCGTCGCGATCTTCGCCCTGTCCGCCGCCCGGAACGTGAACATCGGGATCGTCATGTTCCCGGCCGCGTGCGGCGTCGGGCTCTGGGTCGCGGACATGGCGCTCAAGGACGTCGTCGCGGGGTTCCCCCTGTCCATCCTGGTGCTGCTCGTCGGGGTGACCTACTTCTTCGGCGTCGCGCACGCGAACGGCACCGTCGACTGGCTCATCGAGTCCTCACTCGCCCGGGTCGGCGGGCGGGACAAGCTCTTCCCGGTCGTCTTCTTCGTCCTCACCGCCGCGCTCTCGGCGATGGGCGCCCCGCTCGGCGGCCTGGTGATGGCGCCGATGGGCATGAGCATCGCGCACCGCCGGAACATCGATCCGATGCTCATGGCGCTCGCCATGGGCGCCGGCCTGAGCGCGGGCGCCTTCGCGCCCACCAGTCTGTTCGGCATCATCACCTGGGGCACCGCCGACGCCGCGGGCATCCCGCTGAGCCCGCTCCTACTGTTCGGCGTCGCGGTCGCCGTGAACCTGGTGCTCGTCGCCGTCGCCTACGCCCTCTTCGGACGCTCACGCGCGGAGCGCCGCACGCCCGCCTTCGCGGAGGCCATGGTCGCCCGCGGCGCCGCGCTCTCCGAGTCCGGCCAGACCACCCTCGCCGTCGACGAGGACTTCTCCGCCGAGCCGGCGCCGCCGGGTCGCCCGACGCCGATCCAGCTCCTCACCGTGGTCGCCATGGCCGGCCTCGTAGGTACTGTCATCGCGCTCTCGGTCAGCGGCCTCGAGCCCGACATCGGCGTGCTCGGCTTCGCCCTCGGCGCCGTCCTCGCCCTCGTCGATCCCGTCGCGGGCAAGCAGGCCATGACCCGGATCGACTGGGGCTCCGTCCTCCTCGTCGGCGGCATCATCACCTTCGTCGGCGTCCTCACCCGGCTCGGCGTGGTCGACCTGCTCGGCAAGCAGGCCGTCCACCTCGGCTCCCCGCTCGTCGCGGCCCTCCTGCTCTGCGCCGCCGCCGGCCTGATCTCGGCGTTCGCCTCGACCACGGGCATGCTGGCCGCCCTGGTCCCCCTCGCGCTCCCGCTCATCGCCGACGGCGGCATCCCGGGCTGGGCCCTGATCTGCGCGATCGGCGTGTGCTCGTCGATCGTCGACGTCTCGCCCTTCTCCACCGTCGGCGCGACCTACGTCGCCACCACCGTCGACGAGGCCGAACGGCCGCGCATGACGCGGCTGCTCACCCGCTGGGGCCTGTCCATGGTCGTCGCCGGCCCGATCGTCCTCACGCTCGTCCTCATCGTCCCAGGAATGGTGTTCTCATGACTGCTCTGCTCGCCGCCCTCCTCGATCGCACCCGTGCCGACGATCCGCGGGCGGTCACCGTCGACGGCCACAGCCTCTCCCGCGCCGAACTGCGTTCCGCGGCCCAGTCCTTCGCCGCGTACCTGGACACCCGCGGGCCCGTCGCGATCTGCGCGACGCCGACCCTGGAGACCGTCGTCGCCGTCACCGGCTGCCTCCTGGCCGGCATCACCGCGGTACCGGTCCCGCCCGACGCCGGTGCGGCCGAGATCGCCCACATCCTCGCGGATTCCGCGGCGACCGCCTGGGTCGGCGAGCCGCGCGAGCACGTGGACCTGCCCGTCCGCCGGGTCACCCCGGACACGGGATCCGTTCCGGCGCAGGAGGCGGAGCCGGACGACGACCACATCGCGATGATCCTCTACACCTCCGGCACCACCGGCGCCCCGAAGGGCGTCCTGCTCAGCCGCGCGGCGATCGCCGCCGGGATCGACGCGCTCGCGGAGGCGTGGGACTGGACCGACCGCGACACCGTCGCCCACGGGCTCCCCCTGTTCCACACCCACGGGCTCATCCTCGGGATCCTCGGCTCGCTGCACATCGGGTCCCGCGTGGTGCACACCGGGAAGGCCGCGCCCGAGCGGTACGCCGCGACACCGGCCACGATGTACTTCGGCGTGCCGACGGTCTGGGGCCGGATCGCCGCGGACGAGGTGTCCGCCCGCGCACTCGCCGACGCCCGGCTGCTCGTGTCCGGCAGCGCGCCGCTCCCCCTGCCCGTCTTCGAGCGGCTGCGCGCGCTCACCGGCCACGCGCCGATCGAGCGGTACGGGATGACCGAGACCATGATCACGCTGAGCACCCGCGCCGACGGCGAGCGTCGCCCCGGGTGGGTGGGCTCCGCCGTCGGCGGCGTCGACACCCGTCTCCGCGGGGAGGACGGCGCCGAGGTGCCCGCCGACGGCGAGAGCGTCGGACGACTCGAGGTCCGCGGCCCCATGCTGTTCGCGGGCTACCTGGGCCGGCCGGACGCGACCGCCGCGTCGTGGACCGAGGACGGCTGGTTCATCACCGGCGACGTCGCCGTCAAGGACGGGGCCGGGTTCCACCGCATCGTCGGGCGGGAGTCCGTCGACCTCATCAAGTCCGGTGGCTACCGGATCGGTGCGGGCGAGATCGAGACCTCACTCCTCGCCCGGCCGGACGTCCGCGAGGTCGCCGTCGTGGGCGTGCCGGACGCCGACCTCGGGCAGCGGATCGTCGCGTACGTGGCCGCGACACCCGGGAGCGACGCGGACGCCGAGGCGCTCATCGCGCACGTCGCCGGCGAGCTGTCCTGGCACAAGCGTCCGCGCGAGATCCGCTTCGTCGACGCACTGCCGCGCAACGCGATGGGCAAGGTGCAGAAGGCCGCTCTGATCCGCGGCGACGGGCCGGCCGCCGACGCCGCCGGGCACACTGGGGCCATGGACCCGCTCCCCGTCGACCTGCCGCCCGACGCCGATCATCGCGCGGCGGAGGCCGCCTTCGCGGCCGCGGGCTGGGAGCGGTGCGGGGCCGGGGACTGGGCCGTCGCGCTGGCCTCGCCCGACGGTGCCCTCGTCGCGCGGATCAGCCCGTTCGACCCCGTCGGGCCGTACAGCGCGGCGCTGTACCGGGCGGCGGCACACACCGGGCAGGTACCCGCGTTGCACGCGCACCGCCGGTTGGCGGGCGGCGGCGACCTGCAGGTGATGGAGCGCCTCGACGAGGCCCCGCAGGGCGCGGCGGAGTCATTCCATCGGTCGATCGCGGCCGGCGCGGTGGAGGTCGCCGAGCTGGCGGCCGTCGTGGGCCGGATCCACGAGGAAGCGCTCCGGGACCTGCCGTGGTGCGGGCCGCTCGACACCAACCCGTCGAACGTCATGCTCCGCGCGGACGGCAGCCCCGTCCTCATCGACCCGTACTACGCCGACGGCCCGGACCTGTTCGCGACGGCGGGCCGCGCCCCCGACCTGTTCGTCACCCGGATCCCGGAGGACCAGCGGCGCTTCCTCACCGAGATCCCCCTCGCCGCGTCCGGCCCCTGGCCCGAGGCCGAGCGCGCGGCGATGCGCGCCGCGCTCACGGCGGCCGATGCCCGATCGGAGAAGATGGACCGATGAGCACCCCGCAGCAGCCCGTCGACCGCTACGCGCAGTTCCTCGGGATCGAGGTCACCGGGCACGGCGGTGGCCGGGCGGTGTCGACGGTGACCGTCACCGAGGACCACCTCAACCCGCACGACACCACCCACGGCGCCTTCGTCTTCGCCCTCGTGGGCACGGCCGTCGCCGCGGCGGCGAACGACGACGAGCACACCGGCGTCGCCAGCGCGATCCACATCGACTACCTGCGTCCCACCCGTCTCGGCGACGCCCTGCGCGCCGAGGCGAGCGTCGGCGAGCGGCTCCCCAAGGAGGACATCTTCGTCATCCGGGTCACCGACCCCGAGGAACAGGTGATCGCCCGCGCCACCGCCCGGTTCACCCGGCGCGTCCGCGCGAGATAGCCCGCCCTACAGGGGCGGCGATCGAGGGCGGGGCGGTCCCCCTGGGCGTTCCTGGCGAATTCGGGACAGGAACTGTCCCGATGGTGCGGTCGACTGGAGCGGTACGACAGTCACCGACCCGAGGAGCGCTCCGTGCCCACGCCCAACCTGTTCCTGACCTACGTCCGCGACGCCGCGGCCGCGACGACCTTCTACAGCGACCTGTTCGAGATCGAACCGAGTTTCGTCACTCCGCACTACGTGGCCTTCGACGTCGCTCCCGGCGTCCTGTTCGCAGTGTGGACGGGAGGCGGCGAGCACGTCGTCCCTGCCACCCCGCGCACGAGCGAGGTCGGACTGATGGTGCCGGGACCGGCGTCCGCGGTGGACGAGATCTTCACGAAGTGGGTCGCGAAGGGGGTCCGCGTCGTGGAGGAGCCGCACGACGCGGTCTTCGGCCGCACGTTCGTGGTCACGGACCCCGACGGCAACCTCATCCGGGTCTCCCCGGTGGATTGAGCCGGACGCTAGCGACCTCGCCGTTCCGCCACCCCGGCACCGCGGGAAGCGGAGTATGGGGAGGTATGACGAACAACGTGTACCGAGTCATCGAAGTCGTCGGCACCTCCACCGAGGGGTACGACGCGGCCGTGGCGAACGCGGTCGGCCGCGCCTCGCAGACGATGCGGAACCTGGAGTGGTTCGAGGTTGTGTCCACCCGCGGACACATCGAGAACGGCGCCGTCGCGCACACCCAGGTGACGCTGAAGATCGGCTTCCGGATGGACGACACCGCCTGACCCCGTGCGGGTCAGGCGGTCGGCGGTCACCGAGCCAGCTTCTCCGCCTGCCGTACGAGTCCGTCGACGTTGCCGTCGAAGCCGCGGCGCAGGTGCGCGCCGAGGAGTGCGCTCACGACGGGTGAGAGCGGACCGTCGAGCTGGAAGTGCGAGGTGTAGCGCGACCGGCCGTCGCCGAGGTCGACGATGTCCTGCTCGCGGATGCTGCGCAACAGCCCGGCGGGGGCGGGCTTCATGGCGTACGCGAAGCCGCGGCCCTCGTCGACGGAGACGATGAACTCCTTCTGCGTCATCACCTTCGGGGGCCGGAGCGCCACCCGCATGGTGATGGCGCCGCCGGGCCGGAGGTCGCAGGTCGCCTCGACGGCGAAGGGGTTCCACTGCCCGTAGGCGTCGAAGTCGGTGAGCGCCTGCCAGACGAGCGCCGGAGGGGCAGCGATCTCGCGGGTGTGGTCGATGGTGAAGGGCATGCCACCAACCTAGAACATGTTCCACCCGTTGCGAGCTGAGTCACAGGTAATGAGGTGGCGGAATATCTTCGCCGAAGTTACAGTTGCACCCTGCACGTTATTGCTTAGAGCTTTGAAGGAAGGTCCCGATGTCCGAGATCACGGCGGAAGCCGAACCACAGGCCTCGGCCCCCATGACGCACCGGGAGATCCTCGAGGTCATGGCGGGCCTGCTCGCCGCACTGTTCACCGCACTGCTGAGCACCACGGTCGTCTCGACCGCGCTGCCGAAGATCATCTCCGACCTGGGCGCCTCCACGACGGCGTTCTCCTGGGTCATCACCGCGGCGCTGCTGGCCAACGCGGCCTCCACCCCGATCTGGGGCAAGCTGGCCGACCTGTTCAACAAGAAGGTCCTGGTCCAGGCCGCGATCGTCATCTTCGTCGCCGGCTCGGTCCTCGCCGGCGCCACCCCGAACATCGAGGTCCTGCTGGTCGCCCGCGTGATCCAGGGCATCGGCATGGGCGGCCTCACGGCGCTCGTCGTCGCCATCATGGGCAGCATCATCCCGCCGCGCGAGCGCGGCCGGTACTCCGGCTACATGGGCGCCGTCATGGCGGTCTCGATGGCCGGCGGCCCCATCCTGGGCGGCATCATCACCGATCACATCGGCTGGCGCTGGTGCTTCTACATCAGCGTCCCGGTCGCGGTGGCCGCATTGATCCTCATCCAGCGCACCCTGCACCTGCCGACGAAGCGCAACGACCAGGTCTCCATCGACTGGCTCGGTGCCACTCTGCTCACCGCCGGTGTCTCCGTGCTGCTCATCTGGGTCTCGTTCGCCGGCAAGAACTACGGCTGGCTATCGGTGTCGACCGTCGTGTACCTCGTCGGCGGATTCGGGCTGCTCGCGGCCACCGTGTTCGTGGAATCGCGGGCGAAAGAGCCGATCATCCCGCTGAAGATCATCACGGAGAAGACCACGGGTCTCGCGATCATCGCCTCGATCGCCGTGGGCGTGGGCATGTTCGGCGCCATGTCCTTCCTGGGCCTGTACTTCCAGAACTCGCGCGGCTACAGCCCGACGATGGCCGGCATCCTCACCATCCCGATGGTGCTCGGCATGCTGATCTCGTCCGTCGCCTCCGGCCAGCTGATCACCCGCACCGGCCAGTGGAAGCGGTACGTCGTGGGCGGCGCCGTCATCCTGGTCATCGGTTTCGCGCTGCTCAGCACCATCGATCACCTGACGCCCATCTGGCAGGTGCAGGCGTACATCGCCGTCATGGGCTTCGGCATCGGCGCGCTGATGCAGAACCTGGTGCTCGCCGTGCAGAACACCGTGAGCGTGCAGAACATCGGCGCAGCGTCCAGTTCGGTCGCCTTCTTCCGGACCTTCGGCGGCGCGATCGGCGTCTCCGCGCTCGGCGCGGTCCTCACCGCCCGCGTCACGGACCTGGTCAAGGAGGGCGTCGTCGCGAACCACGTCCGCGATCCGCACAGCCCGCTCATCCGGGAGACCACCAATGCCGCGTTCGGCGACGCGACCGGACGCATCTTCCTGGTCTCGACGGCGTGCGCGATCGTCACTTTGATCGCGGTCGCGTTGCTGCCCAACAAGCCGCTGCGCACCACGATCGACATGGAGTCCGGCGCGGATGCCGCGCCGGCCGACGAGACCGGCCCGAACGCCCCGACCTGCGCGGACGCCGTCACCGGCGCCCCGACGGAGGCCGCCGACAGGCCTCGGGTAGGGATCTCCAAGACCAACTGAGGTGTAACTGAAGGTGCGCAAGGGGCGAGTGAGACGGCATAATCGCAGGCATGATGCGTAAGTCCGCCTCCCTCGCCCTTCCGCTGCTCGCGGGCGCCGCGGTCCTGACGGCCGGCTGCGCCGCCTCCGCGGGCGCCGACCCGGCCACCTCGACGTCCGCCGCCCCGTCCGCATCGGCGGCCGCGTCGAAGCCCGCCCTCGTGGGCTCGCAGTGGCGCCTGAAGTCCGATCCGACGGCCTGGTTCTGGGTCCGCGGCTCGAACATCACGGGCAACGACTCCTGCAACTCGCTCACCGGCACGGCCACATCGCTGGCCACCGCGGACCGCGTCGACTTCGGTGCCGGCCTCGCGGCCACGCAGCGCTACTGCACGGACCCCAAGGGCACGCAGACGGCGATCAGCGAGGCCCTCAAGGGCGAACGCATCTGGTCGCGCAACGGCACCGAGCTGGTGCTCACCGACCCCGACAACAACCGGGCGTGGACCTTCGTCCTGACCCCCGCGGGCGCCTCGTCGAGCGCGGCGGCCGCGCCGTCGAGCCCCACCCCGTCGAACCCCGCCGCGGCGGTCTCCACCGCGGCGACCCCGGCACCGTCGGCCGCGGTCACCCCCGCGCGCTGATCAGCGCTTGATCGCCCGCGCGACCGCGTCGGGCACCGGCACGGGCTCGAGGATCTCGCCCCGCGCCTCGGGCGCGGCGGCGCGCAGCGCGTCGGCCGTCTCGTCGTCGGGCATGTTCTGCGATTCGAGCTCGGCGGCCACGCGCGCGCCGTAGTTCTCGAGCTCTCGCTCGACGTCCGCGGCCGACCAGCCCAGGACGGGGGCGATGAGCTCGGCGACCTCGGCGGCGGCCTCGAGCCCGCGGTCCGGGTACTCGATGGAGATACGGGTCCGTCGGGCCAGCACGTCCTCGAGGTGCAGCGCTCCCTCGGCCTTCGCCGCGTACAGCGCCTCCACGCGGAGGTACTGCGGGGCCCCGGCCAGGGGCTCCAGCAGGCCGCGGTCGCTCTCGGCGAGGGCGAGCACGTCGCCGATCAGCGAGCCGTACCGGTTGAGCAGGTGCGTCACGCGGTGCGGGTGCACGTCGTGCTCGCGCGCGATCGACGTGGTCTGATTGGTGAGGGCGTAGTAGCCGTCGGCGCCGAGCAGCGGCACCTTCTCCGTGCAGGACGCGGGGATCTTGTGCGGCAGGTACGCCTCCGCGGCGTCGACGGCGTCGGATCCCATGACCCGGTAGGTGGTGTACTTGCCGCCCGCGATGGTCACGAGGCCGGGCGCGATGGCCGCCACGGCGTGCTCGCGCGACAGCTTCGACGTCTCGTCCGACTCCCCCGCCAGCAACGGGCGCAGGCCGGCGTAGACGCCGGTGATGTCCTCGCGCGTCAGCTCGGTGATGAGCACCTTGTTGACGTGGTCGAGGATGTAGTCGATGTCCGTCGCCGTGGCCGCGGGGTGCGCCAGGTCGAGGTTCCAGTCGGTGTCGGTGGTGCCGATGATCCAGTGGATGCCCCACGGGATCACGAACAGGACGCTCTTCTCGGTGCGCAGGATCAGCGCCACGTCGCTGACGATGCGGTCGCGCGGCACCAGGATGTGCACGCCCTTGCTCGCACGGACGCGGAAGCGCCCCTTCTGGTGCGAGAGGGCCTGCAGCTCGTCGGTCCACACGCCGGTGGCGTTGATGACGACGGTCGAGCGGACCTCGGTGGTGGCGCCGGTCTCGCTGTCGCGGACCACCACGCCGGAGACCCGGTCGGCCTCACGGAGGAAGTCGACGACCTGCGTCGACGTGCGGACGACGGCGCCGTAGTGCGCGGCGGTCCGGGCGACGGTCATGGTGTGCCGGGCGTCGTCGACGACGGTGTCGTAGTAGCGGATGCCGCCGACCAGCGCGCCGCGCTTGAGGCCGGGCGCGAGCCGCAGGGCCCCGGCGCGGGTGAGGTGCTTCTGCGCGGGCACCGACTTGGCGCCGCCCATGGTGTCGTAGAGGAACATGCCGGCGGCCATGTAGGGCCGCTCGAAGACGCGCTTGGTGAGCGGCGCGAGGAAGGGCAGCGGCTTGACCAGGTGCGGCGCCAGCGTCGAGAGCGAGAGCTCGCGCTCGTGCAGCGCCTCGCGGACCAGGCCGAACTCCAGCTGCTCCAGGTAGCGGAGCCCCCCGTGGAACATTTTCGAGCTGCGCGAGCTCGTGCCCGACGCGAAGTCGCGGGCCTCCACCAGCGCCACCTTGAGACCGCGCGTGGCCGCGTCCAGGGCCGAGCCGACGCCGACGATGCCGCCGCCGATCACGACGACGTCGAACTCCTCCGAGCCCAGCCGGTCCCAGGCCTGCGCCCGGTACTCCGGCGACAGCAGCGGCGCGGCGGTCGCGACACCCGCGGACGCCGTTCCGGAAGTCCCCGGAGTCGTGGCGGTTTCAGGGTTGGCAGCGTTCATCAGTGATCACCATGTCAGTATTCGGTCGTGGCTCTTTCATCGCGCGACCCGCAGTTCGTCGCCGCAATCGATCAGGGCACCAGCTCGACGCGGTGCATCATCTTCGATCGGCACGGGACCATCGTGGCCTCCGAACAACGGGAACACGACCAGATCTTCCCACGCGGCGGCTGGGTGGAGCACGACGCCACGCAGATATGGGTGAACACGCGACTGGTGTGCGCGGAGGCCCTCGCGGCGTCCGACCTCACCGCCACCGACATCGCAGCCGTCGGGATCACCAACCAGCGCGAGACCGTCGTGGTCTGGGACCGCGCCACCGGCGCACCGATCCACAACGCCATCGTCTGGCAGGACACCCGCACCGACGCGCTGTGCGAGGAGCTCGCCGCCGTCGGCCTCGACGAGCCCGACCGCGACCGGTTCAAGGCCTCGTGCGGCCTGCCGCTCTCCACCTACTTCTCGGGACCCAAGATCGCCTGGATCCTCGACCACGTCGACGGTGCACGCGAGCGCGCCGAGCGCGGGGAGCTGTGCGCCGGGACCATCGACTCGTGGCTCGTGTGGAATCTGACCACGGACGACGACTTCGGCACCGGCACGGAGCGCAGCGACACCGCCCGCCCCCTGCACGTCACCGACATCACCAACGCCTCGCGGACGATGCTGATGAACCTGGCGGACGGCGCCTGGGACCCGGCGACCTGCGCGGCGATGGGGATCCCCATGGCGATGCTCCCCGAGATCCGTTCCAGCGCCGAGGTCTACGGCACCGTCCGCGAGCGCGGCGTCTTCGGCGGCGTGCCGATCGCCGGGATCCTGGGCGACCAGCAGGCCGCGATGTTCGGCCAGGCCGCGCTCGACGAGGGCTCGGCCAAGAACACCTACGGCACCGGCAACTTCCTGCTCCTCAACACGGGCGAGCGACCGATCTTCAGCGAACACGGCCTCCTCACGACGGTCTGCTACAAACTCGGCGACGAGGCCACCGTGTACGCGCTCGAGGGGTCCGTCGCGGTGAGCGGCTCGCTGGTGCAGTGGCTGCGCGACAACCTCGGCATCATCTCCGCGGCGCCCGAGATCGAGGAGCTCGCCACCGGCGTCCCCGACAACGGCGGGGTCTACGTGGTGCCGGCCTTCTCCGGCCTGTTCGCGCCGCGCTGGCGGCCGGACGCCCGCGGGGTGATCGTGGGCCTGACCCGCTTCTCCGACAAGCGGCACATCGCGCGGGCCGCCCTGGAGGCGACCGCGTACCAGTCGCGCGAGGTGATCGAGGCGATGAACGGCGACAGCGGCATCCCGCTCACCGAGTTGCGGGTCGACGGCGGCATGGTCGTCAACGACACGCTGATGCAGTTCCAGGCCGACGTGCTGAACGTGCCCGTGATCCGGCCGCGGATCATCGAGACCACCGCGCTCGGCGCCGCCTACGCGGCCGGCTACGCCACGGGCGTGTGGACGCTCGACGAGATCCGCACCAACTGGGCGGAGGACGCCCGGTGGCTGCCGACGATGCCCGCCGACGAGCGCGAGCACCTGTTCAGCGAGTGGAACCGCGCGGTGGAGCGCACGCTGAACTGGGCCTGACCTGCGAGTGTTCATATACTGAGATATCTATCTCGACAACTGGGAGGGGTTGTTGAGAGAGTGCTCGCATGTCCGAGGAAACCGGTTCCCAGTCCGTCCGGGCCGTGCGCGGCTCGGCGATCCGCGATCTGCTCGCCGTGACCGAACGTCCCGGGGTCATCTCCCTCGCCGGCGGCCTGCCGGCGGCGGACCTGCTGCCCGCCGCACGGGTGGCCCGCGCGGCGGAGTCCGCGTTGCGCTCGCCGTCGGCGCTGCAGTACGGCCTCACCACCGGCGCCCCCGCACTCCGGGACGTGGTCCACGCCCGCGAGTCGGCCGCGCTCGGACGCGACGCGGGCGCCGTGGTCGTCACGCACGGCTCACAGCAGGCGCTCTCCCTCCTGGCCCAGGCGCTGCTCGACCCCGGCGACGCGGTGATCGTCGAGGACCCCGGCTACATCGGCGCGCTGCAGGCCTTCGACACCACCCGCGCGCGCGTCATCGGCGTGCCGATGGACGCCGACGGGATGCGCGTCGACGAGCTGCGCCCGCTGCTGGAGCGCGAGCGGGTCCGGGTCGTGCACACCGTCTCGAACTTCCACAACCCCGGCGGCGCCACCCTCTCCGAGGAACGGCGGCGCGAACTCGCCCGCCTCGCCGACGAATTCGGCTTCTGGATCATCGAGGACGACCCGTACGGAGGGCTGCGCTTCGCAGGAACGACGGTGCCGCCCGTCGCCGCCTTCTCGGACCGGGTGCTGCGCCTGTCGAGCGCGTCGAAGATCGTCGCGCCGTCGCTGCGCGTGGGCTGGATGCACGGCGACGCTTCCGTTCTCGCCCTCGTGGAGCGGCTCAAACAGGGCGCCGACCTGTGCGGCTCGAGCCTCACCCAGGCGATCGCGGCGGAGCTGCTCGCGGACACCGCCTGGCTCGATTCGCACGTCGCCGGCATCCGGGCGGTCTACGCCGAGCGGGCGCTGGCCCTGCACGCCGCGCTCGTCGACGCCTTCGGCGACCGGCTGCGCCTGACCACGCCCGAGGGCGGCATGTTCCTCTGGGGCGAGTTCGTCGACGGCACACCGACATCCCAGGCCCTCACTGCGGCCGTGGACGCCGGCGTCGCCTACGTCCCCGGCTCGGCCTTCGCGGTGCAGCGGAACCTCGATCACGCCCTGCGCCTGTGCTTCACTACCGGATCGCCGGACGACCTCCGCGAGGCCGTCCGGCGACTGTCGACGGTGCTGTGATCAGGCAGGCCAGTCAAGCACCGTAGCGGGGGAAGGCGGTGTCGCCGGCGTACCGCGCGGCGTCGCCCAGTTCCTCCTCGATGCGCAGCAGCTGGTTGTACTTCGCGACCCGCTCACTGCGGGCCGGGGCACCGGTCTTGATCTGGCCCGAGCCCACCGCGACGGCCAGGTCGGCGATGGTGGTGTCCTCCGTCTCACCCGAGCGGTGGCTCATCATGCTCTTGTAGCCGTTGTTGTGCGCCAGCGCGACCGCGTCGAGGGTCTCGGTCAGCGTGCCGATCTGGTTGACCTTCACCAGCAGCGCGTTCGCGGCACCCCGGGCGATACCGTCCTCCAGCCGCTCGGGATTGGTGACGAACAGGTCGTCGCCGACGAGCTGGATCTTGTCGCCGATCGCGTCCGTCAGGTCGACCCAGCCCTCCCAGTCGTCCTCCGAGAGCGGATCCTCGATCGAGACCAGCGGGAACTCACCGATCAGCTCGGCGTAGAACTCACCCATCTCAGCGGCGCTGAGCACCTTGCCCTCGAACTTGTAGCCCTCGGGGCTGTAGAACTCCGTCGCCGCCACATCCAGCGCCAACGCCACATCGGAGCCGAGCTTAAGGCCCGTCTTGGCGACGGCCTCCGAGATCAGCTCCAGCGCCTCCCGGGTGCCCGCGACCGACGGGGCGAAACCACCCTCATCGCCCAGGCCGGTGTTCAGACCCTTGCTCTTGAGCACCGACTTGAGCGAGTGGTAGACCTCGGTACCCCAGCGCAGCGACTCCCGATACGTCTCCGCACCGATCGGCGCGACCATGAACTCCTGCACATCCACACCGCTGTCCGCATGCGCGCCGCCGTTGAGAATGTTCATCATCGGCACCGGCAGGATGTGCGCGTTCGGGCCACCCAGATACCGGAACAGCGGCAGCGCCGCCGACTCGGCGGCGGCCTTCGACGCCGCCAGCGACACACCCAGCAGGGCGTTCGCACCCAGGCGGCTCTTGTCCGGGGTGCCGTCCAAATCCAGCAGGGTCTGATCGATGATCCGCTGCTCGTCAGCGGGGATACCGATCACCTCGGGCGCGATGACATCCAGCACACCCTCGACGGCCTTCGTGACGCCCTTGCCGCCGTACCGCTCACCACCGTCGCGCAGCTCCACGGCCTCGTGCTCACCGGTCGACGCACCCGACGGCACCGCCGCACGAGCGAAGCTGCCATCGGCCAGCACGATCTCCACCTCCACCGTGGGGTTACCACGGGAATCGAGGATCTCGCGGGCACCTACCTGGACGATCTCTCCGGCGGTCGTCACAGCGACTTCCCCACCAGGCCGGTGAGATCCACGAGGCGATTGCTGTAGCCCCACTCGTTGTCGTACCAGGAGACGACCTTGGCCTGGTTGTCGATCACCTTGGTGAGGCCGGCGTCGAAGAGCGAGCTGTGCGGGTCGGTGACGATGTCGGAGGAGACGATCGGGGCGTCGTAGTACTTGAGGATGCCCTTGAGCTTCCCCTCGGCCGCGGCCTTGAGGGCGGCGTTGATCTCGTCGGCGGTGGCGCGCTTGCCCAGCTCGACGGTGAGGTCGGTGACCGAGCCGGTGGGGATCGGCACGCGGAGCGCGTAGCCGTCGAGCTTGCCCTTGAGCTCGGGGAGGACGAGGCCGATGGCCTTGGCGGCGCCGGTGGAGGTGGGCACGATGTTGATCGCGGCGGCGCGGGCGCGGCGCGGGTCCTTGTGCGGGCCGTCCTGCAGGTTCTGGTCCTGCGTGTAGGCGTGGACGGTGGTCATGAGGCCGCTGACGATGCCGAACTCGTCGTTGACGACCTTCGCGAGCGGGCCGAGGCAGTTCGTGGTGCAGGAGGCGTTGGAGATGATGTTCTGGCTGCCGTCGTACTTGTCGTCGTTGACGCCCATCACGATGGTGATGTCCTCGCCCGAGGCGGGCGCGGAGATGACCACCTTCTTGGCGCCGGAATCGAGGTGGCCCTGCGCCTTGTCGCGGGCGGTGAAGATGCCCGTCGACTCGACGACCACATCGACGCCGAGGTCGCCCCAGGGCAGCGCCGACGGCCCCTCGCGGACCTCGAGCGCCTTGATCACCTGGTCGCCCACGCGGATGGAATCGCCGTCGGCGACCACGTCCGCGTCGAGGCGGCCGAGGATGGAGTCGAACTTGAGCAGGTGCGCCAGCATGGCGTTGTCGGTGAGGTCGTTGACCGCGACGATCTCGATGTCGGTGGCGCCGCCGAGCGCCTTCTGGGCGGCGACCGCCCGGAAGAAGTTGCGGCCGATCCGGCCGAATCCGTTGATGCCTACGCGAATCGTCATGGTTGTTCCTTTCAGATGTGTCCGTTCGCGGTGTCTCCGCGGCGTCGGACGGGATGTGTCTGTGGTGCAGCCTGTTCGGGCTACTTCGTGCTGATGGACTTGCCGGCGGAGTGCAGGTCGTTGCACGCCTCGACGACCCGCTCGGCCATCGACGTCTCCGCCTTCTTCAGGTAGGAGCGGGGGTCGTAGACCTTCTTGTTACCGACCTCACCGTCGATCTTGAGCACCCCGT
>NZ_JAIULG010000001.1 GCF_020169415.1 Tsukamurella sp. M9C
CCCGCGCCGCAGGCACCGTCGAACCCGGCCCCGCCGGCGCAGAACCAGCCGCCCGCGGCATCCGGCCAGCCGATCGACTACTTCGCGAGCGGGACGGCACCGTCGGCCCCGGCGGGCAGCGCCCCGATCGACTACTTCAACACCCCCGCGCCGCAGCAGAACCCGGCCCCGCAGCCGCCGGCGCAGCAGCCCTTCACGCCGACGGCACAGCTCGCGGGCCAGCAGCCGGCGGCCGGGTCGGGCGAGATCAGCCTGACCAAGAACAAGCGCGTCGACCTCACCAAGGGCCAGAAGGTGGTGCTGCGCAAGGACGGCGGCGTCCAGCTGACGCGGATCGCGATGGGCCTCGGCTGGGACCCGGTGCGCAAGCAGGGCCTGTTCGGCTCGAAGGCCAAGGACATCGACCTGGACGCCTCGGTCGTGCTCTTCGCCGGGCAGCAGCCGGTGGACGTGGTGTACTTCGGCCAGCTGCGGTCGAAGGACGGCTCGATCCAGCACCTGGGCGACAACCTCACCGGCGCGGGCGACGGCGACGACGAGGTGGTCAACGTGGACCTGCCCGCGGTGACGCCGCAGGTCACCTCGCTCGTCTTCATCGTGAGCTCGTACCAGGGGCAGCGCTTCGACCAGGTCGACAACGCCTACTGCCGGCTCGTGGACTCGACCACCGGCGTCGAGCTGGCGCGGTTCGCGCTGGCCGGCGGCATGCCGTACACAGGGATCGTCATGTGCACGATCACCCGTCAGGGCGGGGAGTGGAAGCTGCAGGCGATCGGCGAGTGCATCAACGCCAAGACCCCCCGGGACGCGATCCCGCAGCTCGCGCCCTTCCTCGGCTGAGAACGAGCGTGGGATCGTGCCCGCTCAGCGGACACGATCCCACACACGCCGGAACCGCTAGGACTACACGGGTTCCGCGGCGACCTTCTTGGTGCGGGCGTACAGCGCGACGCAGATCGCCGCGAACAGCACGACGCCCAGCGCCTCGCCCCAGTGCAGCCAGCCCTCGCCGATGAAGGGCAGCGCCAGCGGCTCGTCCTTGTCGGTGGCGACGACGATGCCCGCGTAGATCACGCCGAACAGCGACTCGCCCACGATCAGGCCGGTCGCCAGCAGCGTGCCCAGGCGCTTGCGCCCCTCGGCGGCCTCACCGGTCGCGGAGCCGTCCGCCCAGCGGTTGTAGAAGTAGCCCAGCAGGGCGCCGACGGGGATCATCAGCGTCACGCTCATCGGCAGGTACATGCCCATGCCCACGGCCAGCGGCGGCAGGCGGAACTTCGAGGTCCGGGACAGCACCTCGTCGATGAGGATGACGACGGCGCCGATGATCGCGCCGAGGCCGATGAGGCCCCAGTCGAGATCGCCGCCGAAGACGCCCTTCGACAGGCTCGACAGCAGCGAGGCCTGCGGCGCCGCAAGGGCGCTCTCGCCCGCGCCCGGTGCACCGACGAAGCCGAAGCCCTCCTGCAGCAGGTCGAGCACCGGCGGGATGATCGCGGAGCCGAAGGCCACGCCGATCACGAGCGCCACCTGCTGCTTCCACGGCGTCGCGCCGACGAGCTGACCCGTCTTGAGGTCCTGCAGGTTGTCGTTGGAGATGGTGGCGATGCTGAAGATGATCGCCGCGGTGAACAGCGTGTACGCGACCAACGCGTTCGCGGTGTCGCCCTCCGACGGGCCCCAGACCGCGCGGATCAGCAGCGCCGCGGACAGCACGACGAGGATGCCGACGCCGGAGACGGGGCTGTTGGACGCGCCGATGAGGCCGGCCATGTAGCCGCAGACGGACGCGACCACGAGGCCGAGGACCAGGATGTAGACGATGCTCAGGGTGATGATGCCGCCGGCCTGGCCCTCGAGCGCGGTGCCGCTGGTGAAGGTCCACAGCAGCACACCGATCGGCACGAGGGAGGCGATCACGATGCCCGCCACGTACGGGAAGGGCATGTCGCGCTCGGTGATGTCGACGAGCTCGCCCTCGCGGCGCTTGCGGGAGGACGCGATCGAATCGGCGATGCCGCGCAGCACCGGGCCGAGGATCTTGATCAGGGTCCACACGGCGGCGATGGCGATCGCGCCGGCGCCGATGAGGCGGACCTCGGTGCTGAACGCGGTCGAGATGACCTTGGTGATGCTGCCCGTGTCCGGGAGATCGCCGGCGGTCCACATCGGCAGCAGCACGAAGTAGGAGATGACGAGGCCGACGATCATCGCGAAGCCGACGGTCACGCCGACCAGGTGGCCGACGCCGATGAGCGCGAAGGACAGGCCCGGCACGAACAGGGTGCCGCCGTTGCCGATCCGGAGCGTGGTCGACAGGCCCTCGGCGACGATCTTCATCTTGGCCAGCAGCGCGTAGCCCGCGGCCGCCAGCGAGCCGACGACGATGACCATCAGACCGCGCTTGTTCTCGTTCGCGCCCTCCGCGGTGTCGCCGACCTTGAGCACCTCGGCCGCGGCGACGCCCTCGGGGAAGGGCAGGTCCGAGCCCGTGACCAGGGCCCTCCGCAGCGGGATCGAGTACATGACGCCCAGGACGCCGCCGATCAGGCAGACGAGCGTGGTGGTCCAGTACGGGAAGTTCGCCCACCACCCGATCATCACGAGGCCGGGGAGGATGAAGACGATGGCCGAGAGGGTGCCCGCGGCCGAGGCGATCGTCTGGACGATGTTGTTCTCGACGATGGAGTGGTTCGCGAAGTAGCGCAGCAGCGCCATCGAGATCACGGCCGCCGGGATCGACGTGGCGAAGGTCAGGCCGACCTTCAGGCCCAGGTAGGCGTTGGCCGCGGTGAAGACGAGCGTGATGATGCCGCCGAGGATGACGGCGCGGGTCGTGAACTCGCGGACGCCGGATTTCGGCGCGGCGGGTACCGGTGTGGACATGGATGTATCCCTTCTCAAGGACGTGGCCGGTTCGGCCGAACGTGAAAACACTAGGTCCCAGCACGCGATCGCACGACTCGAACGCGCGAGGTCGTGTGTAACGGTCACGAGTCGTAGGGTGGAAGCGTGCGATTCGGAGTGGTGATCCTGCCCCAGTACCCGTGGCCCGAGGCGCGTCGGCGCTGGCGCAAGGCGGAGGCGCTGGGCTTCGATCACGCGTGGACCTACGACCACCTGTCGTGGCGCACCCTCGCCGATCAGCCCTGGGGCGCGACGGTCCCGCTGCTCACCGCGGCGGCCACCGCCACGGAGCGGATCCGGCTGGGCACCTTCGTCACCTCCCCCAACTTCCGCCACCCCGTCCCGTTCGCGAAGGACCTGGCCGGCGTCGACGAGATCGCCGGCGGCCGCCTGCTGCTGGGGATCGGCTCCGGCGGCACCGGATTCGACGCCTTCGTCCTCGGGCAGCCCGAGCTCACCCCGCGCGAGCGGCACGAGCGCTTCGTCGAGTTCACCCGCGACCTCGACGTGCTGCTCCGGTTCGAGCAGGAGGGCCCGATCTCCTTCGACGGTCCGCTATACCGCGCCGTCGGCGCGCGCATGGTCGGGGAGCCCGCGCAGGCGCCGCGCATGCCCTTCGTGCTCGCGGCGAACGGCCCGAAGGGGCTGCGCCTCGTGGCCGAGCAGGGGCAGGGCTGGGTCACCACCGGGCCCGACGGTGACGGCGGCGACGCCTGGTGGTCCCGCGTCGCCAGGCTGTCGAAGCGGCTCGACGACGCGCTGGACGCGGCGGGGCGCGACCGGGGCACCGTCGACCGCTACCTGTCGATCGACTCCGGCGGCACGTACTCCCTGAGCTCACCCGGCGCCGCCGACGACGCCGTGGGCCGCGCCGCGGAGCTCGGCTTCACCGACGTGATCCTGCACTGGCCCCGCGACGGCGAGCCCTACGAGGGCACCGAGGCCGCCCTGGACGCCTTCGCGGACCGCCACCTCACCGCCGGCGGCCACTGACCGCCGAGGGTTCGGCGCCGACTCGCTCGGGCTATTTCCTGTGGGTACCTAAATGTACTTTGGGCTTCCGTTACCGCGACTTTCCCTGACGCTCACGTCGCCCTGACACATTGACCGGGATTCAGCCACACAGATCCCGCTCAGCCCTCAGCCTCAGGGAGACCCCATGCGCCTGCCCAACCTGCGCCTGCTCACCGATCACGACGGTAAGTCGGCCCGCTCGCACACGACCTGCAAGTACAAGTGCGGCAACCAGTGCTTCCGCGAGCACGACAACCAGTCGGACAACGACTACTTCGGCGACATCACCCGGCGCACCGTGCTGCGCGGCGCGGGCGTGGCGGCGCTGGGCGCGGGCGCGGTCACCGTCCTCGCGGCGTGCGGCGACAACGGTTCCACCGGCGCGGGCGCCTCCTCCAGCGCGGCCGCGGGGAACGGCGCACCGTCGGAGAACGTGAACGCCCCCGGCCTGAACTTCAACGCCATCACCCCGAACAAGGCCGACGCCGTCACGGTGCCCGAGGGCTACGAGCAGGCCGTCGTCATCCGCTGGGGCGATCCGGTGATCCCGGGCGCGCCGCAGTTCGACTTCGACAACCAGACCCCCGAGGCGCAGGCGCAGCAGTTCGGCTTCAACAACGACTTCACGGATCTCATCGCCGTGGACGGCAAGCCGGACACCTTCCTCATGGTGTGCAACCAGGAGTACACGACCGGCACCGCGATGTTCAAGGGCTACAAGGAGGGCGATCCCACCGAGAACCAGGTGCGGGTCGAGATGGCCGCGCACGGCATCACCGTGGTCGAGGTCAAGGGCGAGCCCGGCTCGGGCAAGCTGACTCCCGTTCTGGGCGAGTACAACCGGCGCATCACCGCGTCGACGGAGTTCGAGCTGCGCGGCCCCGCCGCGGGCACCTTCTTCACCCGCACCGCCGCGGACCCCACCGGCACCCGCGTGCTGGGCACCATCGCGAACTGCTCGGGCGGCATCACGCCGTGGGGCACCATGATCTCCGGCGAGGAGAACTACACCAACTACTTCTCCGGCACCGACAAGCCGCCGCTGGACGGCCTCAAGGAGGGCTGGAAGCGCTACGGCGTGGGCAAGGACGAGGACGCCCACCACTGGATGAAGTACGAGGACCGGTTCGATCTGTCCAAGGAGCCCAACGAGATCAACCGCTTCGGCTACCTCGTGGAGGTCAACCCGCACGACCCGAAGTCGACGCCGATCAAGCACTCGGCCGTGGGCCGGATGAAGCGCGAGGGCGGCAACATCTACGTCACGCCCACCGGCGAGGTCGTCACCTACTGCGGCGACGACTCGAAGTTCGAGTACATCTACAAGTTCATCAGCTCGCGGAAGATCCAGCCGGGCAAGGGCGCCGCGGCCATGGAGTCGAACATGCGGATCCTCGACGAGGGCACGCTGTACGTCGCCAAGTTCGAGGGCCAGCAGGTGGAGAACGGCAAGGTCCCCGAGGGCGGCTACAAGGGCACCGGCAAGTGGATCCCGCTGCTCACCACCAAGGCCGACGGCAGCGCCGAGTCGCACGTCGACGGCATGCCGGCCGAGAACGTGGCGCTGTGGACCCGCGTCGCGGGCGACAAGGTGGGCGCCACCAAGATGGACCGCCCCGAGGACATCGAGCCGAACCCCAAGACCGGCAAGATCTACTGCGCGCTGACCAACAACAGCGACCGCGGCACCGAGGGCAAGGCCGGCATCGACACGCCGAACCCGCGCGTGAAGAACAAGAGCGGTCAGCTGCTCGAGATCACCGACAACCACACGGGCACCGAGTTCTCCTGGGACCTGCTGCTGGTGTGCGGTGACCCCGCCGCCGCCGACACCTACTACGGCGGCTTCGACAAGACCAAGGTCTCGCGGATCAGCTGCCCCGACAACGTCACCTTCGACTCCCACGGCAACCTGTGGATCTCGACGGACGGCACCAACGCCACCTTCGACAGCAACGACGGCCTGTTCGGTGTCGTCCTGGAGGGCAAGGACCGTGGCCTGACCAAGCAGTTCCTCACGGTGCCCTTCGGCGCCGAGACCTGCGGCCCCGTCGTGCGCGACAACCGCGTGCTCGTCGCCGTGCAGCACCCGGGCGAGACGGACGACGCCACCGCCGACAAGCCCACCTCGCACTGGCCCGACGGCGGTTCCAGCCAGCCCCGTCCGTCGGTGGTCGCGGTGTGGAAGAAGTCGGGGAACATCGGGTCGTAACCCCTCGCTCCTCCGGTCCGACGGTGCCGGGCTCGCCCACGGGCGGCCCGGCACCGTCGGATTTGTGCCTAGTATCGGGGCATGAATTCCGTGTCCGATGCGCCCGGCGCACCGTCGACCCCGCCCTCCGACGCCGAGGTGGACGACCTCGCCGCGCGACTGCGATCCCCCTTGCTGCAGCTCCACTTCCTCATGCGGCGCAACACGCCGGGACCGGATCTGACCCCGGCGCAGCAGTCCGCGCTGCAGAGCCTGCTGCGCCTCGGCCCCGTGCGGATGGGTGAGCTGGCGCGGTTCCTGCGGATCCGGCTGCCCTCCGCGACGAGCGCCGTCGACGGGCTCGAGCGCCTGGGACTGGCGCAGCGCACCCCCGACCCGGACGACGGGCGCGCGGTCGTGGTGCAGCTCTCCGAGCACGGCGAGCAGCTCACCTCGGAGCTCATCGCGGCGCGCAACGCTGTCCTCGCCGAGCACCTGCACGAGCTGACGGACGAGGACCGCCGGAACCTGGACCTGGCGGTGCCCGCGCTCAACAAGCTCATCGACCGCTACCGCGACGGCGACTGAGGAATCGATCACACCGACTTGTTCTTTACACGAGGTAATAGTTAGAATTTCGTAGTAACCCGAGAGGAGCTGCGATGACGACCACCGCCGAACGAACCCAGACAGAGCACGCGCACCCCAGCCTGCGCGACACCCTGTCCCATCAGCCCAAGGCGGTGTGGGTCACGGCCTTCGCCGCGGTGATCGCCTTCATGGGCATCGGCCTCGTCGACCCGATCCTGGTGTCCATCGCCGACTCCCTGCACGCGACGCCCAGCCAGACCACCCTGCTGTTCTCGTCCTACCTCGGCGTCCAGGTGGTCGCCATGCTGTTCATCGGCTGGTTCACCTCGATGTTCGGCGCGAAGCGCACCGTCATCGCGGGCCTGCTGCTCATCGTGATCGCCGCCGGGGCCTGCGCCCTGGCGAATTCGATCGGCGCCCTCGTCGCGTGGCGCGCCATCTGGGGCCTCGGCAACGCGCTGTTCATCGCGACCGCCCTGGCCGTGATCGTCGCCGCCGCCACCGGCGGCCAGCAGGGCGCGATCCTGCTCTACGAGGCCGCGCTCGGCGTGGGCCTGGCCGTCGGGCCGCTGCTCGGCGCCGTCCTCGGCGGCGTCTCCTGGCGCGGACCGTTCGCCGGCACCGCCGTCCTCATGCTGATCGGCGCCGTGCTGTGCGCGACGATGCTGAAGCCCGATGCGGCCGAGGCGAAGGAGAAGCGGCAGCGTGAGGGCACCGTCTCGCCGCTGGCCCCGCTCAAGGCGCTGCGCCAGCGCGGCCTGTTCCTCACCGGACTCGGCTCCGCGTTCTACACCGCCGCCTTCTTCACCATCCTCGCCTGGTCGCCGTTCGTGCTGCACCAGAGCGCGTACTTCGTCGGCGCCGTGTTCGTCGGCTGGGGCCTGCTGGTCGCCGTGAGCGGCGTGTGGCTCGCGCCGAAGGTCGCCGCCGCCCTCGGCGAGCGCACCGGCTCCATCGTGGCCGTGCTGGTCTACGGCGTGCTGCTGGTGGTCGCCGCCATCGGCCACGAGAACGTCGCGGTGGTCGTCACCGTCGTCGTGCTGTCCGGCATCCCGTCGGGCGTGCTGAACACCCTGTTCACGGGCACCGCGATGTCGATCGCCGACGCGCCCCGCCCCGTCGCCAGCGCCGGCTACAACTTCCTGCGCTGGGCCGGCGGCGCCCTCGCCGCGACCTTCGTGGCGCACTTCGCGAACTGGTTCGGCAGCCCCGCCGCCCCGTTCTACATCGGCGCGATCGCCTGCGTCGTGGCCGCCGTGGTCCTGACCCAGGTGCGCGGCAAGGACGCCGACTCCCACGAGGTCCCGGCCGAGGCCGCCCTCGTCGGCGACGCGGAGTTCTGAGCGCTCGTCCCAGACCCGAGAACCCCGGCGGATCCCCAGGATTCGACCGGGGTTCTCCCGTACCCGGGGCCTTCGGTAGCGTGACCGCATGACCGACGACGCCCGCCCCCTCGCCCTCGTCACCGGCGCCTCCCGCGGGCTCGGCGCGCACATCGCGCGCGGGCTCGGCGGCACGCACCGGCTCCTGCTCGGCGGCCGCCCCTCCCCCGCGCTGGACGGCCTCGTCGCCGAGTTCGACGATGCCGCAGCGTTTCCGGCCGACCTCACCGATCATTCCGCGGTCCGGGAACTCGTCGCACCGATCGACCGGCTCGACGTGCTCGTGCACAACGCCGGCGTCGGCCGCATCGGGCGGATCGAGGACACGTCCGCCGCCGACTGGCGGGAGATGTTCGAGGTCAACCTGCTCGCGGTCGTCGAGCTCACCCGCGCCCTGCTGCCGGCCCTCCGCGCCGCCGGCGGCCACGTCGTGCTGATCAACTCGGGCGCCGGCAAGCGCGCCAACCCCGGCTGGTCGGCCTACGCGGCCAGCAAGTTCGGACTCACCTCCTTCGCCGAGGCGCTCCGCGCGGAGGAGCCCGCGCTGCGCGTGACCAGCGTCTTCCCCGGGCGGATCGACACGGAGATGCAGCAGGGCATCTTCGCCGCCGAGGGGCGCGAGTACGCGACCGAGGGCCTGCTCCGCCCGGAGAGCGTCGCCCGCGCCGTCGTTCAGGCGATCGCGACCCCCGGCGACGCGCACCCCACGGAGATCGTGCTCCGGCCCCGCTGATCCCCGTGGCCGGGGTTCGCCGATGGGCGTAGGGTCGGGACGGTGAGCAGCGAGTCCTGGGCCGAGACGGACGACTACCTCGAGCGGACGGTCGCCGTCGACGCGGCCGCGTTCGAACCGATCCGCGCCGCGCAGGCCGCGGGCGGCCTGCCGGACATCGCCGTCTCCGCGACGCAGGGCAAGTTCCTCTACCTGCTCGCGTCCATCGCGCGCGCCGACCGGATCCTCGAGATCGGCACCCTCGGCGGCTACAGCACCGCCTGGCTGGCCCGGGCCGTCGTGCCGTCGGGGTCGGTCGTCACCCTGGAGTTCTCGCCCGAGCACGCCGCGGTCGCGCGGGCCAGCCTCGACGAGACCGGGCTGGGCGACCGCGTCGACATCAAGGTCGGTGCCGCGCTCGACACCCTGCCCTTCCTCGAGGGCCCGTTCGATCTCGTCTTCATCGACGCCGACAAGGCCAACAACCGCGCCTACCTGGATTGGGCTCTGCGGCTGAGTGTTCCGGGCACCGTCATCGTTCTCGACAACGTGGTGCGTCGCCTGCAGGACGAGGGGCCGGACGCCGACGGCATCCGCGGCGCCCTCGAGCGCCTCGGCTCCGACCCGCGGCTGGACGCCACCGCGCTGCAGACCGTCGGGATCAAGGGCTGGGACGGCCTGGCGATCGCCGTCGTGCGCTGATCAGGCGTCGCCTGCTGATCAGGACCGGTACGCGGGCAGCGTGATCGGGGACTTGTAGAGCGAGTTCACCCGCTCCCCCGCCAGCCAGTCCTGCAGCCGAGCGGCCTCCGCGTCGAGGGCCTTCCGCGCCGCGCGGGGCGTGCCGGGCGCGAGGACCAGCCCGACGGCGCCCTCGTCGTCCTGGACGTAGGCCCCGACGACGCGGCCTTCCCACCACGCCGTTGTGCCCGCGTTGCCGGCGCTGTCGTAGATCGCGGCGGCGAACCCGGGATCGAGATAGAAGGCGCGCTCCTTCCAGCCCATCGGCGTGGGATCCAGTGCGGGCAGGAGCGCGGCCCACGGCTCCACCGGCGCCACGGGATCCACGTCCTCCGGCAGCACCCAGCCGGTGCCGTCGCGCTCCAATCGCACGTGGACCGCGCCGATCTCGGCGAGCGCGGCGCGGATCGCCGTCTTGGTGGCGCCGAACCACCACACCACGTCCGTCTCCGTGACCGGGCCGAAGGCACGCAGGTACTCGCGTACCAGAATCGCGTAGGCCTCCGCCGGATCGATGCGCTCGGCCGGCCCGCCGAGCCACTCGTCGGCGCGGGACCACTGGTTCCGGTTCACCCGCCAGTGGCTCTCGTTGTGCCCACGCACCAGCGCCCCCGCCGCGCCGAGCCAGGTGAGAACCCTGGGCGCCAAGTGCATCTCGCCGCCGTACTTCTTGCCCTCCGACATCATCACCTTGCCGTCGAGCTCGGGCACCTGCTCGCGAAGCCGCACGGCGCTGAGCTCGCAGCCGCGGAGGGCGTCGAGGACCGCGGCGCGCGCCTGTGCGAGCCAGGCCTCGCCGTCGTCGGCGATGCCGCCGCGGACCGCGTCCTTGGCGATCTTCGCGTGCTCCTGGGCCGCGACGCGGTCCGACGGGCCGCTCAGCGCGGGGCCGTACAGATCGCGCGGGAAGACGAACATGGTGCGGCGCATGGCGAGCTGC
Organism: Tsukamurella sp. M9C; assembly: GCF_020169415.1. Taxonomy (GTDB): domain Bacteria; phylum Actinomycetota; class Actinomycetes; order Mycobacteriales; family Mycobacteriaceae; genus Tsukamurella. The sequence goes on from NZ_JAIULG010000001.1 coordinate 10,479, forward strand.
TTGACGAGCGAGCGCTCCTCCCAGAGTTCGCGCTCGTACTCGTCACGGGCGAAGTCGTGCATCCGCGCGTGCACCGACAGGTACGGCGTCGCCGGCTCCGTGGCGTGCAGGACGCCGACGGCGCGCACCGCGTCCAGCACGGAATCGGTGCGATGCTGCGGCGCGAGGGCGTGGCGGCGGGCCATGCGAGCGCGGCGCTCCGCATCGTCGATCAGGCGCATCCGGCGCTCCCCTCATCCGAGGACTCCAGGCTAAGGCATCGCTGCCCCGCCGGAAACATGTTCGAGACTATTGCCCTCTCTCGCACACGAGCGTAGAATTGCAGTAGCGAAGGGAGGCGGCTCATGATCGATTCCGGCACTGCGGCTGACTATCTCGATGCGCTCGCCTCCTTCGAACAGGCCGCCGACCGCTTGGCCGCGATGAACCCCGTCATGCTGTCCTCGCAGGAGGTCCTCGGCAGCCTCCGGCGCCTCGAGCGCGCCGCGCGCACGGTCCCCAGCAGCCAGCACTGGCTCACCGAGGTGGCCATCGAGCAGGACCTGCCGGCCCAGCTCGGCTACACGGGCGCCAAGGAACTCCTGGTCGATCAGCTGCGCCTGGCGGGCGTCGAGGCACGGGACCGGATCCGCGGCGCCCGTTCGCGCGCGCCGCGGCAGGAACGCGGGCACGCTCCCGAGCCGCGCCTGCCCCTCGTCGCCGCCGCCCAGCGCGCGGGCACGCTGTCCGAACGGCACGCCCTGGCGATCGAGAAGGCCTTCGACACCTGCTCCCCCAAGCTCTCCCATCCCGACCTGCACGATCTGGAGGACATGCTGGTCACCGCCGCCGTCGGCGGGTGCACGCCGGAGGACGTCGTACTCCTCGGCCGGCGTGCGTACGAGCTCCTCGACCCCGACGGTGCCGAACCCTCCGCGGAGGACGTCGCCCGCAAGCGCGAGTTGACCGTCGGCAAGCAAGGCGACGACCTCATGTCAGCGCTCGGCGGGGTGCTCTCACCGGAGGCCCGCGCGCTGATGGACACGATGCTGGAGAAGCTCGCCCGCCCCGGCGTGAACAACCCGGCGGACGCGGAGCACCCCGTCGACATCGACGATGCAGAGGCCGTCGCCGAAGCGGCGAAGCGGGATCGACGAAGCGCCGTGCAACGCAACCACGACGCGTTCGTCGCGGCACTCCGGATCGTGATCGGCTCGGGTGCGCTCGGGCAGCACCGCGGGATGCCGTGCGTCCCGATCATCACCCTGGGGATCGATCAGCTCGAGTCCGAGACCGGCATCGCCACCACCGCCACCGGTGGTCGGCTACCCGTCGAGGACGCGCTTCGGATGATGGGCGCCAACCCCAAGTACGTTCTGCTGCTGGATGTCGCGTCGCGCCCGCTGTACCTCGGCCGCGAGAAGCGCCTGGCGTCCGCGGACCAGCGCATCGCCCTCTACGGATCCGAGAAGGGCTGCAGCGCACCACGGTGCGATGCGCCGGCCACCCGCTGCCAGGTGCACCACAAGACCGAGTGGCGCGACGGGGGCGCCACCGACGTCACGGTGCTGACCCTGGCCTGCGATGCCCACCACGGCAAGGTGGTCCCCAGTGACGACGAGGTGCGCCGCGGATTCGAGACCGTCACGCTGCCCGAGGGCGACGAGTACGCCGGCCGCACCGGGTGGCGCCGCACCGGCGATCCCACCGGCGAGTACCGCGTGAACCACTCGCACCACGCGGAGGAGCTCTACCGGCTGGCGCAGGAACACCACCGCCAACGGCACCAGCAGTACGCCGACGAGTGGCGCGCGCAGGACGAACGCGCCCTCTACCGTGACTTCGTGGGCACCATCCACGACGACATCGCCGCGATGCTGGACGGGCCGAATGGCCCTCCGCTGCTGGAGGACCTGCTCTCCGACCACGACGCCGACAACCATTGGCGCGAGGATCCGCCGTGCCAGCTCGCTGTCGTGGCATGACCCGAGGTGACATTCGGCGACTGTTCAGCCGCGCCGGCGGAGCGCACGGCGGGTCAGCACATCGGGGCCGTCGGCTCCGTGCAGGGGCACGTCCGCACGGGGCGGGCTCAGCGCGTACCGAGGGCTCCCAGGTTTCGGGTGAATCGACCCAGGCCCGGCCCGGTCAACTCCTCCAGGACGACGGTGCGGCCGCCCATAGCGAGCAGCAGCGCCTCGGCCGTGCCGCGGACCTCGGGCCCGCGGCCGAAGGACCAGTCGAGGTCGTCGGCGACGAGGCGCACTCCCCTGCCCCGGAGCGCGCCCCGCACCGGCGGCGCCCAGAGTGCGAAGTTCAGCGCCGGCCGGATGCGCTCCCCGGGGATCGTCCGCGGCAGGTTCAGCGGTCGGCGGACGTCCTGCTGGTGGATCATGCCGTCCAGCAAGGAGATACGGCACCCGAAGCCGGAGGTCAGTCCCGTGGGCCGCTGGTGTGCGCGGAGGGCGGACACGACGTCGCCGGTGGTGAGCCCGGCGAGCTCCGCGAGGCGTGTATCGTTCGAAGAACTGCCAGGATGCGCGCGGCCGGTGACCATGCGCTGCAGCGTCTCCCGCCCTGCGAGCAGGTCGTAGCTGATGTGGTGCAGCACCACGTCCCGGACGCTCCACCCCGGACACAGGCTGGGCGCACTCCACTGCGCTTCCGTGAAGCCCTCCACGAGTTCGAGCAGACTGCGCCGCTCCTCGGTCGCGAGGTCCGCCACGGATCCGATCACGGGTTCTCCTCCTCCGCGTGCCACAGATCGTCGTCCCGATCCTTGACGAAGATCCGGCCGCGAGGTTCCACTTCGACGACATCCGTGAGCCAGAAGGTGTCGCCCGGCGCCCACCCCGCGATCACCGAGTGCACCCCCGGCTCCACCTCGATCGCGGTGCCGCTCGCCGCCAGATACGCCCCGACCTGCAGGTGCGCCGCGTCGTACACCTGCGCCACCGACGCCCAGTCCGGCATGACCCAGCGGGTGTCCGCGAGGCCGGTGGTGCGGTACCAGTCGTGGCGCTTCGAGGCGGTCACCTCCAGCGGATACTCACGACAGAGATCCGCCCACACCGCTGCGGAATCGATCTCGAGTACCCGGCCGGCGCCACTGACGCCGTGCACCGTCGCCCGAGTCTCGCCTAGCCCGTCCTCCACCAGGTACAGACCGGTGGGGACGCACGCCTGCGCCGAACACGTCTGAATCAGCTGGTGCGGCGGACAGGACCACCAGATCGCGCTGTAGGCCGCACGCGGATCGCTCGGGCGTTCCACCGCCGCCCGTGCCTCCTCGGATCTGGTGTCCTCGGCCCACGTCGTGAGGACGGATCCCGCTGGCAGCCGAGCTCCTTCGCGCCAGCCCTCCCTGCGCACCTGGAACTGATCCGCAGCCATCGGATCCGTCCACCACTGTGCGATCGGAGACTTCGCGATGAGATCGGCGATTCCATTGATCTCGGGCGCGATCTCCGGTCTCGCCGCCAGAATTTGCGCGCCTTCGGGTTCCTGCCAGTACATGGCCTGCTCGACCGCAGTCTCGAGTGCGAGGTGCACAAAATGCTCCTCGACGTCGCAGACCGACGCCAAAGCCTCTTTCAGCGCGATCATCTCCGCACTCACATCGATCGGCTCATCGTCCCCGTCGCCGATCCGGAGCCGGACGGTCGGCCCCGGGTCCAGGTGATGACGCAGCTCGAATCGTGCTCGGGTAAGGGCAGGATCCGTGAAGGACGGCGTCTCCACGCACACCTGCCGACCGCGAGGGCCGGCCATGAGTTGCTCGGCGAGAGAACTCATGCCCGGACTCCTCTGTTACGGAACGATGTTGACGAGCTTGCCGGAGACGACGATCACCTTGCGCGGCGCGCCGTCGAGCAGCTCGGCGATCCTCGGGTCCGCCAGGGCGGCGGCCTCGAGGGCCTCGTCGGAGGCGTCGGCGCCCACGGTGATCCGCGAGCGGACCTTACCCTTGACCTGCACCGGGATCTCGACGGTGTCCTGTACCAGCCACTGACCCTCGGCCACGGGGAAGGGGCCGTGCGCCAGCGACTCGGCGTGGCCCAGCCGGCTCCACAGCTCCTCCGCGATGTGCGGGGCGACGGGCGCGAGCATCAGCGTCAGCGGCTCGGCGAGCGAGCGCGGCGCGCCGCCGGGGTACGCCTTGGTGAGGTGGTTGGTCAGCTCGATCAGCTTGGCGATGGCGGTGTTGTCGCGCATCTCCGAATAGTCCTCGCGGACACCGGCGATCGTCTTGTGCAGCACGCGCATCGAGTCGTCGGCCGGCGTCTCGTCGGTGACGCGAACGACGCCGGTCTCCTCGTCGACCACCGCGCGCCAGGCGCGCTGCAGGAAGCGCTGCGCGCCCACGACGTCCTTGGTCGCCCAGGCGCGGTCCTGGTCCAGCGGACCCATGGACATCTCGTAGACGCGCAGGGTGTCGGCGCCGTAGTCGCGGGCGATGTCGTCCGGAGCGACGGAGTTCTTCAGGGACTTGCCCATCTTGCCGTACTCGCGGTTCACCTCCTGCTCGCCCAGGAAGAACTTCCCGTCGCGCTCCACGACGTCCTCCGCCGGCACGTAGACGCCGCGGGAATCGGTGTAGGCGAAGGCCTGGATCATGCCCTGGTTGAACAGCTTCCGGTACGGCTCACGCGAGGTGACGTAGCCCAGGTCGAAGAGCACCTTGTGCCAGAAGCGCGCGTACAGCAGGTGCAGCACGGCGTGCTCGACGCCGCCGACGTACAGGTCCACGCCGCCGGGATCGCCCGCGCCGTTGACCTCGGGCCGCGGGCCCATCCAGTAGGCCTCGTTCTCCTTGGCGCAGAACGCCTCCGCGTTCGTGGGGTCCACGTAGCGCAGCTGGTACCAGGAACTACCGGCCCACTGCGGCATGACGTTCGCGTCGCGGGTGTAGTCCTGCAGTCCGTCGCCGAGGTCCAGCTCGACGTTCAGCCAGTCGGTGGCCTTCGCCAGCGGGGGAGAGGGCTGCGAGTCCGAGTCCTCCGGATCGAAGGCGACGGGCGCGTAGTCCTCGACCTCCGGAAGCAGCACGGCCAGCTGGGATTCCGGCAGGGCGTGCGGCGCACCGTCGGCGTCGAAGACGATGGGGAAGGGCTCGCCCCAGTACCGCTGGCGCGCGAACAGCCAGTCGCGCAGCTTGTACTGCACGGTGCCCCGGCCCGCACCGGTCTTCTCCAGGTACGCGATGACGGCGGCCTTCGCCTCCGCGACGCCGAGGCCGTTGATGTCCAGGTCGGCGTTCGCCGAGTTCACGGCGGGTCCCTCGCCGATGTAGGCCTCGTCGGCGACGCCGGCCTCGCTACCCACCACCTCGACGATGGGCAGGCCGAACTTGGTCGCGAACTCGTGGTCGCGCACGTCGTGGCCGGGGACGGCCATGATGGCGCCGGTGCCGTAGCCCATGAGCACGTAGTCGCCGATGAAGACGGGGATCTCGGTGCCGCTCAGCGGGTTCACCGCGAAGGTGCCCAGGAAGACGCCCGTCTTCTCCTTGCCCTCCTGGCGCTCCAGGTCGGACTTGGCGGCGATCGACGCGCGGTATGCGGCCACGGCCTCGGCGGGGGAACCGGCGCCGCCGGTCCACCGCTCGTCCGCCCCGGCGGGCCAGGCGTCGGCGGTCAGCCGGTCGACCAGCGGATGCTCGGGGGAGAGCACCATGTAGGTGGCGCCGAACAGGGTGTCGGGGCGGGTGGTGAAGACCTCGATCCGCTCGCCGACGGCGGTGAAGGCCACGCGGGCGCCGCGGCTGCGGCCGATCCAGTTGCGCTGCATGGACTTGACCTTCTCGGGCCAGTCCAGCACGTCCAGGTCGTCGATCAGGCGGTCCGAGTACGCGGTGATCCGCATCATCCACTGCCGCAGCTGCTTGCGGTACACGGGGAAGTTGCCGCGTTCGCTGCGACCGTCGGCGGTGACCTCCTCGTTGGCGAGCACGGTGCCCAGCCCGGGGCACCAGTTCACCAGCGAGTTGCTCTCGTAGACCAGGCGGTGATCGTCGAGCACGGCGGCGCGCTCGGCCACCGTCAGGCCCGACCACTCCCGGCCGTCGTCCAGAGCCCGGGCGCCGGAGGCGAACTCGGCCTCCAGCTCGGCGATCGGTCGCGCGCGGTCCTGGGCGGCGTCGTACCAGGCGTTGTAGATCTGCAGGAAGATCCACTGCGTCCAGTGGTAGAACTCCGGGTCCGTGGTGGAGACGCGGCGGCGCTCGTCGTGGGCGAGGCCCAGCGAGCCGATCTGCTCCAGGTACCGCTCGATGTTCTTCTCGGTGGTCACGCGCGGGTGCGTGCCGGTTTGCACCGCGTACTGCTCGGCGGGCAGGCCGAAGGCGTCGAAGCCCATCGTGTGCAGGACGTTGGCGCCGTTCATCCGGTGGTAGCGCCCGAAGACGTCCGTCGCGATGAAGCCGAGCGGGTGGCCGACGTGCAGGCCCGCGCCGGAGGGGTACGGGAACATGTCGAGGATGAACAGCTTCTCGGGGGGCAGCGCACCGTCGGAAACCGCCAGCGGGCCGACGGGGTTCGGGGCGTTGAAGACGCCGCCGTCGCGCCACTGATCGCGCCACCGCTGCTCGATGGCGCCCGCGAGCTCGGCCGTGTACCGGTGGGCGGGGCCGGCCGAGGGAGTCTGTTCAACGTTCTGCGTCACCCCACCAGCTTAGAGACGGTCCTGGTCGGCCCCGCAAACACCTGCATGAACGCGATTTGCACAGGTCTCTAAACTAGAGATCGTGTTCGTGCTGGTTGTGATCCTCGCCCTGGCCGCCGCGGCGGCCGTCGTCGTCGGCGGCGCCGGGCTCGCCGGCCGCCTCCCGGAGAACGGCGTCGTGGGGGTCCGCACCGAACAGACCCTCTCCGACCCGCTGCTCTGGCGCACCGCGAACCGCGTCGCCGGGCCCGGTCTCGTGGCCGCGGGCGTCATCTTCGGCGGCGGCGCCCTCATCGGCCTCGCGATGGACGCGCCCTGGTCGTACGTCGCGATCGTCGTCGCCGTAGTCGCTGGCCTGTTCCTCGCCGGTTTCGGCGCGCTGCAGGGCGCGCGGGCCGCGTCGATCCAGGCGCGCCTGCAGATGCCCGAGGCCACCTGCTGCAGCGCCGACGACGAGGCACCGTCGGACGACCCCTCGGCGGATTGCGGCGTGACCGGCGGCTGCGGCGCGTGTGCCCTCAAGGGTATGTGCGACCACGAGGCGCGGCCCGCCTAGCCGATGCGGAACCTCCTCGGCAAGCTCTCGATCGACGGCTTCATCCTCGCGATCTTCGCCGCCGTCGGCCTCGCGGCCCTGTTCCCGGCGGAGGGGCGCGCGGTCCCCGTGGTCGACGGTGCCGTCACCGTCGCGATCGCGGTCCTGTTCTTCCTGTACGGGGCGCGGATCCACCCGATGGAGGCGCTGGCCGGCCTCAAGCACTGGCGCCTGCACGTGGTGATCCTGGGCTTCACCTTCGTGGTCTTCCCGATCATCGGGGTGCTGCTGCGGTTCGCGCCGGAGGTGCTCCTGCGGCCTGAGCTGTACGCGGGCGTGCTGTTCCTGACGCTGCTGCCGTCGACGGTGCAGTCGTCGATCGCCTTCACCTCGATCGCGGGCGGCAACGTGCCGGGCGCGATCGTCAGCGCCTCGGTCTCCAACCTGCTCGGCGTCTTCATCACGCCGCTGCTGGTGCTCGCGCTGATGGCGACCACCGGCGAGGTGCAGTTCCACAGCAGCTCGATCGTCGACCTGTGCCTGCAGCTGCTGCTGCCCTTCATCCTCGGCCAGCTGCTGCGGCCGTGGGTGGGGGAGTTCGTGGCGAAGCACGCGGCCGCACTGAAGTACGTCGACCGCGGCTCGATCGTGCTCGTGGTCTACTCCGCCTTCTCCGCCGGCATGCGCGAACACATCTGGAGCCAGGTCTCCTGGGTGGGCGTGGTGCAGCTGATCGTGCTGTCCGTCGTGCTCGTCGTAATGATGCTGTGGCTCACGCGGAACACCGCCGAGAAGCTCGGCTTCGACCGCGCCGACATGATCGCGATCCAGTTCTGCGGCACCAAGAAGTCCATGGCCACCGGCCTGCCGATGGCGGCCGTCCTGTTCGCCGGACAGCCCGTCGGCCTGCTGGTGCTGCCGCTGATGATCTTCCACCAGGTCCAGCTGATGATGTGCGCCTGGTTGGCCGCGAAGTACGGGCGCGAGCTGGAGCCGGAGACCGTGTCGGCCTGATCGGTCCGCCGCCCCGTCGCGCCGCGTACGCTGCCCGAGAAGCAGCCGACGATCGGGGTGGGGCGAGTGGGGACGAAGATCGCGATGTGGCGGATCGACGGGGAGCCGCGGCGAGTGCAGCCGGCGAAGCTGGCCCTCGAATCGCGCCTCGAGGACATCATCGAGACGCAGACCGACGTGCTCGGCCAGCCGATCCTCCTGATCGGACGCCAGGTTCCCACCAAGTACGGGAAGTTCATCGACCTGCTCGGCGTCAACGCCGACGGCGACGTGGTGGTCATCGAGCTCAAGCGCGACCGCACACCCCGGGACGTCGTGGCGCAGGTCCTCGACTACGCCTCGTGGGTCCAGGATCTGGAGAATACCGAGGTCCGTGCGATCTTCGACGACTACCAGCGGCGTACCGGCGGCGCGGCCTCCTTCGACGAGGCCTTCGCCGAGGTCTTCGGCGACGGCGCGCCCGACGACCTGAACACCCGGCACCAGCTGATCGTCGTCGCCAGCGACATGGACGACGCGACCGAACGACTGGTGGCGTACCTGTCGGGCGGTTACCAGGTGCCGATCAACGTGCTCCTGCTCGACTACTTCGCCGACGGTGACCGCGAGTACCTGGCCCGCACCTGGCTCATCGACGATGCGAGCGTCACCGCGACCCGCAGCGGGGCGGCGTCCGCGGCGAAGAAGCAGGCGGCGTGGAACGGCCACGACTGGTACGTGAGCTTCGGCGAGGAGGCGGGCGGGCGCAGCTGGGACGATGCGCGGACGCACGGGTTCGTCTCCGCGGGCGGCGGCGAGTGGTTCTCCCGCACGATGCGGCAACTGCCCGTCGGCGCCCGCGTCCTCACCCACATCCCCAAGTCGGGCTACGTCGCCGTCGGTGAGGTCCTCGCGCCCGCCCGGCCGTTCGAGGACGCCGTCGTCGACCACGACGGCTCCGAGGTGCCCCTCTCGTCATTGGCGCTGCAGGGCACCTACGTGTTCCCGGAACGCGACGACGACCAGGACCAGCGCGAATGGGTCGTCCCCGTTCGATGGCTCACGGCTGTGCCCCGCGCCGAGGCCTTCTGGAAGCCCGGCTTCTTCGCGAACCAGAACTCCGCCTGCAAGCTCCGGAACGAGTACACGATCTCCGAGGTCTCCAGCCACTTCGGTCTCGACTGAGCCGCTGCGGATCCGCCCGTCACTCCACGAGCGGCTGCTCCGCGACCTTCGCGAGGGTCGGCTCCATCGTCTGCAGGAACCAGGCCCGGCTCAGCGACGTGGGCTGGTAGACCGAGTAGGTGAGGTCCAGGTCCGCGACCACGGCGGTGCCGCGTTGCACCTGCGGCAACGCCGAGTAGCCGGGCAGCCGCAGCAGGTCCTCGCCCGTCGCGCCGTTGGGGTAGATCGCCATGACGTTGGCGCCCACGCGGGGGAGCAGCTCCAGCGAGACCATGCCGCGGGTCGCGGGGTTGACGAATCGCGGCTCGTCGCGGATCGCCTTCGGCACCGTCAGCCCCAGCTCCCCGAGGAACAGGTTCGTCGGGTCCTGCGGGCTCGCGATCACGTTGAAGCTGGACGCCGCGGCCGCGTACTGCGCCACGAACCCCGTCTTCCCCTGTAGGCCCGGGTACCGGTTCGCGAATCCCGTCACCAGGTCGTGATCGGCCGCGATCACCCGCTTCGCCTCGTCCTCCTTGCCGACGATCCGGCCGAGGGCGAGGAGCTGGGCGTTCCAGCCGGAGTCCGGGCCCGTGGCGGCGATGCCGCCGAGGACCTTGGTCACGCCGCTGACCGCGGCGAAGTTCTCGCCCTTGACCACCCGGTGGTCGCCGACGAACAGGTCCGGCTGGTACTTGGCGATCTCCTCGGCCGGCAGGCTCGTGGCGCCGGGCGCCTTGATCACCGGCACGTCCTTGAGCAGCTCGCGCTGCCACGCGGCGGGTAGCGGCTGGGTCAGCTGCACGATCGCGACCGGCTTGATGCCCAGGGCCAGCACGTTGTCGATCGCATAGCCCTGCGCCACGATCCGCTTCGCGCCCACGGGATAGTCGATGGTGCCGTTGGCCTGGGCGATCGACACCGTCGAGGCCGACGGTGCCGCCGGCTCCGTCGTGCCCGATCCGCAGCCCGCGAGCAGGGCGAGCGCCGCGACGGCCGCCGCGAGGCGCCGCATCATGCCACCGCCTGCTGCTGCGCCGCGTTGACGAGGAGCGGCTCCAGCTGCGGCAGGATCCATTCGCGACTCAGCGGGGTGGGCTGGTTCAGCGCGATCACGGTCTGCAGGTCCACCACCTGGGTGGCGCCCGAGGTCACCTGCGGCAGGCCCGCGTAGCCGGGCAGGCGCTGCAGATCCGCCGCGGTGGCGCCGTTCGGGTAGATCACCATGAGGTTCGAGGCGATCTGGGGGAGCAGCTCCAAGGAGACCGGGGTCCGGCCGCCCTGCTGGCCCGCACCGACGGCGAAGCGCGGGTTGTCCTTGATCGCCTTCGGGAGGGTCATCCCCAGCTCGGCGAACATGGTGTTCGTCGGGTCGGCGGCGGAGGAGACGAAGTTGAACGTGCTCGACGCGGCGATGTACTGCGCGAGGACCGCCGACTTTCCCCGCAGTCCCGGATGCCGCTCGCGGACGGCGGCGAACCGGGCCTTGTCGTCCGCGAGGATCTTCGTGACGGCGTCCTGCTTGCCCAGGATCTGACCGAGGGCCTTGAGCTGGACGTCCCAGGCCGCGCTCGTCCCGTTCTCGCTGATGCCGCCCAGCACCTTGGTGACGGCGGACAGCCGCTCGAAGGTGGGCCGGTCGACCACGTAGTTGTCGCCGGCGAACAGCTCGGGGCGGTACTTCGCGATCTCCTCGACCGGCATGGACTTCTTGTCCGGGGACTTGATGATCGGGATGCCGTCGAGCTGTTTGCCGTGCCAGGGCGCGGGCAGCGGCAGCCCGCCCTCCACCACGGCGACGGGCTTGATGCCGAGGGCCAGGATGTTGTCGATCGAGTACCCGGTGGCGACGATGCGGGTCGGGCCGACGGGGAACTCGGTGACCCCGTTGACCTGCGTGATCGTGACGGTGCTCGCCGCGGGGGCGGCACCGTCGGAGCCCGATCCACCGCACGCCGTCGTGACCAGCCCGACCACCGCCACCGCGGCGACGAGCGCCGAGTTGAACCGCCTCATGACACCCTCCATCGAATAGGAAGGTAAGACTAGCCTAATCTCCTCTCGGAGTGGCGGCCGATCGGTACCAGAGGTAGGCGGCCAACGGGATGACGGCCGCGAACAACACCGAGTACAGGACCCCGACCGGGGTCCGGGCCGAGAACAGGCCGTGGTCGCTGTAGAACAACGCGGCCAGCGGAAGCCCAACGGCCGCCATGTATCCCAGCGGACGCCCGAGGAAGACGCACACGGCGATCACGGCGTACGCCAGCGCCGCACCGATGGAGCCGGCCGACGTGTTCGTCACCGGGGACTCGAGCGCTTGCGCCACGTGCGCCACCGTCACGACCGTCAGCAGCAGGCCGAGCGTCACCCTCGCGAGCCGGGGGCGCGGACGTGACCCGTCGACCACTGCCATCCGCCGATTCCTTTCCGAAAGACCGTGCTCGGAATGCTACGACGACTACTGCTGTCAGACCGGTCGAGCGAGCTGCGCGGCCCGCGGCCTACCGGCAGCACTCCTCCCGCATGGTCGCCCGGATCACGAACACGGCAACCGGAACGACGAGGAGGTCGACCACCGGGTCCATCGCGTCGATCGGATTCCCGTAGTAGGCGAACGATCGGTAGTCGCCGAGCAGTATCAGCCCGATCAACGGGAAGATCGCCGCTGCGAGATACCCCCATCGCTCACCGAGCAGCACCATGCCCAGGAGGACCAGGTACACGATGCCGAGGCCGGCGCACGACGCGTCGTCCGCGGCGCAGGGCAACGAGCCGATCCGGGCCAGATGGACGAACGCCGCCACCGCCAGGAGCCCGGCGAGCAGGAGGCGGCTCGGGGGATGCCCACTGAGTGCGCGCTTGACGACGGTCATCTCGTCGCTCCTTATTTGGTCAGTCCGACCTGACCAAGATACGACAACACCTGTTGTCACGCACGTCGGAGTGACAAGTCCGACAATCGTCCGGCTAACCTGACCATCATGTCCAGGGGGAGATCCGCCACCGATGCGCTGACCATCGTCGATCCGGGACCCGGGGCGCGCATCCACCTGCTCGCCCGCCGGGTCGGCGCGATCGTCGCCGACCAGCTCCTCGACGAGGTCCATCAGCACGATTCCCGCCTCCGCACCGGGCACATGCGGGTGCTCGCGCTGATCGACGCCGAACCGGTGCGGATCGTCGACGTGGCGGCCCACCTGGGAACCACCAAGCAGACCGTCGCGCCCACCGTCGACGAGCTCGTGGCCTGGGGCTACGTGGCGCGCACCGTCGACGAGAACGACCGGCGCGCGCGCATCCTGACGCTGACGCCCGAGGGCGAGGAGCTGACCGCGGCGATGCTCGGCCGGTCCGTCTCGCTGGACGAGGAGTTCGGCCGGCTCCTCGGGGACGACGTCGAGGTGTGCCGATCCGCGCTGTGGCGGATCATCGAGTCACAGCGGGCGCCGCGCGACTGACGTCAGTTGACCGAGACGTCCACCGGGTGGGTCGCGAGCAGCGCGGTCGGCAGGCCCTGGCGGCGGAGCACCCTGCCCCACAGGTCCACCCGCGCGGGCACCAGTACGTCGGTGTGCAGGGATCCGCAGGGGATCCAGTCGTCGCGCTCGAGCTCATCGTCGAGCTGCCCCATGCCCCAGCCGCTGTACCCGGCGAAGACACGCACGCCGTCGAGCAGCTCGTCCATCATCTCCACGTCGGAGTCGAGGTCCACGAGCACCACGCGGCCGGTGACGGGCTGCAGGCCGCGGATGCCGTTCACGTCGACGCCGGCCTTGACCACGCCCAGGCACAGCGCCGCGGACTGATTGACCGGCCCGCCGACGAAGACCGCCTTCGGCTTGGCCGCCAGATCGTGCCACCGGGGGAGCACCCCGTGCACCGCGGACTCGCTGGGTCGGTTCAGGACCACGCCCAGGCTGCCCGACTCGTTGTGCTCGATCAGGTAGACGACGGTGCGCGAGAACGTCGGCTCGACAAGCTCCGGGGAAGCGACCAGCAGCGTGCCCGACGACACCTCGAAGCCCGCGCTCCCGGACTCGCCGGAGGACGCGCCACCCTGCGTCGGCTCATTCGAACGATCGGGACCCACATCCCCATCATCGCACGTCGACCACCATCGGGGTCCGCCGACGCGGAAGCGCCCGCGCCGATACGCTGTAACCCGTGACGACCAGCGGAACGGATGCGCCCGCCGCCGCTGCGAAGCCGGCGTGGCGGACCTTCCGCGACCTGCCCGACCTGCTGCGTCTGCTCGGCGTCCGCCTCCTGAGCCAGTACGCGGAGGGCCTGTTCCAGGCGGGGCTCGGCACCGCCATCGTCTTCAACCCCGAGCGCAACGCCACCCCGGCCGCGATCGCCACCGGCCTCGCCGTGCTGCTGCTGCCGTACTCCGTGATCGGGCCCTTCGCGGGCGCCCTGCTGGACCGCTGGGACCGGCGCCGCGTCTTCATCGTGGCCAACCTGGTGCGCGCGCTGCTCATCGCGGCGTGCGCGGGGGTGCTCGCGTCGGGGGCGGGGGAGACGGCGATCTTCGTCGTCGCGCTGGCCGTCGGCGGCGCCGGCCGCTTCGTGGCGTCCGGCCTTTCCGCCGCGCTGCCGCACGTCGTCGACCGGCCGCAACTCGTCGCGATCAACTCCCTGACCACGACCATGGGAGCCGGCGCGACCGCGGTGGGCGCCAGCACGGCCGTCGGGTTGCGGGCGATCTTCGGCTCCGACGACGGGGGCGGCGCCTGCGTCCTCGCCGTCGCCGTGCTCGTCGCGGTCCTCGGCGCGGCGCTCTCCACCCGCTTCCCCGTGGGCGTCCTCGGCCCCGACCACGACGTCTCCGGCAAGCACGAGAAGCCCGCGACCGCCCTCAGCGACGTCGCGGCCGGCCTCGCGCACGGGGCCCTCGCGGCGTGGCGCGCACCGTCGGTCACGGCGGCGCTGACCGGCATGGGGGCGCACCGCACCGTCTTCGGGTTCAACACGATGATGCTGCTCCTGCTCACCCGGCACCACTTCACCGACGGGACCCTGGGCCTCGCCGGTTTCGGCTCGATGGCCGGCGCGACCGCGCTCGGCATGTTCGTGGCCGCCGTGTTCACGCCCTTCGCGGTGGCCCGGTGGGGACGCCGCAACACCGTGGTCGGGGCGCTCGTCGTCGCGTGCCTCACCCAGCTCACGGTGCTCTCCCTGAATTTCGTGATGCTGGTCGTCGCCGCCGCGGTGCTCGGCCTCGCGGGTCAGGTGGTGAAACTGTCGGGCGACGCGGCCATGCAGCTCGACGTCCCCGACGAGCGCCGCGGCCAGGTCTTCGCCTTCCAAGACGCCCTGTTCAACGTCACCTTCGTGGGCGCGGTGGCCTTCGCGGCCGCGGTGGTCCCGTTCGACGGCGTCTGCCGCCCGCTCGCCGCCTTCGGCGCACTGCTGTACGCCGTCGCCGTGGGAGTCGTGGTCCTCCTGTACCGACGAACGGGAACCGCGGAGGCCGCCGGCGCGTCCAATTGATATGGGGGACGAACTGATCGAGTACTGGTTCGGCGACGGAGACCGTGGTGTCACCCGCTGGACCTCGCCCGCGGTGCAGGGGTCCGTCCTGCTCGACTTCGACGGGGACGGCCGGATCGACGACGCCATGGTCGATCTCGACCGGGACGGCCGGGCCGACGTGGCCGCGCTCGATCTCGACGACGACGGGACCCGCGAAGCAGCCTTCCGCGACGACGGCTCGGGCCGCTGGGCGCAGCCCACGACGGCGCCCGGCTCAGGCCCCGGACCCGGGTCGACGGGGCCGGGTGGCGGTGCCGACGGGACGCCCGGTGCAGCGGGAACACCGGCGCGGGCGGCACCGTCGGCCTGCCCCATCCCCGGCGTCACGGGCGCACAGGCCCCCGGACCCGAGAAGCCGGTTCGGGTCGTGCCCGTGCCCGCGGAACCGGGGCAGCCGGCCCGGCAGGCCGTCGCCGACACGGACGCCGACGGTGCGCCCGACGTCCTGCTCTTCGACACCGACGGCGACGGGACGGCGGACGGCGCGACCGATCTGCAGCAGTAGGAATCAGATCTTTCGCTTCCTGTGCGCGGCGGATACGCTGGCCGCATGCGGAAGACCGTCCGGACCGCCGCGGCGGCCACCCTCCTCACCACGTCGCTGATCACCGCCACGGGCCCCGCCACCGCCGCGCCCACGCCGGCGCCGAAGCCGGGGAACACGGTGGTCGTCGACGTCCGGACCACGGTCTTCCTGACCAGCGAGGCCCCGCCGCGGACCACGGTGTACGCCGACGGACGCATCATCACCAAGGCCGTCGCGCCCGGGTCGCGGCTCGTCCAGCTGCAGGGCAAGCCCGCCGATGTCGCGGACCTGCGCGCCATCACCGAGCGCGTGCTCCGGAATCAGCCGCAGTACGACCGGAAGGCGCAGATCTTCGACGGCTGGATCGTCTCCGCCACCGTGCGCACCACGGACGGAGCGGTGCTCAAGGCCACCGTCGACAACCCCGAGCCGCGCGGATGGTCGGCGTTGTCCAAGCTCCCGAGCGAGCTGGACAAGCGGATCGCCGCGATCCCGGGACCGCGCACGCCGTACACCGCGCCCCGCTAGGAGCCCTGGCGCTCGGCCCACCACTTCGTCAGCTCGGCCTCGGCCTCGTCGCGATCGAGGGGGCCGCGGTCCAGGCGCAGCTCCTTGAGGAACTTCCACGCCGCGCCGACGTCCGGTCCCGGCTGCAGCCCGAGCAGTTCCATGATCGCGTTGCCGTCGAGGTCGGGACGGACCCGCGCGAGGTCCTCCTTCGCCGCGATGGTGTCGATGCGGCGCTCGAGCCCGTCGTAGGTGGCCTGCAGCCGCGCGGCGCGCCGCTTGTTGCGCGTCGTGCAGTCGGCGCGGACCAGCTTGTGCAGGCGGGAGAGCAGCGGCCCCGCGTCGGTGACGTAGCGGCGGACCGCCGAGTCCGTCCACTGCCCGTCGCCGTAGCCGTGGAACCGCAGGTGCAGGAACACCAACTGGGCGACGTCCTCGGTCACGGCCTTCGGGTAGGCCAGGGCCCGCATGCGCCTGCGGACCATCTTCGCGCCCACCACCTCGTGGTGGTGGAAGGAGACGCCGCCGTTCGGCTCGTGCCGGCGGGTGTCGGGCTTGCCGATGTCGTGCAGCAGCGCGGCCCAGCGCAGGATCAGGTCGGGGTCGGACTCCTCCAGGTCGATGGCCTGCTGCAGCACGGTCATCGAGTGCCAGAAGACGTCCTTGTGCTGGTGGTGCTCGTCGATCGCGAGCTTCATGCCCGGGATCTCCGGGATCACGCGCTCGGCCAGCCCGGTGTCGACGAGCAGCACGATCCCGTCGACGGGGTGCTCGCCCAGGATCAGCTTGTCCAGCTCGGCCCGGACCCGCTCGGCGGTGATCCGGTCGAGCTCGGGCGCCATGTCGGTCATGGCGCGCTGCACCCGCTCGGCGACGGAGAAGCCCAGCTGGGAGACGAAGCGGGCGGCGCGGAGCATGCGCAGCGGATCGTCCGAGAACGATTCCTCGGGCGTCGCCGGCGTGTCGATCTCGCCCGCGAGCAGCGCGTCGAGGCCGTTCAGCGGGTCCTGGAAGTCCTCGGCGCCGTCGCGGCCGATGCGCACGGCCATCGCGTTGATGGTGAAGTCGCGGCGCACCAGGTCGTCACGCAGGTTCTCGCCGAACTTCACGACGGGGTTGCGGGTGACCCGGTCGTAGGCCTCGGCGCGGTAGGTGGTGATCTCGATCAGCTGGTCGGCGAAGGCGGCGCTGACGGTGCCGAACTCGATGCCGGTGTCCCACATCGCGTCGGCCCAGCCGCGCAGCAGCGCCTGGACCTGCTCGGGGCGGGCGTCGGTGGTGAAGTCCAGATCGGTCGTCAGCCGGCCGAGCAGCGCGTCGCGCACGGAGCCGCCCACGAGGTACAACTCGTGACCCGCGTCGGCGAACCGGACGCCCAGCGGGGCCAGGACGTCGGACAATTCGCGCAGCGAGATGTGCGCCGCCGCCAGCAGGCGGGTGCGGCGTTCGGCACGCACGTCCGCCGGGCCGGCGGGAGAGCTTTCGGTCACGACCGACCAGTCTACTGCCGGGGGAAAACGCGACGGTGGCGTATGGGAGCGCAACCGGCCAGTAGCATCGGGGGGTGACCTCCGCCGAATCCGCCGACTCCTCGGGCCGCCCGCAGCGCCCGGGTCCCGTCGGCGACTCCGCGGGCGGAGCGCCCTCCCGACCGCGGCGTCGGCGTCGCCGCGGGGGCCGCGGGCGCGGCCGCGGCCAGCTCTCGGCCGTCACCGATCAGCAGGCGAAACCGGAGGCCGACGGCGCACCGTCGGAGCCCGCCCCCGCCGCGAAGCCCGCCCGTAAACAGGGCACCCCCACGTCCAAGGCCAAGCGTCCCGTGCCCGGGCGGGCCCGCCCCGACCCGCGCATCCGCACGGTCCGCGAGACCTCTGCGGGCGGCCTCGTCGTGGCCGGGCTCGACGGTGCCGACGAGCTGCGGGCCGCGCTCATCGGGCGCGTCGACCGCCGGGGCCGCACCCTGTGGTCGCTGCCGAAGGGGCACATCGAGACGGGCGAGACCGCCGAGCTCACCGCGATCCGCGAAGTCGCCGAGGAGACGGGCCTCACCGGCTCCGTACTGGCGCCGATCGGCAAGATCGACTACTGGTTCGCCGTCGAGGGCCGCCGCGTGCACAAGACGGTGCACCACTTCCTGCTGTCCTGGGAGAGCGGCGACCTCTCGACCGAGGACTACGAGGTCTCCGAGGTGGCGTGGGTGCCGCTGGCCGAGCTCCCGACCCGGCTCACCTACTCCGACGAGCGCAAACTCGTCGCCACCGCGCGCACCGTCATCGACGACCTGACCGCCGACCCGGACGAGCTGGCCACCCGGTTGGCCGCCGCCCCGCGCAGCGAGCCCACGGCGTACGAGCGCGCCGCGGCCGAGCGCAACGCCGTCCGCAACGATCCGCCGAAGCCCCGCCGCCGGCGCGGCGGGAGGCGCTCCCGCGGGCGCCGCGGCGGTGGTGGCGGGAGCGGTCAGACGTGACCCGGTCGGCCCGCCTCCTGTGCGTGCTGACGCTCCTGATCGCGATCACCGGCCTGCCCGCGCCCAGCGGGGCCGGCCTTCCGGACGCGCAGTTCGTACGGATCAACGTCGACGAGGTCACCTCGCGGATCACCGACACCTCCCCGAACGAGGTGGTGGTGCGCGGCACCGTCGAGAACTTCGGCGACCGCGACGTGAGCGACCTGGACCTGCGGATCCAGCGGGCGCCGGCGGTGTCGACCTCCGCGCAGCTGCGCTCCGACCTGGTGGCCGACAACAACGTCTACGACACCCTGGGCCGGTTCGAGCCGGTCTCGAAGGTCCTCAAACCGGGGGAGAAGACGTCCTTCAACGTCGCCATCCCCGTGCGGCCCTCGCCCACGACGCGCGGCGCCACCCTCGGCATCGACCGGCCGGGCGTCTACCCGCTGCTGCTCAATCTCAACGGCAAGCCCGCGTACGGCGGCGCCGCGCGGCTCGACGACTCGCGGACCCTGCTTCCCGTCCTCGGCCTGCCCGACGGGAGCGCCGACACCCCCGGCGGCGTCGACAAGGCCGTCACCACCTCGCCCGCGCAGGTCACGCTGCTGTGGCCGCTGGCCGACAATCCGAAGCTCGCGGGCGGCGTGCCCGGCGGCGGCGACACCCCGGTGCGGCTCGTGGACGACGCGCTCGCCGGGTCGCTCGGCGAGGGCGGCCGGCTCGACGGCCTGCTGTCGGCCTACGAGGACGCGACGCGCGGCCCCGACCCGCGGCGCACCGCCCTGCGGACGGCCGCCTGCCTCGCGATCGACCCCGACCTGCTGGTCACCGTCCAGGCCATGACCGCGCCGTACCGCGTCTCCCGCAATCCCGCCGACCCGCGCGGCCCCAGCACCGCCGGCACCGGCAGCGACGAGGCGAGCGCCTGGCTGGAGAAGCTGCGGCGCGTCGCCGCCGACTCCTGCGTGGTCGCGCTGCCCTTCGGCCAGGTCGACCTCGAGGCCCTCGGCCGCTCCGCCGAGCCCTCGCTGCAGCGCGCCGCCCTCGACACCCCGTCCGACGTCATCGACTCCATCCTCGGCGTGCAGTCCGTGCGGGGCGTCGCCATCCCCACCTCCGGCGTGCTCCTGTCCGACGGTGCGCGGCAGCTCCGCGCTTCCGACGTCGCCGCCACCGTCGTTTCCGCCACCGCGGTGCGGGCGCCGGACCGCGGCGCCGGCACCCCGTCGGGCATCGTCCCGGTGGGCCAGGGCATCGGCGCGGCCGTCTTCGACCCGAGCGTCTCCGCGGCGCTCGCCGCGATGGGGAGGACCACCGACGGGGCCGAGGACGGCGTCGCGCCCGGCCCGACGGGCACCGTGCCCACCTCCTCGACGTTCACCATGTCCGAGGAGTCGGCGGCCATGCGGCGGCAGGCCGCGGTCGGCGCCGTGACCGCTGCCGCGCTCGACCCGACCCAGCGCTACGCCCCGCCCGACGGGTGGGCCGCGAGCACCGCCACCGATCCCGTCGCGCGCGTGACCGGCCGGTCGACGCTGATCGTGCCGCCCCAGGTGTGGGCGGCGGGCCCCGACGACGCCCGCGCGGTCCTCGACGCCGTCTCCGCGCAGTTCGGGGCCGGCCTCGCGGGCCCCCGCACGTTCCGCGACGTGGTCGCCTCCGCCCAGTCGACGGGGCGGGACCCGGCGCGCAACGCAGCGCCTTGGACGCTGCGGCAGCCGCCCGAGACGACGGCCTCGCGGGTCCCCGACCGGATCGTCACGGCCGCCGCCGCCCACGTGCGGCAGGTCGACCAACTCGGCGCCGCCCTCCTCCCGCTGCCGAAGACCCCGCTCACGCCCCGCATGTACACCTCGCCGCTGCGGGAGGACGCGGTGCGCGCGCTGCGCTGGGCGCCGTCGCGGCAGGCGGTCGACGGTGACGCCTCCATCCGGCTCACGGCCGCGCGGGCGTCGATGTCGGCGCAGCTCGCCTCGGTGCGCTTCGTCAGCCCCGGCGGCGCGTACACCCTGGCCTCGGACAAGTCGCCGCTACTCATCGTCGCGCGCAACGACCTGCCGCTGCCGATCCGCACCGTGATCGACTGGTCCGCCCCGCAGGGGGTGACGATCGACGCCTCCGAGGTGCAGGAGCTGCCGGCGCGCGGCACGCGGCAGATCGAACTGCCGACCACCGTCGACTACTCGCGGCAGATCTCCGTGCAGCTGACGCTGCGGTCGAGCAGCAACATGCCGCTGGGCGATCCGATCTCCGTGTCCGTGCACTCCAATGCGTACGGCCAATCGCTGTTCTGGATCACGTGCGGCGTCGGAATCCTGCTGGTCCTGCTCGCGGGGCGGCGCCTGTGGCGCCGGTTCCGCGGCCGGCCGGACCCCGCGGACGCGGACCGTCCCCCCGCGGACGAGCACGAGAAGCGGATCGCGAACAGTTACGCTGCACATCGACCGACCGCATCGCACGAGAATCCGGAACCGAAGGACACATGAGCCGCGCCGAGCCCCGGCACATCCCGCCGAGCAGCAGTCCCGCCGCCGGCGGGAAGGACGGCGGCGGCACAGCCAGCCTGCTGCGTTCCACCGGCTCGGTCGCGGTCGCCACGCTCACCTCGCGCATCACCGGCTTCCTGCGCACCGTGCTGCTCGCGGCCATCCTCGGGCCGGCCGTCGCCTCCGCGTTCAGCATCGCCAACGCGATGCCGCAGCAGGTCTCCGAGCTCGTCCTCGGTCAGGTCCTCACCGCTCTGGTGATCCCCGTGCTGGTCCGGGCGGAGATGGAGGACAAGGACCGCGGCCAGGCCTTCTTCGAGCGCCTCTTCACGCTCTCTCTGACGATCCTCGGCGTCGCTCTGGTCGTCTCGCTGGCGCTGTCCCCGGTGCTGGTGGGGCTGCTGGTCGGGGGCTCCAAGGTCGACGAGGGCCTGACGCAGGCGCTCGTCATCATGTTCCTGCCACAGCTGATGTTCTACGGGCTCTCCGCGCTGTTCACGGCGATGCTCAACACGCGGGACGAGTTCAAACCCGGTGCGTGGGCGCCGGTGGCGTGCAATACGGTGCAGATCGCCACCCTGGTGACCTTCTACCTCATGCCCGGCGAGCTGACCCTGAACCCGACCGCGATGGGGCAGCCGAAGCTCCTCGTCCTGGGCATCGGCAGCACCCTGGGCGTGGTGCTGCAGGCACTGATCCAGATCCCCGCCATGCGCCGCTCCGGAATCAAGCTCCGCCTGCGCTGGGGCGTCGACACCCGGCTCAAGCACTTCGGCACCATGGGCATCGCGATCGTCACCTACGTCTTCATCTCGCAAGTCGGCTGGTACGCCGTCACGCCGATCCTCTCCCACGCCTCCGACGGCGGCCCCGCGATCTATCAGTACGCGTGGATGGTGCTCCAGCTGCCGTACGGCGTCATCGGCGTGGCCTTGCTGACCGCGGTGATGCCGCGCCTGTCGCGCAACGCGGCCGAGGGCAACCGCAACGCGGTACTCGATGACCTCTCCGTGGCGACGCGCCTCACGATGGTGGCGTTGATCCCGATCGTGGCCTTCATGACGGTCTTCGGACCTTCCATCGGCCGGGCGCTGTTCAACTTCGGTCAATTCTCCCAGGACGACGCCAACTTCCTGGGCACCGCGATCTCGTTCTCGGCGTTCGTGCTGGTCCCCTACGCGATGGTCCTCATCCACCTGCGGGTCTTCTACGCCCAGGAGCGGGCGTGGATCCCGACGGGGATCGTGATCGCGATCGTCGCCGTGCAGATCGGGCTGTCGTACCTGGTGCCGGTCTTCGTGGAGGACGACCATCGGATCGTCGAGTTCGTCGGCACCGCCCGCGGCCTGGCGTACACCGCCGGCGCGATCATGGGTTGGTACCTCCTGCGCCGGACGCTCGGCCCGCTGCACCTGACGAATGTCGCTCGCACTCTGGTCCAGACCACGACGGTGTCCGTTCTGGTCACCGTGACGATCTATCTCGTCATGCGACTGCCCGTCCTCAAGGCGATCGATCGCAGCGGGCCCGCCGGCGCACTGCTGTACCTTGCAATCGCAGGCACCCTCTGCATGACGTTGATCTACGCGCTGCTCGCCCTGTGGCGAGTACCGGACGTGCTGGCGATCCTGGCACCCCTGCGGCGCATCGCGGGCCGGTTCGTCCCGGCGCTGCGGCCGGGCGCACCGTCGGAGCCGGAGCGCGCGGCCTCCCGCGCCCCCGACACCCGGGAGCTGCGGCTCGACGAGCTGGAGGCCTACGCGAGCCTCCGGCGCGAGGAGATCACCGCCCAGCTGCCGCGGATCGCCGACGACATCGGCCTCCCGTATGCTGGTCAAAGCCATGTTCCCCGGCGTCCGCGGGCGAGCGCAGAACTACCGACCACGGGCCTTCGATACCGCAGAAGAGGAGCATTCGCAGTGACCGAGGACGACTCCGCACGCATGTCCGGCCACGAGGCACCCAGCACCGGTCAGATGCGACTGCCGTCCCAGCAGCAGGCGGGCCTTCCGGCGGCGTCCGAGCCCGCCGATCCCGTGGCGTGGGACGACGACGCCCCGCGCGGTCCCGAGCTCATCCCGGGCGCGGTCGTCGCGGGCGGCCGGTACCGCCTCATCGAGCACTTCGGCGGCATCCGCGGGCTGCAGTTCTGGCAGGCGCGCGACATCAACCTCGACCGCGACGTGGCCCTGACCTTCGTCGATTCGGAGCAGACCGCGCCCGTCCCCGAGCGCGGCGCACAGATCAGCCTCCGCGGTGAGGGCCCGCAGTCCATCCTCTCCCGCACCCTGCGCCTGGGTCGCGTGCACTCCAACGGCCTGGCGCGGGTGCTCGACGTGGTGCGCGGCAGCTCTGGCGGCATCGTGGTGGCCGAGTGGATCCCCAGCAGCTCGCTGGCCGACGTGGCCGGCACGCATCCGTCCGCGATCGGCGCGGCGAAGGCCGTGCGCGCCCTCGCGGGCGCGGCGGAGGGCGCGCACCGCGCCGGCGCCGCACTGTCCATCGATCACCCGGACCGGGTGCGCATCTCACAGGACGGGCACGCCTTCCTGGCCTTCCCCGGCACCCTCGCGGACGCCTCGAAGGAGTCGGACGTCCGCGGCCTCGGCGCCGTCCTCTACGCGCTGCTGCTCGAGCGGTGGCCGCTCGACGACGCGACGGGCCGCATCGTGACCACCGGGACGGGCACCGTCGCCGGGATCCAGCAGGCGGACGCCGACGCGAACGGCAACCCCGTCGAGCCGCGGGACGCCAAGCGCGACATCCCGTTCGAGATCTCCGCGGTCGCGACCCGCACGCTCGAGGGCGGCCAGGGCATCCGCACCGCCGCCACCGTGCAGCAGCTGCTGGACCAGGCCTCCGTGGTGGACGTGAAGACCGACCTGCTCGCGCCCGTGCGGGAGGAGTCCCCCCGGGAGGCTCCGCGCCAGGCCCCGGCGGCGGCCGCCGCGCGCCCCGCGCAGCCCTCGGTGCCGCTGGATCAGCAGCCCACGCCGGCCAAGCGGATCCAGTCGAAGCAGACGCTGCTGCAGCGCGTCTCGGGCGGCAAGAAGAACGTGCCGCTGCTGGTCATCGCGGCGTGCGCGGTGGCGCTGCTCGTGATCATCGGGCTCACGCTGCTGATCAGCAGCCTCACCGGCGGCAAGGACACCCAGTCGGGCGTGGGCTCGCTGTACACCTCCAGCGCGACGGCGAACGAGAGCGCCGCTCCCGCACCGGCTCCCGGCGTCGGGTCCCCGGTGAAGTCGACCGATGTCGCGCTCGTGGACTTCTCCTCCTCGAAGGACTCGGCCACCAACCTGCCGAACGTGCTCACCGGCAAGAACCCGCCGTGGAAGACGGACACCTACAAGGCCGGCCCGGTCTTCGGCAATCTCAAGAAGGGCGTCGGCTTCCTGGTGACGCTGGACAAGGCCGTCTCGCTCACCCGCGGCACCATCGTCTCGCCCAGCGCGGGCACCACCGTGGAGGTCCGCACCTCCACGAAGGACACCGTGAAGTCGCTGGACGACACCTCGCTGGTGTGGTCCGGCTCGCTGCGTCCGGGCTCCAACGACTTCCACGTCAGCTCCGTGGCGCCGCGCGCCCGCTACGTGCTGGTCTGGATCACCGGGCTGACCAAGCAGTCCGGCAACGACTGGTACTCCACCATCAACCAGGTGTCGTTCCAGGGCTCCTGACGTCCGCGGCGTCGGCCGTCGCGGCCTCGACCCTCGCCGGTCCCTCGTCAGGTATCGAGATCACCAGCGGCCGAGCGGTTCCCACGTCCCGGTAGTCGAGAAACCGCACGAGCCAACCGGTGCGCGTGCGCAGGGCCGCTTCCACGCGCACGTCCTCCGGGATCTGCAGCCCGCGGGAGCGGGCGTGGTCCGCGGCGGCGGCCCGCGCCTCCTCGGGAGTCCGCCCGGGCACCCCGTCGTACCGCGGGCCGTCGCCCGTCCACTGGGTGAGGCCGGATTCCTTGAGCTCGCTCCAGGATTCGTCGAGGAGGCGCTCCGGCGCGAGCTCGCCGAAGGCGGCCCACCACGTCGGCGCGTCGAGCCATTCGTACTCGCACATCCGCACCAGGTGATGCAGCGCCTCGTCGTGCTCGAGGCGACCGCCGAGCGCGGCCGCGACCTCCGCGGACGTGCCGACCGGGGGAAGAGGCGCGCCGGGCAGGGGAGCCTCGGCGGCGAAGGCACCGTCGTCCCAGATCCCCGTCCAGGCGTACCGGCCGGCACAGACCCGGTGATCGAGCACCGCGACGTGTTCGAGCCACGGCGGTCCGCCGGCGACGCGCTCCGCGGGTCCCGGTGCGCCCGGGACGCGCCAGCCGAGGTCGCCGCAGGACAGCACGGCCCGGTCGGGCCCGAACCAGGCCAGCGTGGCGCCGGCCGTCGACGAGGAGTCGTACCGGGCGACGCCGCGCGTCCCGCCGTCGACGGTGACGCGGAAGGGCAGCGGCGCTCCGGCCGCGGCGAGCACGGGCTGCGCCGCCGCGAGCAGGCGCCAGCGGGCGCGGATGAGCCGGAGCGGCACGGCACTGTCGGACATGACCGGATCCTCGTCCATGGTGCTGAACGGGCGCTTGTCGCGGACTTGTCGGTGGGGTGCTCTACGGTGCGGAGACGGCGCCCGCCGGGCGCGCTCGATTCGAGGGGGGACGAGATGACGGAACCGACTGACGGCGTGGTGATCGGCGAGGACGGGCTGGCCCGGCCGGCCTGGGCGGCCGACGGGCTGCTGCGCGAGTACTACGACACCGAATGGGGCATGCCGATCCGCGACGAGCGCGGGCTCTTCGAGCGGATCGCCCTGGAGGGCTTCCAGGCGGGCCTGTCGTGGGCGACGGTGCTGCGCAAGCGCCCGGCGTTCCGCGCGGGCTTCGCGGACTTCGACCCCGACGCGGTGGCGGCGTTCGACGAGGGGGACGTCGAGCGCCTGCTGGCCGATGCCGGCATCATCCGGAACCGGCAGAAGGTCGAGGCCACGATCGGCAACGCCCGGGCCGTGGTCGCCCTGCGGGAGGACGGCGGCCTCGTCGACCTGGTGTGGTCCTTCCGGCCCGAGCGCACCCCCGAGCCCCGCACGATGGCGGAGGTGGCCGCCACGTCCCCGGAGTCGGTGGCGCTCTCGAAGGAGCTGCGGCGCCGGGGCTTCCGGTTCGTGGGGCCCACCACCATGTACGCGCTGATGCAGGCGGTCGGCATCGTCGACGATCACCTCGTGGACAGCCACCGCCGCGGCAGCTCGGGGGTGTGGACGGGGTGACCGCCGCCCGGCGGCCGGGCCCTAGTGGCCCGTCCCGCCGGCGAGGTGACCGTACCGGTGCCGGGTGGTGCTCACCGCCTGCTCGCGCAGCACGCTGAGCAGTTCGCGCCGGCCGGACAGTAGCACCGGTCCGCGGAGCACGCTGTGGCCGTGCTGCGCCGCCGCGGCCTCCACCTCGGGTTCCGGCGCGCCCAGCAGGCGGATCCGGACGGGCTCGGCGCGTCCGGCCAGGCCGTCGGCGTAGTCCCGCGCGGTGTGCTCGGGCGCCTCGAAGGGCATCGCCGGGGCCTCAGGGCTCACCGTCACGTCGAGGCGGGTCCCGGTGCGGGCGGCGGCCAGCTGCAGCCGCACCAGGTCACGGGGGCGGGCGCCGGCGCCCACGCGCACCTCCAGGTGGGGGAGCGGCCGGTAGCGGAACACGTTCGTCTCGCTCGCCAGGCCGGTGGGATCGTGCTCGACGCCGAATTCGGCGTCCCAGGCGCGCTCGTCGGACGCGGCGGCGGCGTGCAGCCAAGCCAGGTCGTCCGGGGCCAGGTCCCGGGCGCCGGCGATGATCCGCTCGCTGAACACGGTGGGCGCGACCTCGGGCGCCGCGGGCACGGCCGTGTCGGCCCAGCGCCCGAACTGGGCGACGTAGTTGGGGCCGCCGGCCTTGGCGCCGGGGCCGATCGAGGAGCGCTTCCAGCCGCCGAAGGACTGCCGTTGCACGATGGCGCCGGTCATGTGCCGGTTGATGTAGAGGTTGCCCGCCTCCACCTTCTCGCGCCAGTGGTCGATCTCGTCGGGGTCGAGGCTGTGCAGGCCCGCCGTGAGGCCGTATCCGGTGGAGTTCTGCAGGCGCAGCGCCTCGTCGAGCGTCGCGGCGCGCATGATGCCGAGCACCGGGCCGAAGAGCTCGGTGGTGTGGAACCAGCTGCCCTCGGCGACGCCGTCGAGCACGCCGGGCGCCCAGAACCGGCCGGTCTCGTCGAGCCGCCGCGGTGCGACCAGCCAGCGCTCGCCCGGGGCGGGCTCGGTGAGCCCGCGCAGCAGCTTGCCCGAGGCGGGTTCGATGAGCGGGCCCACCGTGGTGCCGAGGTCGTGCCCCTCGCCCACGACGAGGGTGCGGACCGCGTCCTGCAGCTGCCCGAGGAACCGCTGCGAGGAACCGACGCTGCCGACCAGGATCCCCAGCGAGGCGGCGGAGCACTTCTGCCCGGCGTGGCCGAAGGCGCTGCGCACCAGGTCGTTCACCGCCAGATCGGGGTCTGCGGCGGGCGTCACGATCATCGCGTTCTTGCCGGAGGTCTCCGCGAGCAGCTCGAGCTCGGGCCGCCAGCCACGGAACAGCGCCGCCGTCTCGCTCGCGCCGGTGAGGACCACCGCGTCCGCGTCGGGATGGGTGACCAGGCGGCGCCCGGCATCCGCCTCGTCGGCGTTGACGAGCTGCACGAGGCCGGCGGGCACGCCCGCGGCGTGCAGGGCGGCGATCGCCGCGGTCCCGCAGCGGAGCACCTGCGGCGCCGGCTTGATGATCACGGCGGCGCCGGCGGCGAGGGCCGCGAGCACGCCGCCGAGGGGGATCGCGACGGGGAAGTTCCACGGCGGGGTGACCACGACGAGGCGGTGCGGGGTGAAGGCCGCCTCGTCGTCGCGGAGTTCGAGGGCGCTCTGCGCGTAGTAGCGGGCGAAGTCGATGGCCTCCGAGATCTCCGGATCCGCCTCGGCGACGGTCTTTCCCGCCTCGTACGACATGACGGTGAGCAGCTCGCCGCGGCGGCGCGACAGCTCGTCGGCGACACGGCGCAGCAGCGCCGCCCGCTCGTCGGCGGGAAGCGCCGCCCAGGCCCGTTGCGCCGTCAGCGCGGTCGCGACGGCCGAGTCGACGGCAGCCGGATCCGTCACCCGCGCAGGCGGTTCGACGGTGTCCGGCGCCGCGAGGGCGGCGCGCGCCCACGCCCGGTTCGCGGGGGTCGAGGGGTCGGTGTCGGGCTCGCCGACGAACGGCCCGTCGCCCGGAGCCGTGATCCCGGTCGCGGTCGCGGTCGTGCGGTCCTGCACCCGGTTCGGGCCGTCCTGCACGGCGGCACGTCGGGCGAAGGCGGTGCGGAAACGCCTCTCCTCCAGCGCGATCGCGTCGGGGTCGGGGCTGAACATGGAGTACAGGAAGTTGTCGCTGGAGGCGTTCTCCTCGAGCCGGCGCACGAGGTAGCTGACCGCCACGTCGAAGTCGCCGGAGTGCACCACCGGGGTGTAGAGGATGAGCGAACCGACGTCGGCGCGCACGGCGGCGGCCTCCATGGGCGCCATGCCCTGCAGCATCTCGATGTCCAACTGGCGCTGCACGTCCCGCTGCTCCGCCAGTTCCACCGCGTAGGCGACGGAGAAGAGGTTCTGCGAAGCGACGCCGATGCGGAGCGCGTCGGCGTTCTCGGGGCGCAGCGCGGTGTCGACCATGCGCAGGTAGTTCGCGTCGACGTCGGCCTTGCTGCCGTACGTGGCGAGCGGCCAGTCGTGCACCTCGGCGTCCACCCGCTCCATGGCGAGGTTGGCGCCCTTGACCAGCCGCACCTTGATCGGGGCGCCGCCTGCGGCGACGCGGCGACGCGCGAAGTCGGTGAGCCGGGCGAGGGCGCCCATGGCGTCGGGGAGGTAGGCCTGCAGCACGATTCCGGCGGTGAGGGAGCGGAACTCGGGCTCGTCGAGCAGGGCGGTGAACACCTCGATCGTCAGGTGCAGGTCCTTGTACTCCTCCATGTCGAGGTTGACGAACTTCCCGCCGTCGCGGGCCGTCCGGTACAGGGGCCGCAGCCGCTCGACGATCCGGTCGCGGTTGCCCTCGAGATCCCACGGGACGAGCTGGGCGACCACGGACGAGACCTTGATGGAGACGTAGTCCACGGCCGGGTCGGCGAGCAGCTCGTGCGTGCGGGCGAGCCGGCGATCGGCCTCGCCCTGTCCCAGCACGGCCTCGCCGAGCAGGTTGAGGTTGAGCCGCACGCCCGTCTCGCGGGCGCGGCGCAGGCGCCGCTGCAGGTGGTCGCCGTCGGCATCGAAGACCAAGTGGCCCACCAGCTGTCGCAGCCGCAGCCGCGCGACGGGCATCGCGATCGACGGTGCGATCCCCGCGGCGACGGTGCCCGCGCGGAGCAGCGCCGCGTCGACGGGGCTCATGAAGGCCCGCCCGGGCGCGCCACCGGCGGCGGGGGAGACGAGGCGCCGCAGCGCCTTCGCCGCGACCCGGTCGTCCTCGGGGCGCGCCACCTGGTCGACGAAGCCCATCGTGAACTCGACGCCGCTCGGATCGTGCAGCAGCGCCGCGAGACTGGAGGTGGCGGCGGCCTCCCGGCGGCCGACCTCGGCCGGGCGCGGCCCGCGGCTGGTGCGCAGCCATCGCTGCGCCCGGGCGACGGCAGCGTCCACGATGCGGGTGCCGTCGGGACCCGCGGCATCGGCGCCGGGAGAGCCGAAGGACGGCAGGGGAGCGGACGGACGTGACGAATCGACCATGAGAGGCCTCCTGAGTAGCTCGCGCGGTGAATGGAGAATCCACAGCGACGGGTGCGCCACCTGGCCTAGACGCGAGTGTAATACCGCTCACACGGAATCCGCGAGCCCCATGCGCTATCGCAAATCCGCCGGCGTATTCCGTGTCGAAGATTGAATAGCAAAGAAATGGTCTCGGAACGGTATCGGGCCCCTCTACGATCCCGTGCATGACCGAGTGGGGGAACACCATCTCGCGGTCGGCCGGGTCGGGGGATCCGGTGACCGATACGCCGCACGACGCCGCGTGCGCGGCCCCGGCGGGCGCCGGGCACGCGTCGGGCGCCGGGCACGCCCCGGTCTCCGACGAGAAGCTGCTGGCCGACGCCGCCCGCGGCGACGGCGACGCCTTCGCTGAGCTCTTCGAACGGCACGCCCGGCAGCTGCGGGCGACGGCGCTACGCACCATCCGCGACTACACCGACGCCGAGGACTGCCTGCAGGACGCCATGCTGCGGGCCTTCCAGCTCTCGCCGAGCTTCCGCGGGGACTGCAAGGTGGGGAGCTGGCTGCACCGCATCGTGGTCAACGCGTGCCTGGACCGGGCGCGACGCAATCAGGTGCGCACGTCGCTGCCCATGCCCGACGACCTGAGCGGCCTCGCCTCGGACGAGGGCCGCGGCGCGGAGGAACTGGACCGCCGCCTCTCGGTCGAGGCCGCGCTGCGGATGCTGCCCGAGGACCAGCGGGCCGCGGTGGTCGCCGTCGACATGTACGGGCTGTCCGTGACGCAGGCCGCGGAGCAGCTCGGCGTCGCGCCGGGCACCGTCAAGAGCCGCCGGGCCCGGGCCCGCGTCCGGCTCGAGCGACTGCTGCGCTGATCCGGCCGTTTCCCGGCCCTGCGTGCGGGTCGTTCGCCAGCCGCACAACAAGTATTGAAATCGATGGGAACCGATCGGCGGGCTGGTGCGTCCAATTCATGAGAGGAGGTTTCCGATGGGGAAGGCAGTACCGCCGGCGGACGGCGAGGACGACGACCGGCCGCTCAGTCGCGCACAGGAGGCGCGGCTCGACGCGGCGCTGGCGGAGTACCGCGACCGCACGTTCGCGCAGTGGTCCGCGCCGGACGGTTTCACCGCCGACTCCCCGCTCGGGGACCGCCGGATCTCGGCCGCGATCCGCGCCGCTCGGCCGCCGGTCCTGCCGCGTCGCCGGCTGCGGTACTCCCTGGCGGCCGCGGCGGCCGCCGTCGGCGTGCTGGCGGGCACCGTCGCCCTGAGCACCGTGCGGGACGCGCCCGCCGAGCCCGAGAGCGGCGTGCTCCTCGCGGCCGCGACGCCGGGCGGCGACCGCGGTCCCTTCGCCGACGTTACGGCGCTCGCCCGCTGCCTGGACACGGCGTCCGTGCCCGCTGCACAGCGGACCCTGCTCGGCGCGGGGCCCGTCCACGTCCGGGACGACCGCGCGACGGTGCTGCTCCTGCCCGGCGGCAGGCTGGGCGACCTGCGGCTGCTCGCGGTGACCCCGTCGTGCGCCCGGGGGGAGGTCTCGTCGGTGCTGGTCGACCGCGTCCTCACCGGTGGCGGGGCCGGCCGCGCGGCCACGCCGTAATCTGGGAGGAGGCGGCGCGGGAACATTGTCGGGTCCGGCGCCGTTGGCACACATGTCGGCCCGGGACGACCGGGCGCTTCTTCAACAGGTTGGGTGGGTAATGACTGCAGCGGGCACCGATATCGCGGACGTGATCATCATCGGATCGGGTCCGGCCGGATACACGGCGGGCGTCTACGCCGGTCGCGCGGAGCTGAGCACCATCCTGTTCGAGGGCACCAACTTCGGCGGCGCGCTGATGACCACCACCGAGGTCGAGAACTACCCCGGCTTCCGCGAGGGCATCATGGGCCCGCAGCTCATGGACGAGATGCGCGAGCAGGCCATCCGCTTCGGCGCCGATCTGCGCATGGAGGACGTGGAGTCCGTGCAGCTCGACGGCGAGATCAAGGAGGTCGTCACGGCCGAGGGCACCTACCGCGCCCGCGCCGTGATCCTCGCGATGGGCGCCGCCGCCCGCTACCTCGGCATTCCCGGTGAGGAGGCCCTGCTCGGCCGCGGCGTGAGCGCCTGCGCCACCTGCGACGGCTTCTTCTTCCGCGACCAGGACATCGCCGTGGTCGGCGGCGGCGATTCGGCGATGGAGGAGGCGATCTTCCTCACCAAGTTCGCCAAGTCGGTCACGCTGATCCACCGCAGCGAGAACTTCCGCGCCTCGAAGATCATGCTCGACCGCGCCCGCGACAACGAGAAGATCCGCTTCCTCACCGACGCCAAGGTCAACGCCGTGCAGGGGGAGAAGTCGGTCGAGTCGCTGCTCGTCGAGAACACCGTGACGGGCGCCGTCTCCACGCTCGAGGTCACGGGCCTGTTCGTGGCCATCGGCCACGACCCCCGGTCCGCGCTGGTCGCGGGCCAGGTCACCGTCGACGACGAGGGTTACGTGCAGGTCGAGGGCCGTAGCACCGCCACCGGCGTGCCCGGCGTCTTCGCCTCGGGCGACCTCGTCGACCACACCTACCGCCAGGCCATCACGGCGGCCGGCAGCGGCTGTTCCGCCGCGATCGACGCCGAGCGCTGGCTCGCGCATCACCGCGAAGCCGCCGTCGCCCAGTAGTCCGTCCCCCGAAGAACCGCACCGAGGAGTACCGCCATGGCCGAGATCGTCACCCTCACCGACGACACCTTCATCGAGCAGGTCCTGCAGTCCGAGAAGCCCGTCCTCGTCGACTTCTGGGCCACCTGGTGCGGCCCGTGCAAGGTGGTCGCACCCGTGCTCGAGCAGCTCGCCGCCGAGCACGGCGACAAGGTCACCTTCGCGAAGATCGAGGTCGACCAGAACCCCACCGCGCCCCGCGACTACCAGGTGCTCAGCATCCCCACGCTGATGCTGTTCCAGGGCGGCAAGCCGACCGCCAAGCTGGTGGGTGCGAAGAGCAAGTCGGCGATCCTCAAGGAGCTCGACGGCCTGGTGTGACGCGCCGTCGCGTTGGGTCGGAGGGCCCCGAGGCCGTATCGTGTACTCGATTTCCCGTCCTGCGGGCCGCCCGCCCGCAGGAAGCTACCGAAGGGTCCTCCATGCCACGCATCAGCCTCGGTGATCACGGTGGCGCCGTGGCGGAGATCCGCGGCATCCTCGCCGACCAGGGCTTCCTCCGGGACTACGTGGCCCCCACCGACCTGGTGGTCGGCGGGTGGACCGTCCCAGAGGCCGTCTTCGACCGCCGCTTGGACCGCGCCACCCGCGCCTTCCAGCAGCAGCGCGGCCTGCTGGTCGACGGTGTCGTAGGCCCCGCCACGTACCGGGCGCTCCGCGAGTCCACCTACCAGCTGGGCGCGCGCACGCTGAGCTACATCGCCTCCGCGCCCCCGTCGGGCGACGACGTGGCGGCCCTGCAGGCGCGCCTGCAGAACCTCGGCTTCTACGCCGGCATGATCGACGGCCTCTTCGGCCCGCAGACCCACCTGGGCCTCTCGGCCTACCAGCGCGAGTTCGGCCTCGTCGCGGACGGCATCTGCGGGCCCGCCACGCTGCGCTCGCTGACCTTCCTCGGCTCCCGGGTGACGGGCGGCTCGCCGCACGCCATCCGCGAGGAGGAGCACGTCCGCAGCTCCGGCCCGCGGCTGTCGGGCAAGCGCATCGTCATCGATCCGGGCCTGGGCGGCCCCGACCGCGGCGTCGCCGTGCGCGGGCCCGACGGCCGGCCCATCACGGAGGAGGAGATCCTCTGGGACCTGGGCTCGCGGCTCGAGGGCCGCATGGCCGCCGCCGGCATGGAGACCTACCTGTCGCGCCCGCGCGGCATGGACGCCGACGACAGCACCCGCGCGTACACGGCGAACACCTTCGACGCCGACATGATGATCGCGCTGCGCACCGCGCACTACCGCAACGACCGCGCCCACGGCGTGGCCTCGTTCCACTTCGGCAACACGCACGGCGCCAGCTCCAACATCGGCCGCAACCTGGCCGGCTTCATCCAGCGCGAGATCGTCGCGCGGACGCCGCTCACGGACTGCCACTACCACGGCCGCACCTGGGACATCGTGCGCCTGACGCGGATGCCCACGGTGCAGATCGACATCGG
Organism: Tsukamurella sp. M9C; assembly: GCF_020169415.1. Taxonomy (GTDB): domain Bacteria; phylum Actinomycetota; class Actinomycetes; order Mycobacteriales; family Mycobacteriaceae; genus Tsukamurella. Next base: position 44,179 of record NZ_JAIULG010000001.1, read on the forward strand.
CTACACCACCAACCCGCACGACGCGGCCGTCCTGGCCTCGCCGCAGATGCGCGACACCATCGCCGAGGCCATCCTCGTGGCGGTCAAGCGCCTGTACCTGCTGGGCGAGAACGACCGCCCCACCGGCACCTACACCTTCGCCGAGCTCCTCGAGCTCGAGGAGAACGCCGAGAACCGGGCCTGACGGTCCGCCGCCCGCGCGCCCGGCACGGGGGAGCGCACCGTCGGGGCCTGAGCGGCCCCGTGCGGCGTCAGCGCTCCCCGGCCCTCCCCACGGGTGCCGCGGCGTCCCCCGTGCCCTCCAGCGCGGTCCTGAGGGCCGCTTCGGCGGCGCCGGCGGCCAACAGCTGCTCCAGGGCGTGCTCGACGCCCGCCTTCCAGCCCAGCCCCTCGGACAGTTCGAGGCGCAGCCGCGGGAAGCGGTGGTGCGGCGCGACGGTCTCGAAGCCCATCTGCTCCAGGAAGTCGGCGTCGGTCAGGGGCGGGGTCTTGCACCCGCACGGACCGCAATTGATCTGCGCCACAACGTCTTCCGTCAACATCCCGACGGGGGTGAGCAGGGCGAAGGCCTCCACCGCGCGGACGCCGCGGCGCACCAGGTCGGTGCACACGGCGGTCACCAGCTCCTCTTTGACGCGCACGTCCATGCCCGGTTCGGCGCCGGCCCAGGTGAGCAGGACCGCGTCGGGGCTGACGGGGGCGGTGGGGAAGTCGGCGACCCGGGGAACGCTGCGGGGCGGCGCGTAGAAGGCCACGCCCACCACCCGTTCGGTGCCGTCGACGGCGTGGTCGATCGCGACCTGCCCGCAGGAGCCCCACTCCAGCATGAGCATCGACAGCCACGCCTCTTTGTCGAACTCGGTGTCGGTGAGGGTCTCACCGTCCGGCGCGACCTCCCAGTAGACGCAGCGGCGGATGTGCCGCGGCAGGTCGTCGAAGCCGCCCAGGGTGAGGGGGACGATCGTCAGCGCCATGCCGCGTCACTTCTCGGCGAGCAGGGTGACGATGCGCTCGAGATCGTCGACGGAGCCGACCTCCACGACGATCCTGCCCTTCCGCTTCCCCATGGAGACGGTGACCTTGGTGTCGAGGCGATCGGCGATCCGGTCGGCCACCTCGCGCAGGCCCGGGTCGGCCGGCTGCGGACGCTTGGGCGCCGCGGGTACGACGGTGCCGTCGCCGCGGTTCGCGAGGGTGACCGCCTCCTCGGTGGCCCGCACCGACAGGCCCTCGGCGACGATCCGCGCGGCGAGGAGGTCCTGCGCCTCGGCGCCGGCCTCCAGGGCGAGGAGCGCCCGGGCGTGACCGGCCGAGAGCACCCCGGCGGCGACGCGGCGCTGCACGGCGACGGGCAGCCGCAGCAGCCGGATGGTGTTGGTGACGACGGGCCGCGAGCGCCCGAGGCGGGTGGCGAGCTCGTCGTGGGTGACGCCGAACTCCTCGAGCAGCTGCGCGTAGGCGGCCGCCTCCTCGAGGGGGTTGAGCTGCACCCGGTGGATGTTCTCGAGGAGCGCGTCGCGGAGCATGTCGCCGTCGGCGGTCTCACGCACGATCGCGGGGATGGCGGCGAGGCCCGCCTCCTGGCTGGCGCGCCAGCGCCGCTCGCCCATGACGAGCTGGTAGCGCAGCTCGCCCTGCGGCCGGGGGAGCGGGCGAACCACGATCGGCTGCATGAGCCCGAACTCGCGGATCGAATGGACGAGCTCGGCGAGCCCCTCCTCGTCGAAGACCGAACGGGGCTGCTGCGGGTTCGGCTGGATCGCCGCCGGGGGGATCTCCCGGTACACGGCGCCGGACTCCGCGAGGTCCGACGGTGCCGGCTCCTCCGTCGCGGGCCGGGCCTGCCGCGCGGGCCGCTCGCGCGGGTCCTCCGGGGCCGGGGTCGCCGGCCGCGCACCGATGATGACGTCGGCTGCGGCGTTGCCGAGCCGGGGGCCCTCCTCGGGGCCGGTGGGGATGAGTGCGGCGAGTCCGCGGCCGAGGCCGCCCTTCTTCTGCGCGGCCATGACTACACCGCCTGCCCGGCGCCGCGGAAGGCGAGCTCGCGGCCCGCGTCGAGGTAACTCATCGCACCGCGGGAGCCCGGGTCGTAGTCGAGGACCGTCGTGCCGTAGCCGGGCGCCTCCGAGACCTTGACGCTGCGCGGGATCGTCGCGCCGAGCACCCGCTCGCCGAAGTGGTTGCGCACCTCGGCGGCCACCTGGTCGGCGAGCTTGGTGCGCGCGTCGTACATCGTGAGGAGCACGGTCGAGACGTGGAGGTCCTTGTTCAGGTGCGACTGCACGAGCTCGATGTTGCGGAGCAGCTGCCCCACGCCCTCGAGCGCGTAGTACTCGCACTGGATCGGGATGAGCACCTCCTTCGCCGCGACGAGCGCGTTGACCGTGAGGAGACCCAGCGACGGCGGGCAGTCGATGAAGACGTAGTCGATGTCCTCCGCCGCCGCGACGCTGAGCGCGTTCTTCAGCCGGGTCTCACGGGCCACCATGCTGACGAGCTCGATCTCGGCGCCGGCGAGGTCGATCGTCGCGGGCACGCAGAAGAGATTGGGGGAGTGCGGGCTCTGCGCCATCGCCTCCTCCAGCGTCGTCTCGCCGAGCAGGAGCTCGTAGGTCGACGGGACGCCCGAGCGGTGGTCGACGCCGAGCGCCGTGCTCGCATTGCCCTGCGGGTCCAGGTCGACGACGAGGACGCGCAACCCCTGCAGCGCGAGCGCGGCGGCGAGGTTCACCGCGGTGGTCGTCTTGCCGACGCCGCCCTTCTGGTTGGCGATCGTCAGGACGCGGCGCTCCAACGGCTTGGGCAGGGTGCCCGCCGCCCCGGGAGTCAGGACCTGGCTGGCACGGCGGGCGGCCGCGGCGATGGGGGTGTCATCTTCAGTGGTTCCACGTGAAACGTCGAAGCCGGATTCGTGATCAGTCACGCGCTCTCCTCAGCTGTTGACCCCATCCTAGTTTCTCCGCGAGGGTGCGTCAGCCCGGCCTCCGCGAGGACGACCCGTTCCGTCCGCGGCCCGTCGCCACGCGGGGGTTCCACGTGAAACGTCGCCACGTCGTCGACGCACGTCCCTCCGCCGACGGTGCCGGCACGGCTGTGTCCGGCACCTCGGCGCCAGCGACGTGGCACGCCTGATCCCGATGACCCCGCCGGGCGCGTCGACGCGGATTCTTGTCGCGGCGGCGGCGTCGTCGTCATATCCGGGGGAGCGGGCCGGCCGGTGCCGTCGCGGCGTGTACCGCCGCTCGGTCGTCCCGCCGCCTTCGGCTGACGGCGCGAGCGCCCAGCCGGTCCGCGGTGACGGGGTCCCGTACGTCACTTCGACGAAGACCGGCCCGCCGCGGTCGCCGCCGAGTCGAGACACGGTGTCGACGTTCCACGTGAAACAGACGCCACGGCGACGTCAGGAACGGCGCCGGCAAGAGCGGCGGTGTGCCCATCGTCGGCCACGTCGCGCTACCCCGCGGCGTCGATCGGCCCCGTGCCGCGGAGTCAACGCCGCGGACTGCGCGCTCCCGATCGTCCAGTCCCCGCGCCGGCATCGGTCTGTGCTTCGTGCCGTCGGCCATCGCCCGCGATCCGCAGGCCGCCGCGGCGTCGCCTCGCGTCGCGACAGGAGCGCCCGGTGGCGTGTCCAAGGCGCGCGCACGGCTCGAGGGCGGTCTCTTGGTCGGCAGAGTCGGTGCGCTCCGCGCCGGTGTCGCTCGGGACGGTCTTCATGCCGCCGTCGCACGTCCGTGTCAGCACCTCGCCGGCTACTTCTCGTTTTCGTGTCTCGCCGCCCGCCCGTCACTCCGTTCCTCACTGCGGCGCTCGCCGGGGCAGGCGATCCGGCCACACGAATGCTGCGCTCTACGGGCGCCCGTTCCGTGCTCATCGCCTCGGCGGCGAGACGACGCCGCGCCATCGGGAGCGTTCCACGTGAAACGTCCCGCCCATCTGTTCTGGCACCGGAATCAGCGCGACCGTTCACGCACCTACGCCACGCCGACCGGCAGCCTGTTCCACGTGAGCCGATGCGCCCGTCCATCCGTGCACCGGAGCCTGCTCGCACACGGCGCACCGTCGCCGTGTCCCACCGTCCCGCGATGCGCCGGCCTTCCCTCACCCCACCCACAAAGCCGTCGGTTCTCGTCACACGTCGCACCGTCCTCCGTTCCCGCGAGTCCCCTCGTCGGCGTCCCATCCCGTTCCGCTTCGCGCTTTCCGCGGTACCCCACCCCGACGCCGGTCCGCCGAACCATGTCTCCGCCCGTTCCACGTGAAACGCCGCCTCGTCCGCGCGAGTATCTGCGACGCTCCCACATGCACGACCGCATAGCGGCCACGTCTCCCGCGGGCCCGATGCCGACAGGTCTGCGGTTCCACGTGAAACGCGCCCTCGTCCGCGCGAGCGTCTGCGCCGCTCACGCACACACGACCGGATGTCGGCCATGTCTCCTCGCGAGGACGCCGACGGGTCTGCCGTTCCACGTGAAACACAGCGAGTCGCGAATCGCTCCGGTGCGCGGTGATCCGCGGTGCGAGCTCTCCGGCCAATGCCGCGAGCGCGGCCCCGGTTCATTCGTCGGGACAACTCCTCGCCCGCCGACTTCTTGTGGGTCGTGCCGGTCCAGTCGACGCCCGCAGAGCCCGACCCAGCGCCGCCATCAACACCTGGGCAGACCGGCCGGCCAGGCGCCTACTCCACTCCGCGACCCATTCGGACCGCCGCGTGAGCCCACCGACCGCGGCGCAGCGCTATCCCGCTTCCCACGTTCGGCCGCCCGCGCCGGTTCGGGGAGTAGCCCTTGGGGAACGGCGTGTGCATCCGGCTCGTCCCTCCTCGCCGTGGGCTCGGGAACGACCGCACGACGGGCCGTGCAAGTCTCACCCTGGACCGCCGTCGCAGCCGATTCCAGGGACTCTGTGGCTCGCCCCCGGTCGGCAGGCGAAATCGGCAGGGGAAGGAGCAGCCCTACCCGCCGCACGAGTCCGCCGCCGCGCCCAGGACCGCCCAGCGCCGCCTCGCGCTGCGCCGCGCCGTCCGCTGCACGCCGCCCGCACCCCGGTTCCGATCGCTCCCTACGCGGCGTGCCTACCCCGAGTACCGCCGGCTCCGCCGTCGCCAACGAGGCGGCGACTCACCGCGGGGGCAGGGCGGCCCGCCCCCAGAGAGAGACGATCGGGCGAGCGGCTCCCGGCGGACGGCGCCGCACGCGCTCCGCTTCGAGCCGCTCGGCGCACCAGCGCTTCTCCGCCGGACCGATGGGATGGGTCGAGATCACTGTCCGGTCACTGTCCGGAGATCCCGTCTCGGCGCTGGACTCACGCGCCCGCTGCGGCGGCCCCGACCCGGCCGGGCTCCCGAGTCGTCCACTCCCGAACCGAGGACGGGGCACCCGATGACTCGTCCGCAGGGTCCCGGGCGCCCGGCAGCCTCTCCGGTCGCACGCCGCCCGAGTGACTCGCCCTCGGCGAATGACAGCCGACGGTGCTCGGACGCGCCCTCATTCAACTCCGCCTGGGCCTCCGGATCGAGGCTCAGCTCGCCGACGAACGAGCCCGCTCGACGCTCCGTCAGACGGTCAGGTGATGGCCCGGCGGCGCGACCGGGCCGGCCGATCCCGAGCGGCCGCGGGCTCACCGTCGCGGTTCACGGGGAGCCGGCGCCGGCCCGCCCGCGGCGGGGACTCGCGCCGAGACCGGTGACCTCGGTGTCGGGGGAGTGGGGGTGAAAGGACGCAGATCCCATCGCGGCCGATCGTCCCACGGCGATTTTCTCGTACGATCGTGCCAAATAGGCCACCGAGGGACGCGCTGTGGGGCCGTCAGAATCCGGCTGGTGTCACGTGTCGAAACAGCCCGTGGGTGGTCGGGTGCGCGAAAACCGCGCCGTAAATGTCCGGTTTCGGGCTAGCGTCGAGCCTTGGCACGCTTCTTCTTCACCGGCGCGCGACGGACGGCACGCACCACGGTGGTCGCGGGATCGACGATGCCGACGCCGCACAACACGACCTCCGGATCGCGCAGACCCGCCTTCGTCAGGATCGCGCCGTGCTCCTCGATCTCCTCCGCCGCGCGCGAGCCCTTGAGCGCGAGCAGCCGCCCGCCGTCGCGGAGCAGGGGAGCGGACCACGGGGCTAGCTTGGGGAAGCCGGACACCGCGCGCGACGTCACCGCGTCCGCACCGCCGACCGCCTCGACGACGGAGCGCTCCTCGGCGCGACCTCGGACCACGCGGACGTTCGGCAGCCGCGGCCCGCAGAACTCCTCGAGGAACACGGCGCGGCGCAGCAGCGGCTCCACGAGGATCACCTCGACGTCCGGCCGGGCGATCGCCACCGGCACGCCGGGCAGGCCGGCGCCGCTCCCGATGTCGACGAGGGTCTCGCCGGCCTCGAGCAGCTCGCCGAGCACGGCGCAGTTCAGCACGTGCCGCTCCCAGAGCCGCGGAACCTCACGCGGGCCGATCAGCCCGCGGACGACGCCGTCGGTCGCGAGCACCCGGGCGTACTCCTCGGCGAGCCCGAGGCGATCGCCGAAGACCTCCCGCGCGACCGGGGGAGCGGGGGGCAGCGCGTCCACACTCGCCTCGTCGTCGGCGGGGTTCTCCGCCACCTCGTCGCGCCGTTCCACGTGAAACCTCTCTTGTAACAATCGCACACACCAGTTTCGGGCTATCCGTGCCCGGAAACGACGATGGGCCCCAGGCGCACGGCCCGGGACCCATCGTTCACCTACGTCCAGTCTAGGCGCTGGGCAGCACCACGACGCGACGGTTCGGCTCCGCGCCCTCGCTCTCCGAGCGGACACCGTCGACCTTGGCGACGGCGTCGTGGACGATCTTGCGCTCGAACGGCGTCATCGGCTTGAGCGACTCCTTCTCGCCGGACTCCGCGACCCGCTGCGCGATCTCGGTGCCGAGGCCGGAGAGGCGGGTGCGCCGGCCCGCGCGCCACCCGGCGACGTCGAGCATCAAGCGGCTGCGGTCACCGGTGGACTGCTGCACCGCGAGCCGGGTCAGCTCCTGGAGGGCATCGAGCACCTCGCCGCGCTGGCCGACCAGCTTCGCCAGGTCCTCGCCGCCGTCGATCGCGACGATGGCGCGGCCACCCTCCACGTCGAGGTCGATATCGCCGTCGAAGTCGAGGATGTCGAGCAGCTGCTCGAGGTAGTCGGCGGCGATCTCGCCCTCCTCGACCAGCTCGTCGACCTCGTCCGCGGGGCTCTCGTCGGCGGGGCTCTCGGCCGGGACCTCGGCGATGGCCTCGGTCACGGTCTGCTCCTCCTCGACGGTCACGTCGTCAGGCATGGGTACTCCTTGGGAATTCGATCATCAGGGGTTCGTGGGGCCGCGCTCAGCGCTTGCGCTTCTTGTTCCGATTGCGCTGCTGCTGGTTGCGCTGCTGCTGCCGCGCATTGGCGGAGGGGTGCTGGGGCTTCGGCTTGGCTCCGGGGGTCGGCTTCGACGGTGCCGCCTCCTCCGCCGCGTCCTCGGCGTCGTCGGACACCGTCTCCGCGGCCTTGGTGAGGGACGTCGCCGTGCCGGCCTTCTTGGGCTTCGCACCGGGCTTCGGGGCATTCTCGGCCCGCTTTTCCTGTGCCAGCCGCTTCTTCTCCTCGTCCTCCTTGTCGAGCTTGCCGAAGACGATGTGCTGCTGGCAGTACGTCCAGATGTTCTGGGTGACCCAGTAGATCAGGATGGCGACGGGCAGGAAGAAGCCACCGACCAGGACGCCGATGGGGAAGACCCACAGCATGAGGCGGTTCATGATGGCCGTCTGCGGGTTGTCCAGCGAGGCGACGGGCTGGCGGGCGATCGACGCGCGCGAGTTGAAGTGGGTGGCGAGGGCCGCGACGATCATCAGCGGCACCGAGAGCGCGATGATCCACCACTTCTGGAAGTTCGGCTCGATGTACGCGAGGTCCGGACCCACGGGCATGAAGGCCTGGAACTGCGCGACGGGCTCCTGGACGTACGAGGACAGCGGCACGCCGAAGAGGCGCGCATCGAGGAAGCTCTGCACGTCGGTCGCGGAGAAGAAGTAGTTCGCCGTGTGCCGGGTCTCGTACGCGTTCATGTCCGGCGAGCCGAACATCTGCGCGGTACCGCCACTCATCCGGTTGAACGAGCGCAGCACGTGGAACAGGCCGATGAACACCGGCACCTGCAACAGCGCGGGGAGGCAGCCGAGCAGCGGGTTGAAGCCGTGCTCCTTCTGGAGCTTCTGCATCTCCAGGGCCAGCTTCTGCCGGTCCTTGCCGTACTTCTTCCGCAGCGCCTGCATCTGCGGCTGGAACTCCTGCATCTGCCTGGTCGTCTTGATCTGCCGGACGAAGGGCTTGTACAGGATGGCGCGCAGGGTGAGCACCAGGAAGATCACGGAGAGGGCCCACGTGATCCCGCTATCGGGGCCGAGGCCGGGCACGATGGAGAAGACCTTGTGCCAGACCCACATGATGCCCGACACCGGGTAGTACACGTAGTCCAAGGACATCGGATTGAAACTTGACACGGGGCTGTGCTCCTTGCCGATCTATTTCGAACAGGTTCGTGGGCGCGGTGATTCGCGCATCGGGGGGTGGAAGCCGCTGGCGGCGGCGGCTATTCCGGGACGGGGTCCCAACCGCCGCGGTGCCACGGCCCGCACTTGAGCAGGCGAATGGTACTGAGGTACACGCCCTTGACGGCGCCGTGCGCCGAAAGCGCCTCCACCGCATACTCGCTGCAGGTGGGAGTGAATCGGCACGTCGGCGGCCGCACGGGGGAGATCCATGTCCGGTACAGCTGCACCAGAGAGATCAATGCCCGCCGGGGCACAGCGCGCAGCGTGCTCCCGGCGCTCGTACGTGGGGCCGCGGTCACAGCGCACCCAGCTTCGTCAGGCCCGAACGCAGTTGTGCGGTCAGCTCGTTCGCGTCGTCGTCCGCCGCAGCACGCAGCGCGCGGATCACGACGAGGGCCCCGTCGTCCAGCTCGCCGGCCACGGAGGCGGCGGCGGCGCGCAGCCGGCGCGCGACGGAATGCCGAATCACCGCGTTGCCCACGGCTTTCGAGACGACCAGGCCCACCCTCGGCGCCGGCGTCACCGGATCGTCCGTGGACACGACGAGGCCCGGTCCCCCCTCGGAAGCGGGGACCGGGCTCGTCTTCGTCGATGTCGCCACGTGCACCACGATGGAGCGGCGGCCCACACGCCTACCGCCTTTGACCGCCGCGGCGAAGTCGCGCGACGAACTCATGCGGTAGCGGGCGGGTAGCACGTCAGTGGTCTGCCTTCTCCATCGCCTTTGCAGCAGCGCCACCGCGACCGGGCGGACCGGTACGCGGTGGCGCTACGCGAGAGGGGAAATCAGGCCGTCAGCTTCGCGCGGCCCTTGGTCCGACGCGAAGCGACGATCGCGCGCCCGGCACGGGTGCGCATACGGAGACGGAAGCCGTGCACCCGCGCGCGGCGACGGTTGTTCGGCTGGAACGTCCGCTTGCCCTTGGCCACGGTGACACTCCTTGTTCAATGGGCGGCGCTCATGCGCCGCCGTTCGGTGGACGGAAATCTTCGGCGGCACGTGAAGCTCGACTTGAGGTCGAACTCGCCCGAGGAATCGGTGTGCGCACAGACCGGTCAAGACTACTTATCCCCACTGACAAGGTCAAACCGAGGCACGCGGGACGGCGTGACGAGCCTCACAATCCGTCCGCGGCGACACGCCGAGCGCCTCCGACATCCCACCGCATCCTGCGGGAATGTGCGTTGTGTTGAGGACCGCGCTCCACTCTGTTAACTTTGCCGAATGCGATTGCTGAGCACGGCCGCGGCACCCCGTGGACCCCGAGCACGGCAGCTTCGGGCCGAAGGGCACCGGGCGTGTAGCGGGCTCGGTGCTGCACCGTAATCCGGTTCGACCGGAGCACTGACCCGCAGTTCTACGACCTCGTCGTTCCCAGCCGAAGCCAACGGCTGACAACACCTGTACCCGCAGTCCTCCACACCTGTGGATGAACCTGTGGAGTACAGTTCATCCGCAGGTCGGGCGGGGTGCTGTTATGCACAGCCCGACATGGAACGTGTGAACGTGCGAACGAGAACGCCGGTCGGAAGCCGGAGACCGAAGGCTTTCAAACCCGGTGTGGAGGACCTGATGACCGTCGATCCGCTGATCGAGACGTGGACCGCCGTGGTCGACGAACTCTGCGGAGACAACACCGACCGCACCCTCACCAAGCAGGAGAAGGCCTGGCTCAAGCTGGTCCAGCCGCTGACCCTGACCGAGGGCTTCGCGCTCGTGGCGGTGCCCTCCCAGCTCATGAAGGACGCGATCGAGCGCAGCCTCCGCGAGCCGCTCGTGGCGGCGCTCTCGACCCGGCTGGGGCAGGACGTGGAGCTCGGCGTGCGCATCTCGCCCGACGCCACGCCGCCGGCCGCGCCGCCCGCCCCCGTCGCAGTCGCGGTGGACGAGGGCCCCTCCGGCCCGAGTACGGCGGACCTCACCGTTCCCGTCAGTGAGATCGCGGCGGGGGCGCCCGGCGCACCGTCACCGTCGGTCCACCTGCCCCCGCCGATGACGGGCCCGGCGACCAACGGCACGGCGATGACCGGATCGTCCGGCTCGAGCCTGAACCAGAAGTACACCTTCGAGACCTTCGTCATCGGCGCCTCGAACCGGTTCGCGCACGCCGCCGCCTTCGCCGTCGCCGAGGCCCCGGCCCGTGCGTACAACCCCCTCTTCATCTGGGGCGAGTCCGGGCTCGGCAAGACCCACCTGCTGCACGCCGCCGGCCACTACGCCCGCCGCCTGTTCCCCGGGATGCGCGTGAAGTACGTGTCCACGGAGGAGTTCACGAACGACTTCATCAACTCGCTCAAGGACGACCGGCAGGTCCAGTTCAAGCAGCGGTACCGCGACGTGGACATCCTCCTGGTCGACGACATCCAGTTCCTCGAGGGGAAGCTGGGTATCCAGGAGGAGTTCTTCCACACCTTCAACACCCTGCACAACGCGAACAAGCAGATCGTGGTCTCCTCCGACCGCCCGCCGAAACAGCTGGCGACACTGGAGGACCGGCTGCGCACGCGGTTCGAGTGGGGCCTGATCACCGACGTCCAGCCGCCCGAGCTGGAGATCCGCATGGCGATCCTGCTCAAGAAGGCGCAGATGGAGCGGATCCACGTGCCGCCGGACGTGCTGGAGCTCATCGCGACACGCATCGACCGGAACATCCGCGAGCTCGAGGGCGCGCTGATCCGCGTCACGGCGTTCGCCTCGCTGACCCAGACCGACGTGACGTACGAGCTCGCCGAGATGGTGCTCCGCGACCTGGTGCCCGACACCACGACCATCGAGATCTCCTCCAGCACCATCCTTTCCGTGGTGGCGGAGTACTTCGAGATCTCGGTCGCGGACCTCAAGGGCATCGAGCGCGCGCGGGCCGTGACGCACGCGCGGCAGATCGCCATGTACCTGTGCCGCGAGCTGACCGAGCTTTCGCTGCCGAAGATCGGGCAGATCTTCGACCGCGACCACACCACGGTCATGTACGCCGAGCGGAAGATCCGCAAGGAGATGCCGGAGCGGCGCCGGGTCTACGACCAGGTGCAGGAACTCACCACGCGCATCAAGCGCCGCAGCCAGTAGTCGAACGCCACCGCGGGCCGGCGCCCGTCGGCGCCCGACCCGCGATCACATCGGCGGCGCGCCTACGAACGACCCGCCGTGCAGATCAGCGGTCCGCCCGAGCCGTCGGTACTGCTCTCCTCGGAGACGACCTTGCCGTTGCGGGTGATCGAGCAGCCGACGTCGCCGGTGTAACCGAGGACCGTCACCGTGACCAGCGGCGCGTCCGAGGTGAACGCCTTCGACCACGGGAGCGGCTGCGTACCGAAGAGACCCGTATCCGGCACGCCCACCGTGACGAGCTGCGCCGAGCCGCTGCCCGTGACCTCCACCCGCCACTGACGGGCGTCGGGCCCCGTGCTCGAGCCGCCGCCGAAGATGGGCGGGATCGAGATGCCCGACGGGACGCCGCTGGGCAGCGTGATGCCGCCGGGCTTGGTGCTCGTGGTGGTCGTGGTCGGGGGAGCGGTCGGCGTCTCGGACGAGGCCGTCGTGTTCGACGGGCCGCCGCTGGTCGCCACGAGCGCGACGATCACCGCGAGAACGAGCGCGAAGGCCACCGCCGCCGCGGCGATCCACAGCAGCTTCCGGTTGCCGCCCGAGCCGTCACCGTCGCCGCCCGAACCACCGCCCGGGCCGCCGGGGCCCGGGGGAGGACCCTGCGGCGGCTGCGCGCCGTACTGGCCGTACTGATCCCCGTACGCGCCGGGCGCGCCCGGCGCGTAGCCGAGCTGATAGCCACCGTCGTACTGCTGCGTGGGCGGCTCCTGCGGCCCCGGCCCGGCGGGCCCCACCGGGCCTCCGACGGGTGCCTGCGGGCCCTGCGGTGCGCCCGGATCTACCGGTCCGTCACCGGGGCGCTCGTATTCGCGTGTCGGTGTCGGCACATTCTGCGCGGCGGGGCCGACGGGGTAGTTCTGGCCGCCGGGGTGCTCTCCCGGGCGCTGCGGATCCGGATATCCCATGGTCACACCGTACGCGCCGGGCGGCGGCCGGAGAACTGTGAGTTACTCACCAGTACTGCACACAGCCTGTGGATAGATCCCCGAAATCCCAGGAGTGACCTGGGGAGAGTTCATCCACAGGTTTCCACAGGCGGCGTTCCTCACCAATCACACGGATGTAGTTCCACAATCGCTGCGGCGCGTCGTCAACACCCCGACACGCCACCCGCGCTGCGCGGACGGCGAGTTTCCACATCCTCCACAGGCCTTATGACGATGACATATTTCTTCCCTAGATACTTCTTCTGAAAAGAGGCGCAGTGAAGGTCCGGCGGACTCCGCCGGCCCGAACCGGTAGTTCGCGCCAGCGGCCACCTGAACGCCACCGGATCACTCCGGCTCCTATAGCATCGAAGACCTCACGGTCGTGCCCGCCACGCCGTCCCCGAACGACCCCCACCGAAAGGCCCCGTCGGCATGAAGTTTCGCGTCCCGCACGAGGAGTTCGCCGAATCCGTCGCGTGGGTGGCGCGCAGCCTGCCCTCGCGCCCACCGGTGCCGGTGCTCGGCGGCGTCCTGCTCACCGCGGGTGACGACGGCCTGACCGTGTCGGGATTCGACTACGAGGTCTCCGCGCAGGTGCGCGTCGGCGCCGAGGTCGCCGACGAGGGCCAGGCCCTCGTCTCCGGCCGCCTGCTCGCGGACATCACGAAGGCGCTGCCGAACAAGCCCGTCGACGTGCAGCTCGACACCACCCGCGTCGCGATCACCTGCGGTAGCGCGAAGTTCTCGCTGCCGACGATGCCCGTCGAGGACTACCCGCAGCTGCCCGAGCTGCCGCAGCAGACAGGCGCCATCGAGCGCGGCACCTTCGCCGAGGCGATCGCGCAGGTCGCGATCGCCGCCGGCAAGGACGACACGCTGCCGATGCTCACCGGCATCCGGGTCGAGATCGAGGGCGAGCGCGTCGTGCTCGCGGCCACCGACCGGTTCCGGCTCGCGGTCCGCGAGTTCGACTGGCAGCCCGCCTCGTCCGACGTCAAGGCCGCGGTCCTGGTGCCGGCGAAGACCCTCTCCGAGGCCGCGAAGACCTTCGCCGTCGACCCGGAGGTCGGCATCGCGCTGGGCGCCGGCTCGGCCGTGGGCGCCGACGGCCTGCTCGGCGTGGTCGGCGCGGACCGTCGCACCACCACCCGGCTGCTGGACGCGGACTTCCCGAAGTTCCGGCAGCTGCTGCCCGCGTCGCACACCGCCCTCGCCACGATGGAGATCGCGCCGCTGCTCGAGGCCATCAAGCGCGTGGCCCTCGTCGCCGACCGCGGCGCGCAGGTCCGGATGGAGTTCGCCGACGGCTCGCTGCGCCTCTCGGCCGGCGGCGACGACGCCGGCAAGGCCGAGGAGGAACTGCCCGCCGACTTCCAGGGCGAGGCGCTCACCATCGCCTTCAACCCGGGATACCTGCTGGACGGCCTGGCCGCGATCCACACCGAGTCGGTGACCTTCGGCTTCACCACGCCCAGTCGGCCTGCGGTGCTGCGCCCCGCGGAGGAGAATGGCTACCAGCCGGACGACTCCGGCGCGTTCCCCGCGCCCCAGAGCCCGTACACGTACCTGCTCATGCCGGTGCGCCTGCCCGGCTGATCGAACCGTCGTCTCCGCACGGAAGGGTGCCGCGAACATGCAGTTGGGTCTGATCGGTCTGGGCAAGATGGGCGCGAACATGCGCCAGCGCATCCGCAACGCCGGCCACGAGGTGATCGGCTACGACCCTCGCCCGGAGGTCACCGACGTGCCCTCGCTGGAGGCGCTCGCGGAGTCCCTCGCCGCGCCCCGCACCCTCTGGGTGATGGTGCCCGCCGGCGACATCACCCGCGAGACGGTGCGCAAGCTGGCAGACATCCTCGAGCCCGGCGACCTGGTGATCGACGGCGGCAACTCCCGCTACACCGACGACCAGGTCAACGCGGAACTGCTCTCCACCAAGGGGATCGGCTACCTCGACTGCGGCGTCTCCGGCGGTGTCTGGGGGCTGGAGAACGGCTACGGCCTGATGGTCGGCGGCTCGCAGGCCGACGTCGAGCGCGCCCTGCCGATCTTCGACGCGCTGCGGCCGGAGGGCGTGCGCGAGGACGGCTTCGCGCACAGCGGCCCCGTCGGCGCGGGTCACTACGCCAAGATGATCCACAACGGCATCGAGTACGGCCTGATGCAGGCCTACGGCGAGGGCTACGACCTGCTCGAGGCGGAGCCGCTCATCGAGAACGTTGCCGGCACGCTCCGGGCCTGGAGCAAGGGCACCGTCGTGCGGTCCTGGCTGCTCGACCTGTTGGTCAAGGCCCTCGAGGAGGACCCGGGCCTGCAGGAGATCACCGGCTACACCGAGGATTCCGGCGAGGGCCGGTGGACCGTCGAGGAGGCCATCCGCCACTCGGTGCCCGCGCCCGTCATCGCCGCCGCCCTGTTCGCGCGATTCCAGTCGCGGCAGGACGATTCGGACACCATGAAGGCGGTGTCCGCACTGCGCAACCAGTTCGGCGGGCACGCCGTGCGGCGCGCGGACTGACCGGGGCCGACTGCTCCTTTGTACGTCCGCCGGCTCACCCTGCACGACTTCCGGTCCTGGGACGACGTCACCGTCGACCTGGAGCCGGGCGTCAGCGTCTTCGTGGGCCGCAACGGCTTCGGTAAGACCAACCTCGTCGAGGCCCTGAACTACCTCGCGACGCTGGGCTCGCACCGCGTCGCCACGGACCAGCCGCTCATCCGCGTCGGCGCGGACAGCGCGTCCGTCGCGGCGACGGTGCACAACGCGGGTCGTGAGCTCACCGCGGAGATCGACATCGTCGCCGGCCGGGCCAACAAGGCGCGGATCAACACCGCGCCCTGCCGCCGGCCCCGCGAGCTGCTGGGGATCCTGCAATCCGTGCTCTTCGCGCCGGAGGACCTGGCCCTGGTGCGCGGCGAGCCCGGCGGCCGCCGCCGCTTCCTCGACGATCTCGCGATCCTCCGCACGCCCCGCATCGCCGCGGAGAAGGCCGACTACGAGCGGGTTCTCAAGCAGCGCAACGCCCTCCTCAAGACGGCGTACGCGGCGGCCCGGCGCGGCGGCCCCGACGCCGACTCCATGCTGTCGACGCTCGACGTCTGGGACGCGCAGCTGGCCCGGTTCGGTGCCGAGGTGCTCGCGGCCCGGCTGGAGGTGGTGGCGTCGCTGGCGCCGCACCTCACCGTGGCGTACGCCTCGCTGGCGCCGCACTCGCGGGCCGCCACCGTCGCGTACACGAGCTCGCTGTTCGAGGACTTCGACGGTGACCCGTCCGCCGCGTCCGTGGCCGAGCTGGAGCGGCTGATGCTCGACGGCCTCGCCGCGGCCCGGCAGCGCGAGATCGAGCGCGGCGTGTGCCTCGTCGGACCGCACCGCGACGACCTCGACCTACGGCTCGGGAACGAGCCGGCGAAGGGCTTCGCCTCCCACGGCGAGTCCTGGTCGTACGCGCTGGCGCTGCGGCTCGCCTCGCTGGAGCTGCTGCGCGCCGGCGGTTCCGAGCCGGTGCTCCTGCTCGACGACGTCTTCGCCGAGCTCGACGCGAAGCGGCGCACCGCTCTGGCCGAGGTGGCCGCCGACACGGAACAGGTGATCGTCACCGCCGCGGTCCCGGAGGACCTGCCGCCCGCGCTGCGGGCCGCCACCTTCCAGGTCACCGTCGACGGGCCGGCCGACGCCCGCGTCTCCCGGCTGGCCGAGGCGGAATCCGGCGCTCCGGGGCCGTCTTCTGCGGTGTAGACCCCTGCCGCGTACAGTGCCACTGTTCGGCCCAAATGGGAATGATTATTGATAACGGCGTGTCAGCGACGTCGTCGGAAGGGGAGAGCGGTGCGCATCGCGATCGCATGCATGGGCTCGCGCGGCGACATCAGCCCGCTTCTGGCGGTGGCCCGCGTCCTCGCCGACCGCGGCGACGACGTCCGGGTCGGCTGCACGGTCGAATCCCAGGCGTACGTGGTCTCGCACGGCTTCGAGCCGCACATCCTGACGACGCTGAACCTCAAGGAGTTCCTGCAGTCGCCGCAGGGCCAGGAGAAGTTCTTCGGCGCGAGCACGACGACGCAGCTGCGGGAGGTCGGCAAGCTCGCGGACTCGCACGCGGACGAGTTCGACGAGCGCCTTGCCGAACTCTGCCGGGACGTGGACTGCGTCATCAGCACCAGGATCATCGAAGAGCGCGCCGCGCTGGTCACGCACCGCGAGGGTGTGCCGCTCGTCATGGTGGAGTACTTCCCCGGCGACGTGCACAGCACGGTCCCCAATCCGCTGCTGGGCCCGCGCCTGCAGGACGTGACCGCGCGGATCCCGCTGCTCCTGCCGCTGACCTACCGGGTCTTCAATCTGGGCTGGGCCCTGAGCATCTTCAGCAAGACCGTCGAGCTGGCGAAGCGGGTCGAGTACCCGCGGCGCATCATCGATCCGCGCTCGGTGCTCGCGGGCCGCGACATCCTGCGCGTCGAGGCCTTCGGCCGGGCGCTGGTGCCCCCGCGGTCGCGCGAGGACGCGCGGCACCCCCGCATCGGGTTCATCCGCATCGAGGGCCGGCCGGCGGATCGCACCGAGCGCGACGCGATGATCGAGGCCTGGCTCGCGCAGGACGACCGCCCCGTCGTCTACGTGGGATTCGGCAGCATGCCCGTCGTCGACTTCGACGGCGTCGTCGGCGGCCTCGCGGAGATCCTGGCGGAGGACGGCCTGCGCGTGCTGGCCGTGCCGGGCTGGTCGGCGCGGACCCGCGACGAGGTGGTGAACACCCCCGACCTGCTGATCGTGCCCGACGTGGACCACGACACCGTCTTCCCGCGCTGCGCCGCGCTCGTGCACCACGGCGGGGCCGGCACGACGGCCATCGCGGCGGCGTCGGGCCGGCCGTCGCTGGTCTGCAGCCAGGCCTTCGACCAGCACTTCTGGGGCCGCCGCATCGAGGCCGTCGAGGCCGGTGCGATCCTGCCGCGCCGCCGGATGACCGCCAGGACCATCGCCGAGGGCGTTCTGCGCCTGGTGCGCGACGAGTGCATCGTCGACGGTGCCCGTCGCACCGGCACGGCCGCCGCCGCGGACCTGGGCGGGCGGGACGAGTTCCTGGCCGCCTTCGACGCCTTCCTGGCCGAGGTCGACGGTGCCCGCGCCGCGGCCGCCGATCGCTGACATGACCGTCTCCGCCGGCGGACGGTCCGGCGCGACGCGCTGGATCTCGCTCGGCACCCTGTGCATCGCCGTGCTGATGACCGGCATGGACAACAGCATCGTCACCATCGCCCTCCCCACCCTGAGCGAGGAGTTCGGCGGCGGCATGAGCGCGCTGCAGTGGATCGTCGACTCGTACACGCTGGTCTTCGCGGGGCTGCTGCTCGCGACGGGCTACCTCGGCGACCGCCTCGGCCGGCGGAAGGTGCTCATCGCCGGCCTGCTGTGCTTCGTCGCGATCTCGGTTCTGGCGACCCGGTCCACGTCCCTGGCGGAGCTCATCACGGCCCGGGCCGCGCTCGGCGCCGCCGCGGCGCTGATCTTCCCCGCCACCCTGGCGATCATCTCGGACCTGTTCCCGGAGAAGGAGGAACGGACCAAGGCCATCGCCGTGTGGTCCGCGGCGGCCGGCGCGTCGATCGCGATCGGCCCCGTGGTGGGCGGCTACCTCGTCGAGCACTTCGCCTGGTCGTCGGTGTTCTGGATCAACGTGCCCATCTCGATCGTCGCGATCGTGGGTTGCCTCGCGCTCGTCCCCGAGTCCTTCGGCTCGGAGCGGCCGTCCTTCGACCTCCTCGGTGTGCTGCTGTCGATCTCGGGGATCACGCTGCTCGTGTGGGCCCTGATCGAGGCGCCGAACTTCGGCTGGGGCAGCGCGCCCGTCGTCGGGGCGCTGATCGGCGCCGCGGTGTTCCTGGTGTCGTTCGTGTTCTACGAGCGACGGCACCGCAATCCGGTGCTCGACGTGACGCTGTTCCGCTCGCGCGGCTTCGCGATGGGCTCCTTCGCGATCTGCGCCGGCTTCTTCTGCCTCCTCGGCTTCGTCTTCATCACGATCATGTACTTCCAGGCGGTGCTGGGCTACGGGCCGCTGGAGACCGCGGTGCGGGTGATCCCGTTCGCGCTCGCGGCCGTCGCGGTCACGCCGCTCGCGGCGCTGGCGAACACCGAGCGGCGGATGCGGTTCACGATCTCGCTGGGGCTCGCGATCATGGCCGTCGGCTTCGTGCTGACCTCACGACTCACCGAATCCGCCGACTACCTCACGCAGATCCTGCCCGCGATGTCGGTGATCGCCGTCGGCCTGGGCCTGCTGCAGGGGCCCGCGACCACCTCGGTGATGACGTCCGTGCCGTCGGGCGAGGCCGGCGCCGGCTCCGCGGTCAACGACACCACCCGCGAGGTGGGCGGCGCGCTGGGCGTCGCCATCCTGGGATCGGTGGTCGCGCACTTGTACTCCGCAAAGGTGGCGGAGGACGTCGCGCGGCTGCCCCTGACGCCGGACGCCAGGGCCGAGGCCGAGTCCTCGGTGATCGGCGGCATCCGCGCGGTCGGCGCGGCGGCGCCCGAGCTGCAACCCGTGCTCGGGCACACCGTGCAGCAGGCCTTCGTCTCCGCCATGCAGTCGGCGAACCTCGTCGCCGCCGGGGTGGGCGTGGTGGCGTGCATCGTGGTCGCTGCCTTCCTGCGCACCCGGCCGCCGTCGCGGCACCGTCGGACCGCGGAGGGTGAGCGGGTCAGCGTGCAGGAGCTCGTCGCCCGGGCCGGCGAGGCCGTGACGGCACCGATCATGCTGCCTTCCGCGAACCTCCCGCGAGGAGTCCCGCCAGTCCGCACAGCCACGCCGTCGGGTAACCGACCGCGAGCGACAGCGGGATCACCGGCCGTCCGTACTCCCGCAGCACCAGGGGCACGAGGACCGGGAGCACCGCCGCGGCGAGGGTGACCCATCCCCAGCGGCGCGCGGTCCCGCTGCCGCGGCGGACCAGGCGCAGGTTGGCCCACCAACACAGCAGGCCGAGCGCGCCGACGACGTACAGGTAGCCGTAGAGCGGCGCGGCCTCGCCGTACTTGCCGACGGGGTCGTACAGCGCGTGGAGGTGTCGGTCCAGCCCACCGAGTGCGAGGTGGTCGGCGAGCGCGTAGCCGAGGCCCGCGGCGGTGGCGAGCGCGCCGAGCCCGTAGGCGACGACGGTGCGGCGGGTTCCGGTCGACGGTGTCGCGGCCCCGCGGTCGAGTGTCTGCTGCGTCATGTCCCTCTCCTTTGGTACTCCGTGTACCAAGTTGGTACACCGAGTACCATAGGTCTGTGAGCGACAGTTTGGAACCCCGAGTACCAAAATCGGGGACAACCCCGAGGCGACAGCGGCTCGCCCTGAACGAGACGCGGCGCCGGGTCCTGGAGAGCGCGGTGGACCGCGTGCTGATCGACGGGCTCGGGAGCGGCCTCGAACACGTGCGGCTGGAGGACGCGGTCCGCGACGCCGACGTCTCGCGCACCGCCGCATATCGGTGCTGGCCGCAACGGGAGGACTTCCTCGCCGACGTCCTCGCCGCTCTCGCCGAGCAGGCCCTGCCGATCGTCTCGACCCGCGGGGCGCGGGCCACGACCGTCGTTCGCGGTGCCGTCGGGGACGACCCGCGGGCCCTGCGGACGGTGGAAAACCGTCGCGCCGCGCTCCTGCGCGGCGTGACCGCTTCGGCCGATGACGACCTGCTCGCCGATCGCGAGGAGGACCGGCGCTGGCGGCTGTACCTGACTCTGGCACTGGTCGTTCCGTCGCTGCCGGCCGGGCCGCACCGTGACCGCGTGGTGGCGGCGGTCGATGGAGCGGAGGAGGCCGTGCTGGCCCGGCTCGAGGAGAACTACCGCCGGCTGTTCGAGCTCTTCGGGTACACGAGCGTCATCGGGTACCGGGAGCTCGCGACCGTCGGGCTCGCGCTGATGCGCGGGTACGTCGTGGGCGGCCACACGGGCGCCGGGCCCGGCCGCCCCGGACTCGGGTACGCCCTTCTCGCCGACGGGGCGGCGACACCGTCGGACCGGGAGGAGTGGGACGAGGAGCGCGGCCGGCGCGTGCTCGACCGACTCGCCGGGACCGACGTCTTCGACGGGGCCTGATCGTCACCGGGAAACGTGTCGGTGCGAGTGAGTAGCCTGGTGACCACAGGCTCCGGCGAGGGAGGTGTCATGGCTGAGCAGAACAGTGACGGGCCGCTGCACGGCTCCGATATTGCGCGGCGCGCCCTCGAGGAGGCTCGCGCGGCGGCGAAGGCGGCGGGCAAGTCCGTGGGCCAGGGCCGCTCCGAGCCGATGACCGGCGGGGTGCGGCGGCTGCGCCGCGGCTCCAAGCGATGGAGCGGGCCCTCGCCCGACAACCGGGATCCGCAGCCCTTCGGCGCCCTCGTCGGCGGCATCGCCAAGGCCCGGGGCTGGGACAAGAAGGTCAACGAGGGGACCGTGCTCGGCTGCTGGGAGACCGTGGTCGGCGCCGACGTCGCCGCGCACGCCCGGGCCGTCAGTTTGCGGGAGAAGGTGCTTTACGTGAGCGCCGAGTCCACCGCCTGGGCCACGCAGTTGCGGCTCATGCAGTCCCAACTGCTGGCGAAGATCAACGCGGCCGTCGGGCAGGGCGTGGTCACCTCGCTGAACATCACCGGGCCCAGCGCACCCAGCTGGCGCAAGGGGCCACTGCACGTGTCGGGCCGCGGACCGCGCGACACCTACGGCTAGGCGGAGGGCGGTTCCGGGAGGAACTGCGCGAGGTCGATGCCGCGGTCGGCGGCGAGGGCCTGCAGCTTCGAGGCGTCGTCGACTTGGATGCAGACGCACGCGTGCGGGCCGTCCTCGTCCCGGCGCAGGACGTAGTAGGCGGTGCTGTCGGTGAGCAGCGCTCCGTCGGCGTCGAGGAAGAGCCAGCGGACGTGGACCAGCGTGATCGCGCCGGTGAGCGGGGTCGCGGACAGCAGTTCGTGGCCCACGGAGGCGAGTCCCAGTGCGCGGTACAGGGGGTAGGAATGCTCCAGGCCGCGGGCCATCGCCGCCCGGTCATCGAGGACTCCGGAGAAGCGGTCGTCGACGATCATTCCGGGCTCGGCCCACAGGCTCGCGGCGGCCGTCGCGTCGAATCGCGTGAGCGTCTCGGCGTAGCGGTCGAGGTAGTCATCGATCTCGGCGTGATCCATGCCTCCGACTCTACGATCGATTGCCGGTTCACGCCCCAGCGTCGCCGTGTGCGCGTCGGATCGCATTTCGGAGTGAGCGGACCGAAACGAGGTTGATCGCGTCTGCGACGCGATGAGGGCGTGGCAAACGCATTCATCGTCGTGAAGAGGAGTAGACTAGAAGGGCAAGAGTGCCTCGTCTCCTCGGGGTGCTGTCCGATCGCCATCGTGGCGGCTGCGGCCCGTGGAAGTTCACGGCCGTTCGCCCGGTGGTTTCGACGAAGGAGCGCCAACACATCGTGGCGGCTGACAACAACGCGGACAAGCCCAAGGGCTCGTACGGCGCGGAATCCATCAAGCAGCTCGAGGGCCTGGAGGCGGTGCGCAAGCGCCCCGGCATGTACATCGGCACCACCGGACCCCGCGGCCTGCACCACATGATCTGGGAGGTCGTCGACAACTCCGTCGACGAGGCCATGGCAGGCCACGCGACCCGAGTCGACGTGACGCTCCGCGCCGACGGTGGCGTCGAGGTGGTCGACGACGGCCGCGGCATCCCCGTCGCGATGCACGCCAAGGGCGTCCCGACCGTGCAGCTGGTACTCACCTCGCTGCACGCGGGCGGCAAGTTCGACTCCGATGCGTACGCCGTCTCCGGCGGCCTGCACGGCGTCGGCATCTCCGTGGTCAACGCGCTGTCCAGCCGGGTCGAGGTCGAGATCGACGTCGACGGCTACCACTGGCAGAACAACTTCCACTGGGACGAGAAGAAGCGCGACTCCGTCGCCGAGGACCTGATCAAGGGCGAGCCCACCACGCGGACGGGTACGACGGTGCGGTTCTGGGCCGACCCGAAGGTCTTCACGGAGACGACGCACTACGACTTCGAGACGGTCTCGCGCCGCCTGCAGGAGATGGCCTTCCTCAACAAGGGCCTCACGATCACCCTCACCGACGAGCGTCCCGTCGCCGTCGAGGTGCCCGACGAGGACATCTCCGAAGAGGCCCCGTCGGCGCACGAGGAGGTCGTCGCCGCGGCGCTCGCCGAGGTCGCGCCGAAGAAGCGCGAGCGCATCTTCCACTACCCGGACGGCCTCGTCGACTACGTCAAGCACATCAACGCGCGCACGTCGAAGTCCCCGATCCACAGCTCGATCATCTCCTTCGAGGGCAAGGAGAAGGGCCACGAGATCGAGATCGCGATGCAGTGGAACTCCGGCTACTCCGAGTCGGTGCACACCTTCGCCAACACCATCAACACGCACGAGGGCGGCACCCACGAGGAGGGCTTCCGCACCGCGCTGACCGGCGTCGTCAAGGCCTACGCCAAGGACAAGAAGCTGGTCAAGGAGAAGGACGGCGAGCTCTCGGGCGACGACATCCGCGAGGGCCTCGCGGCCGTCATCTCGGTGAAGGTCGCCGAGCCCCAGTTCGAGGGCCAGACCAAGACCAAGCTGGGCAACTCCGAGGTCAAGGGCTTCGTGCAGAAGGTCTGCCGCGAGCAGCTGCAGTTCTGGTTCGACTCGAACCCCGCCGACGCGAAGACGATCGTGCAGAAGGCCGCCGCCTCGGCGCAGGCCCGACTCGCGGCCCGCAAGGCGCGGGAGCTGGTGCGCCGCAAGAGCGCCACCGACATCGGCGGCCTCCCCGGCAAGCTGGCCGACTGCCGCAGCAACGACCCCGACAAGTGCGAGGTCTACATCGTGGAGGGCGACTCCGCCGGCGGCTCCGCCAAGAGCGGCCGCGACTCGATGTACCAGGCGATCCTGCCCATCCGCGGCAAGATCATCAACGTCGAGAAGGCGCGGATCGACCGGGTGCTCAAGAACACCGAGGTCCAGTCGATCATCACGGCCTTCGGCACCGGCATCCACGACGAGTTCGACATCGCCAAGCTGCGCTACAAGAAGATCGTCCTGATGGCCGACGCCGACGTCGACGGCCAGCACATCGCGACGCTGCTGCTGACGCTGCTGTTCCGGTTCATGCGGCCCCTGGTGGAGCACGGACACGTCTACCTCGCGCAGCCGCCGCTCTACAAGCTCAAGTGGCAGAAGGGCGCCGAGCCGCAGTTCGCCTACAGCGACAACGAGCGCGACGTCCTGCTGGCCGACGGCCTGCAGAACGGCAAGAAGATCAACAAGGATGACGGCATCCAGCGCTACAAGGGCCTCGGCGAGATGAACGCCAAGGAACTGTGGGAGACCACGATGGACCCGGCCGTGCGCGTGCTCAAGCAGGTCACGCTCGACGATGCCGCCGCCGCCGACGAGCTGTTCTCGATCCTCATGGGCGAGGACGTGGTGGCCCGCCGCTCGTTCATCGCGCGCAACGCCAAGGACGTGCGGTTCCTCGACGTGTGATCGCCGGCGCGCCCGCATGCCGGGCGCGCCGCGCACCGTCGAACCGATGAACTCGAAGGACTGAAATGACTGACACCACTCCGCCCGCCGAGACCGGCGGCCACGACCGGATCGAACCGGTCGACATCCAGCAGGAGATGCAGCGCAGCTACATCGACTACGCCATGAGCGTGATCGTGGGCCGCGCCCTCCCCGAGGTGCGCGACGGCATGAAGCCGGTGCAGCGCCGCATCCTCTACGCGGCCTACGACGCCGGCTACCGGCCCGACCGCGGCTACGTGAAGTCCGCCAAGCCCGTCGCCGAGACGATGGGCAACTATCACCCGCACGGCGATTCGTCGATCTACGACGCCCTCGTGCGCCTCGCCCAGCCCTGGTCGATGCGGTATCCGATGATCGACGGGCAGGGCAACTTCGGCTCGCCGGGCAACGATCCCGCGGCCGCCATGCGTTACACCGAGGCGCGACTCACGCCGCTGGCGATGGAGATGCTGCGCGACATCGACGAGGAGACAGTCGATTTCACGCCGAACTACGACGGCAAGACGCAGGAGCCGACCGTGCTCCCGTCGCGCGTGCCGAACCTGCTGATGAACGGCTCCGGTGGCATCGCCGTCGGCATGGCGACCAACATCCCGCCGCACAACCTGCGCGAGCTCGCGGACGCGATCTTCTGGTGCCTGGACAACTTCGAGGCCGACTCCGAGGCCACCCTTGAGGCGTGCATGGAGCGGATCAAGGGACCGGACTTCCCGACGCACGGCCTCATCGTGGGCAGCCAGGGCATCAAGGACGCCTACTCCACCGGCCGCGGCTCGATCCGCATGCGCGGCGTCGTCGCCGTGGAGGAGGACTCCAAGGGCGCAACGGAACTCGTCATCACCGAGCTTCCCTACCAGGTGAACCCCGACAACCTCGTGCTGTCGATCGCCGAGCAGGTGCGCGACGGCAAGATCGCCGGCATCAGCAAGATCGAGGACCAGTCCTCGGATCGCGTCGGCATGCGGATCGTGGTGCGGCTCAAGCGCGACGCCGTCGCCAAGGTGGTGCTGAACAACCTCTACAAGCACAGCCAGCTGCAGACCAGCTTCGGCGCGAACATGCTGTCCATCGTCGACGGCGTGCCGCGCACGCTGCGCCTGGACCAGATGATCCGCTACTACGTGACGCACCAGTTGGACGTCATCGTGCGGCGCACCCGGTTCCGGCTGCGCAAGGCCGAGGAGCGGGCCCACATCCTGCGCGGCCTGGTCAAGGCACTCGACGCCCTCGACGAGGTCATCGCCCTCATCCGGCGGTCCGAGACCACCGAGATCGCGCGCGCCGGCCTGATCGACCTGCTCGACGTCGACGAGCTGCAGGCCAACGCGATCCTCGACATGCAGCTGCGCCGCCTGGCGGCCCTCGAGCGGCAGAAGATCATCGACCAGTTGGCCGAGATCGAGCTCGAGATCGCCGACCTCAAGGACATCCTCGAGAAGCCGGAGCGCCAGCGGGCCATCGTCCGCGACGAGCTCGGCGAGATCGTCGAGAAGTTCGGCGACGACCGCCGCACCAAGATCATCGCCGCCGACGGCGACGTGACCGACGAGGACCTCATCGCCCGCGAGGACGTGGTCGTCACGATCACCGAGACCGGGTACGCCAAGCGCACCAAGACGGACCTGTACCGCAGCCAGAAGCGCGGCGGCAAGGGCGTCAAGGGCGCCGACCTCAAGCAGGACGACATCGTGGCGCACTTCTTCGTGTGCTCCACCCACGACTGGATCCTGTTCTTCACCACGAAGGGCCGCGTGTACCGCGCGAAGGCCTACGAGCTGCCCGAGCAGAGCCGCACCGCCCGCGGCCAGCACGTTGCCAACCTCCTGGCCTTCCAGCCGGAGGAGCGCATCGCCCAGGTCATCCAGATCAAGGCCTACGACGACGCGCCCTACCTGATCCTGGCCACCAAGAACGGCCTCGTGAAGAAGTCCAAGCTCGAGGACTTCGACTCGAACCGCAGCGGCGGCATCGTCGCCATCAACCTGCGCGACGAGGACGAGCTGGTGGGCGCGGTGCTGGCCTCCGAGTCGGAGGACCTGCTGCTGGTGAGCAAGAAGGCCCAGTCGATCCGCTTCAAGGCGACCGACGAGGTGCTCCGCCCCATGGGCCGGGCAACCTCCGGTGTGCAGGGGATGCGGTTCAACGACGACGATCAGCTGTTGGCGCTCAACGTGGTTCGCGAGGACACGTACCTGCTCGTCGCCACGTCGGGCGGTTACGCCAAGCGGACGTCGATCGCTGACTACACTCCTCAGGGGCGTGGCGGCAAGGGCGTGCTGACGATTCAGTTCGACCCGAAGCGCGGCGAACTGGTGGGTGCACTCATCGTCGACGACGAGACCGAGCTGTACGCCATCACGTCCGGCGGCGGAGTGATCCGCACGGCGGCGCGGCAGGTCCGCAAGGCGGGCCGGCAGACCAAGGGCGTCCGGCTGATGAACCTGGCCGAAGGCACTAGTCTTTTGGCCATCGCCCGCAACGCCGACGAGAGCGACGAACCCGAGCAGGCGGACGGCGAGGCATAAGCCGCCGCGGAGCACGAAGGAGCGCATGTGAGTACCCCTGGAACCGGATCCGGCCAGCCGCCGGAGTCCGGACCGGAGGCGGGCCGGCAGCCCGTCCGGATCCCGCGACGCGACACCGATGTCGGCCGCGTGATCGATGCGCCCACCGAGGGCGTGGAGCGCGACGAGCTGCCGAAGAACCTGCCGGACCTGGACAAGATCCATCAGGTCGCGCCGGCCTCCGCGCCGACGGTGCCGGTCCCCGCGCAGTCGGCCGCCGCGGCGACCGAGGCGCCCACGGCGCCGGCCGCTCCGGCCCCGGCGGAGGAGACGGCATCGTCGAACCTGCACACCGTGGGCGGCGCTCCCGCCCGGGCCGCGGGCGTGAAGACACAGGCCGCGAGCGGGCCGGTGCGGGCGGGCATGCAGCTGCGCAGCATCGACCCGTGGACCACCTTCAAGCTCAGCGGCGTGGTCTCCGTGGTGCTGTTCTTCGTGTGGATGATCGCCGTCGGCGTGCTGTACATCGTGCTCAGCGGCATGGGCGTCTGGAGCAAGATCAACGACAGCTTCCAGACGCTGACCAACGAGCAGGCGGGTGTCAGCCTGCTGACGGCGGGCAACGTGTTCACCTACGCGGGCCTCGCCGGCCTCGCGAATGTGATCCTGCTGACCGCGCTCGCCACCGTCGGCGCGTTCATCTACAACCTCTGCGCCGACCTCGTGGGCGGCGTCGAGGTGACCCTCTCCGATAGGGATTGACCAGCAGTTTTGTAGAACCCGAGGTGCGCTGGTAATGTTCCACCTCGGTTCACGGGCCTATAGCTCAGGCGGTTAGAGCGCTTCGCTGATAACGAAGAGGTCGGAGGTTCAAGTCCTCCTAGGCCCACCACACCCCGTCCCGGGGCCTTAGCTCAGTTGGTAGAGCGCCGCCTTTGCAAGGCGGATGTCAGGAGTTCGAATCTTATCTCCAGCTGACAGGCTCGGTGAGGGGTTGACCAGCAGGGATGCTGTGGTGGACATGTCCACCACGAGGTCGTAGTTTGGCGGTGGGGACGGTGCCCAGCAATGGGTGCACAACCACACACGGGGGCTTAGCTCAGTTGGTAGAGCATCGCCTTTGCAAGGCGAGGGTCAGGGGTTCGAATCCCCTAGCCTCCACAGATATGTTGAATTGCTGACGATGTCATCAGCGAGGAGCCCCCAAGGCCACCGGCCTGGGGGCTCCTCGCGTCGGTAGGGCCATAGGTGACGTAGAGGTGACGACGTCCCGAGACCTGTCATGTTCAGGCTCTAGAATAGAGACAGCTGAAGCCCGGCTCGTTTGCAGACGAACCGGGCTCCGCTGAACAACTGAATCACCGCTCCGAGGGCGCGAGCCCTCGATACCGTGACCGTTGCGAATGTCTTTGGATGACGACTCCGATGGTAGACGGTGTGCGCGGGTTCGCCAAACACCGGAACGGTAGGTGTGGGCGAGCGATGCGGACCTCGGCGTGGTGGCTCATCCACAACGCCTTGAGGAGGCACCGTTGACCAACGACAGTTGCGACTCTGATCGCACTACCGATTCCACCAGCACTGAACGGACAGGTGAGGCCCGGCCCATTCAGGTCGGGCAGCACCGGCTTGAGGGAATGTCGACGGACCTGTTCGTTCAGGTCCCGACGACCTTGATCGACCCGACTCGCGCTCTGATCGCGGCGGAGGGTGTCGGCGCGGTTTTCACCGTGCCGTGGCAGTCCCGGACCCACCGCTCCGCGGTTGCGAGGACCGCGGCGGATCAGACCCGCAAGAAGTGCCCCGACGCAGCCTTGCTGCTCGACGCGAACCTCTACAGCGGCCGGCAGCGGAAGATGGCGACGGCGGAGCCGACCCGCGACTGGATCACCGTGCAACGTAGCGCGGGCCTGACGTGGGCATTGACCGATTCCGGCTATGTGGCCAAGGGCGACACCGCCGGGCTGCGGACCACCTTGAAGACGGCGGCCCGCTTCGGTGGACAGGTGATCGCGGCGCTGCCGATCGCGAGCTGGTGGCTCTCGCACGCCGCCGATTCGCTCCGGTCTGAGATCAACGCGCACGGCATCCCCGTGGCGTTGATGGTCGAGGACACCGACGACCCGTTCGACCGGACGAACGTCGTGACCGGGCTGGTGCACGTCCTCACGGCAGATGTCCCGGTGCTGCTACTGCGCAGTGACACGGCGGGATTGGGGGCGCTGGCGTACGGCGCCGCGGGCGCGGCGCTGGGTTCGTCGACGACGTACCGGCACATCTACCCCGACATCGGCGGGGGCGGCAGCAGCGGGTCGGTGTCGTTCATCCTCCCGGAGCTGCTGGCGTACACGTCGCTGACCGCGTTCGAGCGGCACTACCTCAAGGACGAGTCCCACGCCGCGTGGTGCTGCGACTGCGCACTCTGCGGTGGGCGGGACCTGACCTGGATCCGCACCGCCGACATCCCGAAGGCAGCAGCGTTCTCCCATTCGGTCTCCGCGGTCGCGATGCTCGGTCGCGGATTGGCCACCGCTATCGCCGCGCACAACGGCCCGCAGGCGTGGACGGCGATGTGCGAGGCCGCCCACGAGAGCAACATCGAGATCGAGCAGCTCACCGGCGGGGACTGGAAACGTAAACGAGCCCTGTCCGCGTGGATCGGCGCTACGCCGGAGCCGGCTGCGGCGTGATCGACACCCCTGTCGCGAGGGCGTGAGCGAAGAGCCGCTCCTCCCAGTACCGCACCGCGACGATCCGCGGCGGATCGGCGACCTTCGATCCCCGCACCAGCAGTTCCTCGCCGGCGTGAGAGGTATGCACGACACTCACGTCGGCGAGGTCCGCCGCCGTCAAGCTCAGCGCCGTGGGGCGCCGCTCGGTCAGCACCACGGTTTCCCCGAACCCGCGAAGTTCGCTGGCGACGTACAGGGCCCTCTTCCACTGCCCGGTGGCGACGAACCCGACGATGCTCAACGGTGCCGCTGGCGGCGCGCCAGCGCCTTCCGCCGGGCACATCTCCCACAGCTCGAGGACCTGCGCGTCGAGCATCGGTCCCGCCCCGGCCGACATCCGTTCGGCGATGCTCGGCGACCATCGGACCACCGGATACCCGCGAAGCCCCGACAGTTCGGTCCGTGGCAACACCGACACTGAGCGATCGAGGACGAGCTCCGCAGCTGCGACCACGGCCGGGTCGACCAGATCCGCCGGCGCGACGGCAGGGACGTCGAACAGGGGGAGCTGACCCGCCTCTGCGTGGATTGACCGGGTACGTCGCCGCGCCGTCACTGGTCTTCCTCTCCCACGGGCGCGGGCTCCGGCGCGATGACCCGCGACGCGGCGAACAGATGAATGCGGTCCTCCAGGGCCAGGAACGCCACGACGCTCCCAATGTCCAGACCGACCGAGTCGAGGACCGCCGCCGGCAGCGCGATCTGTCGCGACGTCCGCAGCCGCCGCGGACGATCCGGGTTACCTCGTACGGACGGCTTCGTCCCGCGCGGGCCGCGAGTGGGAATGATCTCGACGATCCTCTGGTCGGCGACGACACCGATCCGGACCCACGAAGGCTGCCGCACTCCGGACGCCTTCGCCACCTTCGCTGGGATGGTGATCCGGCGGAAGCTGTCGATCGTCCGGGGACCCGTGGGAAGCATACTGCTGATTTTAGCAGTCAAGGACCGAACAGTCACTGGTACTGCGGATTACAGCGCATGTTCCTCGTGCCGACCGCTGTCCCGCTAAGGCACGGAAGCGCCGTCGTCGAGGGCTTCGAGGACGGCGCGGAGGAACTCAGCCGCAGTGAGGGGGATGCCGCGTTCGCGGAGCTGTTGCTCTAGCTGCTGCTCGATGTGGTCCACGCGTGTCGATCCTGCCGCAGGCGATCGTGCTGGTGCTGTGCCGGGGAGCCTCGCGACGGTGTCGTGCAGCCACTACCTGCGCGCGAGAGGCGCGTTCGCGCTAGCAGCACGTGGCCAGGACGGCCCGGAGCGCTTCAAGGGAGTCAGGTTCGGCCCGGTAGAAGACGTTGATCCCGCGCCGCTCGGAGCTGACGAGGCCGGCCTTCTTGAGCTGGCTCAGGTGGTGACTGACGGTCGCCGACGACAGGCCCACCGTGTCGGCGAGGTCGCCGGTGCTGATTTCGCCTGGACGTGCGGCCATGAGGATCGAGATCAGCTGGATCCGGGCCGGGTCGGCGAGGGCCTTGAGGCGCAGGGCGAGCTCGAGTGCCGCGGCCTCGTCCATCACGCCGGCGGCCAGCGGAGCACAGCAGATCGGGGCGCTGATGTCGACGACGGGGAGCGTCTTGGGCATACGCTTCAATCTACCTACTCGTTGACATATGTCAAAGCGTGGTCTAGAACTGAACGAGCAACAGTTAGATGTATGTCGAAGCCTCGGAGGTTCTCATGTCCCGCGTCCAGCTCGCCCTCAATGTCGATGACCTCGATCAGTCGATCGCGTTCTACACCAAGCTGTTCGGCACGGGCCCGGCGAAGGTCAAGCCCGGTTACGCCAACTTCGCCGTCGCCGACCCGGCGCTCAAGCTGGTCCTGCTGGAGAACCCCGGCCAGGGCGGCAGCATCAACCATCTCGGCGTCGAGGTGGACTCCAGCGACAAGGTGCACGCTGAGATCGCCCGCCTCACCGAGGAGCAGCTGTTCACCGAGGAGGAGATCGGCGCCACCTGTTGCTTCGCCACCCAGGACAAGGTCTGGGTCACCGCCCCCGACGCCGAGCGTTGGGAGGTCTACACCGTCCTCGCTGACGCCGAGACCTTCGACGGCGGACACACTCCGGCGACGACAGCCGAGGACTCCGAAGCGACGCCGGCCGCGTGCTGCACCCCTGCGGCGGCGAACTGCTGCTAGTCCGCCCTCGATCGATGGCCGTCACCGCTTCGGGTGGCGGCCATCGACGCGGTTACCAGAGAGCGCTGGCGCGAAACGCAGTAGCGGGCCGCACTGCGCTGTACCGGCTGGTTCTCGCGGTCGGCGTCCCCCTGGGCGGAGGCTGCGCTGGAGGAGAGGCATCTGCGGTTAGGCGCAGTCGCGTGGGTGGAATCCCTCGATGCGGTCGATCGGGGTAAAGACAGGGCAACCGACTTGGTCGTTTCGGTTGAGGATCACGTTCGATGCCGCCATCACTTCGCAGGCTGCGAGCCCGCGGCTAGCGGCGAGCAGCATGGAAAGCCCGTAGAACGTTGCTGCCGCCGGCGGGGTGAGCGCGAAGAACGCGAAGAAGACCAGCGTGTTAGTGGCCATGGCCCACGCGCCTGTGACCCGCAGTGGTGCCGAATCACGACCCCGAAGTACAACCGCGAGGGTGATCGCGGCAGGGACCAGTGCGACCGCGATGATGAAGTCGATTGTGGAAGGTCCGATGATGATCCCGGCTCCCACGAAAGCGGCACCGATCACTGTCCGGGCGGCGGTGCCCCATCGGCCGATCTCTCTTGTCCTGCGTGCGAGGGGCGATTTCACTGTGTTGGTCATTGGGCGGTTCCTTCGTGCTGATCCGGCGAGCAGCATCCGGCCTGTCGGGCTGTGTCCGGGCTGATGAGCGCTTGTTCAGCGAGAGCTTTCCCGAGGGCGTGCGCGTGGGTGATGTCGAGGAGTTGGTTGCCGGGATTTTCGCGCGTCCACGTTTGGGCATCGTGTGGGGAGGCGAAGAAGTGCACTTGGTTGCAGAACGACGTTCGAAGCGAGCTGAGGTCATCGGGGTCGACGAGCGATAGCACTGCGGTGTCGGGTTCGATGCTGGTCACGGTGTCTGCCGTGACAGAGATTCTGATCGTTTGACCGCTCGCGGGTGAGGTCGACTCGATGGTGGCTGACTGGTTTAGGAGTGTGGGGAAGATCAGGGTGTCGAGTGCGCACCACGTGAACAGTTCGTGACCTGCGACGGTGAACCGATGCGGGGTCGGACGGAGGGTCAGTCCTTGCCCGACTATTTGGTCGCGATCGTCGTATTCGGTGTCGGCAACGGATTGGAGTCGTTCCCGTACATCGGGTTCCGACAGTCCGGCCGCAGCTGCTAAGTCCTCTACGCTGACGGGGTTTCCCTTGGAGAGGAGCCTGAGTAGGGGAACCAGGACTGCCGGATCGAGGCCGGACCCCTCGGGGGTGATGAGTCGATCGAGTGGATTGGTCATTGTCTGGGACTTCGCTTGCGGATCGGTGGAATCAGGAATTAGGAAGCGCAGCAGGAGAGCTGGGCGATGTCGGTGCTGAAGGATTGTGCGGCGATTTTGATGCCCTCGGCCATGGTCAGGTAGGGCGCCCATGTCCGGGCGACCTGCTCGACGGTCATCCTTGCTTCGAGGATGTAGACCCCAGCGGCGGCGATCTCGCCGGCACTATTCGCGACCGCCGAAATTCCGAGGACTCGATGACTATCGGAGTCTGCGATGAGCTTGATGAAGCCTCGGGTATCTCGGTCAACTTGGGCCCGGGGTACGTGAGTGAGCGGAAGAAGCGAGCTCGTGTACCGGATTCCGCTTGCGAGGGCCTGCGTCTCGGTCATACCGACGCTCCCGATTGCCGGACTGGTGAACATCACGCGCGGCAGGTGCGTGTAGTCCAACGACCGCGGGGTCTGTCCGAACATGTTGTCGGCGACCGTTGTGCCTTGCGCGGCTGCGACATAGACGAACTCGGGATGGCCGGTCACATCGCCCGCTGCCCACACACGCGGGTTTGATGTTCTGAGCTGATTCGACACGAGGATCGCGCCGCTGGTGCTCGTGTCGACTCCAACCGTCTCCAGATTCAAACCTCTAGTATTCGGGGTTCTGCCCGTCGCGACGAGCAGCTTCGCCGCACGGAAGTCGCCTTGTCCACCAGGGCTGGAGGCGGTCACGACGACCTCACCCGCCTCGGTGTCGACCGAGGTCGCGGTCGCGAGCTGCACTACCTCGATGTGCTCGTCAGCGAGCGCTTCCAGGAGAGCATCTGCGACGTCAGCATCTTCGGCCGAAGCGATCCTGGACCGCACCAAAACGGTTACCTTCGCCCCCAGTCGCGCGAAGAGTTGCGCCTGCTCGAGCGCGATGAACCCGCCGCCGATCACTAGGAGTGATTCCGGGACTGCGGTCAACTCCATCGCGGTCGTCGACGTCAGGTAGTCGACCAGATTGAGTCCGGGAATCGACGGAATCGACGGTTGGGCCCCTGTTGCCACCAAGTACCGTCGAGCAATTATCGTCTCGGTAGTCCCATCGGGAGCTGTGACCACCAGCGATGGCGCTGCCCGCGTTCCCGCGAACGCGGCCGCACCCTGGACGCGGCGCCAGCCGTACGAGTCCGCAACGGCAACGTACTTCTCTGACCGCATCGACTCTGCCAAGCGCCGTGTCCCCGCCGCCAGGGCGGCCATATCTACCGGCACGGCGGTCGCACCGACCCCCGGGAACCGGCCAGCATCAGAGACCGTGTGCTGTGCCTGCGCCGCGGCGATCAACGCCTTCGACGGCACGCAACCGGTATTCACACAGGTGCCGCCGAAAGTGCCTCGCTCGATCATCACCACGGACTTGCCCATGGCTGTTGCGCGGATCGCCGCCGCCATCGCTGCAGCACCCGAACCAACGATCGCAAGATCAAACTCTTCACTCATGTCACCATCATCAACCCTCCAGTACCCTTGAAGGTCAAGCCCAGAATCCGGACAGGGAGGACCCGATGCGGATCGGAGAACTCGCCCGCAAATCTGGCGCCACGCCATCGACGCTGCGGTACTACGAGGAAGCGGGGCTCCTCCCTGAACCGGGACGTACCGCCGGTGGATACCGCAACTACACCCCCGACGCCATCGGCATCGTGCAATTCATCAAGAGGGGGCAGGCGGCGGCACTCACTCTCGCGCAAGTCAAAAGAATCATCGACATACGCGGCACCGGCCAAGCCCCATGTGATCACGTACGCGACCAGCTAGACAGGTCGATCCACCACCTCGATCAACAGATCGCGGAACTGATCGCACTGCGCGACAACATCACCCACCTACGCCAAGCTGCCGAACACACCGATCCGAAGTCGTGCGCTAGCGAAGATATCTGTCGCTACCTATAACCCAGACACGCTTGTGTCCAACATCGATATCTGTCAATATTGATGTGTGTCGAATTCGATTCCGTTGACCGATGTGACCGTGCGGTGCTCACCGCTGGTCCGTGAGCCTCTGTCGGAGGGGCAGTCCGTCGACCTCGCGGCGGTGTTCAAGGCCCTGGCCGACCCGGTCCGGCTGCGCCTGTTCAGCCTGATCGCCAGCCACGAGGGAGGCGAGGCTTGCGTGTGTGACATCTCGCCGGCGGTGGACGTCTCGCAACCGACGATCTCGCACCACCTCAAGGTCCTCAAGACCGCAGGCCTGCTCGAGTCCGAGCGCCGCGCCTCGTGGGTGTACTACCGCGTCATCCCCGAAGTCCTGTCCTCGCTCGCCGGGATCCTGCAGTCCGGTGACCCCGCCATCTCGTTGGAGGTTCTTTCGTGACCAGCCCCGCCCCGACGACTGAGCATCAGCCGGTCGTCGGCAAGCTCTCCACCCTCGACCGGTTCCTGCCGGTGTGGATCGGTGTCGCCATGGTCGCCGGCCTGCTGCTCGGCCGGATGATCCCCGGGCTGAACACCGCGCTGGAGAAGATCCAGGTCGACGGTGTCTCGCTGCCGATCGCCCTGGGCCTGTTGATCATGATGTACCCGGTGCTGGCGAAGGTCCGCTACGACCGCCTCGACACCGTCACCGGCGACCGCAAGCTCCTGCTCGGCTCCCTCTTCCTGAACTGGATCCTGGGCCCGGCGCTGATGTTCGCACTCGCCTGGATCTTCCTGCCCGACCTGCCCGAGTACCGCACCGGCCTAATCATCGTCGGCCTCGCCCGGTGCATCGCCATGGTGATCATCTGGAACGACCTCGCCTGCGGCGACCGCGAAGCCGCAGCCGTCCTCGTGGCGCTGAACTCGGTGTTCCAGGTGATCATGTTCGCCGTCCTCGGCTGGTTCTACCTCTCGATCCTGCCCGGCTGGCTCGGCCTCGAACAGACCACCATCAGCACCTCGCCCTGGCAGATCGCCAAATCCGTGCTGATCTTCCTCGGCATCCCGCTCCTCGCCGGCTACCTCTCCCGCCGAATCGGAGAGAAGACCAAGGGCCGCGACTGGTACGAAACGAAGTTCCTCCCCCGGATCGGACCATGTGCCCTCTACGGGCTGCTGTTCACCATCGTCATCCTGTTCGCCCTGCAGGGCGAGCAGATCACCTCCCGCCCGTGGGACGTCGCCCGTATCGCCCTGCCGCTGCTGGTGTACTTCGCCGTGATGTGGGGCGGCGGGTACCTGCTCGGCGCCGTCATGGGACTCGGCTACGAGCGCACCACCACGCTCGCGTTTACCGCCGCCGGCAACAACTTCGAGCTCGCCATCGCCGTCGCGATCGCCACCTACGGCGCCACCTCCGGCCAAGCCCTCGCGGGCGTCGTCGGGCCGCTCATCGAGGTCCCCGTCCTGGTCGGCCTGGTCTATGTCTCGCTGGCCCTGCGCAAGCGCTTCCCGCTGACCCCGTCCTCCACCGCCGCGACCGCGGATCCGTCCAGGAGTGTGAACTGATGTCCGACAATACGATCACCGCCGACACCGAATCGGCCACGCCGAGCGTGTTGTTCGTGTGCGTGAAGAACGGCGGCAAGTCCCAGATGGCCGCCGGCCTGATGCGCAAGACCGTCGGCGATGCCGTCGAGGTGCACTCGGCCGGCACCAAGCCCGGCTCCGTGGTCAACGGCCTGTCCGCCGAGTCGCTGGCTGAGGTCGGTGTCGACATCACCGGCGAGACCCCGAAACCGATCGACCCGGCGCTGCTCGCCCGGGTGGACCTGGTGGTCACTCTCGGCCGGGAAGCCGTCGTCGACACCCCGGACGGTGTCGCGTTGGTCAACTGGGATACCGACGAGCCGTCGGAGCGGGGCATCGACGGGATCGAGCGGATGCGCCTCGTGCGCGACGACATCGCCGCCCGCGTCACCGCGCTGGCAGCCGAACTCACCACCCGGTAGCGACCGAGCAGGCCGGGAAGCCCGAGAAGCGGGAGAAAGTCGGATGAACGCCAACGCCACGACCGAGTCGGCCGGAACACCGGAACTGCTGATGTCCCAGGCCCTGCTGGCGCGGACCGCGGAGCGGCTCGCCGCCCAGTACCGCGGGATCGTCTCCGAGCAGACCGTCGAACGGGTCGTCTTCGAGTCCTACACCGCGCTGCGGCGCACCGCCCGCATCCACACTCACCTGGTGACTCTCGCCGGCCGGTTCGCCGCCGAGCGTCTCGCCGCCCTGGCGCAGTCGACCGGTGCGAGCACCAAGACCGTGCCCGAGGTGCTGTTCATCTGCGTCCACAACGCGGGCCGCTCGCAGATGGCTGCCGCGCTCCTGACACACCACGCGGCCGGGGCGGTGCACGTACGCTCCGCCGGGTCGCTGCCTGCTGCGGTGATCAACCCGATCGTCGAGCAGGCCATGACCGAGGTCGGGCTCGACCTGGCCGCTGAGTTTCCCAAGCCTCTCACCGACGACGTGGTCGCGGCCGCGGACGTGGTGATCTCCATGGGCTGCGGCGACGCCTGCCCGGTCTACCCGGGCAAGCGGTACCTGGACTGGCAGGTCGCCGACCCCGACAACCACCCCATCGAGACCGTCCGCCTGATCCGTGACGACCTCGACCGCCGCGTCAAAGACCTCCTCGCCGAGCTCCATCCCACGATCACCTGACCCACCCCTTTGATCGACGTGCTCGACGGCCCCGCTCACCGCCGTCAGTGCCGCTGTGCCTGCTCACCCTCATTTGCCTGTTCTTGGAAGGGAACCGACACCCCATGTCTGCACGCAAGATCATCGCCATCGGCGGATCGGACGCCGGGATCTCCGCCGCCCTGCGGGCCCGCGAACTCGACCCCACCAGCGAGGTCACCGTGGTCGTCGCCGACGCCTACCCGAACTTCTCCATCTGCGGCATCCCGTACTACGTCTCCGGCGAGGTCACCCACTGGAGCAACCTCGCCCACCGCACCGCCGCCGACCTCGCCGCCACCGGCATGACCGTGCACACCGACACCAGAGCTACCGCGATCGATCCGGCCGGACACCGCCTGACCGTCACCGGCCCGGACGGCGCCGCCCGGGACCTCGACTACGACGTCCTCGTCATCGGCACCGGCGCTGTGTCCGTGCGGCCGCCGATCACCGGCCTCGACCACCTCGGCCCCGCCGACGGCGTGCACCTGCTGCACTCGATGGGCGACACCTTCGCCGTGATGAACACCCTCACCACGAAGGACCCGAAGACCGCGATCATCATCGGCGCCGGCTACATCGGCCTGGAAATGGCCGAAGGTCTCACTGCCCGCGGCATCACCGTCACCCAGATCGAAGCCCTCCCTGAGGTGCTCCCCACTGTCGAACCCGAACTCGGCGCCCTCGTCCACGATGAACTGGTCCGCAACCGGGTCGACGTCCGCACCCACACCCTGGTCACCGCGGTCGACCGCACCGACACCGGCGCCCTGACCGTCACCACCAGCAGTGACGGCCAGAGCGATCACCTCACCGCCGATCTCGTGCTCGTCGTCGTGGGCGTGCGCCCCGACACCGACCTCGCTGCCGCAGCGGGCGCGCAGCTCGGCATCAAGAACACGATCGCCGTCGACGAGCAGATGCGCACCAATCTGTCCGACGTCTTCGCCGCCGGCGACGCCGTGCACACCCACCACCGCCAGCTCGGCATCACCTGGCTCCCGCTCGGCACCACCGCGCACAAGCAGGGCCGCGTCGCCGGCGAGAACGCCCTCGGCGGCACCGCCCGCTACACCGGCTCCCTCGGCACCCAGGTCGTGAAGATCTTCGACCTCGTCGCCGCCCGCACCGGCCTCAAAGAGACCGAAGCCCTTGCCGCCGACCGCGGCTGGGTGCCGGTGTCGACGACCTCCACACCGGACGATCACAAGGCCTACTACCCGGGTGCCACCCCCATCAGCATCCGGATCACCGGCGACCAGAACACCGGCGCACTACTCGGTGCCCAGCTCATCGGGCACCGCACGGCCGAGATCTCCAAGCGCGTCGACACCTACGCCACCGCCCTGCACCACGGCATGAGCGTCGACGCCCTCTCCGAGCTCGACCTGTCCTACACCCCGCCCCTCGGGTCCCCGTGGGACGCCGTGCAGGTCGCCGCCCAGAACTGGGTCCGCGAGCACCAGCTGCACCATCAGCGCAGCGTCCTTAGCCTGAACAGGTGACCACCAGCCCCCACGACTCAACCGGGTCCGCCGCACGAGCGGCGGACCCGGCGATCGTTGCGATGCGGCCCGAGCATGGGCCACAGGTCCTCGCGATTTACCAAGCCGGCATGGACACCGGCAACGCCACCTTCGAAACCGCCGCACCCGGCTGGACGGACTTCGACCAACGACACCTACCTGAGCACCGCGTCGTCGCCCTCGCCCCAGGTGGGCAGGTCGCCGGGTGGGTTGCAGCGGCGCCCGTCTCGGGGCGCTGCGTCTACGCCGGCGTCATCGAGCACAGCGTCTACGTCGACTCCGGCCACGCCGGGCAGGGCATCGGAGCCGCGCTGTTGCAGGCCCTCATCCAGTCCGCCGACGCTGCCGGGGTGTGGACCATCCAGACCGGAATCTTCCCCGAGAACCACGCCAGCCTGGCGCTGCACCGGGGCGCCGGGTTCCGCACCGTCGGCACCCGCGAACGCATCGGCCAACGCGACGGCCGTTGGCGGGACGTGGTTCGCATCGAACGCCGACGCTGACTACCGCCGACCTGGACTTACCCGGCGTCCCCGACTTCGGAACCGTCGCCCGGTTTCGTTCTACGTCCCCTCTGGGGCGCGGGTGATCGACACGATCACCGACGAGCGGCGGAACTGCTCGGTGTCGAAGGGACTCGCGGGATCGTCGAACCAGACCAGCGACTGATCACCGACACGCGGCCAGCGGGTCACCCTCGTGATCCGGTGCGCGATGCCGTCGTAGTCGAACGCCCCCGAGGGGCTGGCGGGGCCGGGACGGCGCGTGTAGGTCAACGTGTCCAGATCCCATACGTGCGTAGATCCCTGGGATGCCACCACCCACCGGCCGCGCATACCGTCCGCGAGCTCAACCACCGTCTCCGACGGTGGATCGTTGGCGTCCTGCGGTTGCTGGACATTCGGCTCGTTAGCCATGGGAACTCCTCGTCTCGTCGTAGGGCTCGCTGCCCCGAACGCTAGGTGGTGTTCATTTAGGCCGCTACCGGGTGAGCAGTCTTCGGACCTGGTTTCGCGGTGCCGCCACCAGTGACTTACCCGGCGGGTTCGAGGACGCGGGGATGGATCAGTTCGATCCGTGGGACGTGGATTTCGACGCCGCCGAGGACCCGCACCCGGGGCCAC
The DNA here is from genome assembly GCF_020169415.1 of Tsukamurella sp. M9C. GTDB lineage: Bacteria > Actinomycetota > Actinomycetes > Mycobacteriales > Mycobacteriaceae > Tsukamurella. The sequence continues at coordinate 84,230 of NZ_JAIULG010000001.1, forward strand.
TCGCCGTCGACCATCGTCAGGCCTGCCTGGGCGGGGGTGAGGCCGTCCTCGGTGGGGATCAGGCACGCCTCACCGGGACCGGCCTTGCACCCGGGGCAACCGGTCTTGACCTCAATGATGATTCGCGACCTTTCGAGCTCGAGCTTCTCCTCGTCGGTGGCGTGACGCCAGCAGCCGAAGCCTTCTTGGTGGCCGACCCCGGCCTGGTACAGCGGCCGCATCTGACACGGTTTCCCGTTCGTCTTCGGCCGCAGGCACTTCTGCTTGAGGCTGCGGTCGAGGTCGTCCTTCTTGGCCTTGATCCGCTCGGCGTTGAGAGCCATCTGCGTCAGGTAGTCGGCTGTGTTGTCGCCGGCCGCCTCGTACAGGGCGAACACCTGCCGCGGGGACTGGGGGCCTGTCCAGCGCCGGCTATCCGCCCCGTACACGGCGACCGGCAGCTTGCGTGCGACGATGCCGATCGCGACCTCGATGTAGCGAGCCAGATCGGTGTGCATGTTGCCCACCCGCTCCGGATAGATCGCGATGCCGTACTCGGCCTCGATCCGTGCGGCCTCGCGGTTGAATCCGTCGACGGCGATCTCCACCTGCCGCAGCGCCGTGATCAGCGGCGTGTGATCGAGCGGGGAAGACGTGGGCTTCGGGCGGGGGGTGCGGTTGCGATCTGATCTCCGGGACATTGGTACGAGCGTGCCAGTAACTACGTAGGAGGTTGCTCGACGGTGGCGCACTGCTTCGCAGGAGCGGTGTGCGAAATGCGCGCGCGAAATACCAGGCGCATCCCCTCGAACCCAAACGAACAGACCGGAGTCTACGCATGTCTAGCGCAGGCGCCAGAGCCGAGCACGACGGCCTGCACAACCTCGGCGTCCCCCGGATTCCCAAGGGACGCCGTGCAGGTCACCGCCCGGAGCGAAATCCGCGAGCAGAGGCCGTACACCGCGGACCGTGCGGGTCGTGCCTCGGTAACGCGCTCCGAGGCACGACCCGTGTCCGCTGTGGGGTTACGCCGCTTGCTGAACCACCGGCTCCGAGCGCGCTTCTTGGGGCGCAGGCGGGAGCGCGGTGACGCGGCCGGCGCGGACGCCGTTGGCGATGACGACGATCTCGGCGAGTTCGTGGACGGCGACGACGGCGGCGAGGCCGAGGACGCCGAACAGTGCGAGGGGGATGAGGATCGCGATCAGAGCGAGGGACAGGGCCACGTTCTGCAGCATGATCGTTCGGGCTCGGCGGGCGTGATCGAGGGCCTGCGGCAGCGTCCGCAGGTCCTCGCCCATGAGCGCGACGTCGGCGGTTTCGATCGCGACGTCCGAGCCCATGGCGCCCATGGCGATACCGAGGTCCGCGGTGGCGAGGGCGGGGGCGTCGTTGACGCCGTCGCCGACCATCGCGGTGAACCGGTCCTTGCGGAGCTCGCCGATGATGCGGGCCTTGTCCTCGGGCCGCAGGTCGGCGTGCACGTCGTCGATACCGGCGATCTGCGCCAGGGCGGTGGCGGTGGCGGAGTTGTCGCCGGTGAGCATCGCGACGGTGGCGCCGCCGCTGTGCAAGTGGTCGATGACCTCGGCCGCTTCGGGACGCAGCTCGTCGCGGACCGCGACCGCCCCGATGACCTGTCCGTCGTCTTCGACGAGGACCGCGGTGGCGCCGCTGGCTTGCATGGCCGCGACCCGCGCTGCGAGTGGGCCCGGGTCGATCCAGCCGGGCCGGCCGAGCCGGGCGGGGCGCCCGTCGACGAGACCGGTCAGCCCGGCCCCGGGCACGGCCTGCACCTCTGCCGCCGCGACGGTGTGGTCACCGTTGGCGGTGAGGATCGCCCGCGCCAGGGGGTGTTCGCTGTGTGCTTCGAGCGCCGCGGCGATGGCGAGCACCCGGTCCTGTTCCGGCGACCGGACACCCGAGCCGAGGGCATTCGACTCGACGCCGGTTCCGGTGGTGGTGGTGGCGATGTCGACGACGGCGGGGCGGTTCGCGGTCAGGGTGCCGGTCTTGTCGAGGGCGACGGTGCGGACGCGGCCGAGGGCTTCGAGGGCGGCGCCGCCCTTGACCAGGACGCCGATCTTGCTGGCGGCGCCGATCGCGGCGACGACGGTGACGGGGACGGAGATCGCCAGCGCGCACGGGGAGGCGGCGACGAGCACGACCAGGGCCCGCTCGATCCACGTTGCGGGGTCGCCGAGCAGGGACCCGAGGATCGCGATCGCGGCGGCGAAGATCATGATCGCCGGCACCAGGGGCTTGGCGATGGTGTCGGCCAGGCGCTGCGCGTCGCCCTTGCGGGACTGCTCGGCTTCGACGATCTGCACGATCTTGGCCAGCGAGTTGTTCTCCGCGGTGGTGGTGACCTCCACGGTGAGGGCGCCGGTGCCGTTGATCGACCCGGCGAACACTTCGTCGCCGGGTCCGGCTTCGACGGGCACGGATTCGCCGGTGATCGCCGAAACGTCCAGGGCGGTCCGGCCGTCGGTGATCCGGCCGTCGGTGGCGATCCGCTCACCGGGCTTGACCAGCATCCGGTCCCCGACCGCCAGCTCGGCTGGGGAGACGGTGGTCGGGGCGCCATCGCGCAGGACGGTCGCGGTGTCGGGGACGAGGTTGAGCAGCGCCCGCAGGCCGCGGCGGGTCCGCGAGACCGCGTACTCCTCGAGGCCCTCGCTGATGGAGAACAGCACGGCGAGCATCGCGGCTTCGCCGACCTCGCCGAGGATCACCGCGCCGACGGCGGCGATCGTCATCAGCGTCCCGACGCCGATCTTGCCCTTGGCCAGGCGCCGCAGCGTGGACGGGACGAAGGTCCACCCGCCGATCAGCAGCGCGATCCACTCCAGCACCAGCGACACGCGCTGCGGTCCGCCGCTCCACCCGACGATGTACGCGGCGAGCAGGAACACCGCCGCTGCCGCGGCGGCCTGCAGCTCCCGCAACTGCCACCAATGCTCAGGGGCCTGCTCGTCCTCGCCGGCGGGCTCGTCGTGCCCGCACCCGCACGCGTCGCTCATCCCCGCACCACCTTCGCCGCCGAAGCTTCCTCGGGCGTGACAGCGTCCGGGCCGCAGCAGGAGGCGCTGTCGGTGCCGTAGTTCGGGCACAGCGCCACCGCGTTGCCGGTCGCCGCGAGCAGCGTCTCCGCCGCCGCGAGCAGGTCCATCAGCTCCGGGCGGGCGAGGCTGTAGAAGACCTGCCGGCCCTCCGGGCGGCCCTGCACCAGCCCGCAGTCCCGCAGGCACGCCACGTGCGCCGACACCGTCGACTGCGCCAGACCCAGCTCGGCCATCAGATCCGCCACCCGCGCCTCACCACCGTGGGCCAGCCGGGTCGCGATCGCCAACCGGGTCCCGTCGGAGAGGCTGTGGAACAACGCGACCGCGGGATCGAGCTGTGCGCCGGTCGCCACCGAACACTCATTCATCGTCATACGGCGATGATAGCGGCATTCTGTGGTGTAATCGAGTTCCCGCGAGGAACAGGCTGCCGACCGGTGGCCTGAGCGGGTGTTGGGAGCTGCTGGGTATGCCGTCAATGTCGACGATCGAGTCTCTGTTCTGCCGCAGCACGCCGTGGGAGGCAGCGACGCGGCGATGGGTGCTGCCGTGGGCCTTGCAGGGCGTGCGTCCCACCGGGCGGGTGCTGGAGATCGGCGGCGGCGGGGGCGCGATGGCCGCGCAGCTGCTCGCGGCGTGCACCCCGGCGGATCGGGTGCAGCTCACCGTCACCGACTTCGACCCGGTGATGGTCGACGCCGCGCAGGATCGGTTGCAGCGCTTCGGTGACCGGGCCGTGGCGCAGGTGGCCGACGCCACCGCGTTGCCCTTCGGCGACGGGGAGTTCGACACCGTCGTCTCGTTCATCATGTTGCACCACGTCGTCGACTGGGAGCAGGCGCTGCGCGAAGCCGTCCGGGTGCTGCATCCCGGCGGAACCCTGGTCGGCTACGACCTGCTCGGCACCGCGCCGGCGCGGATCCTGCACCGGCTCGAAGGCGCTCCGCACCGGTTCATCGACCGCGGCCAGCTGCGCCCGCACCTCGCGGGCCTGCCGCTGCGGGACCTCACCGTCCGGGAGAACGCGGCACTGACCCGCTTCCGCGCGACCCGCACCGCAGGCCGATGACCACGCCAGAGCCCGACGGCGGGCCCCGTCACGGGCATCATCACGGTGCGCGGCCCGAGCTGGACGGCCTCGAACAGGTGGAGGTCGCGGTGGCGTTCGTCGACCTCGCCGGCTACAGCGTGCTCACCGAGATGTGCGGCGACCAGGAGGCCGCCGAGCTCGCGATCCGATTGGCCGAGCAGGCCCGGCGAGCCCTGCACCCGCAGGCCCGGCTGGTGAAAACCATCGGCGATGCGGTGATGCTCACCGCCGAGACCACCGATGCGATGCTGGCCACGATCACCACCCTCGCCGAGCACGCCGCCGACGAGGACGGATTCCTCGCCCTCCGCGCCGGAATCCACCACGGCACCGCGGTGCGCCGCGACGGCGACTTGTTCGGGCACGCGGTCAACATCGCCGCCCGCATCACCGCCCTCGCCGGCGCCGGCCACGCCGTCATCACCGACCCGCTCCTGCCCGCCGCCACCCGCGCCGGTGTGCCCACCGCCGCCCTCGGCCCGCGAAGCCTGCGCAACATCAGCGCCCCGATCGACCTGCACAGCATCACCTTCACGCAGACCCGACACCCGCACGACCCGATCTGCGGGGCCCGCATCGACCCGGCGACCGCCCCCGCACACCGGCACACCGACGCCGGCCGATGGTGGTTCTGCTCAGCCGACTGCGCCGGCCGATTCGACCGAGCGACCACCACAGCCACCCCGTCACGGCGGGGTGGCCGGTGATGATCTCGACCGTGCTGCAAGCGGTGGGCCTGTTCGTGGCCACCAACATCGACGACATCATCGTGATCTCCCTGTTCTTCGCCCGCGGCGCGGGCCAGCGGCACCTGACGGCCAAGATCACCGCCGGGCAGTACCTCGGATTCGCCGGCATTCTCGCCGTCGCGGTGCTGATCGCCCTCGGGGCCGGCGCATTCCTCCCCGTCGCGGCGATTCCGTACTTCGGGCTCGTCCCCCTGGTCCTGGGGCTGCGGGCAGCGTGGTCGAGCTGGCGCGAATACCGCGACAACGACGGCGACGGCGATGACTCCGCGGCGGGGAAGGGTGCGGGGAACGCGGTCGGCGTCCTGGGCGTGGCGGGCGTGACCTTCGCCAACGGCGGCGACAACATCGGCGTGTACGTGCCCGTCTTCGTCAGCATCAGCCGCACCGCGATCGCCGCCTACTGCGTGGTCTTCCTGATCCTGGTTGGGGCACTGGTCTACATCGCCCGGTTCGTTGCCACCCGCCGCCGCATCGCCGAGATCCTCGAACGATGGGAAAGCGTGCTCTTCCCCCTGGTGCTGATCATCCTCGGTGTCGTCATCCTGGTCTCGGGCGGCGCCTTCGGCCTGTAAGCAGGTTGGTGGTGCCGGGCGCTCCCATACCGCGGTGTCCGCGTGCTGGCAGGCTGGTCTGCATGGACGAGGTGAGTGAGGACGACCTGGCGGGTATCCGCGCACGGTTCCTTCCCGGGTGGTACGGGTCCCTGGATGTCGGGCCAGGCTGGTACCGGCTGATCGTCGATCTCGACCGGGAGCTTGCGGCGATCGACCCCGGCTACCAGCTGGCGCAGGTCAAGGAGAAGTTCGGTGGGCTGCGGTACTACGTGGAGTTCGAAGCGGACCGGCCCCGGCCGGGCTTCGACGAGCTGATCCGGGCGGCGGAACGACGCTCGGAGCTGACCTGCGAGCAATGCGGCCGTGCCGGCGGCCTCACACGCCGCGGGACCTGGGTCCGGACCCTGTGTGCCGCCGACGCCGCGGCGAGCGGATTCGTCCCCGACGAGTCCGCACCCAACTAGAAGATCGGTGCGGGTCCGGTGCACGGCGGTCAGTCGTCGGTGTCGCGCAGGAGGTGTTCGGCGATCCGGGTCCACGGCACCGTCGCGTCGTGATCGTCGAATGTGAGCGTGATGCCGACCTCGCGGACGCCGGCGGCGGTGAGGTGACGCTGGAGTGCGGTGAGGACCTCGGCGGTCGTGCCGGCGCCGACTTCTGCGGCTGTCGTGGCCACTGCTTCGTCGAGTAGGTGTGCGGCCGTGCGGTACCGCTGATCGATCAGGTCCATCTCGGCGGTGATGGCGTCCACCCGGGCCCGCCGGTCCGGGTCGGCGAGAATCCGCGCCAGCCGCTCATTGCCGGACACGAACCGCACCTCGTCGCTACTTTCCGTCATGGTCGTCAGCATCCACGCTGGGCGCGACGTTTATCCGGGTGGACAAGTGCACCGGGCCGCGCGGATCATCGCCTTGCGTGGACGAGACGACTACCGGCACCGATGTGGGAGCGATACTCGATGAGCTGGTCGGGCCCTTCTACGACGCCGAAGGTGTCACCGGGTACCTCGGTCTGGACGGCGATGACCTGGCGCGGATGGTCGCGGCGGAGCAGGTGATCTGTGCGCCGCTGGCCGGCGGCACCCCGGTATTCCCTGCGTGGCAGTTCCCCGACGGCCGCCGGGTGGATGAGTGGCTGCTGACCATCTGGCAGACCCTGCGGCGCGCCGCCGAGCCGTGGACGGCGGCCGGCTGGATGTGCGCGCCGTCAGCGGACCTCGACGACCAGACGGCGATCACCTACCTCACCCGCGGCCCGCGTGATCCCCGCCGCCTGGATGTCGTCCTGGCACGGGCATCCGAGGACAGCGCCCACTGGATGCAGTAGGGCGCGGCATCAGAGCGGTTGGTTGATACCGGTTTCGGCGGACTCTTCGGCGAGGACCTTGGCCGTGAGACCGCGGGCGTGTGCTGCGCGCCAGGCGGCGGCGAGGTTGTCGGCGCGGCTGTGCCAGGTCATCTCGCCGAGGTACTCGGCGTGTTTCTTCGTCGCATCGGTCCACCGCAGCTCCGCGTAGAGCCGCCGGTACTGGCACCGGAGGACCACCCGCCCGAGAGCGTCGGGTGCAGTGCGGATGACGCGGTTGTGGCGGCCGCCTGCGGCGTCGTCCTGCTCTTTGGCCTGCACCGCCTTGTTCGAACCGCGTGGGACTCGCCAGTGGTGGTCTTTGACCGCGTCCTTGCGGTTCCAGCCCCATCGCGACATCCCCGGCGGCCCGCTGTGTTAGACGACGGTCAGGTGCCGGCTGCCGGCGGTAGCACCTTCGGGTGCACCGAACAGGCTGGTGCGGCGGTCGGGGCTCAGCAGTGTCAGGGCGTCGAGCTCGGTGGTGCTGTATCCGTCGGTGGCGAGTTGGGCGAGGACATCGCGGGCGAGCTCGGGGGTCTCTGCAGGGACACCGGGCCGGGCGCCGTACATCCGGCCGGTCTCGTTGAGCAGGCGGAACATCGCCCGGTACTGCCGGTCGGAGAGCACGCCACGCTCACGGGCACGGACGACGAGCGAGGACTCGCTCACCCCCCAGTCCAGGCGCAGCTCGTCGAGCTCGTGGACGGTCCGGGTCGAGACCCGGTCCAGCGCCGGGCCGATGTCATCGACCGGCGCGAGGAACTCGGCAGCGAAAACATCCGCCCGTCGTTCGGTTTCGGCTGGGCTGACCAGGGTCATCGCATCCATCACCAGGTGCCCGAGTTCGTGCGCGAGGGTCATGCGCATCCGGTCCGGCGGCAGGGCAGAGTTGACGTACACCAGGTGCGGGTGATGCGCGGTGGCGCGCAGGGTGACCGCGTCGATCTCGCGGTCGTGGAAGTCCTCGACGACGACGAAGACCCCGGCCCCTTCCAGCAGTTCGACCATTGATCGGATGGGCCCGGCGATCCGCCAGAGCCGGCGTAGAACCTGCGCGACGGTGATCTCGCCGAGCTCGGCGGCGTAGTCCCCGGGGTCGAGATCCGGCAGCGCCAGCGCCGGATCGAGGTCGGTGTGGGCCACGACCCGACCGAGCCGCATCGCGACCAGGTTGGCGCGCGCCCAGACGCGGTCGCGCTTCCACTCCGCAGTAGTGGCGTTGGCGCGGAAGTGCGTGCCCTGCGCAGGGGAGCGCTCGAACGCGACGCACAGAGCATCCACTGGGCATTGCAATGCCCGCGCGTAGTCGTCGAGCGCCTTACCCGCCAAGGGCAGCGCACCGGCCTCGACCCGGGTGACGTGCGATCCGGAGACCCCGGCCTCCTCCGCGAGCCGCTTCTTCGACCAGCCGTGCGCCAGTCGCGTCAGCGCAACCATCACCGGGTTCGCCTCGGCCTGCGAGAAGAGTGCCGTCACCCAGATCGCCTCCATATCCCTCGATCGGTCCCTGCGCTCCACGCTATCGCGGCAGCACCGCAAATCCGTGCAGAAACACCGTGTGAACTGCGATTTTCCTACCGGCCCGGTTATCTGCACCTGAGACGCAAGTGACTGGTGTGACGCCCATCTCGTGCGCGAGATCGAGCCGAGCCGGTGTGGACAATTCTGCAGGTCACGGCGTGTTGTCTACCTGAGAACTGTACCACGTTAGGCAAAATTCCACGCAAGTAATTACATCGAGAGGAGACAGATCGTGACGACACTCATGGACGACCTCAACCCGCTGCAGGGAACGGTGTCCCGGAAGGAGGCGCAGCGTATCCTGCGTCCGGTGACGATCGGCGTCGGCGCGCTGCTGCTGGCCGCAGTCGATCACTGGAACACGCTCATGGCGGAGCAGCCGGCGCACCTGCGGACGGTGCTGCAACCGCTGCTGCGGGGCAGCCACGTCGCGGCGTTCGTCTCCGCCGGCACCAACGTCTGGCTGAGCACCCAGGGGATGCATCCGCCCGGACACCTGGTCAAACGGCCCTACCAGTGGTCGGAGGTGAGCAGTCACGGCCGCACCTACCTGGCGATCCATCACAAGGAGATGGAGGGCACCAACACCCGGCGCAAGGCGTTCATCAAGCAGGATTCACAGACCCTGCAGCTGGTGGGCGATCCCACGCACTGCGAACTGACCTGGGACTACGACGCGGCCACCGATTCGCACGTGCGGCGGATCTGGGTCAGCGCCCCTGGCGTGCACTGGGAACGGTTCGAGGTGCCGATGGATCGGGTGCAGGAGCGGTACGCCTCCTGGCGCAAACGGGACGTACGGTGGCTGCCCGGGCGGCTACCCGCCGACGACCTCGTCGGCACCGAGGATCTCGTACGCGATGAGCAGGATCGGCGGCGCACCGACATCAAGACCCGCCGGCCGCGCCGCGACGACGTCATCGAGGACCAGCGATGAGGGCCGCCGCGGTCACTGTTCACGGGGTCCGGTCGTGGACGGTCGTCGACGACCAGGGCCTGCCGGTGCCCGAGATCGAGCAGTTCCTGCACTGGCAGCGGGCGATCGGACGTTCCCAGAACACCGTCCGCTCGTACGCACGGCACTTGAGTCAGTTCTACCGCTGGCTCGCTGCCCGGGGAATCTCATGGGATGAGCTGGATTTCCATCAGCTGTGCGATTTCGTCGCCGTCCTCACCGCAGGACTGCCGCCGCTGCCGTCACGGTGCGGGGGCCGTGCACCCGGCACCGTGAAAGCGGTCAGTGCCGCGGTACGTGAGTTCTACGAGTTCCACCGCGTCGAGGGCCGGGGACCGCAGAATTTGGTGCTGACCCGCAATCCGTCGAAGTTGCCGCGGCGAGCGCACAGCTTCCTCGCCCACCTCGAGCAGCGCCGTCCCCGCGAGGTCTCCCGCCTGGCCCGGCCCGACCGGCAGCCGGCCGAGACGGTACAGGTGATCGACTTCGAAACCGACTTCGCCAAGCTGCTCGCCGCGGCGTCGACCACCCGTGACCGGCTGCTGCTGTCGGCGCAGTACGACCTGGGCCTGCGGGTCGGCCAAGCGCTCGGCCTGCGTCACGGCGACCTGAACCCGATGCGCCGACAGGTGGTGATCTGCCGGCGCGACGACAACGCCAACGGCGCCCTGTCGAAGCAGAAGACCCAGTTCATCGTCGACGCGCCGCGGCGGTTCTTCGACCTGTATGCCGCGTACCTTCTCGGTGAGGTCGCCCACGTCGACAGCGATTACGTGTTCGTCAACCTCTCCCGCCCACCCGTCGGTGGTCCGATGACCTACTCCAACGCTTACCAGCTCATCGAACGGATCGGCGCCGCCGCCGGGATCGACGATCTCAACCCGCACATGCTCCGCCACACCCACGCCACCGCCCTGGCCAAGGCCGGATGGACCTCCGCCGAGATCGCCGCCCGCCTCGGCCAATCCCACTCAGCGAGCGCCGACGTGTACATCCACCTCGCCAGCGACGACCTCGCCGAAAAGCTCCGTCACACCGAGCATCTGGTCTGGCGTGAACCGCAGCAGCACCGCGTGAAGGGAGACGGCGATGGCACGCGGTAACGGCGAGCGCGCCCGGTCGGGGCGCAACGATATCTCCGCTCTGCAGGTGCCGGACGGGCCCTGGTGCGCGCCGACGTGGCCGGTCGTCGATGTCGCCGGCGACCGCCGCCGCGCCGCCACCGACCCCTGCGCCGTCATCGAGTGCAACGGCGAACGGTACTGGCTCGGCGGCCCCGGCGGACGCGCCGGCGCCACCTCGGGGCTGTGCTACGCCCACTACTTCCAGTGGTTCCGTGCCGGACAGCCCGCCGACTTCGACGCCTGGGCCGCCATCAGCGCCCTGCCTGTCGGCGCGACGCGCGGCCGGCCTGCCACCACCCAGGCGGTCGACTTCCGCCGCATCCCAGCGGCTGCTGCTGACGAAATCCGGTTCGTCGCCGCCACCAAGATCGGCCGCGGCGACTGGACCCCCAACACCGGACTGCGCCGCGTCCTGATCGTTCTCATCGACGTCGCCGACGGGCGGATCACGAGCTCCCTGACCGAACGCCCCGTCGACGACTGGCTGCTGCTGTGCCGGCAATACTGGCCCTACACCAACTTCGACTCCCTCTGCGCGCCCTACATCCGCAGGTTCTTCCGGCTCCTGCACGGGGCCACCGACCCCGACCCGTGGGCGGCGGACCACTGGCGATGGCGCGACGGATTCGAGTTCGTCCTCGACACCACCCAGGCCGGGGCGACACGAACCGCCGTCGACTGGGCCACCGTCCCGGTGCCCTGGCTCAAGGACGCCGTCAAACGCCTCGCCCGCCAACAGCTGTCCACCTCCAGCATGTCCTGGGGAACACTCACCCAGTGGCTGCGCGCCACCCGCCAACTCGCCCAGTTCCTCACCCTCGACGGAACCGTCCCCGAACCATCGGTGGTCACCAGAACGGTGTTCCTCGACTACCTCGAATGGACCCGCCGCCCCGACACCAAGGCGAACCCCCAACTCGCGAACACCGCCGCCTACCTGCTGGAAACACTGCGCGACTGCGGACTCGTCAACGACCTGGGATCAGCGGTCTTCCTGCGCCGCGGCGAGAACGTCCACCGCAAGACCCGCCGGCCGAGGCCCTTCCCACCCGACGTCATCGAACGCATCGATACCCTGATCGTCGACAACCCGGACACCGATCCCACTCTCCGGGCGATGATCGCCACCACACGATGGGCCGGGTGCCGCATCTCCGAACTCGTCAGCCTCCCGATCGACTGCCTCCAACACAGCGACCAGGGGTACTGGATCGAATACTGGATGACCAAAACCAGTGCCTGGCGCCGGTTTCCCGTCCCCGACAGTCTCGCTACGATTATCCGCGACCAGCAGACCCGCGTCCGCGACACCTACGGGCCCGACGCCGAACACCTCTTCCCCGGCGCCCGATCCAGCGCCGCCGCCGGCCGCACCCAGCCCTGGTCCACCAGCGGCCTACGGCACCGCCTCGCCGCACTCTTCCGCGAGCACGACATCACCACCTCCATCACCACCGGCGAGAAGATCTCCGGAGGCGACGTCCACCGCTTCCGCCACACCATCGGGATGAACCTGCTCAACAACGGATGGACCCAACCGGAAGTCCGCGACTTCCTCGGCCACCACAGCGACACCATGACCGCAACCTACGCCCGCATCACCGACGACACCCTCGCCCGGAAAGCCCGGCAATTCTGGGACACCAACCCCGACAACGGCGCTGACGCCACCGTCGAGCGACTGCGAGCCCGCTTCACCACCGCACTGCCGAACGGGTTCTGCACGCTCCCCGCGACGCAACGCTGCGAATTCCGCCCGAACCCCTGCATCGACTGCTCCTTCCACGACCCCGGCGGCCGCACCTTCCTCGGCGCGCACATCACCCACCGCGACCAGCTCAAACAACTCGCCGCCCAAGCACAGGAAAACGGCGACAGCCAGGCAGCGGAACTGAACAAGAGCATGCTCGACAAGGTCACCAAGCTCATCGACGAAATCAGACCAGACGCGCAGGAACCCAGGTGAGCGAAGGCGACCGCGATCACCGCACAGCCCGCCTCACCGCGGCCGCCGCCGCCCGCACAACCAGCGCGACCGCCCGCGCACGCCGAGCCATCACCCGGCTGCACAACACCGGACACCCCGTCACCTTCGTCGCCGTCGCCCGAGCCGCCGACGTCTCAACCAGCTTCCTCTACAAGCACCCCCAGCTCCGACAGGAAATCGACGCGAAACGCGGCACCGCCCCCACTGGAACCGAACGCTCCACCGCCGCCAGCGCGGAATCCCTCCGCACCAAACTCGCCACCGCGATCGACCGCAACCGTCAGTTGACCGAACTGCTCGAGCAACTACGCACCGAGAACGAGGCGCTCCGCAGCCGACTCCTCGACCTGGGAACCCGGCCACCGGCCACGCAAGAAGCCCGTCGAGGAGAACCTGCAGATAACCCGACCACCACAGGGCCACAACAGCCACGATGACCCCCGTCAGCCACGTCGCGGACAGTCAGGAGGCTCCTATAGATATCGAATCTCCTAGGCTCCACAAACACTTCGCGCGATCACAGGCGGTTTCCGGTCTTCCGGGAGCCGCCTTTCGTCGTTTCCGACGGTGCCTGACCTGCTCCGATGCCGGATCGGCGATCTTGACCTACTCTTTACTCAGTGACCTGCGAATCGGCAGGCCCGATACAGAGAGAATCGATGAGACGCGCCTCGCGCAAACGCCGAAGACCCCGATCCGCTGAACCCGCGCCCCACCGAGGGGCCGCCGCGTGATCACCCTCCTCACGATCCTGGCCGGCGTCGTCGTCGTGCTCGTGATCACCGCGTTCACCGGCTACTTCGTGGCCCAGGAGTTCGCGTACATGGCGGTGGACCGCTCCCGGCTCAAGGCGCGCGCGGAGGCGGGCGACGAGGCCGCGGCCCGCGCCCTGCAGGTCACGCGCCGCACCTCCTTCATGCTGTCCGGCGCGCAGCTCGGCATCACGGTGACCGGCCTGCTCGTCGGTTACGTGGCCGAGCCTCTGATCGGGCAGGGCGTCGGGACGCTGCTCGGCGGGGTGGGCGTGCCCGCGGGCGTGGGCATCGCGATCGGCGCGGTCCTCGCCGTCGGCCTCTCGACCGTCGCGCAGATGGTCTTCGGCGAGCTGTTCCCGAAGAACCTCGCCATCGCCCGGCCGGAACCCGTCGCCCGCCGCCTGGCGCTCTCGACGACGCTGTACCTCCGCGCGTTCGGCTGGCTGATCCGGTTCTTCGACCAGGCCTCGAACCTGCTGCTGCGCGCCGTGAAGATCGAGCCCGTGCACGACGTCGAGCACTCGGCGACGCCCCGGGACCTCGAGCACATCGTCGCCGCGTCGCGGGACGCGGGCGAACTGCCCCGGGAGCTGTCGACCCTGCTCGACCGGATCCTCGACTTCCCCGGCCACACCGCCGAGCACGCGATGATCCCGCGCGCCCGCGTCGATCTGGTCGCCGCCGACGAGCCCGCGGCCGCCGTCCTGCAGCGCATGTCGGACGGCCACACCCGCTACCCCGTGGTCGGCGCCACGGCCGACGACCTGATCGGCGTCATCACGCTCCACGACCTGCTCGGCAACAGCTCAGGGACCGCGCGCACCCGCTGTCGCCCGGCCGTGATCGTGCCGGGCTCCATGCCGCTGCCCGCCGTCGTCGCGCGACTGCGGGATGCGGGCCAGGAGATGGCCCTCGTCATCGACGAGTACGGCGGCTTCGACGGCGTCGTGACGGTCGAGGACATCGCGGAGGAACTGGTCGGCGAGATCGACGACGAGCATGACGGCACCGACCCGGCGCCCGCCGTGCCCGACGGCGACGGCTGGCTGCTGCGCGGCGACATGCACCTCGACGAGGTCGAGCGCCTGCTCGGCGTCGACCTCGAACCCGGCGACGCCGAGACCCTCGGTGGCGCCGTCACCGCGCGCCTCGGGGCGCTGCCCCGGCCGGGCGACGTCACCGACCTGCCCCTGCTGCCCGATCCTGCGGCGGTGCCCGGAACCGCCCGGCCCGCGCTCCGGGCCGAGGTGCGCACCGTCGAACGACGGGTGCCGGCGGCCGTGCACCTGAGCCTGCCCGCGATCGACCGGACGGAGGACGACGATGAGTAGCCCCTGGACGATCGTGGCGATCACGGTCCTGTTGATCGCGGCCAGCGCCTTCTTCGTGGCTGTCGAGTTCTCGCTCATCGCCGCGCGCCGACACCGGCTCGAGGACGAGGCGGCGCACAGCGCTTCCGCGCGGGCCGCGCTGCGCAGCTCCTCGGAGCTCTCGCTGCTGCTCGCGGGCTCGCAGCTGGGCATCACCGTGTGCACGCTGGCGCTGGGCGCGATCACCAAGCCGGCCGTCGACGGGTGGCTGACGCCGCTCCTCGCGGCCACCGGTATGCCGGGATGGATCGCCGACGTGGGCGGCTTCGTGCTGGCCCTGCTGATCGTGACCTTCCTGCACCTCGTGGTCGGCGAGATGGCGCCGAAGTCGTGGGCCATCGCGCACCCGGAGCGGTCGGCGATCCTGCTGGCCCTGCCGATGCGGGCCTTCATGACGGTGTTCCGCCCGCTGCTCCTGGTGCTCAACGAGGCGGCCAACCGATGCCTGCGGCGCGTCGGCGTGACGCCCGTGAACGAGGTCGAGTCCGGCCAGGACCCGGCGGCGCTGCGCCACCTCGTCGAGCACTCGGTCACCGTCGGCGCGCTCGACGAGCAGCACTCCGGCCGGCTGACCAGCGCGCTCGAGCTCGAGGCGCTGACCGTCGGCGACATCGCGCGGTGGGACGCCGCGCCGTCGTCCGTGCCCGGTTCGGCGACGCCCGCACAGGTCCGGGAGGCCGCCGACCGGACGGGCCACCTCCGGCAGCTGGTGACGGGCGGCGCGCACCTCGGCGTGGTGCACGTGCGCGACTGCCTGCGGGCCGACGGGACCGCGACCGCCGCGGATCTCATGCGGCCGGTCCCGATCCTCGACGCCGCCGAGCCGGCGTACGCGGCCCTCGCCACGATGCGGGAGTCGCGGGCGCACCTCGCCGTGGTGGAGCGCGACGGTGCGCGGGCGGTGCTCACCCTCTCCGACCTGCTCGGCAGGTTGATGCCCGTGTGATCGCGGTCTCCGGCCCGCGGGGTTACACTTCGCGGGCCGGATGCGGAATCCCCTCGGGAGCGGTCGCGCCACTGTGAAGCCAGACCCGCGCCGGCACGCCCGGGCGACCGGGCACCGTCGAACCCCGTCTACCCGGGCGCGAAACCCCGGACGAAGGAGCGCCGCCCATGGCGAACGCATCCACCACCGCCCACGCCGGTGACCTCTCCCTGCACGTCTCCCGCCGGGCGGTGTGGCTCTCCGCCACCCTGATCCTGGCCGTGCTGGCGTACTACTTCATCGGCATCGACCAGGGCGCCGTCTCGGTGTTCGGCAACGACATGCACGTCCACGAGTTCTTCCACGACGCCCGGCACTTCCTGGGCTTCCCCTGCCACTGATCGGGGAGACATGGAGAAGCACGTCATCGCCCGCGGCGCACTCGCCGGGGCGATCGGAGGACTGCTCGCGTTCGTCTTCGGGCGGATCATGGTGGAGCCGATCATCGGCCGCGCCATCGATTTCGAGGAGGCCCGCAACGCCGCGGAGCACGCCTCCCACCCGGGAATGGCGATGGAGGAGCCGGAGCTGTTCACCCGCGCCGTCCAGCAGAACGTCGGGCTCGGCGCCGGCCTGATCCTGTTCGGCATCGCGATGGGCGCCCTGTTCGCAGTGGCCTACTGCGTCGCGGCGCCAAAGCTCGCGCAGTGGACGCCGCGGGCCGTCGCGCTGGCCGTGGCCGGCTCGCTGTTCGCCGGGATCTACGCCCTGCCGTACCTGAAGTACCCGCCGAACCCGCCCGTTGTGGGCGATCCCGAGACGATCCGCGAGCGCACCGGCGCGTACCTGCTCATGGTCGCGATCTGCCTCGCGCTCGTGGCGGCCGCGTGGGTCATCGGGCTCGCCGCCGTGCCCCGGCTCGGGGCGTACGGCGCCGCGCTCGCCGGCGGGGCCGTCGTGATCGTGGGCCTCGTGCTCGCCTGCCTGGTGCTGCCGGCGACCGTCGCGACGCCGGAGGGCTTCGACCCCGACGACTTGTACTGGTTCCGCACGTACTCGTTCCTCGCGCAGGCCATCCTGTGGGGCGCGATCGGGCTCGTCGGCGCGGAGCTCCTGCAGCGGCTCACGGTGCGGAAGGGCGACGCGACGCGCACGGCCGTCTCGGCCTAGCCTCCTCGCAGAACGACGCAGCGGCGGCATACCCTGGGGGTATGAACCGCCGCTGCGCTCTGTGCTGGGTGGCCGCGCTGATCTCGATCATCGTCTCCGCCACCATCCACTACCGCGGGGGTAGCGGCGGCCTCGACGGCCTGTTCTTCGTGATCGCGCTGGCCTGGGCGCTGCTCGCCATCCAGGCGCACCAGCCCGCGGGCTGGCGCGGCTAGGCGGCTACTCGCCCTTCTTGCGGGGATCCTCCTCGGACGGCGACTCGACGGCCACGTCCTCCTCGGCCTCCTCCACCCGCTCCAGCTCCTCGACGGGGGCTGGGGCGCTGTCTCCGGTGGCGCCACTGGCCGGGCGCACGCGGGGCGGCTCGGCGGCGACGGGCGGCGCCGACGGGGTGCGCAGCAGCTTGAAGGCGATCCCGCCCACGGCCAGGACGAGCGCGAGGACCGCGCCGATCAGCAGCGGCGTGCGCCGGGCCGAGCGGGACGGCGCACCGTCGGACAGGGTGATCGCCAGCTCGGGATCGACCTCGGCGGGGGCGATCCACGACCGGACCAGCCCGTAGACGCCGGCGATCAGCTTGCCGGCGAGCGACAGGCCGAGGCCCGAGAGCGCGCGCAGGATGTTGGCGGGGCCGACGATGCTCTGGCCGAGGCCGGAGACGAGGCGCTGCACGTTCGAGGGGGCCGACGGTGCCGGGGCGGCGTCGGCGGCGAGGGCGTCGTCGAGCAAGGGGGTGGTGGCCATCGGTGGCGTGATCCTTTCAACGGACGGGAGTGCGTCTTTCCACCGCCGATTCTTATCCGATCTCCTGGGGTTCGCACTTGCAGAAAATGGCAGAATGGCGGTGTGACCAACTCCAACGCTACCGCCCACGTGACCCTGCACACCTCTGAAGGTGACATCCGTATCGCGCTGTTCGGCAATCACGCTCCCGTGACCGTGGCGAACTTCCTCGGACTCGCCCAGGGAACGAAGGAATACACGACCACCAACGCCTCCGGCGGCGACTCGGGCCCGTTCTACGACGGCTCCGTCTTCCACCGCGTGATCGACGGCTTCATGATCCAGGGCGGCGACCCGACCGGCACCGGCACCGGCGGCCCGGGCTACGACTTCGTCGACGAGTTCCACCCGGAGCTGCGCTTCGACCACCCGTACATCCTGGCCATGGCCAACATCGGCCGCCCGGCGACCAACGGCTCGCAGTTCTTCATCACCGTCGGCAAGACGCCGCACCTCAACAACCGGCACACGATCTTCGGCGAGGTCGAGGACGAGGCCAGCCGCAAGGTGGTCGACGCCATCGGCGGCACGCAGACCGACCGCGCGGACCGCCCGGTCAAGGAGGTCACCATCAACTCCATCACCGTCGAGGAGTAGTCGTCCCCTCCCCACGCGTGTGCCCGGCCGGGTGATCCGGCCGGGCTTTCGTGTCTTCGGGGCCGTCTCGGGCCGTCGCCGGGCGGGCTCGGTGGGCCCGGCGCAGTGAATTTACTTCGCCTAACTCCTCCATCAGTGTGGATCAGATTCTGCACGGAATTCCGGATATCTCAAGGATTCGTGTGAGCCGGATCTCGATCGACGCAGGTGGGTGAGCATCTTCACGGCACAACGCCCGCTCTGAGATGGACACCCGTCGTCCGGTCTTCGTAACCTTGCCGTGATCTTGTGGAGACCGAGGCGTGACCGACACGCCGCTCCACGGAGTCGGGAGTTCGACGAAAGTGACCAGCGACAGTACGAAGACCATGACCGTCCGCAGCACCCGCCGCGGCACGATGCGCGCGGCCCTCGGAGCCGCAGCCGCCGTGATCGGAATCGTCGCCGCACCCGCCGTGGCGCAGGCCGCCCCCGCGCCCGCCCCGCAGGCACCCGTCGCACAGGCCGGGCAGATCGCTGGACCCGACCGCTCGTCGGTCGTGCAGGCCGCGCTCACCCGCGTGGGCATGCCCTACGTCTACGGCGCCGCCGGCCCCAGCTCCTTCGACTGCTCCGGTCTCGTCACCTGGGCCATGAACCAGGCCGGCGTCAGCGTGCCGCGCAGCAGCTACTCGCTGATGAGCGCCGGCACTCCCGTCTCGCAGGCGCAGCTGCGCCCCGGCGACGTGGTGATCACCAACGGCGGCGGCCACGCCGCGCTGTACATCGGCAACGGCCAGGTGGTCGAGGCGGTGACCTCCGGCATGCCCGTGCGCGTCGCCGGCATCCGCGGCTTCGTCACCGCACGTCGCTACTGATCAGGTGAAAGATCTCCGTCTCTCAGCGGTGTCGCGGGCATGACTGCGGCGTGTCGCGCTGAGAGGCGTCGATCTTTCACGCGGGCCGCAGGGCCTCGAGCTGCTGCGCGACGAGGGTGGGCGCCTCGCCCAGCTCCCAGCGGCCGAGGAAGAGCAGGTCGTCGCCGCGCGTGAGTTCCAGCAGCACCGACTCGCGGCCCCAGTGCCGCGTGGTCGTGCGCTTGATCTCCAGGCCGTCCCACGGGAAGACCTTGCGGCCGAAGGCGCCGCGGTAGACGACGCCGGCACCGTCGGCGGACAGGCGCGGGCGGAGGACCAGCACGGACGCCCCGAGGTAGATCAGGGCGAGCACGCCGATGCCCACGAGCACCATGCCGACGGGGTCCTTGATGGCCTGGAAGCCGACGGCCGCGGCGCCGAGCAGGACGCCCGCGACGAGGAGGACGACGCCCACACCGCGCGGGGCGCTCCAGTTATCCACAGGTTTATCCACAGCTGGGGATGAATGACATCGTTGTGATTTCGCTGGTCAGGGCTACTTCCACCACATCGTCATCAACAGACCGGCGATCATGAGGCCGAAACCGATGGCGAAGTTCCACGCCTCGAGGTTCGCCATCCACTCCAGCGGCTTGCCGGGCGCGCCCAGGCCGTTGGGGTCCGCACCGACGTAGTAGACGAGCAGCCAGGCCAGCCCGGCGAGCATGAGCGCCAGGAACGCGACCACGAACCACCGGCCCGACGGAGCGCTCACCTTGACCGGCGTGCGCGAATCCGTGGCGGTGTTGATCGTGTAATCGGTCTTCTTCCGGACCTTCGACTTCGGCATGGCTTCCTTCTACCAGGGTGCGTTTCACCTGCCAGGTTATCGGATGTACCGGCGGCACCCCACCCCGCTAGGGTGGACGGCGTGCGGATCCTCGTCGTCGACAACTATGACAGCTTCGTGTTCAACCTGGTCCAGTACCTCGGCCAGCTGGGCGTGGAGGCGGACGTGTGGCGCAACGACGATCCGCGACTGGACGATCCGGCCGCGGCGGCCGCGCAGTACGACGGCGTGCTGCTCAGCCCCGGCCCCGGCACCCCGCAGCGCGGGGGGCAGACGATGCCCATGGTCGAGGCCGCGCGGGCGGCCGGCTCCCCGCTGCTGGGCGTGTGCCTCGGGCACCAGGCGATCGGGGCCGTCTTCGGCGCGACGGTCGACCGGGCGCCCGAGCTGCTGCACGGCAAGACCTCGCTGGTGCACCACAACGGCCACGGCGTGCTCGCCGGTCTGCCCGACCCCTTCACCGCGACCCGCTACCACTCGCTGACGGTGCTCGAGCCCACGATCCCCGCCGAGCTCGAGATCACCGGCCGCACCGATTCCGGCGTGGTGATGGGCTTCCAGCACCGCGAGCTGCCGATCCACGGCGTGCAGTTCCACCCCGAGTCCGTGCTCACGCAGGGCGGCCACCGCATGCTGGCGAACTGGCTGGTCGTGTGCGGCCTGACGATCCCCGAGGCGCGGGTCGCCGAGCTCGAGCAGGAGGTCGCCGCGGCGCTCGGGTGAGCGCCGCGGACCGTCGGGCGAGGTGCCGGTGGTCCCGGCCTCGCCTCAGGACCGGCGGACGTGCAGGACGATCGTCGCCGACGAGTCCACCTGGGCGCCGACATCGGGATCGGTGCGCCAGACCCGACCGCGGTCGAACAGGCCCGACGGGGCGTCGACCACGACCGAGATGTTCTCCGACGAGAAGCCGGCCTGGATGAGTGCGGCGCGGGCCGCGTTCTGGTCCTGATTGATCACGTTCGGCATGGTGATCGGCTTCGCCCGGGCGACCTGGAGCGTCACCGTGCTGCCCTTGTCCGCGTTCTGCCCGCCGGTGGGGTTCTGCCGCACGACGGTGCCGGCCGGGGCCGGGTTGTCGACGCGCTGGATCTCCACTTGGAATCCCAGGCCCTTGAGGTTCGCCTCCGCCTGCGAGACCTGCGTGCTCGTCACGTCCGGCACGCGCACCTGCTCCTTGCCGGAGCTGACGGTGAGCTGGATCGGCGTGTTCTGCGGCGTGTTCGCGCCGATCGCCGGGTTGGTGGAGATGACGTTGCCCTTGGCCACCGTCGGCGACGGGTCGTTCTTGACGTCCTTGGCCACGGTGAAGCCCGCCTTCTCGAGGATGTCGCGGGCCTCCTTCTCGGGCTTGTTCGCGACATCGGGCACCGCGGCCATCTTGGGGCCGGTGGAGACCTGTAGGACCACCGTCGAGCCCTTGGCGACGCTCGCGTTCGGCCCGGGCAGCGTCGAGATCACGTGCTCGGCGGGCACGGTGTTGTCGGGCATGCGCTGCACCTCGACGGTGAAGCCGAGCTTCTGCAGCGCGACCTGGGCATCCGCGGCCGGCGCGCCGATCTGGGAGGTCACAGTGGCGTTCTGCTCGCCGCCGCGGCTGTTGAGCAGGTACCAGGTGGTGCCGCCGATGAGCACGAGCGCGATCACGGCCGCCGAGAGCAGCATGAGCAGCTTCGACCGGCTGCCGGTCGTCGCGGGCGCCGCGCGCCGGCGCCGCACGGGCGCGTCCGCCGGGGTCGTCTCCACGATCTCCGTGGGCGGACCGTCGTCCGAGGGCTCGGCGCCGTTCGCGCCCGCTGTCCCGGCGGCGGCCGCAGCGGCGACGGGGGCCGCGGCGGCCCGGCGACGGGGCTTCGCCGGCTCGGTGAGCAGCGCGTCGCGTTCCTCGTCGGAGAGCACCATCGGCGCCTCGGGCTTGCGGCCCGCGAGCACGCGAATCAGGTCCTGCCGCATCTCGCCGGCCGTCTGGTACCGGTTGGCGGGGTTCTTCGACAGCGCCTTGAGCGTGATCGAGTCCAGCTCGGGCGGAATCGTGTCCAGGATCGCGGACGGGGTCGGCGGATCCTCGCGGACGTGCTGGTAGGCCACGGAGACCGGGGAATCACCGGTGAACGGCGGCTGCCCGGTCAGGAGCTCGAAGATCACGCAGCCGGCGGCGTAGACGTCGGAGCGGGCGTCCACCGAGTCGCCGCGCGCCTGCTCCGGCGAGAGGTACTGCGCCGTGCCGATCACCGCGGCAGTCTGCGTCATCCCGGCGGACGGATCGCTCATCGCCCGCGCGATGCCGAAGTCCATCACCTTGATCTCGCCCGCGCGGGTGAGCATCACGTTGGCGGGCTTCATGTCGCGGTGCACGATGCCGTTGCGGTGGCTGAAGTCGAGCGCCGCGCAGACGTCGGCCATCCACGTCATCGCCGCTTGCGGGGCGATGGTCCCGTCGCGGCGCAGCACGTCACGCAGGGTCTCCCCGTCGACGTACTCCATCACGATGTACGGCAGCGGCCCGCCGCTGGTCTGCGCCTCGCCGGTGTCGTAGACCTGGACGATCGTCGGATGGTTCAGCGACGCCGCGTTCTGCGCCTCCCGCCGGAACCGCTCGTAGAAGCTCGGGTCACGGGCCAGGTCGGCGCGGAGGATCTTGATCGCGACGTCGCGCGACAGACGCGTGTCCCGGGCCAGGTGCACCTCGGACATGCCACCGAACCCGAGCGTCTCGCCCAGGTCGTAGCGGTCGTTGATGCGACGCGGCGGGGTAGTCATCTGCTTCGTCCGTTATCCGTCAGTTGTTGGGGCAGGGGAGAGGGATCCCGAAGATGCCGGTGCACGGCGGCTTCGTGGTCGGCTCGCCTCCGGTGACCGGCGGGTCCGTGGTCGTGGTCGGCGGCGGGGTCGTCGTGGTCGGCGGCGGCGGAGTCGTCGTCGGCTTGGGCGGCGGGGGCGTGGTCGTCGGCTGCACCGTCGACGTCTCGGTCACCGTCCGCGGCGCCTCCGTCGTCGTCCGGGGCGGCACCGGGCGGGCCGGCGTCGAGGTCCCCGTCGGCGGGGGTGCGACGGTGCCCGTGTCGGTCACGCTCGTCGGCGGCAGCGGCGTCTCGTTGCCGGTGTCCCGGGTGATGAAGTAGCCGCCGATGATCGCCGCGGCCAGCAGCAGCAGCGCCACCGAGACCCCGAGGATCGTCTTCTGGGCCTTGGTCCAGCCGCCGCCGTCCGAGTAGGTGGCGGGCGCCGCGGCCCGCGGCGTCGGGGTGGAGTTGCGGGAGACGGGCTGCGGACCGGGGCGCGAGGCCGGCGGCACGATGGCCGTGGCGGCGGTCTCCGGGACCCCGGTCGCGGCGGCGGCCGCCGCCGGGGCGGCGCCGGTCCAGCCGCGCGGCATGGGCGGGCGCTGCCCGGCCTTGACCGCGGCGACGGCGTCGGCGAACTCGCCGCCGTTCGCGTAGCGCTGCCGCGGGTCCTTGCCCAGGGTCAGCGTGATCAGCTCGCGCACCGGCGCCGGGAGGTCGCTGGGCAGCGGCTCCGGCTGGTCCCGGATGTGCTTCATCGCGACGGTGATGGCACCGTCGCCCGAGAAGGGGCGCTTGCCCGCGAGGCATTCGTAGCCGACGACGCCGAGGGAGTAGACGTCGGAGGCGGCGGTGGCGTCCTCGCCGGAGGCCTGCTCGGGGGAGATGTACTGGGCGGTGCCCATGACCATGCCGGTCTTGGTGACGGGGGCGGCGTCGACGGCCTTGGCGATGCCGAAGTCGGTGATCTTCACCTGCCCGGTGGGGGTGATGAGGATGTTGCCGGGTTTGACGTCGCGGTGCACGAGGCCGGCGGTGTGTGCGACCTGGAGGGCGCGGCCGGTCTGCTCGAGCAGGTCCAGGGCTTGGGCCTGGCTGAGGTGCCCGAGGCGGCTGAGGACGGCGTTGAGGGGTTCGCCGTTGACGAGCTCCATGACGAGGTAGGCCAGGGGTGCGCCGCCGGCCTGGTCGGCGGTTTCGCCGTAGTCGTAGACGCCGGCGATGCCGGGGTGGTTGAGGGCGGCGGTGGTGCGGGCCTCGTTGCGGAAGCGGGCGAGGAACTCCTGGTCCTCGGAGAACTCGGCTTTGAGGACCTTGACGGCGACGCGGCGGTCGAGCCGTGTGTCCATCGCCTCCCAGACCTGACCCATGCCACCGGTGGCGATGAGCCGGAGGAGTTCGTAGCGGTCGGCGATCACCGATCCGGTCTGCAGACTCATCAGTTCCCCTGCCCGTTCACCGCGGCGCCTATCACCGCTCGTCCGATCGGCGCGGCGAGCGACCCACCGGTCGCCGCCTCGCCTTGATTTCCACCGTTCTCAATGATGACCGCCACCGCTACCTTCGGATCGTTCACCGGGCCGTACCCGATGTACCAGGCGTGCGGTGCCTCGCCGCCGCGCTGGCCCTGAGAGTGTTCCGCCGTACCGGTCTTCGAGGCGATCTGGACCCGGCCGCCCGAGCCCTTCGTGTGCTGCTCCGACGCGATCATCAGCTCTCGCATCTGCGCCGCGACCTGCGGCGAGATCGCCTGGCCCAGCCGCTTCGGCGACGTGCCGCCGAACGTGCTCAGGTCGGGCGCCTGGAAGGAGTCCACCAGGTAGGGCTGCATGCGGACGCCGCCGTTGGCCAGCGTCGCCGCGATCACCGCGTTCTGCAGCGGGGTCATCGCCACGTCGAGTTGGCCGATGGCCGACTGGCCCGTCTGGGCACCGTCGGACAGCGGACCGGTCACCGACTGCGCGACCCGCAGCGGGATGGGGTCGGGCGTCGAGTTGACGCCGAAGTTGTTCGCCATCGCCTTGATCGCCTCGCCTCCGTCCTGGATCTTCGTCGTGGCCAGATCCACGAACGCCGTGTTGCACGAGTACTGGAACGCCTGCAACAGGCTGACGGTACCGCCCGAGGATTCAGGACACGTCATCCCCGCGTAGTTCTGCAGTGTCGTGCCGCCGCCGCCCGGCAGAGTGATCTGCTTGTCGGCGGTGAGCCGGGTGTTCAGGTCGACGCCCTTGCCCTGCGCCAGCGCGGCGGCCGTGGTGATCACCTTGAAGGTCGATCCCGGCGGGTAGGTCCAGCCGGTCGCCCGGTTGTCCATCGGCTTGTCCGGGTCGTCCTTGAGCTGCTCCCAGGTCTTGCTGACCGCGCTCGTGTCGTGCGACGACAGCGGATTCGGGTCGTAGCTGGGGGTCGAGACCATCGCGAGGATCTTGCCGGTCGACGGCTCGATCGCGACGGCCGCGCCGTGGCACGGGCCGTTCGAGCCGCACGCCGTGGTCAGCTTCTCGTACGCGATGCGCTGCATCGTCGGGTTGATCGTGGTGATCACGTTGCCGCCGCTCGGGTCGCGCCCGGATAGCAGGTCCACGACGCGGCGCCCGAAGAGCCGGTCGTCGCTGCCGTTGAGCACCGACTCCTCGGCGTGCTCGAGCCCGCTGGAGCTGTAGATCATCGAGTAGTAGCCGGTGAGCGGCGCGTACGCGCGCGCCATGTCCTCCGGGTAGGTGCGCAGGTACTTGTACCGGTCGTCGGTCTTGATCGACTGGGCCATGACCTGCCCGCCGGCCAGGATCGAGCCGCGTTGGCGCGCGTACTCGTCGAGGAGCACGCGCTCGTTGCGGCTGTCGGCGCGGAGGTCGTCGGCGCGGAAGACCTGCACCCAGGTGGCGTTGGCGAGCAACGCGACCACGAG
This sequence comes from Tsukamurella sp. M9C, assembly GCF_020169415.1. Classification (GTDB taxonomy): domain Bacteria; phylum Actinomycetota; class Actinomycetes; order Mycobacteriales; family Mycobacteriaceae; genus Tsukamurella. The sequence continues at coordinate 109,581 of NZ_JAIULG010000001.1, forward strand.
CAGGACCACGACGAGGGAGATGCGGCGGATCGGTGCGTTCATACGCGCTTCACGATCTCGGTCGGCCGGTCGGGGACCGGCGCGCCGGGCTTGCGGGCGACCTTGGGCTCGCGGGCCGCGTTGGAGATGCGCAGCAGCAGCGCGATGAGGGCGTAGTTCGTGAGCAGCGACGAGCCGCCGTAGCTCATGAACGGCGTGGTCAGGCCGGTCAGCGGGATCAGCTTGGTGACGCCGCCGACGACGACGAAGAGCTGGATCGCCATCGTCGACGCCAGGCCGGCGGCCAGGAGCTTGCCGAAGCTGTCGCGCACCGTCAGGCTCGCGCGGAAGCCGCGGAAGATCAGCACCAGGAACAGCATGAGGACGGCGGCGAGGCCGATGAGGCCCAGCTCCTCGCCCACGGCGGCCATGATGAAGTCCGTCGACGCGAAGGGCACCATCGTGGGCCGCCCGGAGCCGAGGCCCGTGCCGGCCAGGCCGCCCGTGGCCAGGGAGAACAGGGCCTGCGCGGGCTGGTAGCCGATGGTCTCGTAGGCGGCGAACGGATCGCGCCACACCTCGACGCGCACGCGCAGGTGCGGGAAGAGCTGGTAGGCGGCCACGGCGCCGATCACCGCGAGGCTCAGGCCCACGACGATCCAGCCGATCCGCTCGGTGGCGATGTACACCATCGCGAGGACGGTGAAGAAGATGAGCAGCGGCGTGCCGAGGTCGTTGGCGTAGCCGAGCACCCCGAGCGCGACGACCCACACCAGCAGCAGCGGCGCCAGGTCGCGGGCGCGCGGCAGGTCGATGCCGAGGACGCGGCGGCCCGCGGAGGTGAACAGGTCGCGCTTGGACACCAGGAAGGCCGCGGTGAAGATGATGAGCAGGATCTTGCTGATCTCGCTCGGCTGGATGTTGAACAGCGGCGTCTTGATCCAGTTCTTCGAGCCGTTGATCTCCGACAGGCTCGACGGCAGCAGCGCCGGCAGCGCCAGGAAGACGACGCCCGCGAGGCCGATCGTGTACGCGTACTTCGACAGCGTCCGGTGATCGCGCAGCAGCGCCAGCACCGCGACCAGCACCGCGAGGCCCAGCAGGGTCCACAGGATCTGCTGGTTCGCCTCCTGCGTCTGCGAGACGCGGCCGTTCTCGGCGTGCGCGTTGCCCAGGTCCAGGCGGTGGATCAGCACCAGGCCGAGGCCGTTGAGCATGGCCACCACGGGCAGGATGATCGGGTCGGCGTACGGCGCGAACCGGCGCACGGCGTAGTGCGCCGCGCCGTACAGCACGATGAAGGCGACCACGTACTTCGCCAGGTCCAGGGTGACCCGCTGCTCCTGCGCCCACTCCACCAGCGCGAGCGAGGTCCCCGTCACCACCGTGGCGGCGCCGAGGAGGACCAGCTCGTAGGTCCGGGACTTTCGGTTCGGGTCGAGCGCGATGCCCGCACCGGGAGTGCTGACGCCCGACGTCACGAGGGGCCTCCGCGGCAGGGCCGCTCGGGCGTCGACGTCTGCGTGACGACCTTGGTGACGGGCGCCGGGGGCGGCGCGAGCGTCTCGCCGGCCGGCGGCGCCACGGTGGTCGACGGTGCCGGGACGTTCGGGTCCTGCGGGGTCACGGGCGCCGGCGCCTCGATCTCCGTGGTGATCGCGCACCTTTCCATCAGGTTGTCGCGGTCGGTGAGGTTCCGGGCCTGCTCGCGGGCGTCGTCGAGCGAGCTCGCGTAGGGCAGGCCGGCCAGGTTGGCGCGGCCGCGCGGCGTCAGGTCGTCGACGGTGAGCGGCGTGCAGCCCTGCGCGGCGCGGCCCTCGCCGGCGGTCTCCGCGATGCAGACGACCTCCTGCTGCGAGTTCAGCGCGCGGCCGAAGATCGAGACCTTCACGCCGTGCGAGATGGCGATGGTGCCCTTGTCGGTGGCCGCGACGAAGTAGCTGGAGTTGACCACCGAGCGGGTGACGATGAGGCCGATGGCGCCGCCGACGAGCAGCACGAGCAGCACGCCGAGGGCGATCCACTTGCGGCGCGAGCCGGTCTCCGGTTCCTCCTCGACGTCCGTCGCCACGACGCGGCGGGGCGCCTTCTTCGGCGGGCGCAGCGCGGCGGCGCGGCCGGCGGCGGTGTTGGCCGGCGGGACGTAGTCCTCGTCGTCGTCGTTCGCGGCGCCGCCGACGATGGGGCGGCTCTGCCCGAAACTCGAGTCCTCGACGCGGGCGACCACGACGGTCACGTTGTCGGGGCCGCCGGACTTGAGCGCCAGCTCGATGAGCCGGTCGGCGGCGGCGCTGACGTCGTCGGTGGCCAGGGCCAGGGTCTCGCCGATGGTCTCGTCGGAGACCACGTCGGACAGGCCGTCGGAGCAGAGCAGGTAGACGTCGCCGGCCTTGGCCTCGCGCAGGGTGAGCGTGGGCTCCACCTCGTGCCCGGTCAGCGCCTTCATGATCAGCGAGCGCTGCGGGTGGGTGTGGGCCTGCTCCGCGGTGATCCGCCCCTCGTCGACGAGGGTCTGGACGAAGGTGTCGTCCTTGGTGATACGGATGAGCTCGCCGTCGCGCCGCAGGTAGCCGCGGGAGTCGCCGACGTGGATCAGGCCCAGCTTGGAGCCGGCGAAGAGGATCGCGGTGAGGGTGGTGCCCATGCCGTCGAGCTCGGGGTCCTCGGCCACCTGCTCGGCGATGGTCTCGTTGCCGGCGACCATCGCCTCCTCGAGGGTGTCCAGCAGGTCGCCGCCGGGCTCGTCGTCGTCGAGGGGCGCGAGCGCGTTGATCATGAGCTGCGAGGCGACCTCGCCCGCCGCGTGGCCGCCCATGCCGTCGGCCAGCGCCAGGATGCGGGCACCCGCGTACACGGAGTCCTCGTTGTTGCTGCGGACGAGGCCCCGGTCGGAGCGGGCGGCGTATCGAAGGACGAGGCTCACGGGCGCAACTCGATCACTGTCTTGCCCACGCGCACCGGGGTGCCCAGCGGGACGCGGGTGGGAGTGGTGACCTTGTTGCGGGCCAGGTAGGTGCCGTTGGTGGAGCCGAGGTCCTCGACGTACCAGTCGTCACCGTCGCGCGAGAGCCGCGCGTGCCTGGTCGACGCGTAGTCGTCGTTGAGCACCAGGGTGGAGTCGTCGGCGCGGCCGATGAGCACGGGCTGCTGACCGAGGGTGATCCGCGTGTTCGCGAGCGGGCCGTGGGTGACCACGAGGTACTTCGCGACCTTGCTGGTGCGGGAGAACAGGGCCCGACGGGGCGCCTTGGCCTCCTTCTGGCGGGGCCGCAGGCCCGACGCCAGCCGTGCGTCGGACCGCAGCGCGCTGATGACCAGCCAGATGCACAGCCACAGCAACAGGAGGAAACCCGCCCGGGTCAGCTGCAACACGAGTCCCTGCACGGTGTCTCCCTCCTGGTCGTATCCGACGCACACTCGTCCAGCGCCCGCCGTGCGGGCGCTGTCATACGGGTCTGCTTTCGCCGCCCCGAGGTGAAATCTACTGGAAGCGGACCACGATGTCGGAGTGGCCGACGCGGATGCGGTCGCCGTCGGCGAGCTCCCAGTTGGAGACGGGCACGTCGTTGACCGAGGTGCCGTTGGTGGAGCCGAGGTCGTTGAGGACGGCGGCGTAGCCGTCCCAACGGATCTCCACGTGCCGGCGCGAGACGCCCGTGTCCGGGAGACGGAACTGGGCGTCCTGGCCGCGGCCGATCACATTGGTGCCCTCGCGCAGCGCGAAGGTGCGGTTGGAGCCGTCCTCCAGGTACAGGGTGACCGCCTGCGGCTGGGCGTAGCCGCCCTGCGGCTGCTGGTAGCCCTGGTCGTAGCCGGGCTGCTGGTAGCCGCCCTGGTCGTACCCCTGCTGGCCGTAGCCCTGGTCGTACGCGGGCTGCTGCTGGTAGCCCTGGTCGTAGCCGGGCTGCTGGTAGTTCTGCTGGCCGTAGTTCTGGTCGTAGCCGGGCTGCTGCTGGTAGCCCTGGTCGTACCCCGGCTGCTGCGGCTGCGCGTAGTTCTGGTCGTACGCGGGCTGCTGCTGGTAGCCCTGGTCGTAGCCGGGCTGCTGGTAGTTCTGCTGGCCGTAGTTCTGGTCGTAGGCCGGCTGCTGCTGCTGATAACCGGCCTGGTCGTAACCCTGCTGCTGGTCGTAGCCCTGCTGGCCGTAGTTCTGGTCGTAGGCCGGCTGCTGGTAGTTCTGCTGGCCGTAGTTCTGGTCGTACCCGGGCTGCTGCTGGCCGTAGTTCTGGTCGTACCCCGGCTGTTGCTGCTGCTGGTAGCCGCCCTGGTCGTACTGGCCGCCGTGCCGTCCCTGGTCGTATCCGGGATTGTTGCTCATCGAATCGGCTCCTGATTCTGCAGGTGGTCGCTGGGGTACAAGGTTCTGGGGGACTGCATCCGGATCCACAGTGCCGCGGGCCCGGAACTGGCCCGTGTGCAGGCCTGGTGACTGCTCGAAGTGCACGACCACGTCACCATAAGTCTGCCAGCCGTTGTCATGGATGTATTCGTCGAGGTGCTTCGAGAAGGCACGGATCGCGAGCTCGCGGTCCGCCTCGAAGGTCTCCTGATCGGTGGGGGAGACGGCGATGACGTACTTGTTGGGTACCAGGTACGCCCCGTCTCCGAGGGTTTGCAGCTGATCCTCAGCCTCGCGTTGGAGAGCGGCCTCCACTTCCTGGGGGACCACCTTGCCGCCGAAGACGCGGGCGAAGCCGTCGCCCACCGCGCCCTCGAGCTTCCGCTCGAACCGCTGCAGGATTCCCATGGAACGACTTCCCCCTTCCTCAGCGTGTCGTGATGCATGTACTGACCAATGATGATAGCCGCGATCGGGGCACGGCGAAGTCAGCGTAACCCCATTGGTCCCAACTGTCCCTTTGGTAGCACGAATGTGCACGGCCCGGCAAGGTCGGAGGGCCAGGTCGCGGTCCGATTTCGCGGGCCGCGTCGCCTCGTGTTAATCTTCTCCGGTCGCTCGGGCGAGTGGCGGAATGGCAGACGCGCTGGCTTCAGGTGCCAGTGTCCTTCGGGACGTGGGGGTTCAAGTCCCCCTTCGCCCACCACACGAGAAGAACCCCGGGTCACGAGTACGTGGCCCGGGGTTCTTTCGTTGCGCGACAGTCGGTCGACGGTGCCGCCGGTCCGAGAATGCCGCGTGCGATCGCCGGGCAAGCGTCCCTTCAGCCCGCGGCAGGCACGAGTCGGCACGATCGGCGAATGCCTCTTTCGACCGGCGCGCCGCCGGCGCGCCCCGAACCGCACGGGCGGCGATTCCGCGCGATGTCCGGGCGCCGGGGGCCGGACCCGACGCCGGATCGGCTCACCGTCGCCGAGCGCGGCAGCCTTCTCCTGGTCCCGGTCGCGCGGCCGGCCGACGTGCCCGCGGCACTCGGCTGGTGGGGCGCGACGAACGCGCAGCTCACGGGCGGGGATGTCACCGCCGTCCTGCGGTCGTGGGAGGACCGCTTCGGCGCGTCGCTGGTGTCCCTCGGGGTCGACACCATGGTTCTCCAGGTCGCGCGACGCCCGACGGGCGCGGAGCGACGGACGGTTCTCGCGGCGGAGCACTTCGCGTTCTGCGTGGACAACTTCGAGGGCTTCACGCTCGAGGACTACGGCCGGGCCCTGGACCGCTCGGATCGCTGGTCGTTCTGGTGGGACTGACGATGCGGGTCGCCGATCCGTCGGTCGCTCCCATCCGCGGGGACATCGGCTCCGAATGATCGGTGACCATGTTTCCGATCAGGAGGCGCCCACCGTATGGACACGACGGCACGCCAAGGTAGACCACCCCGCATGAGCCGGGACAAGATCGTCGCGACGGCGATCGAGATCCTCACGCACGACGGCTACGCGAACTTCTCCATGCGCCGGCTCGCGGCCCGGCTCGGCGCGAGCCCCATGGGGATCTACTACTACTTCGACTCGAAGGACGAGCTCCTCGACTTCCTGTTCAACCGGCACGGCGGCGTGGCCGACCACCGGCGCGAGCACCCGTCGGACGATCCCTTCGACCGGGCCGTGCAGTCGTCGGTGGCGGTGGTGCGCTTCCTCGAGGCCCGGCCCTGGGCGCTCGCGGGGATCCTGGACGGGTACATCGGGGTGGAGGAGTTCACTCGGGTCCACCTTCGGGACCTGGCCGACGGCGTGCGCGCCCTCGGTTTCGACGAGGAGGACGCGGCGGAGACGGTGCGTGGGATCTGGCGGATCGCGATCGGCGAGGCCGTCGTCGGCGCGGCGTCGACGAGGCCGTCGCGCTCGCACGCCCCGTGTGCGGAGACGATCGAGAGCTACCTGGTGGGAAGGCTCAGCCGCGTGCGGCTCTCCGACCGGATCGACGACTCCGTGCGGAGCGGCTCATGACCGCCCCGGCGAGTCTCCCGGACGGCCCGCGCCCGGAGGAGTGGGATCTCCGGTTCGACGACGCCTACGAGATCGGGGCGGAGGCGGTCCGGGGGTTCGCCCGGGCCGTGCGCGACCCCCACGTCCCCTTCGGCGCCCGGGGAGTACTGCCCGCCGACACCCCGGTTCCCGTCGCCCTCCTCGCCGCGCCGATGTTCGACGCCGCGTCCGCGCTGGTCAGTCGCGCGATCCCGAACTGCAACCTCTCCCGGATCGTGCACGCGGCGCAACAGTTCACGGTGGTCCGGCCGCTGCGGATCGGGCAGCGCGTCGGCTTCGGGGCGCGCCTGACGTCGCACGTCGTCAAGGCGGGCGTCGACATCCTCGTCATCGACGTGACCGCGTACGCCGACGGATCGCCGCACCTCGCCGCGGTGATCACGCTCGCGCACTCGGGATCGGCGGCACCCGAGGTCGATCTCGACGCGGTGGCGGACCTGATCATGCTCACCGGAACGGGGCCGTCCGACAGCGACGCCTACACCGCGACGCGGGAGTGAGGGCAGGGGCCCGTCCCGGCTAACCGATCCGGCCGAGGACGGTGCGGAGCAGGGCGTCGTCGAGCACGGCGTCCGGGAGGGTGTCCGGGTCGAAGTGCCGGCCGATGGTGAAACCGAGCATGATCGCGTCGACGGTCACCGCGAGCTCGGCGGCGGGGCGCGGGAGGTCGACGGCGAGGTCGGCGGAGAACTGCTCGAGGGTCTCGGCCACCTGTCGCCGGGAGTCGCGGAGGAACCGTCGCGCGTACTCCTCGGCGACGCGCGGCGTGCGCGCGGCGTAGGCGAGGAACTCGAGGTAGAGCGGCAGCCAGCCGGGGATGTCCTCGATCGCGGAGACGAAGAGGTGCGCCGCCGATTGCGCACCGTCGGCGTTCGCGCGGACGGTGTCGAGGATGCGCTGGAACCGGTCCTCCAGCAGCGCCAGGAACAGCTCCTCCTTCGACGCGAAGTTGTAATAGAGCGCGCCCTTGGACATCCCGGCCGCGGCGGCGATCTCGTCGAGCGAGGCCGCGTGGAAGCCGCTCCGCGCGAAGACGTCGAGGGCGGCGTCGATCAGGGCGGCGCGGGTCGCCTCCCGTCGCTGCGCCTGCGTCCGCCGTTCCGGCCTCGACGCGGCCGGCTCCGATGCCTTACCGTCCACGCGCCCGCCTCCCAGCTCTCGCCCCGACGGTGACCTTGACCACATACCGTCGCGTCAGTATGTTACGAGACGTATCGAGACTCCGGTATCCGGCTCGCCGCGACGAAGGAAGTGCGCGATGGCAGACACGGTGGCACGACGCGCGGAACCGCCCGCGCGAACCCGGTCGGCCGGGGTCGCCGGCGCCGATGCGACCTACACGTTCGCCGTCGCGCGACGCCCCGGCGACGATCGCACGGCGCAGCAGTGGGCGCGCTCCGTCTTCGAGGACGCCCCCGCCCCGATGCCGACGGTGCTGCTCCTCGGCTGGCGCACCGTCCTGCGGCTCCGGTCGCGCCCGCGGACCGGACCCGGGCACGTCCTCGGCTGGCGCATCCGCGCCGACGAGGGCGACCTCCTGGTCTTGGAGCAGGACTCGGGCCTGATCGCCGCGCGGAACGTGGTGCAGGTCGACGGCGAGCTGGTCTCGTGGTCCACGACGGTCGAGTTCGCGAAACCGGCGGCGCGACTCGTCTGGGCCGTCGTGCTCCCGTTCCACCTGGTCACCATCCCCCGCCTGTTGGCGCGTGCCGCGCGGCGCGGGGGACGGGCGTGAGCGAGCGGGCCCCGTCGGCCGCGGTCCCCGCCGCGGCGGCGCACGCCTACCTCTATCCCGCCGGCCCGCGGCACCGTCCGCGCGGCGCGGCGCGCCATCTCGCCGGGGTCGCGACCGCCGGGACCGCGATCCCCGCCGCGCGCGTGGCACTGGAACGCGGTGCCGCGGAACGCCTCACGAGGTTGCGGTCCGCCGCTGCGGACCGAATCCGGCACCGTCGGGGCGGAGGACCGACGATGCGGGCCCTCGTCGCCTCGCCCGGCGGGCGCATGCGGTGGCGCGACGTCCCGGCGCCACCCCCGCCCGGGCCCGGCGCTGCGGTCGTCCGTCCCATCGCGGTCGCCAGCTGCGACCTCGATCGGGCGATGGCGCTGGGGAGCACGCCCTTCCCGCTGCCCTTCCACTTCGGCCACGAATGCGTCGCGGAGGTCGTCGACGTCGGCGAGGGCGTCACGACGGTGCGGCCCGGCGACCGCGTCGTCGTGCCCTTCCAGATCAGCTGCGGCGCCTGCCGGTCCTGCGCGGCGGGCCTCACGGCGAACTGCCTTCGCGTCCCGCCGATCTCGATGTACGGCTTCGGCGTCGTCGGCGGCCACTGGGGCGGCGCGCTCTCGGACCTGCTGACGGTCCCGTTCGCGGACGGCATGCTGGTCCCGCTGCCCGACGGTGTCGACCCGGTCGCCGCGGCCTCCGTGGCGGACAACGTCGTCGACTGCTACCGCGGTGTCGCGCCGCACCTGCCGGGCCTGCTCGCCCGCGATCCCGACGCCGACGTCCTGATCCTCAGCGAGATCGGGCGGCGGCCGCCGATCAGCGCCAGCGTCGCGCTGTACGCCGGCCTCACCGCCCTCGCGCTCGGCGCCCGCCGGGTGCACCTCATCGATCGCCGCGCGCACGTCCGCCGGCACGCCGCCGGCCTGGGCCTGCTCGCCCACGAACCCTCCGCGGTGCGCTCGCTCCCGCCGGCGGACCTGGTGGTGGACAGCACCGGCGACCGCCGGGGCGCCGGGCTCGCGATCCGGCGCACCGCGCCCGACGGCACCTGCGTCTCCCTGTCGAGCCTGAGCCGGTCGAGTCCGATCCCGACCGCGCTGATGTACGGCCGCAACGTCCGCTACGAGCTGGGCCGCTCGCACGCGCGGGCCCACATCCCCGCGGTCCTCGAGCTGCTGCGCACCGGCGCTCTGCGCCCGCAGGACGTCATCACGCACACCGGGCCCCTGGACCGGGCGGATCGCATCGTCGCCGAGCACGTCCACGGCGAGGCGACGAAGACCGTCGTGCACGAGTAGCGCGAAGGGCCTACCCGCGCGGCGCGAGATGCGTTCCGGCGGAGCCGATCGCGGCGCGGGTGAAGGCCCGCATCGACGTCGCGCGGGCGGCCAGGATGTCCGCGGCGTGGTACATCCCCGGCTCCACGAGGAGTTCGACGGGAACCCCGGCGGCCTCCAGCCGGCGCGCGTAGTCGACGTCCTCGTCGTGGAAGAGGTCCAGGTCGCCGACGCCGATCCACGCGGGTGGCAGGCCGGCGAGGTCGGTGCGGCGCGCCGGCGCGGCGTAGGCGGGCACCTCCCGTTCGGCGTGCCCGGCGCCGAGATAGGCGTCCCAGGCGAAGGCGTTGGAGCGCCGCGTCCACACGAGCGCGCCGCGGCGATCGGCCGGGCGAGTCGGGGTGCGGTCGTCGAGCATCGGGTAGACCAGCAGCTGGAAGGCGACGGGCAGGCCCTCGTCGACGGCGCGCTGCACCACACCCGCCGCGAGTCCGCCGCCCGCGCTGGCCCCGCCGACGCCGATCCGTGCGGCATCGATCCCGCGCTCGGCGGCACCGTCGTGCAGCCACCGCAGCGCCGCGAAGCAGTCGTCGTGCCCGGCGGGGAACGGGTGCTCGGGCGCCAGCCGGTACCGCGTGCTCACCACGATCGCGCCGGTGTCCCGCGCCATCCGCACGCACCGCTGGTGGTCGATCTCGGGCGCGCCGATGATCGTGCCGCCGCCGTGGATCCACAGCAGCGCACCGCCGTTCGGCGCCGCGGGCGTGTAGACGTACACATCCTGCCCACTGTCGACGTCGTGCCGCGTGACGGTGACGCCGCCCCGCGTCGGCATGCCCGACGGTCCGCGCGCCGCCCGGACCGCCTTGAGCGAGACGGGCCCGATCGAGGGGATCATCGCGGCGGCGGGGTGCCGCAGCCCGGGCGCCACGCCGCGCAGGGCGCGGATGCGATCCGCGGCCGATCCCGCGGCGGTGCCCGCAGCGCCCAGCACGGGCAGGAGCATCCATCGAGCCTTCATCGTCGCCTCCGTCGTCCACGCGGGCCCGGTTGCGTGCGCACAAGCCGGACAGCCCCGTCGATCATCGCGCATTCCGGCGCCGCTCACGGGGAGTCGGCGGGACGGGCGGGGCGGAAGGCCCCGGCGGCGAGCGCCGCGCCCGCGGCGGCCCCCAGCAGAGCGACGGCCCCGGGCAGCCCGAGGGGCCGCGCGAGGACCCCGACGAGGGGCGGCCCGCCCAGGTGGGCGAGGTAGCCGACGGCGCTCACCGCGGCCGTGGCGCGCGCCGCGGAGCCCGGCGACCGCGCCGCCGCGGCGTCGATCGCGAGCGGGAACACCGGCCCGAGGAACAGGCCGACGACCACCACGCCGGCGTACGTCGCGATCCACCCCGGAGCGACCAGCCCGACGGCGGTGCCCGCGCTCCCGCCGAGCGCCGCGAGCAGGAGACAGCGCCGCGCCCCGAGCAGCGGGACGATCCGGTCGCCCGCCGAGCGGGAGACGAACATGGCCAGGCTGAACGCGACGACGACCGTCGCCCCGATGGCGTTCCCCGCGCCGTGATCCCGCGCGACGAGCAGCGCCGACCAGTCCGCGAGCATGCCCTCGAGCAGCAGCCCCGCGACCGCCACCGCCGCGACGGCCGGCGTGATCGCCCGCACCAGGGGCGTGCGCGGCGCTGCGCCGGGACCGCCGGTGTCCGTCCCGACGTTGCCCGTCCCGACGCTGGCCGTCCCGACGGTGCCGCGCGCGGCGGACCGCGGGACGTGCCGGCCGGCGGCGGCGAGCAGTACGAGGAGGACGCCGGCGACGGCGGTGAACTGCCCGGCCACGGTGACCCCGGCGGCCGCGGCCGCGGCGCCGCCCGCCGCGCCGCACAGCACGCCGAGGCTGTAGCCCCCGTGCAGGCGCGCGATGACGGGCACGCCCGCGCGTCGCCGCTGGTACTCGATGCCGGCGGTGTTCATCGCGACGTCGAGGACGCCGGACGCCGCGCCGAGCGCAGCGAGCACCAGGCCCAGGCCGACCGGCCCCGTCGTCGCGGCGATCGCCGGGAGCCCCGTGGCGAAGGCGGCCCCGGAGGCCAGGCAGACGAGGCGGCCGTCGACGCGGCGCAGGAGCCGGTCGGTCAGGAGCAGCGCGGGCAGGGAGCCCGCGGCGACGCCGAACAGCGCGGCACCGAGCGCGGCGTCGGAGAGGGCGAGCCGGTCCTTGACCTCGGGGATCCGCGGCGCCCAGCTGGACAGCACGGCGCCGTTGACGAAGAAGACGAGCCACAGCCCCACGACGGGATGTGGACGGCGCGGGCGGAGGGGGATGCGTCGGAACATGCGGCCTCGTGGCCGCCCTGACGGGAGTGGTGGCGCTCCCCGGACGGGACAGGAACCGCGGCGCCGGCATGCGGCGCTGGGGCCAGGCAATCACGGTCCCGTCGCGAACGCAAGGTGCCGGCGCCCTGACCTGCGCAATCGCAGCGTGGGCGGAACGCCGGTGGGCGGTGGTGTCCGAATTCGGACGAATTTCGGGGGATTTCGCGTGACCGCTGGTGTACGAGGTTCCACCAACGCGTGGAGTGTGCTTATCTTCTCCTCGAAGATCGCGCACAAGATCGCCATCAGCGACTGATAGCTGCACGATCGATATTCCGTCGAGCAGCCGGCGGGGAGCACCGCGGACCGTCGGACCCGGGTTCCGCACCCGGGCCGAGCAGCCCCCAGGGAAGGCACGAACGCCATGCGCAGGTCGAAGACCGAGACCGTCACCCCCGACCCCGAGGCCACGACGGACGCGGCCGCGAGCACCGCGGCGACCGTCGATCCCGCGCTCGAGGTCGGCACGGAGGTCGTCGCGTTCGCCGGCTCGGACCGCGAGTCCGCGGGCCGCATCGTCGACGACTTCGGCGACTTCACCCCCGTCGCCACCGAGTACGACGGGGAGCGCATCGCCGAGCCCGCCCGACGGTGGGCCGTCCTCACGACCGCCGGCGACCTGCTCTTCGCCGACTCGGCGGACCTCACCGCGGGGCCCCCGACGAAGTGATAGAAATCGACGCTTGACATATCACTGAGGGCGCACCAGACTTCGGATCAGTTCCTACATCGTTGTACGAATCTCTCCGACAGGCTGGAGTCGAGCATGGTGTCCCTCAGCAACAAGGCCGGCAAGAACGCGGCGTCGGTCGAACCGGTCGGCGTGGAGATCCACGCCCGCAACGTCGAATTCGACTGGGACGACGTCCCGCTGGAATGGATCCCCGGGCAGCCGGTGGCCAGCGACATCGTCAGCAGCATCCTGCACGTGATCCTCCCCGAGGGCGAGCGGTGGTTCTGCGAGGTCTACACCGAGGCGCTGCCGTACGTGAAGGACGAGAACCTCGCCCGCACCATGCGCGGCTTCATCGGCCAGGAGGCGATGCACGCCGAGTCCCACGATCGGGCCCTGTCGGAGTACCTCGGGCGCTGCGGCATCGAGACCGAGCCGCTCGCGCGGCAGATGGAGTACACCTTCCGCAAGATCCTCGCCCCGCGCCGCTACCGGTCGGACCGCGCGCAGTACAACGACATGGTGCAGCGGCTCTGGCTCATCGCCGGGATCGAGCACTACACCGCCATCCTCGGGGTGTTCGCGCTGAACAACACCTGGGACGAGTACGACGTGAACCCCGTGATGGCCGACATCTGTCGCTGGCACGGCGCCGAGGAGGTCGAGCACCGGTCCGTCGCACACGACGTGGCGAACTATTTCGACCCCGGCTACCTGCACCGCGTGCGGGCGATGCTCACCATCGTCTTCTTCCTGGGGCTCACCCTGCACCGCTCGTCGGGCTACATGCTGCGCAAGGACCCGCACTTCAGCTACTCCTACCCGCGCCTGTGGTGGGAGTACCTCAAGGCCTCGCACAAGGGCCTGCTGCCCAAGATCCGCAGCGTCATCAAGTTCACGCTCGTCTACTTCAAGCCGAGCTTCGATCCCGCGTCCATCGGGTCGACCGCGCAGGCCGTCGCGTACCTCGCCACGTCGCCGGCCGCCCGCGCCGCCGAGTCCTGAGCCGCGCCCGACGACACCGTCGGATCCGTTGTGCCCGCGCACCGTCGGACCCGCGCGCGAGGGGGACGCCGTACCATGGCGCGCGCCGCCCGTTTCGTCCAGACTGTGAGGGTTCACCGCCCCCATCGAGAGGACCACGACCGAGCATGATCAGCACACGCATCACGGAGATGTTCGGCATCGACCACCCGGTGGTCTGCGGCGGCATGACGGGCCTGGGCACCGCCCCGCTCATCTCGGCCGTCGCCAACGCCGGCGCGCTGGGCTTCCTCACCGCGCTGACCCAGCCGAGTCCCGAGGCCCTGGCCGCGGAGATCAAGCGCACCCAGGACCTCACGGACAAGCCCTTCGGCGTGAACCTGACGATCCTGCCCACGATCAACCCCGTCCCCTACGACGAGTACCGCGCGGTGATCGTCGAATCCGGCATCAAGATCGTCGAGACCGCGGGGTCGAGCCCCGCGCCGCACCTGCCCGACTTCCAGGCCGCCGGCGTCAAGGTCATCCACAAGGCCACCAGCGTGCGCCACGCCCTCTCCGCGGAGCGCAAGGGCGTCGACGTGATCAGCATCGACGGCTTCGAATGCGCCGGTCACCCGGGCGAGGACGACGTGCCCGGCCTCATCCTGATCCCCGCCGCGGTGCGCGCGCTGAGCATCCCCGTCATCGCCTCGGGCGGTATCGCGACCGGCAGCGGACTCGCCGCGGCGCTCGCCCTCGGCGCCGACGCGGTGAACATGGGCACCCGCTTCATGGCGACCGTCGAGGCGCCGATCCACCAGAACGTCAAGGATCAGATCGTCGCCAACTCCGAGCGCGACACCGTGCTCGTCTTCCGCAACTTCCACAACACCGCCCGCGTCGTGCGGAACACGATCTCCGAGCAGATCGTCGAGATCGGCGAGCGTCCCGGCGCGAGCTTCGACGACGTCGCCGAGCTCGCCTCCGGCGCGCGGGGCCGCGCCAACGTCCTCACCGAGGGCCGCATGGAGGACGGGATGTGGTGGGCCGGCCAGACGCAGGGCCTCGTCGAGGAGGTTGACACCGTCGCCGCCGTCGTCGACAAGGTCGTCGCCGACGCCGAGGAGATCATGACCCGGCGCCTGCCGGGCCTCGTCCGCGACTGACGGACCGCCGGGCCCGACGGTGCCGCACCGTCGGGTCAGGAGGCCAGGACCACCGCGTCCCGGGTCCGCTTCGCCTCGTACATCCCCCGGTCGGCGTCCTCGAGCAGCGCCGTGAGCAGGGAGGCGTCGACGTCGGGATGCTCGTCCACGGCGACCCCGATGCTGGTGGTCACGCCGGCGTCGCCGGCCACGGCCCGGCGGATCCGGTCGCCCAGGTCGAGGCACTCCTGCGTGCTGCGGCCCATCACGAGCAGCGCGAACTCGTCGCCGCCGAGCCGGGCGATGACGGCGTCGTCCGCGGCGCCCTCGACGCGCAGCACGCGGGCCACGTGCACCAGGACCTCGTCGCCGGCGGCGTGGCCCCGCCCGTCGTTGATCTCCTTGAAGTGGTCGAGGTCCAGGACGAGGACGCCGACGTGCTCCGCCGACGGGGACCGTCGCATCGCCCACGTGGTCCAGCGCGTGCGGAGGCCCCGGCGGTTGGGGATGCCGGTCAGCGGGTCGGTGCCGGCCTCGGCGGTGTCCAGCCAGGAGAAGGTCATGCCGAACTGCATCGTCCCGGGCACGCCGATGGTCGCGCCGGCCAGGATCGCCGAGGCGAGCCCGGCGTTGAACATGCCGTGCACGGCGGCGATGGGCGGCGCGGTCGCGGCGATCGCCGCCGCGACCAGCACCATGCTCACGACGAACCACCGGGTCGTGAGGATCAGCGCGCCGAACGTGGCGATCATCGCGAGGCTCGCGACGCCGAGGGCGACGCCCACCGGGTCGTGCTGCGCCGAGGACGCGCCGTAGATCGCGATGATCGAGGTGGCGACGAAGACCGCCGCCTCCCGCGCCCCCGGCAGCGGGCCGACCTGCCACCGGACGGCCCAGAACGCGGCGACGAAGGCGCACACCACCAGCCGCACCTGCACCGGGGTCGAGAGCGGCGCGATGTTGATCAGGAGTCCGATGGACATCAGCCCGAGCAGGAACGCGCAGATGCTCACGGCGGCGCGGATGAGCCCCAGCAGCGAGCGGTTGCGGAGGTAGGTGATCCGCTCGTCGTACGTGGGGCCGCCGAACCACCACGCGGAGACGAGCTCGGTCAGCGTGGTGCGGAGCGACGCGCGGGTGGTCATGGTGCGCTCAGATTATCCGCTGCGCACGGGGCTTCCTCCGCCGTCCCTCGATGTTCCGGTGGGCGCGGGTGACGTCGGGTTCGGGCGTTACGTGCCGCGGTGTCGGGATAGGATTCGGCAATGCAAAATCCGATCGCGTCGGTGCTGGCCAGAAGGAAGTCCGGGGCCGGAGCACGCGGTGTCTTCGACGGCCGCGAGTTCGAGCTGCGCCGGGTGCGGCTCACCGACTACGCGTCGTGGCGCACCATCCGGCTGGCCAACGAACGCCGGCTGGCGCCGGCGTTCAAGCGCCAGGACCGCACCTGGGAGGAGTGCCACTCCCCGATGGCGTGGGTGGAGTGGTTCGCCGATACCGCCGTCGGATCGCTGCGGCGGACGCGGTACGCGTTGGTCATCGTCGAGCACGCCGCGGGAAAGCCGGCGCGCGTGGTCGGCGAGGTCGGTCTCTGCGGGGTGGACCCCGTCACCCGGGCCGGGGAGCTGTCCGCGTGGGTCTCCGATTCGCCCGGAACGCTCGTTCCCTGGGGGCTCGCCAACGTGATCGACCGGGTCTTCGCCCCGGAGTACGGGCTCGAGCGCATCGTCGCGCCCGGTGTGGAGACCAAGGGGCGTCCGGCGCACCTCGTCGCCGCGCTCGGGATGGAGCGCATCGGCACGCGGCGCGACTTCCGGATCTTCAACGGGGAGCCGACCGACCACATGATGTGCGTCCTGGAGAACACCCCCGAGGTCCGCGCGTCGATGCGCGCCCTCGCCGCCGGGCCGCGCTGACGGGGCGGGAACGCACGGGCCGCGACGACGGGGCGGTGGACCCGCGCTAGACGCCGGCGGGGCGCGGCGCGGGCAGGTCGCCCCGCGCGGGCGCGTCGGCCGGTGCGGGCGCGGCGCCGCGCGCCGCCTCGTCGTCCTTGCGCAGGCTGTTCGCCACCCCGGCCAGGGCGATGAGGATCCAGGTGAGGAACCAGATCTGGACGAATCCGGCCGTGTCCAGGATCAGTGAGATCACGGCCACCGCGGCGAGGGCTCCCGCGATCCCGCCGCTGAGCTCGGCGATGGACGGGTTCTTCGACCGCGACGAGCGCAGTGCCAGGAGCAGGCCCACCACGAGCGCCGCGACGAAGGTCGCGAAGCCGATGACACCGGCCTCCATCAGGCGGGAGACGTACTGGTTGTCGAGCACCGGTTGCTTGAGCGCCGGGTAGGCGCCCACGCCCTGCCCGAGCCACGGATGCTCCCAGAAGTGTTCGCTCGCGTAGGCGAGCCCGCGGCCCCGGGAGTGGAGCGAGTCGTCGCCGAAGGCGCCGGCGAACACCGCGAACATCGCGGAGATGAACTTCAGCTGGAACAGCAGGCCCAGGCCGATCGCGGTCCCGCCGGCGACGAGGACGGCTGCGACGCGGGTGATCGGCCAGCGCCAGCACATGACGGCGACGGCCGCCGCCGTGCCGACGACTGCGGACCGCGACAGCGTGACGAGGGCGCCGCCGACGAGGATCACCGTGCATCCCGTCCACAGCCAGTAGGTGTTCACGCGGCGGGCCTTGGCCTCGAGCGCGAGCGCCACCCCGAGCGGGGTCATCACGGTGAGGATGGCGCTCAGCTCGAGCGGATGGCCGGCGCTGCCCTGCGGGCGCGCGACGCCCTCACGCATCAGGTTGGTGACGATCTGGTAGTCCCGGAAGTTGAGGCCCGGCAGCGTGAAGTAGGCGGCGAGGTCGATGCCGGTGGCCACCTTGACCAGGCCGAACCAGGCGGACAGGGTGGCGCCGATCACGAGCCCGCCGATCACGATCCGCAGGCTGCCGACCGAGCGCAGCACCGTGAGCAGGAAGAGCACTGCGCCGAGGAGGTACAGGTCGCCGAGGATGTACCGGTCGAGTGCCACCTGGGCGACGTAGGGCACGCCGCGCATCTGGCTGGCCCCGAAGGAGAGGAACGACGTGGTCACGTAGCCGAGCACCGCGAACAGGGTGACCCGGTCCCGGACCGGGCCGGAGAAGCCGGTGATGTTCAGGCACACCCAGGTGATCCCGGCGCCGGCGAACAGCGTCTGGCCCACGCTCAGTCCGAAGGTCCCGGGAACGGTGAAGGTCTGCTGCATCCCGAGGAGGAAGAAGCACGCGGTGCCGACGAACAGGGCGAACGGCAGGTCGGGAGGGCTCGTGGTCGAGCGGCCGGGGGTCCGCAGCACCGACCAGGCCCGCGTCGATGGCGCGCCGCGGTCGGTGACGGTGGCCATCAGGCGTTCTGAACCCGGTCGCCGGTGTCGCCGGCTGCGGTGTCGTCGAGGTCCGGGAGCGGGATCTCGGACTCCTCCGGGACCTCCTCCACGCGGTCGCGCCAGCGGGTCATCGCGCGGCGGGCCGCGTCGCCCGGCGGGCGGATCGGGATCGCCGCGGGCACGGTGCGCGACGGTGCGCCGCCGTCCGGTTCGGCGCCGAACTCGGGCGCCGCGGGCACGATCCCGGCCAGCGCGGCCGACTCGGCGGTGAGCTCCTCGGGCGTCGCGGGCGTCGTCTGCGTCTGCACGGGGATCGGGACGGTGCGGGAGGCGTCACCCGAGCCCTTGCGGCGGCGCGCCCGGAACGCCTCCCAGGCGGCCGCGGCGATGAGGCAGAGGGTCAGGGTGGCGAGCGCCGCTCCCATGGCCAGGCCCATGGCGGCGCGCAGGGGGTTGCCGCCGACCTCCTCGCCCGGCGTCGGCGCGACGGGAACCCGCAGGTCCGCGTAGGAGTCGCCGACGACGCCGGCCTCGACCTGCATCTTCCGGAGCTCGGTGCGCCAGAACTCGATGAGGGCGTTGGCGCCGGCCTCGGATCGCCAGGCCTCGGGGGCGCTCACGGTGAAAGTGATGAGCGGGGAGATCTGCGTCGAGTTGCCGTCGCCGGCGCTCGCGAGCATCACCACGTCGGGGGAGGAGCCGCTCTTCTCGAGGGCCGCGCGGCCCCCGGCGGACTGCGCGACGGTCGTCAGCACGTGCGCCATCTGGGCGGCACCGCTGTTGAGACCGGTGAACGGGTTGTCCATCGCGTTGCGGCTACCCGCACCAGGCCCGATCACGAGCACGGCCGCGGAGGTCTCGAAGTGGGTCGTGGTCGACTTCCACCCGATGACTCCGCCCGTGATGCCGGCCAGCAGCACCAGCACGATGATGGCGGGTTTGGTGAGCGCCCAGCGCAGGAAACCAGCGACGTTCATTTACGGGGACTCCCTAGCGCAGTTGCAATTGCAGTGTTCCGAGCATTGACTGTACTACGCAGGTTCGCTGGAGTGTACTTCTGCGGTCTGGATCACTCCGACTCCCGCTCGGGCGAGCGCGAGGCCATGCCGATCAGGGCCGACAGTCGGATCGGACCCGCGATCGCGCTGGTGAGGAGATAGGCGCCGGCGGATGCGAGGAGCGGGATCAGGACGAACTGATGGCGCAGCACGATCGCGACGATCACCGCCACGCCCAGCGGCACCGCGAGCCGGAACAGGTACTGCCACGGCGGACGGAACGGCGCGCGGGAGCGCAGCCGCCATCCGGCGACCACCATGCCGATGACCTCGCTGATGATGAGCGCGGCGGCGGCCCCGATCGCGCCGTAGAACGGGATCAGGATCACGTTCAGGGCGATGTTGCCGATCAGGTTCACCACGTTGAGGCGCAGCAGGAAGACCTGGTCGTGCGCCGCGAACAGGCCCTGACTGAGGACGGCCGTGACGAAGGTGACCGAGACTGCGATGAACAGCAGGCTCAGCGTCCGGCCGCCGACCTCGACGAACTCCGCCGTGCTGAGCAGGCCGATGATGCTCGGCGAGAGGACGCCGCCGACGAGCGCGATCGGCGCACCGACGAAGATCAGGGCCTCCGCGCTGCGTTGCACGAATGCGGCGAAGCGCTCCTTATCGGTCGCGAACAGATTCGTCATCGTGGACAGCGAGGAGGCGAGGAAGACGGCGGAGATCACGGTCGCGTTCGACGTGATCTGATACGCGAGGCCGTAGGCGCCGGTCTGCTGCGGCGTGCTCAGCACGCTGAGGAGGAAGGCGTCGGCCCGCCAGTACAGAGCCGCGATGATCAGCACGCCGGTCTGCGGCAGGCTCTCCCGGACCAGGTCCCAGCTCTGCCGCGCCGAGAAGACGGGCCGGATGCCGACGGCGCGGTGCGCCACGAAGCCCTGGATGATCAGCATGACCAGCGGCGGGACCAGCTGGACCGCGGCGAACCACACCAGGTCGGCGTCGATCCGGACCAGCACGATCGTGCCCACGAGGGAGAGCGCGCGCCCGCCGACGTCCGACACGGCGACCGCACCGAACCGCACATTGGTCATGAACAGCGGTTGGAAGCAGGACGCCAGGGTGGTCAGCGCAAGGCCGCCGGCGATGATCGCGATCATCATCGGTACCTCGGCGGTGTCGCGGTAGATCAGCGCGCCGGTGATCACCGCCGCCGCTGAGAGCGGCACGCAGTACGCGAGCGACAGGCCGACGTTGACGCGGATGAGTTGCCGCAGGTCACCGGCACCGGAGGTGACGCGCCGGACCACGACCGCCCCGATGCCGAGTTCGGTGAGGCTGGTCCACAGGCCGATGAAGACGATGGCGGCGGTCAGGTGGCCGTACGAGATCAGGCCGAGGTGGGTCGTGGTGATCGCCATCGTCGCGAGCGAGGCGACGAGGCCGACGATCCGCGCCGCCAACTGGAGGCCGAAGGCTCGGGCGATGAGCCGCGGGGATGCCCGTCCGCGGTGATTATCTGTTTGCGACTCGATAGTCTCATCATCGGGCGGTGTCGAGACATGGGACTCGGACCGGGGAGCCGCCGAATCGAAAGGACTGTTCGGTGCGGGTGACGGTGCCTCTTGCTGGGGGATTGACGGCGACGGAGTGGGCTCGTCGGCACGCCGAGGGCGACGTTCCGGATCGGTCACCGTACGGGCTCCATCGACTCGAGGACCACGGCATGCGCGTCACGTTCGCTTCGGCGCAACCCGCGTGCGGGCTCCGGGGCAGGATCGAGGACCGGGTCGCCCGTTCGGTACGGCACCGCACCGACGGCTACGAATTCGTCGAGCGGGTGCTCGGCGTGGGCGCGCACGGCGCCGACGCGATCCTGTCCTACGACGAGCGCACCGGAGTCCCGGCGCTGCTCACCGGCCGGACGCCGGTCGCCGCCGGGATCGGCTGGCTGACGACCCGCGCGAACGCGGGCCGTGTGCACGGCGAGCTCGCGGCGCGGGCGCTGCCGCGTGCCGGTGCGGTGTGGGCCCAGTGCTCGGCCGTGCTGCCCGTGCTCCAGCGGGAGTGGGGGCTTGCCGCTTCCCGTACGCAGTTCATCCCCCTGGGAATCGATACCGATTTCTACGTCCGACAACCGGGTCCGGGTACTCCGGGGCTCGTGGTGAGCGCCGGGGAGGACCGGTTCCGGGACCACGCGACGCTGATCCGTGCACTGGCGAAGGTGCGTGCGCAGCGTCCGGACACCCATCTCGAGCTGGCCTCCGGTCTGCCCTTCGACGCTCCGGAGGGCCTGGTCACGGTGCACACCGAGCGGTTGGACGGACGGATCCGCGACCTCTACGCCCGGGCGTCCGTTGTTGCGATTGCGCTCCATCCTACCGTCACCGGCTCCGGGCTCACGGTGGTGCTGGAGGCGATGGCCAGCGGCCGACCCGTCGTGGTCACCGACAATCCCGGCGTCGCGGACTACGTCGAGCACGGCGTGACCGGCCTGCTCGTGCCCCCGGAGGATCCCGAGGCGCTCGCCGCGGCCGTCGGGGAGTTGCTCACTGACGAGGCCGCGCGGACCGAGATGGGCCGCGCGGCCGCGGCCCGAGCGCGGGAGCGGTTCACGACCGACGTCATGGCCGGGCACTTGGCGAGGATGCTGTCGTCGATGTGATCCCCCCGGTGCCTCCATGGCCGTCCTCTCGTCCCGCGGAGCGATGTGGCCGCGATGATGCGATGACGAAACGTCATGCGTTGTCATTGCGTATAGTATGACGAAGCTGATAGCGCCCGATGACGCGTGAGGAGATGTTCGTGCCGAGCGAACTGGATCGTGCGTACCTGCGCGGCGGTCTGGGATCGGCGCCGCCGCCCGCCGAAGCGGGGGAGCACCCGCTCGTCGTCCTCGTCGTCGCCTACCGGAATCCGGTGGATCTGCGGGCGTGCCTCGAGTCGGTGGCACTGCACCTCCCGGGTATCCGCACCCTGATCTGGGATAATTCCGGACCGGACTGGCCGGGGATCGCCGAGCTCCACGCCGCGTTCCCGGACGTCGAGTGGTACACCGACGGAACGAACAGGGGCTTCGCCGCGGGGGTCAACCGGCTCGCCGCGCTCGCGCCGGAGGCCGACCTGCTGCTGCTCAATCCCGATGCGCTGCTGCTCGGGGATCTGGCCGTGACGCGAGCGGCGTTGCGCTCGCCGGGCGTCGCCGCCGCTGCTCCAAGAATTCAGGATTCAGCACTTTCCGCGAGCGACGGACGCGATTGGGACGTCGCGCACCGTCGGCGGGGCACGGTCCGCGCGCTGACCTCCTACGCGGGCTACGCCGCACGGTTGCGGGGGACTCCGTTGTCGGACCTGTACGGGGAGGCGCCCGGCGAGGTGGAGGGCTACCTGACGGGCGCCTGCCTCGCGATCCAGCGCGACGCGTGGGAGGCGCTCGGGCCGTTCGACGAGGAGTTCTTCCTCTACGGCGAGGAGTCCGACTGGCAGTGGCGCGCCCGGCGCGCGGGCTGGCGGTTGGTGCTGACCGACGATGCGGGAGTCGAGCACGCCGGCCACGGCACCGTCGCCGATGACGCGAAGGCCGGGCGCCGCTCGACCGACCTGCTGCGCGCGAACATCGCCCTGAACCTCGAGCACGACCGCGGCGTTCGTGCCGCCGATACGTACCTGGCGGGCACTGCTCTGCTCGACCGACTGCAGCGGTCGACGCGCCGTGCGAAGGCGACCGCACGGCGGACGGCGAAGCCGGCGATCGTGATCACGACCAACCGGCTGGTGTACGGCGGCGCGGAGCGGCAGCACGCGCTGCTCGCGGCGGAGCTGGATCGTCGCGGTTATCCCGTGACCATCGCCTGCATGCAGCGCTTCGGCCCCATCGTGGCCGAGATCCCGCACTCGGTGCGTGTGGTCCGCCAGCCCTGGTGGGCTCCGGCGCTGGACCCGGTGGACGGTCCGCAGATCCTGATCAGCGCCACGACGAACACCGAGACGGGGTTCGCGTCGCTGTGGCGAGCGGGCTCGAAGGACCGACGGTGGCTGGTGGCCGCGCATTCGTGGTTCGGACCGAACGGCACGACGTTCTCGGCGCCGCTGGCCCGCGCGATGCGCCGTGCCGACGGCTTCGTCGGACTCGCCCCCGGCCACTGGGATGTGGGTTCCCAGTTCCAGGACCTGGGTAAACCGGTCTTCACCGCGCCGAACGGCATCGTCTCGGCGACCGAGCTCGACTCCGCGCCGCCCTCCCGGCCCGTCCGCGCCGCGGGCCGACCGCCGCACCTCGTGATGCTCAGCCGCATCGTCGAGTGGAAGAACCCGCAGCTGCTGGTGGAGGCCCTGGCGGGGATCGACGTGCCGTGGGAGCTGTCGATCTACGGCGACGGCCCGGACCGTGAGCGGCTCGAACCGCTCACGCCCCCCGCGGTACGGGATCGGGTGCACTGGCGAGGCTGGGTCCCGGGCCCCGACACCGCGCTCGCCGACGCGGACCTGCTGTGCGTGCCGAGTCGCGACGAGGCCTTCCCGCTGGTGATCCTCGAGGCCATGGCCCGGGGTGTCCCGGTGGTCGCGTCCGGTACCGGCGCGGTCCCGGAGATGCTCGCCCACGGCGAGGCCGGGCGCCTCGTCGAGGACGTCACCGTCGACGGTTGGCGCGCCGCGATGACCGACTTGCTCGCGCACCCCGAGGCGTGGCCGGCCCTGGGCGATCGGGGCTTCGAGCGGATGCGGGCGAACTACTCGATCGAGGCCATGGCCGACGGCTACGAGGCCGCCTTCGCCGGAGTCCTCCGGTGACGGGGCGCGTGCTCTGGCTCTCGCCCTGGATGCGCCCCCTGGCCCGGGTGTACTGCGAACAGCTCCAGGACGCCGGGTGGGAGGTGGTCCTGGTGACCACGGACCAGCACCCGGAGTCCGACGGTGCGCGGTCCTACGAGCGGGTGCTCGACGCGCGGCCCCGCACCGCCTCGACGTGGCCCGGCTTCGCGCGGGAGCTGCGGGCTGCGCGGTCCTTCGCGCCCGACGTGGTGGTGACCGAACTGGTGCGCGACCCGCGGTGGATGCTGCTCACCGGCGGCGCGCCGCGCGTGAACCTCATCCACGACGACCGGCCGCACGGCGCCGACGAGGTCTTTCCCGCGTGGGAGCGTCGGCTCTTCGGCCGGTGGGCGGAATCAGCGGCGGGAACGGTCGCGTTCAGCGAGTACGTCGGCTGCCGGATCGGCGCGTCCGCGGTGGCGCCGCTCGCCAGCGACCTCGACGAGGCGCGGGTGCCGCCGTTCGTCGGAGCCGGGGGACGCCGCGACTTCGTGGTGTTCGGGCGCCTCTCGGAGTACAAGAACCTCGGCGTCACTCTCGCGGCGTGGGAGCGGCACGTCGCCGGGCCGGGGTGGCGCGGCGACGAGCTGGTCCTCATCGGCGACGGTGACCTCTCCCCGGATCTGCCCCCGGCCGTGCGCTGGCGGCGGGGCACGTACTCGTACGCCGACGTGCTCGAGCCGATGGCCCGGGCCAAGGGCTCGGTGGTGCACTACCGGCGCGCGACGCAGAGCGGAGTCCAGGTGCTCGCGATGCAGCTCGGGGTGACGCCGATCGTCTCCCCCGAGGGCGCGCTTCCCGAGTTCCAGCCGTCCGGCGAGGACCCGATCGGCGTGGACGACGTGGCGGGCCTGGCTCGCGCCTTCGACCGCCTCGCGGATCCCGCGGAGGCCGAGCGCCGCGGCCGGGCCGCGCACGCGCACTACCTGCGCGCACACACGGCGGCGGTCTCGACGGACGCGCTCGGCGCGGAGTTGTCGCGTGCGGCGGGGGAGCGGAACGCGCCCCCGCACAGGACCACTCATCGGACCCGCGGTGCGGGTGAGCTCGAAGGAGACGGACATGGCGGATTGGCTTCGTGACTCGGTGACCGGGGTGGACTCGGAGCGGTCGCTCTCGGGGCGGGCCCGGGCCCGGCGGTGGGACGAGCTGCTGCGGCGGTTCCCGGACTTCGCGGAGATGCGGGTGCTCGACCTGGGCGGCACCCCCGACTCGTGGCGGCTCGCCCCGGAACGACCCGCCTCGGTGACCACCGTGAACCTGATGGACCTTCAGTCGTGGTCGCCCGACATCGTGGCCGTGCAGGGCGACGCCTGCACGCTCCCGGCGGCGATCGCGGCGGACCGGTTCGACCTGGTCTTCTCGAACTCGCTGCTGGAGCACGTCGGCGGGCACGTCCAGCGGCAGCGCCTGGCCGACAACGTGCACGCGCTCGCGGACCGGCACTGGGTGCAGACGCCCTACCGGTACTTCCCGGTCGAGCCGCACTGGCTGTTCCCCGGCATGCAGTGGCTGCCCTACGAGGCCCGGACGCAGATCTCGTTGCGCTGGAACCGCGGCCACGTCCGCACCCACACCCGCGCCGAGGCGCAGGACCAGGTCGACGAGATCGATCTAGTTGGCATCTCACAGATGCGGCGGTACTTCCCCGACTCGGAGGTCTGGTTCGAGCGGTTCGCGGGCCTGGTGAAGTCCCTCGTCGCGATCCGCGCGTGAGCCGTGTCCCCGGTTCCGGGCCGGTCAGTGCCGGCGATCGGCCGCGCGGGCACGCACCGCGCGGAGCAGGAACGCGGGGTTGCCCAGCAGGTACCGCCCGGCCTTGTGGGGCTCCCGCACCAGGATGTCCACCCATTCGACGCCCAGCCGCCGGGCCAGTCCGGGCGCCCGGGTGCGGGTGCCCGCCCAGAAGCCGAAGAGACCGCCCACGCCGGCGGTGAGCGGGACGCGCAGCGCGGAGCGGTTCCGCTCGATCCACTCCTCCTGCAGCGGGTTCCCGAAGCCGACCAACAGCACGTCGGGCGCGGCGGCGTCGATCGCGGCCAGGACCTCCGCGCCGTCCGACAGGTCGAAGTAGCCGTGGTGCCGACCCGCGACCTCGACGGGAAAGCGCCGCTCGGCGGCGGCCGCGGCGGCGGCGTTGACGTCCTCGGTCCCGCCCAGCAGGTACACCCGCAGGCCGGGGCTCGCCTCCAGCAGGGCGGGGATCACGTCGGTGCCGTTGAGGTTGGCGCGCAGCTGGACTCCGCGCATGCGTGCCGCCCAACGCACGCCCGTGCCGTCACCGAAGACGAAGGTCGACGCGTTGAGGACGTCCCGGTACTCGTCCGATCGCGCGGCCACGTTGAGCGTCGCGGCGTTGGGGAAGACGACGGTGCTGCCCGCAGGTCCACGCGCGGCCGCCTGCAGGCGGGACACCGCGGACTCGAGCGGGAGATCGTCGAATTCGACGCCGAGGATGCGCACTTCTTGCGACACGAAGGCAGGCTACCACCGTCCTTTGCGACTGCAGTAGACTGCATGGTGGCCGGACGGCCCAGTACGTTGTGCGCCCGGCCGGGTGGTGTTGCGGGGGTGAAGGAATGAGTGCGATCCGCCGTACCGCCGTCGTCGTCCTCCTCGTCTGCGCCCTCCTGGCCGCGACCGTCGCCGTGCCGCGGTCGGCGGCGCCCGAGCAGTCGACGGACGGCCTGCGGGGCATCAACATCGCCACCCTCCTGACGCAGGCGGTCACGATCTACGACCACCCGACGGTCACGGGGACCGGGGAGCCGCTCTCGACCTACGTGCGGTTGCAGCAGCTCGGCCACCGCCTGATCCGCCTCCCCGTCGACTGGAACTTCCTGCAACCGGATCTGGACACGGGCGAGGAGGACTTCCACCCGGCGTACTGGAACGCAGTGCGCTCGGAGGTGGGCAAGATCAAAGCGGCGGGCCTGCGCGTGGTGCTCACGCTGCACTCCGGGTGCGAATGGCGCAAGCCGAAGACGACATCGGCGCCGCTCGTCTGCGGCGCGGGGCTGAGCACGGATCAGACGGACCGGGTGTGGCGGACCTTCTCGGACGCGTTCCGGGACGATCCCGCGGTGATCGCTTACGACCTGTTCAACGAGCCCACGCGGTTCAGCCATCCCACCCGCCGGGACCTGCAGGCGCCGGACAAGCCGGCGTACTCCGTCTACCAGCGGCACGTGAATTCGGTCGTCCGGGCGCTCCGCGAGAACGGCGATCGGAAGACGATCTGGGTGGAGGGGCTGTGCTGCTCGCCGTACACGGACTTCCTCTACACGGATCCGTCCGGCGGCTGGGTGGACGATCCGCTGTGGCGCATCGTCTACTCGCAGCACATGTACCCGGCGCGCAACAGCAGCGAGGGCGAGGTCTTCGACGCCGCGAAGCTCGACGAGGACTACGTCCGCGACGCGGGCAAGCCCTGGGTCGACCGGGGCTACGAGCGGGGATTCATCGGCCGGCTGCGGGATTTCGGCGAATGGTGCCGGCGCAGCGCGGTGAGCTGCTCCGTCGGCGAGGTCGGCTGGTACGGCCCCGGCCAGTCCGCGGCGAACGCGGAGCAGTGGAACCTGCTCGGTGACCGCTGGTACTCGCTCGCCGACACCTACGGCTTGTCGGTCACCTACTTCGGCACGTCCTCGGCCTTCCACGGGCCGCTGTGGGCCTACGACGCCCCGGGCCCGGACGTCTGGTTCCCCGCGCCGGGACTGTCCCGCAAGCAGTCCCAGTCGGCGATCATCGAGAAGCCCGAGCACCTCTCGCGCGGATAGCCCGCGGCTCACCGGTCGGTGCGGGTTACGGACGCGGTCGCGCGAGTTCCGTCCACAACGTCGCGAGCCGCGCGTGCCAGGGGGCGATCGCGAAATCCCCGGCACGCCGGCGGGCCCCGGTCGAGATCGTCTCCCGCAGTGCGGGATCCTCGACCAATCGCGCGAGCGCACCGGCGAGCGCGGGCACGTCGCCCGGCGGTACCAGGACGCCGTCCACGCCGTCGGTGATCGCGTCGGGGATGGCGCCGACGGGGGTGGTCAGCGGCGCGAGGCCCGCGGCCATCGCCTCCAGGAGGGCCATGGGCAGGCCCTCGTCGTAGCTCGGCAGCGCGAAGACCTGTGCGGTGGCGAGCAGCGCATCGCGCCCCGCGGGGTCGACCCAGCCGCTCACCGTCACCGCGTCGCCGACGTCGGCGGCCGCGACGGCGGCGCGCACCTCGTCCACCTCGCCGTCGCCCGCGAGGGTCAGGTGCAGCCGAGCGCGCACCGCGGGCGGCAGCGCGGCCACCGCCGCGACGAGGTCGTAGCTGCCCTTCCGGACGCCGAGGCGGCCGAGCGCGACCGCCCGGACGACGCCGTCGACCGGGGCACCGTCGTCCCCGTGATCCGGGACCGGGGGCACGGGGTTGTAGAGCACCTCCACCGCGCCGCGCGGCAGCGCCATCGCGGCCGCGTACTCCTCGGCCAGCCCGGTGCCGAGCACGAGCCACCGATCGGCGGGCAGCGCGGCCCGCACGAGCGGACGGGCGGGGGCGGGCAGCCCCGCGACCCAGCCGCCGAAGTCGAAGCTGTGCCCGTGCACCACGGCGGGTACGCCGCGCACGCGCGCGGCCCAGAGCACCGGCGCCTTCCGGACCACGCTGCCGCCGTGCGAGAGGTGCACGTGCACGACGTCGACGCGGCCGCGCAGCACCGCGAGCACGCCCCGCGCCATGCCGGCCAGCCCCGCCCGCAGCCGCCGTCCGACGGTGCCGTCGATGTACGTGGTCACCAGCCGCACGTCGATCGACGGGTCCGGTTGCGCCGCCATGTGGCCGACCACCGTGGCGATGCCGCCGCGGCTGGACGGCCCGGGCGCGGCGGGGCCGACGACGAGCACGTGCGTTTGTGCGATCACAGACATAGTCTATCGGCGTGACCAGCCCCGAGAACCGCTCCCTGCTGCCCCTGTCCCTCGCCGTGCTGCACCTCGCCGCGCGGCGCGGCCGCGCCGCCCTCCGCGACGCGATCCGGCGTCCGGATGCCGTGCCCGGTAAGGAGTTCCGGATCGCCGCGGAGGGCTCGGAGATCACCCCGGCCGGCCCGGACGAGACGCTCGCGGCGGCCGTTCTCGCCGGCGTGCCGCGCGCCGACGCCCGGCGTGCCCTGCTCTCGGGCGGCCTGACGGGGATCGTCGTGACGCATCCGGACGGGCGGGTGGATCGCGCGATCGGCCGGGTCGACCTGGGCACCGGGACGATCGACGTGCACGTCACGCCCCTCGGCACGCCGCCGGACCCCCGGGCCGCGGAGCCGCTCGCCGCCTACGCCCGCCACCGGCTGAGCGAGGACGAGCATCTGCGCCGGGTCTCGGTCACCGTGCCCGCCGGTCACCCCGTCGTGGAGCGGCTGGTCGCGGCCGGTTTCGTCGACGAGGGCTGGGCGCCTCCTGTGGGCGGCTGGACCGACGCCCGCCTGCTCACCCACCTGCGCTGACGGGTCAGGCGCCGCGCAGCCGCCGCGGCGCGGCGGTCCGCCGCAGCGCGGGCGCCACGGGACGGCCCTGCAGCAGCCCGTCGACGGTGCCCGCCTCCAACGCCTTCCGGTAGGGCACGAGCGCCTGCGCGACGGCGTCGACGGTGTGATCGACGTCGGCGTCGGTGTGCGCGGCGGAGATCACGAAGGACTGCCCGAGCACACCGCGGCGCAGCAGCTCCTGCAGGAACAGCGTGCGATACGCCTGCGACGGTGCGCCGTCGGCATCGCGGGTGGTGAAGACGAGGCACGAGGGCCGGCCGATCGCCCGCACCGCGTCGCCGACGCCCGCGGCCTCGGCGGCGGCGTTCACCCCGTCGGCCAGGCGGCGCCCGGCCCGCTCCATCGCGCCCACCGGATCGCCCTCCCGGTAGGCCCGGGCGACGGCGCGGAAGGCGGTGAGCGAGACCGACTCCGGACCGTGCGTCGTGGACAGCAGGAAGACGCGCTCGGCGTCGGTGTTCAGGCCGCCCAGTTCCATGAACTCGCGCTTGCCGGCGAGCGCGGCGATCGGGAAGCCGTTGCCCATGGCCTTGCCCCAGCAGGAGAGGTCGGGCGTCACGCCGTACACCGACTGCGCGCCGTGCGGCGACCAGCGGAAGCCGGTGATCATCTCGTCGAAGACCAGAAGGGCGCCGTGCTCGTCGCACAGGGCCCGGACGGTCTCCAGGAAGCCGGGCTCCGGCTCGGCGAGCGCGGTGGCCGCCTCGAGGAAGACCGCCGCGATGGCGCCCGGGTACTCGGCGAACAGCGTGCGCAGGGAATCGGCGTCGTTGTAGCGGAAGCGCACGGTGGCATCCCGCGCCGCCGCGGGGATTCCGGCGTTCATGTCCGTGACGCCGATGAACCAGTCATCCACGGAGAAGAAGGGCTGATCGCAGATCGCCACCAGCTCGCGGCCGGTCACGGCGCGGGCCAGCCGGACGGCGGCGGTGGTGGCGTCGGAGCCGTTCTTGCCGAACTTCACCATGTCCGCGGTCGGCACCAGCTCGAGGAAGTCCTCGGCGGCGTCGAGCTCGGTCGTCGTGGGCCGGCTGAAGCTCAGGCCGTCGTCGAGGCAGGCGCGCACGGCCTCCACGACGGGCGGGTAGGCGTGCCCCAGGGTCACGGCGCGCAGTCCCATGCCGTACTCGACGTATTCGTTGCCGTCCGCGTCCCAGACCCGCGCGCCGCGGCCGCGGGTCAGCACGGGCGGCATGAACTCGGGGTACTGGTCGGCGCCGCGGGCGTAGGTGTGCGCGCCGCCGGGCACCAGGTGGTGCAGGCGGTCCTGCAGCGCGCGGGAACGGGCGAATCCGGGTTCGGTCATGGTTGGTTCACCAATCTTCCACGGAGGGCGGGCCAGGCGTCGAGCACCTCGTCGTACAGGTCGGGCAGCGTCAGCACGACGGGGCCGTCGAGGGTGATCAGGTGCTCGGGCGCGACGATCGGGATGTCGGTGCCGGGCATGCGGCGTCCCTGCTTCGACGGTGACGCGTCGGCCACGCAGGTCACGAGGCCCGCGTCGAGCCCGGCGAGCGCGAACAGGGCCACGGCCCGCGATGCGGCGCCGTAGGCCGCGACGGTGCGGCCCGCTGCGGCGTGCCCCTGCGCCCACTCCCGGAGCGCCCGGGCCTGGTCGGCGGGCGCGGCGCTGAGGGTGCGCAGGCCCGCGGGGGTGCCGAGGCCGGCTTCGGCCTCGGTCGCGAGGATCCGGCGCACGACGGGGTCGGCGGCGCCCGCGCCGGGAACGACATCGGCCGTGCCGGCGTGCCGCACCGCGAGCAGCACGGTGCCGCCGTACAGGTCGAACTCGAAGGCGCGCACCGGCTCCAGGCCGGCGGCGGCGAGCAACCGCAGCAGGGCCGTCAGCGTGTAGTAGCCGAAGTGGCCGTGCCGCAGGGCGGTCCACTGCTGCTGATCGACGATGCCGCCGAGCGGCTGGTACTGCAGGAGCAGCACGCCGCCGGGCGCGACGGCCGCGGCGCGCGCGGCGAAGGCGGCCCGCTGGTCCGGCTCGTGCATGATCCCGAAGCTGTCGAGCACCACGTCGGCGGGGCCGTCGGTCTCGTGGAAGCCGCGGTCCGCGAGCAGCGGCACCCAGGTGCCGCCGTGCGGGCTGCCGAACTCGCGCACCGTCGTACCGGGGAGGAGGCCGGCGTCGGCGACCCGGCCCACCGCGTCGGCGGCCTGCTCGCGCAGGGCGCGCGGCTCCACGCCGCGCGGCTCGTCCGTCACGGTGTCATCGTCGGCGAGTTGCGCGAGTCCGCACGCCGCGCACAGGTCCATCGCGAGCGGATGCGCGGATTCGCCGGGGTCCACCGGGGATCCGGCGGCCGGGAAGTGGTCCGCCGCGGGGACGCGGCCGAGGTCCAGCACCCGGGTGAGCTTGGGAGAGCCGCACGCGCGGCACGCACGGGCGTGTCTCATGGCAGCATGTCCTCATGCGCATCGAGCAGACCGACCTGGCCGACGTCCTGCTGCTGGTTCCCACTCCGCACGCCGACGACCGGGGCCTGTTCACCCGCACCTTCGATGCGGAGATCTTCGACGAGTACCTCGGGGAGCCGGGCGCCGCAGCGCGATTCGTGCAGGACTCGCAGTCCCGCTCGGTGCGGGGCGTGCTCCGCGGGATGCACGGCCGCTCCGGCCGGGGAGAGGCCAAGCTGGTGCGCTGCGCGCACGGCGCGGTGCACGACGTCCTGGTGGACGCGCGACCGTACTCGCCCACCTTCGGCCGGTCGCAGGCCTTCCGCCTGGACGACGAGGCCTTCCGCACGCTGTACGTGCCGCCGGGCTTCCTGCACGGCTTCCAGGCGCTGACCGACGTGGCGGACGTCTGCTACCGGATCGACCGCCCGCACGACCCCGCCGAGGATCTCGCGGTGCACCACGCCGATCCGGAACTGGCCCTGCAGTGGCCGCTGGCCGCGTCGATCGTCTCGCCGCGGGACCGCGCGGCCGGCACGTGGGCCGACCTGCGCGCGCGCCTGGGCTGAGCCGGTCATCGCCGGCGCATCGACGCGTCGATCGCGCCCTCGCCCTGCAGCTCCTTGAGCACGGCGAGCCGGGTGAAGTCGTCGTGGAAGGAGCGTTCGGTGAGCCCGTACTCGGTGTAGGCCCGGTGCAGCTCGGCCGCGCCGTCCGCCACCGTCCACTGCGCCTCGAAGCCGAGTTCGTCGCGGGCGCGGGAGAAGTCGACCCGGTAGGAGCGCGGGTCGTTGCCCGCCTCGCCGGTGATCCGGACCGCGGCGTCGGGGACCACGTCGACCACGGCCTGCGCGATCTCGGCGACGGTCACGTTGTTGCGCTCGGTGCCGACGTTGTAGGCGCGCGCCGAGATCGTGTCCTTCGGCGCGGTGAGGCAGGTGGCGAAGGCGCGGGCGATGTCCTGTGCGTGCACCAGCGGGCGCCACGGCGTCCCGTCGGAGAGCACCAGCACCTCGCCGGTGAGCACCGCGTAGCCCATCAGGTTGTTGAGCACGATGTCCGCGCGCAGCCGCGGCGAGAAGCCGAAGGCCGTGGCGTTGCGCAGGAAGACGGGCGTGAAGTCGGCGTCCGCGAGGGCCGCGGCGTCGTCCTCGACCCGCACCTTGCTGATCGCGTACGGCGTGATCGGGTTGAGCGGGGCGTCCTCGGTCACGAGGCCGTCGCCCGCGGCGCCGTAGACGGAACACGTGGAGGCGTACAGGAACCGGGACACGCCCGCCTCCTTCGCCAGCCGCGCGAGCCGGCTCGACGCGGCGTGGTTGATGTCGTAGGTGATCTCCGGTGCCAGCGAGCCGAGGGGGTCGTTGGACAGGGCCGCGAGGTGGATCACCGCGTCGAAGCCCTGCAGCTCGTCGACGGTCACGTCGCGCAGGTCGGTGGTGATCGTGGGCGGGTCGGCCACCGCCGGCCCGAGGACGCGGTCGGCGAAGAGCCCGGAGTCGAGGCCGGTGACCTCGTGTCCCTCCGCGCGCAGGATCGGTGCCATCACCGTTCCCAGGTATCCCTGGCTGCCCGTGAGCAGGACCTTCATCGATTTCCTCCGAGATCTACGATCGCTTTTTCCAGCATGAAGCCCTCGGCGTAGGTGGAGCGGCACTGGATGCCGCGCAGCCGCGCCAGGCCGAGGAAGGACTCGTCGTCGAACCAGTCGTGGTCGACCTGCGAGGGGTAGTGCTCCGTGAGCAGCCGCGTCTTCGCCATCGCGGCGTACGCCGAGAGCGGGTTGAAGACGGTGGGCCGCGGGGTGTCGGTCTCCCACTTGAGGATCTCGTAGCCGAGGATCAGGTGGTCCCGGAACTCCTGCGGCACCAGCTCCGCGAGCTGGCGGTGGTCCTGGTGCGCGTCGCCCCGGTGGGGCGCGAAGACGATGTCGGGCGATGCCGACCGCTTGAACTGCGCCAGCAGGGATTTCTCCCGCTGCCAGTGCGCGGGGGCCCGCCCGTCGGGCAGGTCCAGCACCGTGATGTGCAGTTCCGCCTCCGGCGCGAACGCGGCGAGAGCCGCCCGCTCCTCCGCCTCCCGCGGGGTGCCTGCGCCGCTGCCCACGAAGGCCCGCACGCGCAGACCGGGATTGGCCTCCGCGAGCTGGAGCAGGGTTCCGCCCATGCCGATCGCGATGTCGTCGCAGTGCGCGCCGAGGACCGCGATCTCGGAGATCCGGCCGGCGGAGAGCCCGATCATCCGACCGGGTCCTTCCACACCATCCAGGGGCGGTCGCCGCGGGCGTAGCCGGCGTCGAGGTCGGCCCGCTCCTTGAAGGTGTCGGCCGGCTTCCAGAAGCCGCGGTGCTTGTAGCCCAACAGCTTCCCCTCCTTGGCCAGCGCCGTGCACGAGTCCGCCACCAGGTCGCCGCCGGGCGGCAGGTGATCGAACACCTCCTGGGTCAGCACGAAGTAGCCGCCGTTCTCCCAGATCGGGAACTCGGAGACGGGGGTGATGCCGGTGACCTTCGACTCGCCGTCCACGTCCACGCAGTGGAACGAGGACTGCGGCGGCACCAGCAGCATCGACGCGGCGGAACCGGTCTCCTTGACTTGGTCGATGATGGTGTTCATCGGGGCGTCGCTGAGCACGTCGGCGTAGTTGGCGAGGAAGTACTCGTCGCCGTCCAGGTAGGGCCGCGCGCGCCGGAGGCGTTCGCCGATAGCGGATTCGAGGCCGGTGTCGACGAAGGTGATCGTCCACTCGCGCATGTCGGCGCCGAGCAGCTCCACCTCGCCGCCACGGATCACGAAGTCGTTCGACTCGGTCTCGCGGTAGTTGAGGAAGTAGTTCTTGATGTGCTGCGCGCCGTAACCCAGGCACAGCACGAACTCGGTGTGCCCGAAATGGGCGTAGTACCGCATGACGTGCCAGATCAGCGGCCGCGGGCCCACGAGCTGCATGGGCTTGGGCACCATGTCGTCCGCGGTGTTGCGCATGCGCATGCCGTAGCCGCCGCAGAACAGGACAACCTTCATCGCTCAGACCTCCGTGGTGGCGGCGGCCGGCCGCGCGGTGTGCAACTGGGGCATGGGGTAGACCACCTCGGTGCCCTGGTCGATCAGGGGACGCAGCTGCTCGGTGATCTCGGTCTCGAGGTTCCACGGCAGCACGACGATCACGTCGGGGCGGTCGGCGTCGAGCCGCTCGGGCTCGTGGATGGGGATGCGTGTGCCGGGGGTGAACCGCCCGTGCTTGTAGGGATTGCGGTCCACGGTGTACTCGAGCAGGTCGGGCCGGATGCCGCAGTAGTTGAGCAGCGTGTTGCCCTTGCCCGGGGCGCCGTAGCCGGCCACCCGCTTGCCGGCGGCGCGGCACTCGAGCAGGAAACGGAGCAGGTCCTGCCGGGCCCGGTCGGCCTGCGCCTGCATGCCGGTGTAGCCGGAGAGCGCGTGCAGCCCGGCCTCCTCCTCGATCCGCAGCACCTCGCGCACCCGGTCCGACGGTGCCTGCGCGACCCCGTCGGGGCGCGCCCAGACGCGGATCGAGCCGCCGTGGGTGGGGATGGTCTCGACGTCGACGACCGCGAGGCCCGCGGTCGCGAGCGCGCGCTGGGCGCTGAGCACCGTGTAGTACTGGAAGTGCTCGTGGTAGATCGTGTCGAACTGGCCCTCGGCGACGAGGGCGAGCGCGTGGTGCACCTCGATGCTCAGCCAGCCGTCGTCCGCGAGCAGGCCCCGCAGGCCCTGGGTGAAGCCCAGGAGGTCGGGGATGTGCGCGTAGACGTTGTTCGCGACCACGAGATCGGCGGGGCCGTGCTCGGCGCGGACCTGCGCGGCGGTCTCCGGGCCGAGGAAGGCGGTCACCGTCGGGACGCCCTTGTCGCGGGCGGCCTGCCCGACGTTGACCGAGGGCTCGATGCCGAGGCAGGGCACGCCGGCGGCGACCGCGTGCTGCAACAGGTATCCGTCGTTGCTCGCGACCTCGATGATGAGGCTGTCGCCGTCGAGTTCGAGGCGTCGGATCGAGTCGTCGACGAATCGGCGCGCGTGGTCGACCCAGCTCGCCGAGAACGAGGAGAAGTACGCGTACTCCGAGAAGGTCTCCTCGGGGAGGATCAGCGCGGGGATCTGGAGGAGCAGGCACTCCTCGCAGATCCGCAGGTGCAGGGGGTAGGTGGGCTCGGGGCCGTCCAGTTCCGCTGCCGTGAGGAACATTTCACAAGGTGGTGTGGCGCCCAGATCGACCACGCTGCGCAGCCGGGGCGAGCCGCATAGACGGCATTTCATGATGTATTCCGTAACTCTTCGCGGGGCTTCGATCGTTGAGCATAGACCTTCACAGCTTTTCTGGTTGCAAACGGTTAATCATCTTGCGATTGCAACGCTGACGGTCTACGGTAGCAACCGGCGGCCATTCGATCCGCCGCGCGGCGCTCGGAGAGTCGAGGGGTGCCGTCGCGGAGGGGCCGAGGCCCGGATGCGGTGAGGATGGCTTGTGAACAGGGCGAACGATGTTCTCGGCGAGTGATTCGCACCGGACCCGGGGGTGGCCGTGAGCACCGTCACGCCACCGGGCGGGGCGATGCGCGCACGGGACCACGAAGACATGAGACGAAGCTCACTGGATTAGCTATTCGCAACTGCAATATGTAGATTGTCGATTCTGGCCTAGTCGGGACGGCGCATTGTTTCGGGGCCCGCAGCGACGGACGAATGTGAGGAGCGGGACTTGTCGATCGACACCTGGGCAGCGGCACCTGTCGCCCCGGCGGAGCCCTTGCCCGTCGCCGTCATCACGCCCGAGAAGACCTCGACCGCCGCGCCCGACCACTCGGCTTCGTCGACCCCCATGATCGCCGTGCCGCGGGTTCCTTCGGCCCGCGCGGTGGCAGATGCCCACCGGACCCGCCTGAGCCGTCGGATCGTCGCCGCGGACGCGGCCGTCGCCGTCGCGGCCTCCGCCGCGGGACTCACGGTCGGCTACGCCGAGGGCGAGAGCGTCCCCGAACTGGCGGCCATCGTCATCGGAGCGAACCTGTTCTGGTTCCTCCGCCTCTGGCGCTCCCGGCCGATGGCCCTGCCCCTCCTCCAGCTCGGTTCGCCCGAGCTGCGCCGCGTGCTCGTCACGGCTCAGCTCGTCTACGGGCCGCTGGCGCTGATCGAGCTGCTCTTCCCCTGGATGCTCCCGCACGCGCTGTTCGTCGCCTCGGCGCCCGTCGCCGTGGCCGGCGCGCTCCTCGTGCGTCTCCGGTTCCGGCACAGCGCCGCCGCCGTGGCCCCGGTGCCCACGCTCGTGGTCGGCGGCTTCGCCTCGGCCACCGCGTCCGCCCGGAGCCTGCTCCAGGCCGACACCGCGGGCGCGCAGGTCGTCGGCGTCTGCCTCCCCGCGAACGACGCCGTCGTGGTCGACGCGATCGAGCTCTCCGGCACGCGGATCCCCGTCGTGGGCACCGACCGCACGGTGATCGAGTCGGCGCGTGAGACCGGCGCCGGGATCGTGGTGCTCACCGCCACGGACTCCCTCGGCCCCGACGACGTCCGCGAGCTGATGTGGCAGCTCGCCGCGGAGGGCATCGAACTCGTGGTCACGGCCGGCCTGCCCGACGTCGCCCGCGCCCGCATGGTCACCGGCTCCGTCGGGCGCACCCCGATGACGCACGTCGCCGCGCCGCAGCCCGCACGCTCCTACGGGCTCGGCAAGCGCCTGCTCGACCTCGCGGTCGCCGGCACCGGCGTGCTCGTGACGGCTCCCGTGATGCTCGTGATCGCCGCCGCGGTCAAGGCGGACAGCCGCGGCCCCGTCTTCTACCGCGCCCAGCGCGTCGGCGCGGGCGGCGAGCTCTTCGACATGATCAAGTTCCGCAGCATGCACGTCGACTCCGACGTCCGGCGCGACGTGCTGGCGGACGAGAACATGGGCGCCGGACCGCTGTTCAAGGTCAAGAACGATCCTCGGGTCACCCGGGTGGGCCGGTTCATCCGCCGGTACAGCCTGGACGAGCTGCCGCAGTTCTTCAACGTGCTCGGCGGGTCGATGTCGGTGGTCGGACCGCGCCCGGCGCTCGCGCACGAGGTCGAGCAGTATCCGCCGGTCATGCTCCGCCGGATGCTGGTCAAGCCCGGCGTCACCGGCGCTTGGCAGGTCAACGGCCGGTCGAATCTCAGCTGGGACGAGTCGATCCGGCTCGACGTGGGCTACGTCGAGAACTGGTCGCTCGGCCGGGACGTGGGCATCATCGCGCGGACCGTGCGCACGGTGCTCGCCTCCGACGGCGCGTACTGACGGGACGTATCGTCGTCGGAGTGCAGGAGATCCCACCCCCTCCGACGGTGTCCGACGGCCCGCGGCTGCCCACCGACCGCCGCACGCTGGCGTGCGTCGCGCTCGGCGGCGCTCTGGCCGCCGTCGCCGCGAGCCGGCTCTCCTCCGCGCCGGCGTGGCGGGCCCTGGAGTTCGACGTCCGGATCGCGGGCCTCGCCGTGCTCTCGCTCCTGACCGGGGCGCTCTTCGCCCTCCGCGACGTGATCGGCGACCGCTGGTTCGCCTTCCTCGTCTTCGGGGTCCTGGCGGGATTCGGCTCGGTGGGCGTCTACGGCCTGCTGTCCCTGCTCGCGATGCCCCCGTCGGCGGGTGTGCGCTTCCTGTTCGCGGCCCCCGCCGTCGCGGCCCTGGGGATAGCCGCGGGCCGGGCGATCGTGCGGAGGGCGCGGCGATGACGCTGCTCGTCGCGCTCGCCGGGGCGGCCGGTTCGGTGCTCGGCTACCGGCTCCTCGCGCGCGGGCCCCGCTGGACGCGGATGCTGTGCGTCACCATCGCGGTCTCGGCCGTGTTGGGCGGCACCGCCCGGCTGGTGCGCATCGTGGGCGACACGGGTTTCGCCGCCCTCCCCGTCGCCCTGCTGGGGCCGATCGTCACCTTCCTGGGGATCGGCTGGTGGCTCACCGAGGCGCCGCGCCGCGACGCCTGGCGGGCCGCCCTCGTGGTGGGCGGCGGCGTCGCCGCGGCGATCCTCGGCTACCTCTCGATCGACCTCATGGGCCTGGCCTACGTCAAATTCCCACGTTTCGGCTGAGCTCCTTGGCGACGAGGGCGGCGAAGCCGCGGACGTCGTCCTCGGTGGTGTCCCAGGCGCACATCCAGCGGACCTCGCCGCGGATCTCGTCCCAGAAGTAGAACGGCACCCGCTCCATGAGCGCCTCGGCGGCGGCGTGCGGGAGCTCGGCGAAGACGGCGTTGGACTGCACCGGCTGGGTGATCGTCACCCCGTCGATCCCGCCGGTGAGCTCGGCGAGGAGCCGCGCCATCGCGTTCGCGTGCCCGGCGACCCGCAGGTACCGGTCGTCCGAGAACAGCGCGAGGAACTGCGCGGCCAGGAAGCGCTGCTTCGAGGCCAGCTGCATCGACAGCTTGCGCACGTACTCGATCCCGGGCGCGGAGGCCGCGTCGAGCACGACCACCAGCTCCGCGCCGAGCAGGCCGCTCTTGGTGCCGCCGACGCTCACGATGTCGGCGCCGACGTCGGTGGTGATCGCCCGCAGGTCCGTGCCGAGGCTCGCGGCCGCGTTCGCCAGGCGCGAGCCGTCGATGTGCAGGAGCCAGCCGCGCTCGTGGGCGTACGCGGCGAGGGACCGCAGCTCGTCCGGGCTGTAGACCGTGCCGAGTTCGGTGGACTGCGCCACCGAGAGCACCCGCGGCTGCGCCCAGTGCACGTCGCCCGCGCGGTCGGGCACGGCGGCGGTGATGGCCTCGGGGGTCAGCTTGCCCTCGGTGGTGGGCACGACGAAGAGCTTGAGCCCGGCGAGCTTCTCCGGGGCGCCGCCCTCGTCGACGTGGATGTGGCCGGTATCGGCGCAGACCACCGCGGACCAGCGGTCGGAGACCGCCGACAGGGCGACGACGTTCGCGCCGGTGCCGTTGAAGACGGGGAAGGCCTTCGCCCCGGCGCCGAAGATCTCGGCGATCCGCTCGCCGAGCGCGGCGGTGTAGTCGTCGGCGCCGTACGCGCCCTGGTGCCCGAGGTTGGCCTCGGCGATCGCCTCGAGCACCTCCGGCAGCACGCCGGCGTAGTTGTCGCTCGCGAATCCGCGCTTGGCGGGATCGTGCAGGCGGGTCATGCGGTCACCTCCGGTACCAGGGTGTCGACGATGCCGTTGACCTCGGCCGCGGGGGCGTCCCACAGTGCGACGAGGCGGTCGGCCACGTCGCCGATGGGCGTGTAGCGCGGGAACTTCCGTTCGGGGGCGTCTGCCTTCATCTGCGGCGTGAGCAGCGCCATCACGCGTACGACCGTCGCGGCGGCACCGGTGCCGGTGAAGCCGTCGGCGAGCGCGAGGGTCCACGCCTCGGCCGCGGCCTTGGCGGAGGCGTACATCGCGTTCTTCGCCGTCGGCTTCGCGACCGAGACCGACGAGATCACGGCGACGCGCGCGTCCTCGCTCGCGGCGAGCGCCGGGAACAGCGGCTGCGAGACGTTCTGCAGGCTGCGGATCAGGCCCGCCTCGAGGAAGTCCCAGTCGGCGGGGTCGGCCTCGTCGATCGGCGTGCCGCCGCGCCAGCCGCCCACGAGGTGCAGCAGGCCGTCGGCGCCGTCGTGCTCGGCGACGATGCGCCGGACCGCCTCCGCGGTGGCCTCCCGGTCGGACAGGTCCGCGCGGTAGGCGCTGACGCCGTCGAGGTTCGCGATCGACTCCGCCGGCGCGCCGCGCGTGATCACTGCGGGCTTCGCCCCGGCGGCGACGAGCCGCCGCACCACCTCCTGGCCCAGTGCCCCGTTCGCGCCCGTCACCACGACGGTGCGCCCCGTCACCCCGCTCATGCCGGTACCTCCGTCGCCGTCGCCGCCGTGATGCCCTTCGCGCTCTCGATCACGGGACCCATCTTGCGCCGCAGCGCCTCGTAGAACATGTTGAGGGGGAACTCGTCGGGGAGGACGAGGTCCACCAGGGCCTTCGGCGGACCGTCGAGCGGCAGGGCCGACGGGCCCTTCGCCCAGGTCGAACCGGGGCCGGGCGCGACGTAGGAGGAGACGAACTCGTAGCTCGCGAGCCACTGGCCCACCTTCGACCGGTCGATGCCGGTGCGGTAGAGCTCCTCGATCTCCTCGGTCAGCCGGATCACCTGGAGCGGCAGCTCCTTCCAGTCGAAGGAGAGGCGGTTGTCGCGCCAGCGCAGCGCGCCGTGCCGGTGCAGGTAGGCGAACAGGAGCTGCCCGCCGAGGCCGTCGTAGTTGCGTACGCGGTCCCCGGTGATGGGGAAGCGGAAGAGGCGGTCGCAGAGGATCGCCAGCTGCACCGGCAGCCCGTACGGGTGGCCCTCCTGCTGGAGGCGGTAGGCCTCGCGGAAGGTGGTCAGGTCGCAGCGCAGCTCCTCGAGCGAGTACTGCCAGTACGGCATCCGCTGCTTGATCATGAACGGATCGAAGGGCAGGTCGCCCCGGCTGTGCGTGCGGTCGTGGATCAGGTCCCACAGCGCGAACGTCGACTGGGCGAGGGACTGCGAGGCGACGAGCCGCTCGCCGTCGGGCGGCAGGCGCAGCGAGAGGATCTCGGCGGCCGCGCTCGTCACCCGGCGGAACCGGGCCGCCTCGCGGTCGCAGAAGATGGCGCCCCAGTGGAACTCCGGGGTCTGCGCGACGGTCACGGTTTCGGGGAAGAGCACCGCGGAGTGGGTGTCGTACCCGGGGGTGAAGTCCTCGAAGGCCACGGCCAGGAACTGGCGGTTGTCGAAGACGCGCTCGGTCTCGGCCAGCCACTGCGGCCAGACGATGCGCAGCAGCACCGCCTCGAAGACCTTGCCCGCGTTGCCGTTCTGCGTGTACATGGGGAAGACGACGAGGTGCTCGGCGCCGTCCACCCGGTTCCGGTCCGGGCGGAACGCCGCGAGGGACTCGTCGAACTCGGGGCGCTCGAAACCACCCTCGATCCACCGCCGGAAGTCGAAGGGCAGCGCGGCGAGGTACTCGGCGTCGTGGGGGAAGCGGGGGGCCAGCGCCGCGATCCGCGTCACGATCTCGTCGACCAGGTCGCCGGCGCGGCCGTGATCGGCGGGGTCCGGGACGGCGCCGGACGCGTCCTGGAGGCCGCGCAGCTCCTCCACGGCGGCCTTGAGCGCGGCCCAGTCGGGGGTGCTCGCGGCGCCGGAGTCGGTGGTGGCGGGCACGTCCTCGTGGGCGCCGGCGGCCCAGGTGACCGCGTTGGCCCAGAGGGTGCGCTGGTCGAGGTCGTCGATCGAGTCGTCGCCGACGAGGTCCGAGTCCGCGAAGACGACGACCCGGCCGCGGTCGACCTGCAGCGCGGCGGCCAGCGGCCGGCCCGCGGGGGAGGCCGTGTCGCTGGTGCGGGCCAGCACGGTGGCGCCGGGCGCGGCCGTGAGGTCGAGGACGCCGGTGCGGTAGAAGCACGCGCCGTCGACGGCGGCGGCGATGCCCTGGCCGCCCAGCTCGGGCGCGATGTCCGAGCGGACCCAGGTGGCGTTGCCGCCGTGCCT
The DNA here is from genome assembly GCF_020169415.1 of Tsukamurella sp. M9C. GTDB lineage: Bacteria > Actinomycetota > Actinomycetes > Mycobacteriales > Mycobacteriaceae > Tsukamurella. The sequence continues at coordinate 151,678 of NZ_JAIULG010000001.1, forward strand.
GCGCTCGCCCGCGGCCTCCTGCACGACCACCGACTCCACGTGCACCCCGAACCGGCCGAGCAGCTCGTCGAGGTTGTTGCCCGAGGTCGCGGTGTCGCACTCGGCGAGCACCACGAGCCCGCCGCCGTCCCGGACGTACTGCTCGATCGCGTCGAGCTCGTCGGAGGCGTACACGGGCGGTAGGTCACCCGTGACGCGCTCGACGCCCGGCCGCGCGAGGTGCGGAATCACGTAGACATCGGCCGCGGCGAGCTCGTCGGACCCGATGTGCGGGGCGAGGGCGTCGGTCACCGTCATGCCGCGGCGACGGAGCGTGTCGACCGCTTCGGCCAGGCTCGCGTCGGCCGGGTTCGGGGGAACCATCTCGCGCGCCCGGTCGAGCGACGTGGCCCACGCACAGCTGCGGGCCTGCTCCACCTGCACGCGAGGGAACACCGCATCGTCTGACATATCCGTACCGGCCTTTCACCTCTTACGCACGATCTTGACGCAACCTTAACGCCCGAGCGCTCTCGGAGGAAGTGGAACCGGCGCGAAGGCCCTAGCCGCAGCCGCCCTGGACCATGGCCTTCGCCGTGCCCACGAACTGGTAGAGGTAGATCAGCTCCCAGTCGGCGGGGCCGTAGTCGTACTCGCGGGGAACCGCCCGCATGACGGTGTCGCCGGAGAAGCAGTTGCCGTAGATGTAGCGCGACCGGGTCAGGTGATAGCCCCAGCTGATCACGATCACGGAGGTCCAGCCGTTCTGCTTCGCGAGCCGCTCGGTGAAGATCGCCTCGCCGCGGGTGGTGCTCGGCACCGGTACCTCGCAGGTCACGCTGATGTCGCCCACGCGGGTACCGCACAACTCCCGCATCGTGCGGTCGTGGTCGTAGGGGTTCGAGAGCACGACGTTCTTCGACCAGCCCTCCTGGGCGAGCCGGATGCCGTACTCCTCACGGCCGTCGTGCTCGCCGCCGAGCACGATGATCGCGTCGACCTTGCGGAGGGGATCCTGCTGGTCGCCGCCGAACAGCAGGTACCCGGCGCCCCCGACCGCGGCGAGCGCCAGGACCACGACGAGCGTCGTGCCCCACAGGAGTTGTTGCAATCGACGCACGTCGCCACCCTACCGGCGCGCGGGAGCGGCACCCGCACGCGTGCGGGCCCCGTCACACGGGCGGGAGCGCGATGTACTTGGTGTTCAGGTACTCCTCGATGCCCTCGCTGCCGCCCTCGGAGCCGAGGCCGGACTGTTTGATCCCGCCGAACGGGGCCGCCGGATCGGAGATGACGCCGCGGTTGACGCCGACCATGCCGGCCTGCAGCCGCCGCGCGACGCGCTGCGCCCGCCCGACGTTCTCCGTGAAGAAGTACGCGGCGAGGCCGTACTCGGTGTCGTTGGCCATCGCCACGCCCTGCTCCTCGGTGTCGAAGCCGACGATCGCGGCGACGGGGCCGAAGATCTCGTCGCGGCGGATGCGGGCGTCGTCGGGCAGGCCGTCGATGACGGTGGGCTCGTAGAAGAACCCGGCACCGTCGACGGGCTTGCCGCCCGTGCGGACGGTGGCGCCGGCGGCGACGGCCTCGTCGACGAGCGCGGCGATGGAGCCGCGCTGCTTGGCGTTGATGATCGGGCCGATGGCGGACTCGGCGTCCCAGCCCGGACCGACCCGCATCGCCGCGACGCGCTCGGTGAGCTTGGTGGTGAAGGCCTCGCGGATGCCGTTCTGCACCAGGATGCGGTTGGCTGCGGTGCAGGCCTCGCCGCCGTTGCGCATCTTGGCGAGCATGGCGCCGTCGACGGCCTTGTCGAGATCGGCGTCGTCGAACACCACGAAGGGGGCGCTGCCGCCCAGCTCCATCGAGGTGCGCAGCACGTTGTTCGCCGCCTGGGCGAGGAGGATCTTCCCGACGCCGGTGGAGCCCGTGAACGAGACCTTCCGCAGCCGCGGGTCCGCCATGAGTCCGCCCACGACGGTGGGAGCGTCCAGCGTGGGCAGCACCGACAGGACGCCGGGCGGCAGGCCCACGTCGGCGAAGATCTGCGCGAGCAGCAGCATGGTGAGCGGGGTGTCCTCGGCCGGCTTGACGATCACACTGCAGCCGGCGGCCAGGGCGGGCCCGATCTTGCGGGTGCCCATGGCCAGGGGGAAGTTCCACGGCGTGATCGCCAGGCACGGCCCGACGGGTTCCTTGACGACGGCGATCTCGCCGGTGCCGGCGGGCGCGGTCGCGGTGCGGCCGCCGATGCGCACGGCCTCCTCGGAGAACCAGCGCAGGAACTCGGCGCCGTAGGCCACCTCGCCGCGGCTCTCGGGCAGGATCTTGCCCATCTCCAGCGTCATGAGCAGCGCGAAGTCGTCGGCACGGGCGGTCACGGCCTCGAACGCGGCGCGCAGGATCTCGGCGCGCACGCGGGGCGCGGTGGCGGCCCACTCGTCGGCGACCGCGCTCGCCGCGTCCAGCGCGGCCGTGGCGTCGGCGGGCGTCGCGTTCGCGACCGACGCGAGGACCTCGCCGGTCGCGGGGTTGATCACGTCGAAGGTGCGGCCGGACTCGCTCGGGGTCGCGCGGCCGTTCAGCCACAGGCCGGTCGGGACGGAGTTGATCAGGTCGGGGACGTTCACGAGGGGCCTTTCGAGGCAGTGGGGCAGGCGGGTGTGACGAGGAGCGGGTACGGGATGCGCGCGGACGGCTCTCGAATTCTGTCCGGTACGGACAGCGTGTCCGGAACGGACAGAATCCGAGAGCGCCGCAACTGGAGGGGGCGGCTCTGCGGCGGGCGAGCGCCCCCGCGGCGCCGCTAGGCGGAGGCCTCGCGGATCGCCGTCTCCAGCACGGTGAGGGCGTCGTCGAGCAGCTCGTCGCCGATCACCAGCGGGGGCAGCAGACGCACGACGTTGCCGTAGGTACCGCAGGTGAGGATTACGACGCCGGCGGCGAGGGCCTTGGCCGCGATGGCCTTGGTCAGCTCGGCATCGGGCTCAGAGGTTCCGGGGTGGACCAGTTCGATCGCGATCATCGCGCCGCGGCCGCGAACGTCGCCGATCACGCCGACCTCGTCGGCCAGGGCCCGCAGCCGGCGCACGGCCGTCTCGCCGATGGCGCGGGCGCGCGCCGGCAGCTGGAGATCCTCCATCGTGTCCAGCGCTGCGAGCGCCGCGGCGCACGCGACGGGATTGCCGCCGTAGGTGCCGCCGAGGCCGCCCGCATGCACGGCGTCGAGCAGGTCGGCGCTGCCGGTGATCGCGGAGAGCGGCATGCCGCCCGCGATGCCCTTGGCCATGGTGATGATGTCCGGCACCACGCCCTCGTCCTCGCACGCGAACCAGGCGCCGGTGCGGGCGAAGCCGGTCTGCACCTCGTCGGCGATGAAGACCACGCCGTTCTCCTTCGCCCACGCGGCGAGGGCGGGGAGGAAGCCGGGGGCGGGCACGATGAAGCCGCCCTCGCCCTGAATCGGCTCGATGATGATCGCGGCCACCGCGTCGCCGCCGATCTGCTTCTCGATCTGCGTGATGGCGCGTGCCGCTGCGGCCTTGCCGTCGGCGTCGAGGCCGGCGGCCGCGTCGCGGTACGGGTAGGACATCGGCATCCGGTACACCTCGGGCGCGAAGGGCCCGAAGTCCTTCTTGTACGGCATGGTCTTCGCCGTCAGCGCCATCGTCAGGTTGGTGCGCCCGTGGTAGGCGTGGTCGAAGGCGACAACGGCGTCGCGGCCGGTGGTCAGGCGCGCGACCTTGATCGCGTTCTCCACGGCCTCGGCTCCGGAGTTGAACAGCACGGTGCGCTTGTCGTGGTCGCCCGGCGTGAGCGCGTTGAGCCGCTCGGCCACCGCGACGTAGCCCTCGTAGGGGGTCACCATGAAGCAGGTGTGGGTGAAGTGCCGCGCCTGCGCCGCAACGGCTTCCGCCACCCGCGGGTCGGAGGCGCCGACGCTGGTCACGGCGATGCCGGAGCCCAGGTCGATGAGCGAGTTGCCGTCCACGTCCACGATGACGCCACCGTCGGCGTCCGCGGCGTACACGGGCACCGAGGAGCCGACACCGCCGGCGACGGCGGACCGTCGGCGCTCGGCGAGGCGGGCCGACTCCGGTCCCGGGAGGGCGGTCACGAGGTTGCGGACCTGGGGCAGCCGGTAGGTGATCGAGGGGGTCGTTGCGGTCATGGGAGGGTCTCCTTGTCGACGTCGACGGGGGCGATGGTGCGGCGGAGGGTCTCGCCGCGGAAGAAGGCGGGGTGGGTGGCCCGCCGGATCAGCATGAGGACGGCGCCCAGCAGGAGCAGGCCGAACCCGATGTAGAAGACGAGCCCGATGCCGAACAGCGAGGAGCCGCTGCCGTTCTCGGGATTCAGGCTCTCCTGCACTGAGATCACGAAGACGACCGCGAGGATCGTCCCGCCGATCAGCGGGAACAGGAACTTGTAGACGATGTTGTGCGGGCCGGTGAAGAGCTCGCGGCGGAAGAACCACACGCACGCGAAGGCGGTGATCCCGTAGTACCAGCAGATCATGATGCCGAGCGCGGCGATCGTGTCCAGCAGGGCGCGATCGGAGAGCAGCTTCACCACGGCGTAGAAGACGCCCGTGATGACGCCCGAGACCACGGTCGCGTAGGTCGGCACCAGGTACCGGGGGTGGATCGCGGCGAGCTTCTTGGGGAACGCGCCGTAGGCGCCCATCGCGAGCATGGTCCGCGCGGCGGGCAGGAAGGTGGTCTGCAGGCTGGCGATCGACGAGGCGAAGATCGCGAGGAAGAGCATCAGGCCGCCGAACTCGCCGAGCACCGGGCTCGCCAACGGGCGGAAGACGTTCTCGGAGTTGTCCGGATTGCCCAGCCCGACGCCCTCCGTCCCGACGCCCGCGTACATCATCACGGCGACCGCCACCAGCAGGTAGGTGATGAGGATCGAGACCACGGCGAGCAGGCCGGCGCGGCCGGGCACCGTCTTCGGGTCCTTCGACTCCTCGCCGAGCGTCAGGCACGTGTCCCAGCCCCAGAAGGCGAAGATCGAGCCGGTGAGGCCGACGACGAAGGCGGCGATCGTGATGCCGGTGAACGGGTTGAACCAGTCGAGGGAGAAGGACAGCCCCGTCGGGACGCCGCCGGACCGCACGATCGCGGTGACCGCGAACGCCACCAGCACCACCATCTGGAAGCCGACGAGCGCGTACTGCACCTTGGCGCTGGTCGTGATGCCGCGGCCCGCGATGACCGTCGCGATCACCAGGAACAGCAGGGTGGTCGCGATGTTCACCGGCTTGTTCGCGGCGAGGTCGGCGAGCGACTCCTTCCCGGTGACCTGCGCCAGGAACAGGTAGAAGTAGTCCACGGCGATGGCGGCCAGGTTCGAGAGCACGATGATCGTGGCGAGCACCATGCCCCACCCGCACATCCAGCCGATGTAGGGCCCGAAGGCCTTGGTGGACCAGGTGAACGACGCGCCGCAGTCGGGCACGCGCGAGTTGAGCTCGCGGTAGGCGTACGCGGTGAGGAACATCGGGATGAAGCCGGCGATGAAGATCGCGGGCATCTTCAGCCCCACCGACGCGACGATCAGGCCGATGCTCGCGGTGAGCGTGTAGCCGGGCGCCACCGTCGAGATCCCGAGGATCGCGCCCGCGAGGGTGCCGATGCTGCCCTGCGCCAGGCCCTTGTCGACGATCTCCGTCCCGCCCGCGGGCCGCACCGGGCCCGCGTCTCCGGGGTCCTCGCGGCCCGTTCCGGCGGTGGTCACGCGAGGCCGGCCCGGGGGACGACGACCATCGGCACGTCGAGGACGCGGAGCATCTTCGCGGCGGTGGAGCCGAGGAACAGGCGCTTCGGCGCGGCGAGGCGGCTCGAGCCCACCATGATCAGGTCGCCGGCATGCCAGTCGAGGCTGTTGACGGCGTCCTCGACGGTGTCGCCGAGGACGACGACCGACTCCACGTCGGCGGTGGCGGGCAGGCGGTTCCGGGCCTCGTCGAGCACGGTGACCGAGTGCGCGCGGGCCTTCTCGAGGGCCTCCTGGTCGGCCTGGTGCACGCCGGGCATGAGGTCGACCGCGATGAGCGAGACGAGCCGCAGGGGCACGCCCGCGCGCTCGGCGCCCGCGATGGCGGCGTCGAGGAGCTCCTCCGCGCCCGGCCGTGCGCCCACGGCGCAGGTCACCGACCGCACCCGCTCGGCCTTGCTGTGCCGCTGCCCGCGCGGGGCCAGCGCGACGGCGACCGGAGAGGAGTGGATGAGGTCGTTCACCACGGGACCGAGCGAATGCCGGCCCAGCAGGCCGCCGCCCGTCGCGCCGACGACGACGATCGCGGCGTCGAGGCGCTGCGCCTCGGCGATGATGCCCTCCGCGATCGAGTCGTACACGCCGATGTGGGTGGACGCCTCGACGTCGCCCGGCACGAGCTCGCGCGCCTGCGTCAGCCAGGCATCGGCCTGATCCGTGAGGACCTGGTCCACGAGGTCGCCGGAGACGTACGCACCGGCCTGATCGGGCGGGACCACCATGCCGAGCGCGAGTTCCGCGTTCAGAGAGCGGGCGAGCTGCACGCCGAGCGCGATCGCATCGCGGCCGCCGTCGGTCGCGAGGTAAGCGACGTAGACCTTCATTTCTCTCCCTCACAGCAGGCCGATCCGGCGGCGGCACCGTCGGATTCGGTGGAACAGCAGGACGAGGACTTCGCCGGGGTGGGCGCCACGTCGATCGACGGGTTGCGGTCGAAGAAGCCGAAGGGCTTGAGCCAGAAGCTCACCGTGTCGGCCGGCATGATCGGCCAGTCCTCGGGCCGGGTGATGTGGTGGATGCCGAACGTGTACCAGAGCACCACGTCGGTGTTCTCGATCGACCGGTCGGCCGCGGTCCACGCAGGCAGGCCCATGCCGCCGCCGCCCTGATTCACGAATTCGCCGGCGGGCCAGCGCTCCTCGCGGTCGTTCGGGGTGACCCACAGGGTGTGCTCGATGGCGCGGCAGCGGTCGAGGATGGGGGACGCCGGGTCGAACATCGCGGGGACGTTCGCGGAGGCCACCAGCTTGTACGACGGGGACGTGCCGAGGCCCGTCTTCACGTTGTCGTTGACCACCTTCCACGACCGCTGCGTCGGGTAGTGCGGGTCCTGCTTGCCCTCGGACTCGGTGCGCAGCGGCGTGTTCACCTGCTGCAGCGACAGGCCGTACGGGTTGTCCGGCCCCGTGGGCACCATCCGCGTCTCGGACTGGTAGACGGTGTTGTTCTCGCCGTCCACGTCGAGGTCCATGCGCGCGACGATGAAGTGCTGGTGGAAGGGCGCGTAGGTGCGCTGATCGACGAGGGTGCCGTGCGGGTGCGAGCCGCCCTCGGGGAAGTGGCTGACCACCATGATGCCGGTGGCCCGCACCTCGCACTCGATGTTGCCGTCCTCGTAGAACCGCCAGTAGGTGAGGTACTCGTAGTTCGCGACGGTGACGTGGAAGGACACCGTGAGGCGGCGCATGCGACGGACCTCGGCGCCGGCGTGGTGGTCCACGTGCTTCCAGAGGACGGCGTTGTCCTCCTCGTGGATGCAGATCGCGTTGGCGATGTCGTAGGGCTCGCCCTTGCTGTCGTGGAGCGTGGCGTCCAGGTACCGGATCTCGCCGAGGCAGTCGCAGCCGAGCGCGAGCGAGGTGGTCATGAAGCCGAGGCCCCACTCGCCGATGTCGAAGGCGGTGCGGCGGTAGTGGTCCTCGCAGTGGTCGCGGTAGGGGACCATCATCTCGGCGAAGGAGAGCCGGTGCGCGATCTTGCGCACGTTCCCGTTGTCGTTGTAGGTGATCGCGTGCAGGGTCATGCCCTCGCGGTAGTTGAAGCCCACCCGCAGCGACCAGTTCTGCCAGGTCAGCTTGTTGCCCTCGAGGGTGAAGCCGGGGCCCTCGGGCTGGGTGATCTCGAGGGGCTTGCGCTCGGGGCGGGTGCTCGCCTCGCGGAGCTCCTTGGGCAGCATCCGCGGCACGTACTCGCCCATGATCTCCGGGGTGTCCACGCGGAAGGTGTCCTCGATGCGGAGCAGCTCCATGGTGTTCAGGTCGATCACGCAGTGGAAGCCGTTGACGGGACCGGCGTAGGGGTTGGCACCGTCGGACGCCCGGACCCAGGTGTCGGACCAGCCGATCCGGCGCCCCGCGAACTCCTCCGGGATCAGCACCGCGCCGTAGGTCCAGGTGTCCATGAAGACCAGCGACATGTCGGTGTGCCCCCGCGCGGCCAGTGCCGCGATGACGTCGGGGTGCGCGCGCAGGGCCTGATCGGCCTCGTCCCACTCGTCGACGGTGACGTTCGCCTGCACGTCCGGGATGTGGTCGAACGACGTCACGGTGTCGGAGGTCAGCGAGACGCGGGCCTTGTAGGTGCGGTTCGCGGTGCGGTCGAAGAGCACCGCGACGGCGACGCGCTCAGCGGGCGTCCCGTCGGTGTCGAAGGCAGTGATCTCGGCCTTGCTCGGCTCGAACATCTCGATCGAGGCGTAGCGCCAGTCGGCGTTCACGCCGTGCTCGCGGGCGAGCAGCGCCGTGACGGCGCGGATCTCGTCGGCGGAGAGGGGATCGAGCGGGTGGGCGGCGGGGGAGGCGTTCTGCATCGCGGGGGTGCCTTTCTCGGCGGCTTCGGCGGGCGGTGATCGGCGGTGCGGTCGGGGTCAGTCGTTGCTGCTCATGACGTGCTTGATTCGGGTGTAGTCCTCCAGGCCGTACGCCGAGAGGTCTTTGCCGTAACCCGAGTGCTTGAATCCGCCGTGCGGCATCTCCGAGACGAGCGGGATGTGGCAGTTGATCCACACCGCGCCCGCGTCGATCCGGATGCTCATCCGGTTCGCGGTGGCGTGATCGGTGGTCCACACGCTGGACGCGAGGCCGTACTGCACGCCGTTCGCGAGCGCGACGGCCTCGTCCTCGGTCGCGAAGGGCTGCACCGTGATGATCGGGCCGAAGGTCTCCTCCTGCACGATCGGGTCGTCCTGTCGCACGCCCGTGATCACCGTCGGCTCGACGTAGAAGCCCGTCTCACCCGCGCGCTTCCCGCCGGTCGCCACCGTCGCGTGCGCGGGCAGCGCCGCCAGCTTCTCCATGACGCGGCCGAAGTGGTGCACGTTGTTGAGGGCGCCGTAGAAGGCGTCCGGATCGTCGGGGGCGCCGGGCCGCAGGGTCTGCGCCTGGGCGACCAGGGCCGCGACGAAGGCGTCGTACACGGACTCGTGCACCAGCGCGCGGGTCGCGGCGGTGCAGTCCTGGCCGGCGTTGAAGAACGCGGCCTGCGCGATGCCCTCGGCGGAGCGGGCGACGTCGGCGTCGCCGAAGACCACGGCGGGCGCCTTGCCACCGAGTTCCAGGTGGGCGCGCTTGAGGTCCGTCGCGGCGGCGGTGGCCACGGCGATGCCGGCGCGGACGGAGCCGGTGATCGCGACCAGCCCGAGCGCGGGGTCGCCGACCAGCCGGGCGCCGACGGCACCGTCGCCGAGCACGACGTTGAGGACGCCGTCGGGAAGGATGTCCTGCGCGATCCGCGCCAGCACCAGCGTCGACTCGGGCGTGGTGTCGGAGGGCTTGAGCACCAGGGTGTTCCCCGCGGCGAGGGCGGGCGCGATCTTCCAGATCGCCATCATGAACGGGTAGTTCCACGGCGTCACCTGGCCGACGACGCCGATCGGCTCGCGCCGCACGTACGAGGTGAAGCCCTCCATGTACTCGCCGGCCGCGCGGCCCTCGAGCAGGCGGGCGGCGCCGGCGAAGAAGCGCACCTGGTCGGCGCAGACCAGGACCTCCTCGGACTTCACCATGGCCGCGAGCTGGCCGGTGTTGCGGACCTGGGCGGCGACGATCTCGTCGGCGTGCTCCTCGATGGCGTCCGCGAGCTTCAGCAGCGCCGCCTGGCGGGCGCTCGGCGTGGTGCGGCCCCAGGTGAGGAACGCGCGCTCGGCCGCGGCGACCGCGGCGGCCACCTCCTCGTCGGTCGAGACCGGCGAGACCGCGACCACGGTCTCGGTCGCCGGGTCGACGATGTCGATCGACGCGGACGACGTCGAGTCGACGAACGCTCCGTCGATGAAGTTCTGGAGGCGGTCGGACATCGCGGCCCTTTCGGTGGGGGACGGGGAAGTCCTCTCACTGTGCGCTGGGTCACTGGGCCGCGCATCTGCCAGAATGGCGAAATCAACGACGTCGACTCGACGGATTGGAGCGGCATGGCGGTCACGGTGCGCTGGCTGCTGGGGCAGCGCGACCTCGGCCTCGGGCTGCGGGCGGGCGCGGCGGCGACGGACGTCCCGATCACCTTCGTCATCACCACCGAGCTCGCGGACCCCACCCCGTGGCTCACCGGCGGCGAGATGCTCCTGACCACGGGCATCGGCATCCCGCCCGGCGACGAGGGTTGTCGGGAGTACGTGCGGCGCCTGACCGACCGCGGCGTCTCCGGGCTGGGCTTCGGCGTGGGCGTCTCTCGCGCCAGCGCACCGTCAGCCCTGGTCGACGCGGCCGACGAGTTCGGGCTCGCACTCGTGGACGTGCCCCTGCCGACGCCCTTCGTGGCCGTCGCGCGCACCGTGATCGACGAGATCGCGCGACGCGCGAACGCGGCGCAGGCGGCGGCGGGCCGGGCCCAGCAGCGCATGACCCGCGCGGCGGTCGCGGGCGGGCCCTCGGCGACGCTGCGCGAGCTGTCGGTGGGATCCGGGGGCGCGGCCCTCCTCCTGGACCGCGGCGGCCGGGTCGTCCAGGCGCATCCGGCCGAGCTCGATCCGGCGGTCGCGCGCGAGGTGGGTGAGCAGGCGCGCGCGCACGTCGCGGCGTCCGCGGCCGGGCCCGTGACGGCGCCGTCGACCGACCCGGCCGCCCGGCACGGCACCATCGTCACCCAGCCCATCCGCGTGGGCGACCGCGGCCACGGCCACCTCGGGGTGGTGCTGCCGCGCGAACCCTCGGCGACGGACCACGTGCTCATCGGCCACGCCAACTCCCTGCTCGCGCTGGACTTCGAGCGACCGCTGCGGCTGCGGCTCGCGCAGTGGCGGATGAACGCCGCGGCCCTGCGCCTGGTCCTGTCCGCGGGTGGGGACCTCGACGAGGCCGCGCCCTTGGTCGCGGAGGCGGCGGATCCGTCCGGGGTCCGCGCGCTGATGATCCGCGGGGGTGCCGACCCGGAGGCGGTGATCGCCGCGGTCCGGGCGGCGCTGCACGACGCGGGCCGCCCGGTGTTCGTCTCCGAGGCGGCCGGCCCGGGCGGCGTGGTGGCGCTCCTCGGCGGCGACGACGGGCCCGCCTTCGCCGACGCCCTGGTCGCGGGCCTCGCGCCGGGCGAGCGCGGCCGGCTGCAGCTCGGGCTCGGGGCGCCGCACGCGCCGGGCGCGGTGGCCGAGGCGGTCGCGGCGGCGGAACTCGCGGCCCGCGCGGCGCGGCCGGGGGGCGGCACCGTCGACGCCGCGGCGCTGGCCGGGCGGACCCTGTTCACGGACCCCGGCACCCGCGATGCCCTCGCGCGGCTCGACCGCGCGCTGCTGGACCCGCTGCGCGCGCACGACGGCCTCGCCCAGGCGCTCCGGGCGTACCTCGAGCACCACGGCCAGTGGGAGGGGACGGCCGCGGCGCTGGGGGTGCACCGGCACACGGCGCGGGCGCGGGTGGAGCGGGCGGAGGAGCTGCTCGGGGTGGACCTCAAGTCGGCGCGGGTGCGCGCCGAGCTGCTACTGGCGCTGTTGCTCGGCGACGAGTAGCGCCCGCAGGCCCTCGATCAGCGCCGCGAGCCCGAGGTCGAAGGCCTGCAGCGAGCGCTCCGGGCCCGACGGTGCCGCGGCGAGGGCCCGGCGCAGGTCGTCGGTCGCGGCCTCGTCGTCGTCCAGCGCGATGGGGACCTCGGGCGCCGAGACGTCGAGCGCCGCTCCCAGCAGGAAGTTCTCGACGCCGACGACGATGCCCATGACCTGCTCGACCGGGAATCCGGCGCGGAGCAGGCCGGTGGTCGCGGCCGCGTACATCGCGAGGTTCTGCCGCCCCCCGATGGTCTCGGTGGCGAGCAGGCGGACCGCGGCGGGGTGCGCGGCGAAGGCGTTGCGGTAGGTGCGGGCCCACGTGTCGAGGGCGCGGTCCCAGGGCTCCACGGCGAAGCAGGCGGCGTCGATGTCGGCGGTCACGAGGTCGCGGACCAGGCCGATGACGCCGGCGCGGCCGTCGACGTGGTGGTAGATCGACGAGACCTGGACGCCGAGCCGGCGGGCCAGCGCCGGCATGCTCAGCGCACCCTCCCGGTCGACGAGCTCCAGGGCCGCCGCGCCGATCGAGGCCCGGTCGAGTTGCGGGGTGCTCGGCCGGCCGACGCGTCTGCTCACCTGCACGAACCTACCCGACGGGACGATTAATCGACAGGCTTTCGATTTGCCTCTTGTGGCAGCGGTCACCCGGGGCTATCGTTTATCGAAAGCCTATCGATAAATTCTGGAGGAACCGAGATGGAGCTCATCGTCGCGCCGGGGATCCCGGCGTCGCCCGCCCGCGTGGACGCCCCCGAGCGGGAGCCGCTGCGCGTCGCGCTCGTGCAGCACCGCTGGCACGACGACGCCGCGCTGCTGGCGGCCGAGCTCACCGATGCCATCGGGCAGGCGGCCGGGGCGGGGGCGAAGGTCGTCTTCCTCTCCGAGATCACCCTGCTGCGCTACCCCGCGTTCGAGCGCGGCGGCGCGCAGCCCAGCGCCCTCGCCGAGGACCTGCTGACCGGGCCCACCTTCGCCCTCGCCGCCGCCGCGGCGAAGCAGCACGGCGTGGTGGTGCACGCCTCGCTCTACGAGCGCCACCCCGACGCGGAGCCGCTCGGCTACAACACCGCGATCATGGTCTCCCCGTCCGGCGAGCTGCTGGCCCGCACCCGCAAGCTGCACATCCCGGTCACCGCCGGCTACTACGAGGACACCTACTTCCTCCGCGGCCCGGCGCAGGCCGACGGTGCCGACCCGTACCCCGTGCACGCGCCCGCCGAGCTCGGCGGCGCCCGCTTCGGCCTCCCCACCTGCTGGGACGAGTGGTTCCCGGAGGTCGCGCGGGCGTACTCCCTGGGCGGCGCCGAGGTCATCGCCTACCCCACGGCGATCGGTTCCGAGCCCGATCACCCCGCGTTCGACACCGCCCCGCTGTGGCGGCAGGTGATCGTCGGCAACGGCATATCGAGCGGCACCTTCATGGTGGTGCCCAACCGGTGGGGGAACGAGGGCGCGATCACGTTCTACGGCAGCTCCTTCATCTCCGACCCGTACGGCCGCATCCTCGTCGAGGCGCCCCGCGACGCCTCGGCCGTACTCGTGGCCGACCTCGACCTGGACCAGCGGCGCGACTGGCTGACCCTGTTCCCCTTCCTCGCCACGCGCCGGCCCGACACCTACGGCCCGCTCGTCGAGCCCGTCGAGGCGAACGGCCCGCTGGGAGGTGCGAAGTGACGTGGCGCATGCCGTCGGAGACGGCGCCCCAGGTCCGCACCTGGATGGCCTACCCCTCGGCCGGCTACTCGCTCGGCGACACCGCCGAGGAGCAGCATTCCGCCCGCACCACGTGGGCCGCGGTCGCGAACGCGGTCGTCGACTTCCAGCCCGTCACCGTCGTGGTCGATCCCGCCGAGCGCGCGGCCGCGGCCCGGTACCTGTCGAGCCGCGTCGACGTGGTCGAGGCGCCGCTCAACGACGCCTGGATGCGCGACATCGGCCCGACCTTCGTCGTCGACGAGGCCGGCCGGCTCGGCGCCGTCGACTGGATCTTCAACGGCTGGGGCGGCCAGTCCTGGGCGACCTGGGACCGGGACAGCCGGATCGGGAGGTTCGTCGCCGACCTCGCCGGCGCCGAGTACCTCGGGTCGGAGCTGGTGAACGAGGGCGGGGGCCTCAACGTCGACGGTGCCGGGACCGTCCTGCTGACCGAGACCGTCCAACTGGATCCGGGCCGCAATCCGGGCCTGACGAAGGCGCAGGTCGAGACCGAGATGGTGCGCACGATCGGCGCCACGCACGCCGTCTGGCTGCCCTTCGGGCTCGCCCGCGACTCCGACACCTTCGGCACCCGCGGCCACGTCGACATCGTCGCGACCATCCCGTCGCCGGGCACCGTCCTGCTGCACGACCAGCGCGACCCGTCGCACCCCGACCACGCGCGGTGCGCCGCCCTGCGGGAGACGTTCGCGGGGTCGACCGACGCCGCGGGCCGGGCCTGGGAGGTGCTCTCGGTCCCCGCCCCGACGGTGCTCCGCGACGACGATGGCTTCGTCGACTACAGCTACATCAACCACGTCGTGGTCAACGGCGCGGTGGTGGCCTGTTCGTTCGACGACCCGAACGACGCCGTGGCGGTGGAGGTCCTGGCGGCCGCCTACCCCGGCCGCGAGATCGTCACCGTCGATGCGCGGCCCCTGTTCGCACGCGGCGGCGGCATCCACTGCATTACGCAGCAGCAGCCCGCGGTCTGAACCGACGCCGTTCGCGCAGTACAGTGCGGACGATGGGGAGCCGATGACGGCGCTGACGGTGGCCGCGCTGGTGGTCGCCGGGTTCGGGGCCGGGCTCATCGGCTACATCACCGGGCTCGCCTCGATCGTCTCCTACCCCGCGCTGCTCGCGTTCGGCCTCTCCCCGGTCGCGGCCAACGTGACCAACACCGTCGCGATGGTGGCGGTGGGCGGCGGATCGATCGCCTCGTCGGCCTCGGAGCTCGCCAAGGACCGCGCGCAGATGCGCACGCTGGCCGTGCTCGCGATCGCGGGCGGGACCGCCGGATCCGCGCTGCTCCTCCTCGCGCCGGGGAGCACCTTCGAGCGGGTGGTGCCGGCGCTCATCGCGATCGCGGCGATCGCGATCCTGCTGCAGCCGCACCTCCACGAGCGCCCCGCGGTGCAGCGGCTCGCGCGGTTCTACCCGGTCGGCGTCTTCCTGGTCGCCGTGTACGGCGGCTACTTCGGCGCGGGCGCCGGCGTGATGATCCTGGCGCTCACGCTGCTGGCCACGTCCGAACCCCTGTGGCGCGCAGCGATGCTCAAGAGCTACGCCCTCGGCCTCGCGAACCTCGCGGCGGCCCTCGGCTTCGCGGTGTTCGGGCCCGTGCACTGGCCCGCGGCGATCGCGATGGCGATCGGCGGCTTCGCCGGCGGCTGGTGCGGCCCGCCCGTCGTGGCGCGGATCGACGCCGGGAAGCTGCGCGTCGCGGTCGCGATCTGCGGCCTCGGCCTCGCGGCCTGGCTCGCCCGCGTGTGGTTCTAGGTGCGGCCCTCAGCGGGGGCGACGATGCCGAGTCCGCGGCCGAGGGTCCGGGCGGCGAACGCCACGGCCTCGTCCCAGCCCACGTCCAGGAACTCCCGGCGCTCCGTCGTGTAGTGGTTCGCGAGGCCGGTGACCTCCGACCACAGCACGGCCATCGCAGGGCGCAGGTCGCCCTCGTACCCCGCACGGACGAGGGCCTCGCCCAGCGCGCCGATGAGGCCGGCCGTCGCGTCCCGGAGGCCCTGCTCCACGGCGGGCTGCAACGCGTCCGCGGTCTCGACCAGCGCGAGCGCGTCGAACTGCCTGCCGAAGACGGGATAGCCGTCGCGGTACTCGTTCGCCGCCGCCGTGAACACCTCGACGAAGTCGGACGCCTCCTCGAGCCGAGGGCGCAGCCGCTCCGTCATCCGCAGCACGTGCTCGGCGAAGACCCCGATGAAGAGGTTCTCCTTGGTCGCGAAATAGGTGTAGACGGTGCCGAGCGAGATCCCGGCGCCGTCCGCGACGTCCCGCATGCGGAGGGCGGCGTATCCGCCGCTGCGCAGGAGCTCCTCGCCGGCGCGGAGGATGTCGATCCGGCGCTGGTCGCGGTCGCCCCACTGCGTGGCGGGCCTGCTCCTGTTCACCCCTCGATACTGCCTCGCGCCGCCGCGTCGTACATCACCGGATCGTGCGCGCACAGCAGTCGGACGGATCCGGCACCGTCGCCGAAGGTCTCCGCGAGCCGGTCCCGGGTGGCCCGGGCCTCCCGTCGTCGGGTGGCGGAGACGAACTGGCCGGCGCGCAGCGCGGCGGGCACGGGCCCGCCGAGAACGGCTGCGCGGTGGTAGAAGGCGTCGCCGCAGTGCAGGATCCAGCCGTCGCCGGATCGCACCGCGATCCCCGCGTGGCCCGGCGTGTGGCCGGGCAGCGGTACCAGGAGCGCGTCGTCGCCCAACGGCGTCAGCCGCGCCGCCGCGAAACCGAACCAGTCCTCGCGGAAGTCGTCGTACGCCGCCACAGCGGGTTCGGGCGAATGCCGCCAGGGCCGGTACCGCACGGCGGCCGGAAGGCCGCGGGCCCCGCGCGCCGACCGCAGCTCCGTCGCGGTGGCGTGGACGGTCGCGCCGGGGAAGTCGTCGATCCCGCCCGTGTGATCGGAGTCGAGGTGCGTGGCGACGATGTGCGTGACGTCGGCGCGGACGAAACCGAGCGCCTCCACCTGGGCGGCGGCGGTCTCGGCGGCGGCGAAGTCGGGCCTGATCACCCGCGCGAGGCCGCCGCCCAGCCTGGCCGCGGGCGCCGCGATGTCGGCCAGCCCGATTCCGGCGTCGACGAGGACGAGCCCCGCGTCGGTCTCGAGGAGCAGGACGTGGCAGACCATGGGCGGGGCGCCGACGGGCCGGAGCGTGCCGCAGTTGAGGTGGTGCACCCGGTCGATCACGCGGCGCCCCCGTCCGCGAAACGCGCCGCGAAGAACGCGAAGACGCGGGACCAGGCGTCGGCCGAGGCGGCCTCGTCGTACCCGAGGCCCATGACCCGAAGCACCGCGTCGGGCGCCGAGTCGATCCGGTTGGCGAAGCTGTGGCCCACGCCGGGATAGGTCTTGAGGTCGGACGGGACGCCGTGCCGGTCGAGGACGCGCCGCAGGCGCCGCTCGCCGAACGGGAGGAACGGGTCCCGGGCGCCGAAGGATCCGACCACGGGGCAGGTGTCCGCCGTGACGGCCCGAAAGGTGGTCAGACTCCCGTAGAACGGGGCCGCCGCGACGTACCGGTCGTCGCCCTCGAGCAGGGCGAAGCCGCCGCCCATGCAGAAGCCGGTGATCGCGACCTCGCCGGTCGACAGCGGGTAGGCGGCCAGGGCGCCGCGAGCGGTCTCCAGCACCGCGAACGCGGGTCCCTTGCCCGTGCCGAGCGAGCGCATCGTGGAGACGATGCAACCCAGGCGATTCGGCCCCGCGGTGAACAGCAGCGGTGCCATCGCGAGGTAGCCCGCGTCGGCCACGATGCGGAGGTTCCGCTCGATGTCGGGTTCCGCGCCCGTGATGTCGTGCACGAGGAGCACGGAGGGGCGCGGGCCGCCCGGCGCGGACGGTCGCGCGAGGAGCGCCTCGAAGGGTGCGGGTTCGGCGTCGATCGTGACGCGCTCGATGGTGACGGTCATCGGGGACTCCGTTCGGTGGCCTCCGCGACGGCGAGCGGGAGGCGGGGCGGGTATCGGTGCGACGAGACGGTGTGGACGTCGTCGCGGGCGGCGAGGAGCCGCAACGTCTCCCGGGTGGTCGCCTGGAGGTCCGGTGCGGCCATGGAGATCCTCTCGTACTGGGCGAGCGGGAACGCGGCGGGCGCGCCGGTGCGGGGGTCGCCGTAGCCGGCGTCGCCCGTGTGCAGGAGCCAGGCGTCGCCGTGGCGCACCGCCACGCCGCAGTGCCCGACGGTGTGCCCGGGGAGCGGGACGAGGACCACGTCGTCGGTGATCCACGAGCAGCCGCCGACGCCGAGCCACTCGCCCGTCCCTGCGTGCGGGCGCCACCGCGGGCCGTGCGCGAAGAACCGGGAGCGGTACGAGATCCGCGCGCGCAGCGAGCCGGACCGGGAGGTCTCGAGCTCCGTCGCGGCGACGTGCACGGCGGCGTCGGGGAAGTCCACGATCCCGGCGGCGTGCTCGCTGTGCAGGTGCGTGAGCACGATGTCGGTGAGGTCCTCGCGCCGCAGCCCGATCGACTCCAGGCGGTGCAGCAGAGACGCTTCGGGGCGGTGCGGCAGCCGCAGGAAGAAGCGCTCGAAGCCGATCAGCGTCGGATCCTCGAAGACCGAGGCCGGGAAGCCGGCGTCGACGGCGAGCACGCGGTCACCGTCGACCACGACGAGCGCGAGGGTCGGCACCTCCCCGCCGCCCAGGGGGCGCAGCGGCGCCACGTCGAACAGGTGGACCGTCATCGGGCTGCCCCCTCGGATTCCAGGGTCGCGAGCAGGGCCGCGGCCGCGCGCCGGTCGACCTTGCCCGCGGCGTTGCGGGGGACCGCCGCGACGAAGTGGATGTCGCGGGGCTGCTCGAACCGGGACAGGTATCCGCGCAGGTAGTCGCGGAGCGCCTCCCCGGTCGGCCGAGCAGGATCCGCCGCCTCCACGAGCGCGACGAGGCGCTGGCCGTACTGCGCGTCGGCGACGCCCAGGGCGCAGGAGTCCGCGACGCCGGCGTGCGCCGCGAGGGCGTTCTCGACGGCGCGCGGGTAGACGTTCTCGCCGCCGCTGACGATCATGTCGTCGTCGCGGCCCGCCACGTGCAGCAATCCGTGCCGGTCGAGGTGGCCGAGATCGCCGGTCGCGATCAGCGCGCCCACGCGGGCCTTGTCGGGGCCGCCCGTGTACCGGCCGACGGCCGGGCGGCCGCCGACGAAGATCCGGCCCGTGATCCCGGTGGGGACGGGCGCACCGTCGTCGTCGAGGACCCGGACGGTGGCCCCCGCAACCGGCCGGCCGACGGTGCCCGGGGCGCGCAGCAGGTCGTCGGGCGTGGCGAGGGTCGCGAGCGCGACCTCGGAGGAGCCGTAGCCGTTGAACAGGACGTCGCCGAAGCGGGCGGTGAACCGGTCCGCGAGCGCGGGGAGCAGCGCGGAACCGCCGCTCAGCACGACCGGCGGAACGCTCTCGGGCGGTGCGGCTTCGAGGATGCGGGCGAGCATCGCGGGGACCACCATCAGGGCGTCGGCGCGGTGCGTCGCCGCCCGGTCCAGCGCGACCGTTGGATCGAAGCGCGACTGCGTGATGACGGTGCCGCCCAGGCCCAGCGTGAGGGCGAGCGCGGCGAGGCCGAAGGCGTGGAAGAAGGGCACCGCCACCGCGGTCCGGTAGCCGACGTGCGCGCCGGTGCGGGCGATGACGCTCGCGGTCATGCCGAGCAGGGTCGACGGTGCCGGATCGCGCGGCACGCCGCGCGGAGTGCCGGTCGTCCCGGACGTGAGCAGGATGAGTCGCGCCTCGCGCGGGGCGGGGTCGACGGTGCCCCAGCGGTCGCGCAGGGCGGACGAGGCGATCGTGGTCTCGGGGATCTCGCCCAGGGCGGGGACGAACTCCTCGTCGGCGATCACGAGCCGCACGGCGTGGCCCTCGAGCGACGCGGCGAGGGCGCGGCCGCGGAAGTCGGTGTTGAGCAGCAGGACGTCGGCGCCGAGGGACGCCGTCGCGAGGAGGGCGACGACGAAGCGTCGGCCGTTGCGGCACAGGACGCCGACCGTCTCCCCGGGTGCGACGCCGTGGCTCCGGTGCAGAGCGGTCGCCGCGGCCCCGACCTCGGCGAGGAGGTCCCCGTAGGTGAGGGCGCCCTCGTCGACGACGAGCGCGATCCGACCGGGCGCGCGCGCCGCGGCGAAGCGGAGCAGGGTGACGAATCCGGGTGCACCGGAGCCGAGCCCGCGGGCGACGGCGGGCCACCGGTGGGGCGGCGGCGGAACCAGCAGGCCGGAACCCAGCGCCGCGCGGACGATCTCGGGGACGGCGCTCATCGGAGCGCCTCCGCGTTCGCACGGGCCGAGGGCGAGTCCTCGCCGAACCGGAAGGCCAGCGTGTAGGCGGCGGAGAAGGCGCCGCCCGCGACCGTGGAGGCAACATCGAGCGGCCACGACCACCACGGTGCCAGCGAGCGCGGGCCGTCGACCACGGCGGCGGCCACGATCTGCGCGGCGTGCTCCGGGTGGAGGCCGGGGAGCCGGCGCATGCTGGGCGTCGGCGCGCTCATCCGGGTGTGGATCAGCGCCATGTAGATCGACGTCGTGCTGATGTTCCGGGCCCGGAGTTCCGGTGTCACGCTGCGGAACCACGTGTCGAAGGCGCCCTTGGACGCCTGGTACGCGCCCCACCGCGGCCCGGGGTGCATGCGGACGCCGACCGTCGAGATGTTGACGATCCGCCCGCCGCCGGCCTCGGTCATCGCGGGGACGAGGCGCAGCAGGAGCCGGACGGGGCCCAGGTAGTTGATGTCGACGGTCCGCTCGAAGTCCTGCGGTCGGTCGAGCTGCAGGGTGAGCGAGCGGCGGATCGACTTGCCGGCGTTGTTGATCACGATGTCGGGCGCGCCGTGCCGGTCGAGGATCGCAGTGGCGAGGTCCTCGACCGCGCGCTGGTCCGTGAGGTCGGCCGGCAGCACGTGGGCGGTACCGCCGTCGGCCCTTATCCGGGCCGCGACCTCGTCGAGCTTGTCGGCGGTGCGCGCGACGAGCAGGACGGTGGCACCGGCGGCGGCGAACGACTCCGCCGTGGCGGCGCCGAGCCCGAAAGAGGCGCCGGTGACGAGGACGGTGCGGCCGCCGACGGCCTTCGCGAGGCGGTGCGGATCGGTCTCCCGGCGGGGGCTGGACAGGCGCCCGAGGAGTGAGGATGCGGCCATGACGGCCTCCAATCTGAACGAGGTTCAGTATCTGAACTCTGTTCAGAATGGTGGGTCGCCGGCGCGCTGTCAAGAGGCTGCGACACGATCGGGACGGAATCGGGACCGCGCGGAGGAACGTTCGCCGCACGCGGATCGGAGGATCACGACATGATCGACTCCGATGCCGCGCCGTCGCGCGCCCGCGCGTCCCTGGTGGACCGCCTGCCCGACGAGCTGCGGATCGTGCTGCTGCTGCGGATCGTGCAGGGGCGCAGCGTCGCCGAGTGCGCCGAGGTGCTCACAATGACGGAGGGCCAGGTGCTGCTCACGCAGCACCGGGCCCTCTCCGTCCTCCGCGCCCGCCTCGGGACGCCGTGATCGTCAGGTGCGGTCGGCGGACCGTCGGACGTGGAAGTCCGCGTCGTCGGGCGCGGACAGCATGCGCACCATGGTCTTCCGGTCGAAGGGCCACAGGTCGATCGACCCGCCCTCGGTGAAGTACCAGGAGTTGCAGCCGGTGTTCCACACCGTCGGGCCCATGGCCTCCGCCACCTGCCGGTTGAACCCCTCCGTGGCCTCCTCGGTGACCTCCATCGTCCGGACCTCGCCGCGGCGGAACCGATCGAGCCACTGCGCGATGTACCTCGCCGTGAGGTCGGCCGAGAACTGCAGGGAGATCGAGCCCGTCGGCGAGTTGGGGCCGAGGACGGTGAACAGGTTGGGGAAGCCGGGGATCGCCGTCATGCGGTAGGCCCGCGGACCGTCGGCCCAGGCGTCGTCGAGCTTCACGCCGTCGCGGCCCGTCACCCGCATGGGCCGCATGTAGTCGTGTGCGCGGAAGCCGGTGGCGAGCACGAGGAGGTCCGCCTCGTGGAGCTGCCCGTCGACGGTCCGGATGCCGGTCGGCTCGATCCGCTCGATGCCGTCGGTCACCAGGGAGGCGTTGCGGGCCTTGAGCGCCGAGTAGTACGTACCGGAGACGACCTGCCGCTTGCACAGCGGCTCGTCCTCGGGGGTGAGGTCCTTCCGCAGCGCCGGAGGCAGCTGCGCCCGCAGCGAGAGTCGGGCGTACGCCTGCACCGCGCTGCGCCGCCACGACGGCTTCGTCGCGATGTCGGCGAGGATGCCCGAGCCCCAGAGCAGGCCCTGGTGCACCTGGTCGAGGACCTTCGGCGCCCGCTTGAAGAGCTCCGAGACGAGCCCGATCTGGGGCAGCCGCATCGGCGCCCACAGCACCCACTGCGGGGAGCGGACGAAGTGCGTGAGGTGCTTCGCCTTCGGCTGCAGCGCCGAGACCACCTGCACGCCGGTCGATCCCGTGCCGATGACTGCGATCCTGCGGCCCTCGGTGACCAGGGAGTCGTCCCAGCGTGCGGTGTGCACGACGTCGCCCTCGAAGTCGGCGAGGCCCTCGATGTCGGGGATCGCGGGATTGTGCAGAACGCCGGTGGCGCAGACGACGAAGTCGGCCGTCATCGTCTCGCCGGTGTTCAGGGTGAGCGACCAGGTGGCGGAGGCGTCGTCGAACTCGGCGGCGAGGACCTCGGTGTTGCAGCGGATCCGGTCCTGCAGGCCCAGCTGCTCGACCACGTCGCGGTGGTACTGCTGGATCTGCGGGCCGGTGGCCCAGATCTTCTCCCAGTCGGGCTTCGGGGCGAAGGCGAACTGGTAGATCTGCGAGGGCACGTCGCAGGTGAGGCCGGGGTAGTGGTTCCAGAACCAGACGCCGCCCACGTCGGCGCCCTTCTCCAGGACGACCCAGTCGGTGAATCCCTGCTCCTGCAGGACGTGCGCGGTCGAGATGCCGGCGACGCCGGCGCCGATGACCACGATGCGGGGCTCGGTCATCGTGCCTCCTCCAGTCCGCGACGGACGGCGAGCGGAGCGGTGCGCTGTGCGGCCGCGAACGCCTCGGCGCGCTTGCTCCGGGCCATGAAGTTCGGGCCGAGGCCGGCGAGATCGGCACCGTCGGGCGAGATCACGGTGACCTTCTGCCCCCGGGCCCGCGCCAGTTCGACCTCGCCCCAGAAGACGGCCGACATGGGGCGGCGCAGCGCCGCGTACTCGACGAGGCCGCCGAGGCCGGGGCCGCGGACGCCGGGCGCCGAGGCCATGGAGACCACGGCGACGATCTCGTCCGCGTCCTGCGGGGTGATGAGGTCGACTGAGGCGGTCGAGGCGGCGCCGCCGTCGACGTAGGTGCGGCCCTCGATCTCGACGGGCGGCATCCACGCGGGGATCGCCCACGACGCGCGGAGGGCCTCGCCGGCAGTGGCTTTCGGGGCTCCGGGCGCGCCGAAGGCGACGCGTTCGCCGGTGGCGGGTTCGTAGGCCACGAGGCGGGCCTTCGGCGGCACGAGCGCACCCGGCCCGACGGTGGCGTCGGCGAGCTCCTGCAGCCACGTCGCATCACCGCGCCCGCGCGGGGCGACGCCGGTCAGCGGCGCGTGCCCGCCGCGCCGGGTCCACAGGGTCGACGGGTCGGCGGGCAGCGAGAACGGGATCCGCGGCAGCGGCGCCGGCGTGGCGGCGAGGTGGTGTTGCAGCACGGGCGATTCCGCGCGCCCCTCCTGCATGGCGACGAGGTCCTGGACCGAGAAGGCCTGCAGGGCGGTGATGATCTCCGAGCCGGCGGAGGTGCCCTGGAGCACGTCCGCCTCGCGCACGTCCCAGCCCAGCTGCTCCTCGAGCGCGGCCAGCGCGGCGATGGTCCACGCCCCGCCGATGGTGCCGCCGCAGCCGATCACGAGCGCGCGGGTCACCGGGCGGCCTCCCCGTCGGTCAGGGCGGCGTGGTCCGCGTGGTCGGTGGCCTGCCGGGCGATGCGGTCGGTGTAGGCCTTGCGGGCGGCCGCGTCGAGATCGAGAGTGCGCCGGTCGTCGAGGAGCTTGCGCGCGAGGCGTTCGATCGGCTCGGGAACGAAGGCCTCGACGAGGCTCCAGCCCGGGGCGACCCACTTCGGGACGGAGGTGCGCGCCGCGCGGGTGCGCAGGGTGTCGAGGATCGCGGCGGCCACGTCCTCGGGGTCGACGGTGGGCAGGGCGCCGCCGAGCTGCGCCCCGGAGGAGAGTTCGGTGCGGACCGCCGACGGGAGGATCGCGCAGACCGCGACGCCCGCGACGTCGTACTCCCGGCGCGCGGCGAGCGACGCCCCGAGCGCGGCGAACTTGCTGGCGTTGTAGGTGACCATGCCGGGGATCGGGATCATCCCGGCCATCGACGCGACGTTGACGACGTGGCCGCCGCCGGCCTCGGCCATCCCGGGGATCACGGCGCGCATGCCGTTGAGCATGCCGCGCACGTTGACGTCGAGGATGAGTTCGGTGGTGGTCTCCGACTCCTCTTCGAAGTGCCCGAGCGGCATGACGCCGGCGTTGTTGATCAGGACGTCGACCGGGGCGTCGAGGTCGGCGACGAGCGCCGCCCAGGACGCGCGGTCGGTGACGTCGAGGCGGGCGGCGCGCGCGCCGGGGATCGTCGCCGCGGTGGTCTCCGCGACGTCGAGGTCGACGTCGGCCAGCACGACGCGGGCGCCGTGCTGCGCGAAGAGGCGGGCGGTGGCAGCACCGATGCCGCGGGCGCCGCCGGTGATGACGACGAGCGCACCGTCGAGCCGGGCGAGGTGGTCGCGAGAAGAGAACAGGTTCATGTGACTGACAGTATCCGAATACTGCGAGTTTTTGAATACCCTGTCGCGTATTCTTCTCCCGTGGCCAGGCTGACCAGGGTGGAACAACGCGCGCAAACCCGCGCCGACCTGCTGATCGCCGCGCGCGATCGCTTCCTGGAGGTCGGGTACGCCGCCGCGAGCCTGGAGGACATCGCCGACCGGGCCGGGTACTCCAAGGGTGCCGTCTACTCCAACTTCGTCGACAAGCCGAACCTGTGCCGCGAGGTGCTGCAGGCCATCCATGACGAGAAGATCGGCGAGCTCGCCGGCGTGGTCACGGGTGAGGGGCAGTTGCAGGACCGCATCGATCTGCTCGCCGACTGGGTGCAGCGGACCGCCGGCGACGTGGGCTGGACGATGCTCGAACTCGAGTTCATCACCGTCGCCCGCAACGATCCGGACCTGCTCGCCATGATCGTGGAGCTCCGCGCCGCGGCGCGCAGCACCGTCGTCGAGATGCTCGTCGACCTGGTGCGGGGCGAGTCCGGCGCCGAGGAGATCGAACCGCACCTGCGGAGCACGCTCGAATCCGCCGCGGAACTGCTGCTCTCGGCCGGGATCGGGCTGGGTATTCAGCGCGCGATCGATCCGACCATCGCCACCGAGCCCGTCATCGAGTCCATGCGGGCCACGCTGATGATGCTGGCGGCGGCCGGTTCTTAGCGGCGGAACCACCCGCGTCCGGGGCCGCGATCGGGCTCACAGGAGGACGAGGGCCTCGCGGTGCACTGCCACGGCGCGGCCGTCGTCGAGCTTGACGGACACCGCCTCGTCGTCGGCGCTGAGCACCGTTCCGAATCCGAGCACCTCGTCGCGCAACTGCACGCGGTCACCAGGGGTCATGTCATTCACCTCAATCCGCCATTAAGCGAACTGAAGATTAGCCGTCGCGGGGCCGGTCGCGGACGGATTCACCGGATGTTCACACAGCGCCGGCCCGAGCGGCCCGAGCAGCGTGGGGTCTCGGCCGCGGGGTCTCCGCAACCGAACCGCAATGGGACAGATTATTCAGATCTGTCCCAAATGTGTGTACAGTCGCTCCGAACGCCCGATCAGGAGGACGCGACATGACGGCTGTGCAGAACCGCACGGAGCTCGCCGAGCTGTGGCCCGCACCCGCGGAGCCGCAGATGGTGGGCATCGACCCGTTCTTCGACGCCCCGTCGGGCTTCGAGGACGCACCCGAGGGCACCGTGCTGCGGTACCGCGACGTGAGCATCGGCTTCCTCGGCCGGATCAAGCAGAAGGTGCGCGCCACCCAGCTGCTGTACCGCACCGTGAACATGCACGGCGTCCCCGAGGTCACCGTCACCACCGTGATCAGCCCGCTTCGCGGAGCGAAGCCGGGCGCGCCGCTGGTCTCGTACCAGTGCGCGATCGACTCGCTGCACCCCAAGACCTTCCCCTCGTACGTGCTGCAGCACGGCGTCCGCTGCGACGACGCCTCGTTCCCGCAGATCGAGTACCTCTTCATCGCGGCTGCCGTCGCCAAGGGCTGGACCGTCTCCGTGCCCGACCACGGCGGCCAGACCGGCCGCTGGGGCATCCCCCGCGAGCCCGGCTACATGGTGCTCGACGGTCTGCGCGCCGCGCTCTCGCACGAGCCGCTCGGCCTCGCCGCGGACACGCGCCTCGGCGTCTGGGGTTACTCGGGTGGCGGCCTCGCCACGTCCTGGGCGGCGGAGATCGCACCGTCGTACGCCCCCGAGCTGAACCTGATCGCCGGGGCCGTGGGCGCGCCCGTCTCCGATCCGGGCAATGTCTTCGTCTACCTCAACAACACCCTGTTCACCGGCCTGCCGACGCTGGTGATCGCGGCGCTGGCCCGCGAGTACCCGACGCTGCGTGAGGTGCTCGCCGAGCACGTCGACGACAAGGGGCGCAAGGTCTTCTACGAGGACGCGCTCGAGTGGTCGCCCGAGCGGGCCATCCGCAAGATGGCGCACAAGGACTTCGGCTACTACTGCGACCTCCCGTTCGAGGACATCGCCCGGCTGCCGAAGCTGCTGGAGATCTTCGACGACATCCGGCCCGGCCAGTCCGCGCCCTCCGTGCCGATGCTCGTGGTGCAGTCCACCAAGGACCAGATCTCGCCGGCCTCCGACGCCGAGGCCCACGTGGACCGGTACACGTCCGGCGGCACGCACGTCGAGTACCGCACCGACCAGTGGAGCGACCACTTCTCCATGCACTTCCTGTCGGCACCGATGCTGCTCGGCTGGCTGGCCGACCGGCTCGACGGCAAGCCCGCCACCGACGCCGGGCATCGGCACAAGCGCACCATCATGGCCTCGCCGCGGCAGCTCGGCCGCACCCTGCGCCTCGTCGGCACGCTGACCCGGGTGGGCCTGGCCCGCCGGATCTAGCTAGGCCGCCTGGTCCGGGGCGGTGGACCGGTGGTGGTGTCCGCTCGGTGTTCGGGTGTCGACGGTGTGCCGCCCGCTCGGATCCTCAACGACGACGCTGGTCCAGCCGGTGGCTTCCTTGGCGTAGTTGCAGGCCGCGCACAGCCCCTGCCCGTTCTCGAAGCTGGTGGGGCCACCCGCTGCGTGCGGAACCACGTGGTCGGTGTGCGCGATCGGAGCGTCGCAGTACGGGGTCCGGCAGTACCGATCCCGTGCCCGGATCATCTCCGCCAACCCATCAGGGAAGCACCGCTGCCGTGAGTCCATGCCCACGACCGCGCCCGACTCGGGTGCGATGTACAGCCGCTTCACCCAGGCGACCCCGGCGACGGTGGCCCGGCCGATGAGGTTGCGGGCGATCTCCGCCGGCACCGTCCCGCCGCCGTCGAGGTGCGCGGTGCCCGGCCGGTCGCCCCAGCAGCACCGTGGCGGGCATCGTCAGGTTCACCGTGACCGGTTGACCTGCGGCGGCCTCGCGGCCGGTGATCCGCGCGAACGCGGTGTCGGCCATGATCTGACCGCGCGTGCGCAGGTCCGCGCCGATCCCGATCAACGTGGCGGCGTGCTTGCGCAACGCCGCGTACACCCCGACGCCCTGCGCCACCGGCAACAGCAGTGACACCCTGGCCATCCCCTCGGGCAGCGGCCGGATCGTCACCGTCCGGT
Organism: Tsukamurella sp. M9C; assembly: GCF_020169415.1. Classification (GTDB taxonomy): domain Bacteria; phylum Actinomycetota; class Actinomycetes; order Mycobacteriales; family Mycobacteriaceae; genus Tsukamurella. The sequence goes on from NZ_JAIULG010000001.1 coordinate 178,976, forward strand.
CCTTCTCCGCGGACGCATTCCGATCCACCGTCGCCTGCGCGTCCAGCCGATACGCGACCTGCTCGACCCTCGCGGCGAGTTGCTTGAGCCCCATCCCCGCGAGCGTCGCCGGATCGGCACACAACTGCGCATCCGCCGTATGCCGATCGGAGGCGTCCAGGTGCGCGAGGCCGCCGACGATCACCGGGATCGCCTCCGGCGTGAGGTCACCCTCGCGCAACCGGGCGCGAGTGCACGGCATCGTCTTCTCCAGCTCGACCGCCCGGTTCACGAACTTCGCGGCCGTGTTGGGCGACATGTGCAGCGCCAGCCCGACCTCCGCCGCCACGCCCTGCTGCCACCGGTCCTGCGGCAACCCCGCCGCGACCCGCTCCCACACCCGCTCCCGCAGCAACTCCGCCGCCAACCGGTACTGCTCGAACACCGTCCGACAGCGCTGCTGCTCCATCGAACGCAACCGCTCCGCCACGCCACCATCAGGCGGCCGATCCTCGTCTACACCAACGTCTTCGTCCATGAACTCACGCTACGCGGACCCACCGACAAGTTTTCGAGACTGCAACACCGTCTCGAAAAGACACCGGGTGCGGTCAGCGCGCGGGCGTGGTGGTGGTCGTCGTGGCCGGCTTCGTCGTGGTCCGCGTCGCGGGCGCGGTCGTGGTGGTCGCCGGCTTCTCCGCCTGCGTGGTGGTGACGGGCACCTCGGTCGTGGTCGTCTTCGGCGCGGTCGTCGTGGTCCTCGTCGCCGACGGTGCCGTGGTCGTCGTGGTGGTCGCAGGCTTCGTGGTGGTCGGCTCCGCTGACGAGGTGGTCGTGCGACTCGTGGCCGTGGACGACTTCTCGGTGGTCGTCGTGGTGGTCGTGCGGTCGGTGGTCCGCGTCGTCGTCGCGGCCCCGGTCTCCTCGGGATCCGTCGTCCGGGCGGTCGAGGTGGCGTCCGCGCTCTTCTCGCTCGAGGTCCGGGTGGTGGTCGTGGTGGTGGTCGTCGACGGCCGGGTGCGGCTCGTCGCGACCGTCACGTCGACGTCCTCGCCCAGCGCGCGCACCACGTCGGCCCGCGTGCCGTTGTAGACGCTCGCGCCCGCGATGGCCCGGGCGGAGGGGGCGAGCACCGTCTTATCGCGGTTCGGGTTCCACTCGCCGTCCGCGCCCGGGAGCGCGGTGATCACCTCGGCGCGGCCCGACGTGGGCAGCGCTGCGAGGACCGTGCCCGGGTAGACGGGCGGCGACGTGTAGCGGACCGTCGGCGTGACGTCGTAGGCCAACCACGGCGCGACGACCCGCGCCTGATCCCGGGCGGCGACGGGCCGGCCGGGCGTGACCGCCCACACCGGGAGGTAGGGGTCGTCGCGGAAGCGCGGGTTGGGGCGGGCGTGCGGATTCTGCGGCACGTTGAGCCCGATCGAGACGGAGACGATCGGCTGCGGGCGCGGGCGGGTCCAGTCGCGCGGGTACACCCACATCACGGGGACGTCGGCGCGGAAGGTCGGCTCGTACCAGGGCTTGGGCCACGACGGGCGCTCCCAGGGCTTCGGCTGGCCGGGGTACCACGGACGCACGCCGAGCTGGCGGCCGTACACGGTCCAACAGGTCTGCGACTGCACCTCGGCGCCCGCGACCCAGCCGTTCCACCGGCCGGTCTCGCAGATCTGCCGGTACACGGTGACCTGGTGCGGCGTGTAGTTCCACGGGCGGGTGTTCACGGGCCGGGTGAGCTGCGGCGGTGGCGGCGCGACGTCCTGCTCCGCGACGGGCAGCCCCGGAACCGGCGGCGCCTTCGGATAGAAGACGGTGGCACCGTCGTCGGAGCTCGCGGTGACGGTGCCCTGCTCGAGCCCCGCGTTCGCCACGGCCTGCGAGGCGATGGGATCGCCGACCATCGTGACGCCCTTCTCGGGGACGGGCACGCCGTCGGTCTGGAAGGCGCCCGGATTCGACGTGAAGTCCTCGCCGGTGATCTGGGAGAAGGCGACGGAGCTGTCCTGCTGGTCGTCGCTCGACCCGCACGCCGTGAGGGTGGCTGCGGTGAGGAGGGCGGCGGCCATCGCGCCCAGGTGCTTCGCGTTCATGACGGACCCGTTCCGATCGGTCGGTTCTGCTGAAGCGCTGGTTTCGTAACGCCGATTACCTGGGCCCAGTCGACCACGAGGTGTGGAGCCGGTCAAGCGACGGGGGTTGCCCGAGGCGGCCGCACGCACAGGCCGATCGGGGATTCTGCTCACCGCGAAATGCCAGGTAGGATGGCCCGCGTGATGCACAAGCACGCGGAGACCACGGACACGTCGCGCACCATCCGGATCTGGGGGTGGGTCGGCGCGGCCGTCGCCCTCGCGACGTCGCTGGTGCACCTGCCGATGCTCGGCGACAACAGCTGGGTGGTCTCGCTCATCGTCGCCGCGATGCTGATCGGCTGCGCGCACTGCTCCGTCTGCCTGTTCCGCAACCCGACGGTGAGCGCCTGGCTCCGGACCGCGGCGATGGGCGCCATCATGATCGCGCTGCACCCGGTGCTCATGTCGGCGATGGACTCCGGCATGGCCGGCATGGACCACTCGATGCCCGGCATGGACATGGGCTCGATGGGCCACTCGATGAGCGCGATGCAGCCCTGGATGACCCTGATGATCGTCTTCGCCGCGGCGGAGATCGTGGTGGCTGCGGCCGCCCTCGGCTGGATGGCGCTGCGCGGCCGCGCCGCGCGGTAACGCCGGGCCGACGAGAACGGATAGAGGATTCGATGAACGCGAACACTGACCTCAAGCGAGCGGGCCTGCGTCGTGCCGCCACCCTCACCGCCGCGACCGCGTTGGTCGCCGGCCTGACCGGTGGTGTCGCCGTCGCCGACCCCGACACCACCACCAAGCCCACCGCCCCGGCGGCGGAGCTGCTGCTCAACTCCAGCGATTTCCCGAGCGGCTACATCGTCGTGCCGTCGCCGCAGCAGCGGCTGGCCAACGAGCTCGGCGCCGACCCCCTGACCCTCGCGAGCTCCGCGAAGGTCACCCCGCCGGAGTGCAAGAACATCCTCGCCGCCGCCAAGGGCGGCCAGGGCGACGGCGACACCGTCGCCGGCGTGCACGACCAGGACCGCAAGAGCCTGAGCGAGACGCTGGTCGCCAAGGACGTCGACGTCGACACCGTCAAGGTCGGCCTGCTGAAGCTGTGCTCCGACGTGACCATCGAGACCAACGATCCGCGGGGCGGCACCATCAAGGTGCGCGCCATCACCAAGGAGGTCTCCTCGGACAAGCAGAAGGCCACCTTCGAGATCGCGCTCGACGGCACTCGCACCAAGGGCGCCGACTCCTTCCCGATCCACCAGAAGGTCCTCGTCGGCGTGGCCTCGCTGCGCGGCTACACCGTCGCGGTGCAGGGCACCAAGCTCGGCGGCGACCCGGACCGCGGCGAGTTCAACGGCTTCCTCGACAAGTCCGTGAAGAAGATCAAGGACGCGAAGTAACTTGACCACGGTGGCGCAGGAGTCCGACGCCGCTGCGATGACCGAAGGATCCCCGGGCGCACCGCGCACGGGTGGCATCGCGGCGCTCGCCGTCGGCTCCCTCGCCGCCGTCGCGGTCGTGATCTGGCTGGTCAGCAGCGAGGGTGAGCTGCGCTACCTCGTCAACGGCAACGCCTACCCGGGCGCGCTCACCGCGTACGGGGCCGCTGTCGGCCGCGTGATCGGCACCGTCGCCGCCGCCCTGACCTTCGGCGCGGTGGCCTACGCCGTCTTCCGGACCAAGGCCCTCGACACCGGTGAGCTCGGTCTGCGCGGGTACCTCACGCAGCTGCAGGCCCGACGGTACGCCGTCGTCTGGGCCGTCGTCTCGCTCCCGATGGTCTTCCTGGCGGCCGCGGAGAGCGCCGCCCAGAACCTCGTCGACACCTACCGTGTGGGCGGCCTCGGCATCCTGATCTCCGCGTCGGACACCGCTAAGGGGTGGATCGTCTCCCTGGTCTGCGCCGTGATCGTGTACGTCGCGCTGCGCACGGCGATGACGTGGATGGCGCACCTGTGGATGCTGCTGCCCGCCGTCGTCGGCCTGCTCGCCACGATCGTCACCGCGAACGAGGCGCAGAACTGGAACCACGACTACACCACCGCGGCGCTCACGACCCTCGGCGTGGTCGCGGCGCTGTGGCTCGGCGGGCTGTGGTCCGCGGTGCGTCTGCCGGCCCGGCCGGAGCGGCGCTGGATCGGCCCGCTGTTCGCCGGGGTCGCGCTGCTCAACGGGCTCGTGATCGCCTTGATCATGGCGCCGGGCTCCGACCTGTGGGTGACCTGGTACGGCCTGCTGCTCCTGGCCACCGGCGCGCTGCTGCTCGCAGCGGGTGCCGCGCACTGGCTGCGGGCCCTGCCCGTCGCCGCGGCGCTGCTGACGGCCGCCTTCGGCACCGCGATCGCCGCGTCCGAGCTGACGCCCCCGCCCTTCCTGCGCAGCCGGCCGACGGTGGGGGAGAACTTCCTCGGCTACAACCTGCCGGACCCGCCCAGCGCGATGGCCTTCCTCGGGAACTGGCGCCCCGACCTGAACCTCGCGCCCTTCGCGATCGCCCTCGCCGTCGGCTACCTCCTGCTGGTCCGGCGCACCACGAACTGGCCCTGGTACCGGACCGTGTTCTTCATCCTGGGCTGCGTCTTCCTGCTCACGCTGACCAGCTCCGGACTGCGCACCTACTCCAACGCGATGTTCAGCGTGCACATGGTGGTGCACATGCTGATGACGTCGATCGTGCCGGTCTTCCTGCTGCTCGGCGCGCCGATCACGCTGATGCGCGACACCCTGACCGGGGCGCCCGCGCGCTGGCTCTCGACGGTCCTCGAGTCGCGTTCCTTCGCCGTGCTGATGCGCCCCGTCGTGCAGCTCGGGCTGTTCGCCGCGGTGCTCTACGGCCTCTACTTCACGCCGCTCTTCGACAGCATCGGCCGCTACCACTGGGGCCACCTGGCGATCTACGCCGCGCTGCTGTTCACCGGGTTCCTGTTCTACTGGCGCGTCTTCCAGATCGACCCGGTGCCGGGCGAGCTGCCCTTCATCGGGCGCATCGGCATGCTGCTGGCGATGATGCCGATCACCATGGTCTTCGCGCTCATCATCATGACGATGGACGGGCTCGTCGGCTCGCGCCTGTACCTCTACCTCGACTTCGAGTGGATGACGGACTTGCACCGCGATCAGTTCGTCGGCGGCGTCGTCGCCTGGGCCACCGACGAGGCCGCGATCGCCCTGGTCACCCTGGGCCTGGTGCTGCACTGGGCGTGGCGCAACCGTGACGAGGACTCCGAGCCCGAGCTGCTCTGAGCTGTACCGCACGCCAGCCGTCCTGACGGTGCTGGGCGGCCACGTATCGAAGTGGTTGTGCGCGGCGACTGCTATGCCGATTGTGCATACGCTTGTTTCTGCAGGGCCACGGTGTTTCGTGGCGACCGAGTCATGCAGTATCGGCATACCCGGCTGACCTGTGGCCCGACGGGATCGCGGAGGCTATGCGGATTCCGCATGACGTGCGCCGATGAATACGGTTGTGACCTGTAGAGATAGGGCTATGCAGGTCCGGCATGACGGCGAACATGCCTGTACCTCGGGCCGCACGGCTATTTCGTACCGAACTTCCGCAGGCGCAGGCTGTTCCACACGACGAAGAAGGAGCTGAAGGCCATCGCGGCGGCGCCGATGAGCGGATTCAGCAGGCCGGCCACGGCGACGGGGATCGCGGCGACGTTGTAGCCGAACGCCCAGACCAGGTTCGTCTTGATGGTCTTCAGCGTCGCGCGGGCGAGGCCCAGCGCGTCGGGGACCGCGGACAGCTCCTCCCGCATGAGCACGACGTCGGCGGCGCTCTGGGCCACGTCGGTGCCGGTGCCCATCGCGAGGCCGAGGTCGGCCGCGGCCAGGGCGGGGCCGTCGTTCACTCCGTCGCCCACCATCGCGACCCGCCGCCCGGAGGCCTGCAGCTCGCGGACCGCCGCGACCTTGCCGTCCGGCAGCACGTCGGCGCGCACGTCGTCGATGCCCACGAGCGCGGCGACCTTCGCCGCGGCGGCGGCGTTGTCCCCGGTCAGGAGCACGGTCCGGATCCCGGCCTCGTGCAGCCGCGCGACGGCGTCCGCCGCGTCGGCCTTGATGGTGTCGGCCACCTCGAGGACGGCGGCGACGGCACCGTCGACCTCGATGACGGCGACGGTCCGCCCGGCCTCGGCGGCGGCCTCGACGGCCCCCGACAGCACGCCCGGCTCGACGAACCGCGGCGATCCAACCCGCACGACGGCACCGTCGACCACCCCGGTGGCGCCGAGGCCCGGGACCGCCCGGAAGTCCTCGACGGCGGGCAGGTCGGAGCCGGCCCGCGCGACGACGGCCCGCGCGACGGCGTGCTCGGACGCCGACTCGACGGCCCCCGCGAGCCGCAGCACGCCGGATTCCGTGAACCCGGGCGCGACGCTCACCTCGGCCACCGAGAGCACGCCGGTGGTCACGGTGCCGGTCTTGTCGAAGACGACGGTGTCGATGGTCTCGGTGGCCTCCAGCGCCTGGTGCCCGCGCACGTACACGCCGAGCTGTGCACCCCGGCCCGAGGCCACCATGAACGCGACGGGCGTCGCCAGGCCGAGCGCGCAGGGGCAGGCGATCACGAGCACGGCGATCGCCGACTTCACCGCGCTGTCGACCCCGTCGGCCAGAAGCCAGCCCACGAAGGTCAGCGCCGCGATGGCGAAGACGCAGGGCACGAAGACGGCGGAGACGCGGTCGGCGAGGCGCTGCATCCGCGCCTTCGTCGCCTGCGCGTCCTCGACGAGGCGGAGCATCGCGGCGAAGGTGGTGTCCGCGCCGACGGCGGTCGCGCGCACCGTCAGGCGGCCGTCCTGGCAGACGGTGCCGCCGACGACCTTGTCGCCCGGGCCGGCCGGCACGGGGCGGGACTCGCCGGTCATGGCCGAGTTGTCGACGAACGCCGACCCGGATTCGACGATGCCGTCCGTCGCGATCGTCTCGCCCGGCCGCACCACGAAGAGCTGCTCCTCGCGCAGTTCCCCGACGGGGATCCGCAGCTCGGAACCGTCGCGGACCAGCACCGACACCTCGCGGGCGCCGCGGGTCGCGAGCTCCCGCAGCGCCGACGCCGCCTTGGCGCGGGCGGAGGCCTCGAAGTACCGCCCCGCCAGCACGAAGACGGTGACGCCCATCGCGACCTCGAGGTAGATCGGATCGGACTGGATGATCGCGTTCCAGAAGCCGTGCGGATCCGGGCGCTCGCGGCCGGGCGTGAGCACGGTGACCACCGACCACGCGGTGGCGGAGATGATGCCGACCGAGACCAGCATGTCCATCGTGGCCGCGCCGTGCCGCGCGCCCAGGAAGGCCCGCTTGTGCAGCGGCCACGCGCCCCAGGTCACGACGGGCAGGCTCAGCGCGAGCAGCACCCACTGCCAGCCGGTGAAGCGCGTCGACGGGATGGTCGCGAGCACGATCGACAGGTCCGCGGCCGGCACGAACAGCACCAGCGAGACGATCAGCCGGCGCAGCACGTCGCGCCGCTCGCGCTCCTCGGCGAGGATCGCGCGGCGCGGGTTCGGGGACTTCGGCGCAGCGGTGTACCCCGCGGCCTCGACGGTGCCGGTCAGCTGCTCGACGGTGACCGTCGGCGCGTGCTCGACGGTGGCCGTCCGCGTGGCCAGGTTGACCACCGCGCGCACCCCGTCGAGCTTGTTGAGCTTGCGCTCGACTCGCCCGACGCACGCGGCGCACGTCATGCCGCCGACGTCGAGGAAGGTGCGCTGCGCCTGCTCCGGCTGCGCGGCGGCCGGAGCGGGGGCCTGGTCGAGATCCGTCACCCCTCCAGTATCCACCCCGGGCCACCGGGGCCGAAAACGCGAAAGGCCTTGATACCGGCTCCCGGAATGGGGGGAGGAGGGGGAGCCGGTATCAAGGCTCAATCACGCAGCCACCGACGTGGGGGGAGACGTCATATGGCGGCCGCAGAACCCACGATACGGGGTATACGCGTACAGGTGCCACCTTTCGTGACATGCGTGTTCTCATGCAGCTGCAACTGCCAACAGTTGTTGTCGCTAACTGCGGACGAGAACCTCCGTCAACACGTCGAGCGCGGCGTCCACGTCGACCCGGGCATCGGCGCTCACGCCCACCATGTTGAGGAAGCCGTGCAGCGCGCCGGGAGCGAGCTGCGTCGTGGCGTCGACGCCCGCGTCCCGCAGCCGCTGCGCGTAGGCCGCGCCCTCGTCGCGCAGCGGGTCGAACCCGGCCACCACGACGTGCGTGCGCCCGATGCCGGCGAGGCCGTCGGCGTGCCGCAGGTCGAATTTCGGGTCGGTGTCCTGGCCCGGCTCCGGCGTGTACAGCTGGCGGAAGTACTCGATGTCGGCCTTGGTGAGGAAGTAGCCGTCGGCGAAGGTGTCGCGGCTGCGGTTCGCCGGGTCGGCGCCGGTCACGGGGTAGAAGAGCAGCGAGAACGCGGGCTGCGCGCCGCCGGCCAGCGCCAGCTCGCGCGCCGCGACGCCGGCGAGGTTGCCGCCCGCGCTGTCGCCCGAGACGGCCACCCGCGCGGGGTCGGCGCCCAGCTGGTCGGCGTGCTCGATCGCCCAGGCGGTGGCGGCGACGGCGTCGTCGGCGGCCGCGGGGAAGATCGTCTCCGGCGCGAGCCGGTAGTCGACGGACAGCACCCGCACCCGGGCCCGGTCTGCGATGTACCGGCAGGGCGCGTCGTGGCTGTCGAGGTCGCCCAGTACGAAGCCGCCGCCGTGGAAGAAGACGACGAGCGGCGAGCCGGCCTCGAGCCCGGCCGGCGTGTACAGACGTGCCGGGAGGGGGCCGGCGGCACCGTCGACCATGAGTCCGCGCGTGCCGACCGACGGGGCCGCGCCCGCGCCGACGGCCGCGCTCAGCATCCGCGTCGACGCGCGCGAGTGCGCGACGTCGCGGTCGCCGGCGAGCCCGTTCACGCCCTGCGCCTTGAGCATGAGCAGCGTGATCTGGGCGTCGAGGTCCAGCTCGTTGCCCTCGACGGTCTGCGGGGTGCCGAGCCGCTGCTTGACCTGCACGGGCAGCCCGAAGAGCAGCTTCGCGCCGCCCGCGACGAGCGGCGTCGGGATCTTCAGGGCCAGCTTCTGGACGAGTTCGGTGAGCGCCATGTCACCGATAGTAGGACGTGCGTCACATATCAGCGCGCGGGGAGGCTCAGGTGTGGCGCGGGTACTCGTCGCGCGGGCCGTGCTTGGCGATGTAGGCGGCGTGCAGGTCCGCCTCCTTCTCGCGGGCGATCACGTCGACGAGCTCGGGATCCAGGCCGTGGTGCCGCAGTCGCCCGCGCCGGTAGATCTTGTTCAGCGCGATGGAGAAGTAGACGAACGGGATGAAGATCGGCAGCGTCATCGTCGCGCGGTTCAGCACGGAGGTGTCGATGAACCAGAACGGGATCAGGATCAGCAGACACGGGATCGCGAAGCGCACGACGGTCCGCAGCGCGGCGCGCGGCCCGGCGAGGTCGTTGGCGACCCACTCGTGCATCGACGGCGGCAGCACGCTCCGACCGTAGGAGTACAGGACGTACTGCATCGGGTTGGGCTTGCTCGGACCGTCGTTCATGCCCCCATTGTCCCACTGCGCCTAGAATCGGACGTTGTGAGTCCCGGCAGAAACGATCAGACCGCGCAGAGCATCCTGTCTGCAGCGGTGTCGAGCATCGGCAGCGTCGGCATTTCGCGGACCACGATGGAGAACGTCGCGAACCTCGCGGGCATCGGCGTGGCCACCGTCTACCGCCGCTTCAACCGCAAGGACAACCTCGTTCAGCAGGCCATCCGGTACGAGGCTGAGCAGCTGCTCAAGACGGTGGAACAGCAGGTCCAGGGCCTGAGCACCGTCGAGGAGGCGCTCACCGAGGGCTTCGTCGCGTTCCTCCGCGAGGCGCACCGCCGGCCCCTGATCCGCGGCATCGGCGACGGCAACGTCGTCGTCGGCCTGCCGATGATCGCGCAGGGCGGCGGCATGGTCATCGAGATCGGCCGCGAGTTCGCCGCGAACATCATCGCGGGCTTCCAGTCGAGCGGTGAGCTGCCGGAGTTCGACCCGAAGCCGATCGCGGAGATCTTCGCCCGCGTCGGGCATTCGGTGCTGCTCGCGCCCGACGGCCTGATCAGCTTCGACGATCCCTACACCGCCGGTCGCGTCGTCCGCGAATGCCTCATGCCCGCGATCGCCGCGCAGGCCGCGGCCGCGAGCGGCCCGAGCGGTTCGGCGGCCGGGGGCGGCAAGTGATCCGGCCCGCGACGCCGGCCGACGTGCCGGAGATCCTGGCGATGATCGCCGAGCTGGCCGCCTACGAGAAGGAGCCGGAGTCCGCGGTCGCCACGGCCGAGCAGCTGCACACCGCGCTGTTCGGGCCCGCGCCCGCAGTCTTCGCGCTCATCGCCTCCGAGCCGGGCTCCGACGGTGCCGAGAACGTCGTCGGGATGGCCGTCTACTTCCGTACGTTCTCCACCTGGACCGGCACGCACGGCATCTGGCTCGAGGACCTCTACGTGCGCCCCGGCGTCCGCGGCGGCGGCCACGGCAAGAAGCTGCTCGCCGCCCTGGCGCAGGAGTGCCGCGACAACGGGTACGCCCGCCTCGAGTGGACCGTCCTCGACTGGAACGCCCCCGCCATCGGCTTCTACCGCTCCATCGGCGCCGTGCCGATGGAGGAGTGGACCACGCAGCGCCTCACGGGCGAGAGCCTCGGGGCCCTGGCCGCCCTGGTCGACGGTGCCGCGCTGGCCGACGGTGCCGCCCCGTCCGACGGGGCCTGATGGACGTCTTCGAGGCGATCCTGCGCCGGCGCGACGTGCGCAACGAGTTCTCCGGCGAGCTGATCGACGAGGAGCGACTCGTGCGGATCCTCGGCGCCGCGCACAGCGCGCCCAGCGTCGGGAACACGCAGCCCTGGGACTTCGTCGTTGTGCAGGAGCCCGAGACGCTCGCGCGCTTCGCCGCACACGTCGGCGAGTGCCGCGAGGACTTCGCCCGGTCGTTGCCGGACGACCGCAAGGACACCTTCAACCCGATCGTCATCGAGGGGATCGAGTCGTCGCGGACCGGCGTCGTGGTGACCTACGACCCCACCCGCGGCGGGACGCACATCCTCGGCCGGCACACGATCGACGAGACCGGCCGGCTCTCGGTCGCGCTGGCCATCCAGAACCTGTGGCTCGCGGCCACCGCGGAGGGCATCGGCGTGGGCTGGGTGTCCTTCTATCGCGAGCCCTTCCTGCGCGAACTGGTCGACGTGCCCGAGCACGTCCACATCGTGGCGTGGCTCTGCGTCGGGCCGGTCACGGCCCTGCAGACGGTGCCCGACCTGGAGCGATTCGGCTGGCGCGAGCGTCGCCCGCTGGCCGAGGCGATGCATCGGGAGCGCTACCCGGAGGGCGATGTCGGCACTCATCGTTAGACTCGCATGTAATCAGCGAGGGGAACACGAGTGAGCATGTTCAACGAGCGCGTCGGCCGGCGCGCGGTTCTGGTCGGCGCCGCTGCGGCGGTGCCCCTGGTGGCCGCCGGCTGCACGATCGGCGACCTGACCGGTGGCGGCACGAGCGCGGGGCCGTCCACGCCGCCGCCCGACCCGGCCGAGGTCACCGTCGCCCCGGCCGACGGTGCGCAGGCCGTCAGCCCCATCACCCCCGTCACGGTGTCGATCACCAAGGCCGTCCTCGGCTCGGTCACGCTGACCGACACGAAGGGTGTCGCCGTGGAGGGCGCGCTCTCGACGGACATGCTGACCTGGAAGGCGTCGAAGCCGCTCGAGTACAACGGCCAGTACACGCTGGTCGCGAAGTACGAGACGCTGGGCCAGCAGCGCGAGAAGCGCACCACGTTCTCGACGGTCGCCGTCGACGAGACGAACAAGACGCTGCCCTATTTCGAGAACACAGGCGGCATGTCGCTCAACGACGGTGCCGTCTACGGCGTCGGGCAGGTCGCGGTCGTCCACTTCGACGAGGCGATCAAGGACCGGGCCATGGCCCAGAAGCTGCTCAAGGTCACCACCACCCCGGCCCTCGAGGGCGCGTGGACGTGGACCACCGACAAGACGGTGGCGTGGCGGCCGAAGGACTACTACCCGTCGGGCACGAAGGTGTCGATCGAGGTCAAGGCCTTCGGCAAGGAGGTCAGCCCCGGGCTGTGGGGCGAGAAGGACATCTCGATCGCGTTCTCGATCGGCGAATCGCACGTCTCCATCGCCGACGACAACACCAAGCAGGTGCAGGTCTTCGTCAACGGCCAGATGGTGCGGTCGATGCCCACGTCGATGGGCCAGGGCGGCAACGAGGTCGTCAACGGGCAGACGTTCCACTTCTGGACGCAGCGCGGCGTGTACACGGTGCTGGACAAGGCGAACCCCGTGATCATGGACTCGTCGACCTACGGCCTGCCGATCAATTCGCGGCTCGGCTACAAGCAGACCATCGGCTGGGCCACCCGGATCAGCAACGACGGCATCTACCTGCACGCGCTCGACAACATCGGCGCGCAGGGCGTCCGCAACGAGTCGCACGGCTGCCTCAACCTGAGCCCCGCGAACGCGCAGTGGTTCTTCGGGTTGTCGCAGCCCGGCGACGTGGTCGAGGTCCGCAACACCGGCGGTCCCGCGCTGGAGCAGTGGCAGAACGGCGACTGGTCCGTGCCCTGGGCCACCTGGGTCGCCGGCAGCGCGCTGCCGCCGGGCGCGCAGGGTGATGCTTCGGAGACCACGTCCGCCGCGCCTTCGCCGTCGACGGTGCCGTCCACCGACGCGCCCGCCTCGGGTACGCCCGGAGGCTGATCCCGCGGTCGCTGCAGGTGATTTCGCCGCGGCGACGGGCGGTTCGGTGCGGGGACGGTGCCTGGCCGCGCCCGCGAGGGTGATGTGCGAATCGCGCGACTCTCGGATTCTGTCCGATATGGACAACGCGCCGCGGATGCCGCGCAGGCGAGCCCGGCCGCTCGGCATCCGCCACCTGCATCGGCGACCTGCATCGGCGACCGTTGGGCAATGGGGTGTGTTCGTCCCCCGCGCCGCGCCGAGAGGAGCGTGCGACGTTCGGTCCCCCACGAGAAGCCGCTCGTTTCATAGGGGTTCGGCCGTCCCCCGCGCGGCGCCGTCTCCCCCATGTGAAGCCGCGGTGTTCGCTGGGGGAGCGGATGTCCCCCGCGCTGCGCCGGTTCCCCCATGGGAAGCCGCGGTGTTCGCTGGGGGAGCGGATGTCCCCCGCGCTGCGCCGGTTCCCCCATGGGAAGCCGCGGTATTCGGTGGGGGAGCGGATGTCCCCCGCGCTGCGCCGAATCCCCCACGCTGAGCCCACTTCCCCATGGCGGGCCGTGGGGGTTCATAGGTCCCCGCGCGGAGTCGATTCCCCTCTGGGCCGCCGCATCCCCCGTCGGAGACGGGCGGTCACGCCGTGTCCGAAACGGACAGAATCCGAGAGTGGCGAGGCCGGTGCCATCACCTCGTCGACCCACTGGGCGCCTCGATCGCGGACTGGTCTGGGATTCGCTCGCCGACGACCTCGCCGCAGCCGGTCGTGCGCGCCCGCGCCCCGCGCCTAGGCGACGACGGCGGACCGTCGACCCCGCAGGCCGATCCAGGCGGCGCCGAGGCAGGCCAGGGCGACGGCGGCGGCGAACCAGGGGAAGATCGTGGCGGTGCTGTACTGCGTGGCGAGGTAGCCGGCGATCACCGTCGGCACGCCCATCGCGAGGTAGCCGAGCAGGTAGTAGGCGCTCATCACCTGGCCGCGGGCGTGCGCGGGCGCGACGGAGCCGAGGTGCCGTAGCGAGCCGCCGAAGGCGAGGCCGAAGGTGGCGCCGAGCAGGATCGTGTCGACCACGATGAGCCAGGTGTGGCCGTACCGCACCGCCACCACGGCGAGCGCCAGCGAGGCGGCGAGGCCGATGTCGCCGACGATCGCGGTCGGCCGGGCCGGGTAGCGCCCGCCGATGAACTGCGAGATCGCGGAGGCGATGGCCATCACCGCGACGAGGCCGCCCGTGAAGATCACCGAGCCGTGCCCGGTCACGTGCTGCACCAGCGCGGGGTAGAGGCTGAGGAACACGCCGAGTACCGACCACGCGGTGATGATCCCGATGCCGGAGAACCAGAAGTCGGCGGTGATCTCGCCGGGCACGCCGGGGCGGCTGAGCCGGACCCGCTCGCCGGTGCGCCCGACGTGCGGTTCGATCAGCGCGATCACGCCCAGCAGGATCGCGAGCACCACGACGCCCATCGTCACGAACGGCGTGCGCAGCGGGTGCGGCGCGTACTGCGCGACGGCGGCGGCGCCCAGCGCGGTGGCAGCGATGCCCACGTTGAGGGCGACGCCGGACAGCATGCCGTTGCGGGCACCGTCGGTGGGCCGGACGTCGAGGAGGGCCGCCCCGGCGACCACGGTGATCGAGCCGATGGCCGCGCCGTGCAGGAACCGCGCGAGGATCAGCTGCCACTCGGCGCCGGCGAACAGGAACAGCAGCAGGCCCACGAGGATCGTGCCGACGGCCGCGAGCAGTACCGGCTTGCGGCCGATGGCGTCGGAGATCGGCCCGACGGTCAGCGCCGCGCCCAGCGCCCCGATCGCGTAGACGGCGAAGACGATGGTGGTCGACAGCGCGGACATGTGCCATTGCTGCTGGTAGAGCGGGTACAGCGGTGAGGGGAGTCCGGAGACGCCGAGGGCCAGCGCGAGCAGCGTGAGCAGGAGGGCGAAGGACCAGCGCTGCGGGTGGACGTGGATCGACGGTGTCGCGACCTGCTGCGCCAGGCTCATTCTTACCTCCGGGTGTACGGTGGTGGTTCGACGATCGTCGAACCGTTCGCAACACTACACCCGGTTCGACGAAGATCAAACCGTTATCTCAGGGAACGAGAATGATGACCGACGCGACCGCCACCGTCCCGCTGCACACCGTGCTCAGCGCGCTGGCCGATCCGGTGCGCCTGGAGATGGTGCGGCGGCTGCATCGCGAGCGGCGCCCGCTCGTCTGCGCGGAGCTCTACGACGGCGTCACCAAGGCGACCGCCAGCCATCACTTCAAGGTGCTGCGCGAGGCGGGTCTCACCCGTCGTGACGATCTGGGCGCGACGGCGCGGCAGCTGCTGCTGATCGACGAGGTGAACGCGGCGTACCCCGGTCTGCTCGAGGCGGTTCTGCGGGCGGCTGAGCGCGAAGCTGCTGGTCGCGAGGCCGCCGGGCCTGCGGTGACGTCGCGAGAAGCACCAGCCACAGCGTGAGCGTGAGCACCTGCGAGCGCTGGGCCAGCCCCAGGTAGAGCGCGGGTTCCAGCATCGCGGCCAGCGTCCACGCGGTCGCCAGCAGGTACGCCACCCCCATGCCGAGGGGGAGCCGCGCACCGTCGAACCCGGAACTCCGCCGCCGCCACAGCCCCCACGCGAGCACGGCGACCACTCCGCCGAAGCCCGCGATCCCCGACGAGACCGCGTGCCCGACGTGCGTGAGCGGCACCTGGCCGGCGGCCTCGCGGGCGGCGCAGGCGGCGTCGGCGGTCGGGGTGCAGGAGAGCGGCATGAGGGCGTCGCACATGGTCGCGGCGCCCAGGACGAACAGGCCTACGAGCGCGACAAGGGCGAGCGTCGGCACCGGCCGCGCGGCGCGGTGGGCGAGCGCCGCCGCGACGACGAAGGCGGTGCCGGCGAGCAGGTCCGTCGCGCGGAAGAACTGGGCGTTCGGTTGCCCGACGGAACCGGTCTCGCTGACGTAGGAGTACAGCGGGCTCAGCTGTGATCCCAGCAGCGGTGCGATCATCCACGCGGAGTAGAGGACGCAGCCCGCGAGCAGGATGAGGCGGGCGCGGCGCATGGCCCCAGACTACTGACGGCGCAGTTCGCGCAGGTACGCGTTGTACGCCTCGCGTTCGTCCTCTTCCCGACGGTCCGCCCCCGCCCGCTCGGCGTCGCGCCGCTCGGACCGGCGCCAGCGCAGCGCGAACAGGCACGTAGTGATCATCGCGATGGGCTCGCCGTAGGACCAGGCGAGCGCGCCGGCGATGGACTGGTCGCGCAGCGGATCGATGCCCCAGGCCGCCGGCGGCGCGGCGAAGAGGCCGACCATGGGCGTCGTCGCCATCATGAGGATCACGCCGATGAAGACGTGCAGCGGCATCTCGATGAAGATGTCGAAGAAGCGCATCAGCCAGGAGTCGCGGCCGGGCAGCGGGCCGATCGAGAGGATCGGGATGATGAACAGCAGGCCGACGCCCAGGAAGAAGACCTGTAGCGCGGTGTGCCCGAGCCACGTCCCGCCGATCGCGTCGACCACGCCGCCGAGGTAGACGCCGTAGTAGCTCATCAGGAACAGCGGGATGGTGAAGCCCGAGTGCAGCAGGATCCGCGGGGCGGGGCTGCGCAGCAGGCCGAGCGCGGCTCCGAGCACGACCCGGCCGAGCCCGCGGTGCGGCGTCGCGCGCAGCAGCAGCACGCCGGGCGCCCCGCCGACGAGCAGCGGCGGCACCAGGATCGACAGCGTGAGCTGCTGGAACATGAACGCGCTGAACAGGTGCCACGAGTAGGCCTCGATCCGCAGCCCGGTGACGCCCGCGAGCACGACGCAGCCGAGCAGGAAGCTCGCGACGCGCGCGGCCGGCCACCGTCGGCCCTTCCGGCGCACCGTCCGCACCCCCAGCAGGTACAGCGCGGCCGCGACTGCCGCCGCCAGCGGCAGGACGGGGAGCGCGGGCGGATCCCAGGAGAGCATGCCCAGGATCGACGGTGCCGGCACCGGAGGTTCAGGAATCAGCACATGCGCATATTACTATATGAAGAATGAACACCCACAAAGTACTCGTGATCGAGGACGAACCCGCTCTCGCCAGGCTGGCGCAGGAGTACCTCACCCGCGACGGCTTCGACGTCACCACCGCCGCCGACGGCGAGCGCGGGCTGGCCCTGGCGCGCGAGCTCGAGCCGGCGGTGATCCTGCTCGACATCGGCCTGCCGCGCCTCGACGGGCTCGAGGTCTGCCGCGCCGTGCGGTCGTTCAGTGACGCCTACGTCATCATGCTCACCGCCCGCGGCGACGAGCTCGACAAGATCGTCGGCCTGTCCGTCGGCGCCGACGACTACCTCGTCAAGCCCTTCAGCCCGCGCGAGGTGGTGGCGCGGGTGCGGGCCATGCTGCGCCGCCCGCGCACGCTGCCCGACGGTGCCGCCGCCGCCCGTCGGTTCGGCGAGCTCACGGTTGATCCGCTGGGGCGCGAGGTGCGGGTGGGGGAGCGTGTCGTCGAGCTCACCGCCACCGAGTTCGACGTGCTGGCCACCCTCGCGCGCAGCCCCAACGTCGCCTTCTCGCGGACGCAGCTCATCGAATCCATCTGGGGCCCGGGCTGGGTCGGTGACGAGCGGCTCGTCGACGTGCACGTGGGCCGCGTGCGGCGGAAGCTGGGCGACGATGCCGGCGACCCGCGCTTCGTGCGCACGGTGCGCGGCGTGGGCTACCGGATGGGCCCCGGATGAGGCGGATGCGCGACATCGGGATGGGCGGGCGGATGGGCGGGATGCTCATGGCCGTCTCGCTGGGGACGCTCGCCGTGACTGCCGTCGTCGACTTCGTGGTGTGGCCGCTGATCCTGGGGCGCACCGGCGCCGTGTCTGTGAACGTGGTCGCCGTGGTCTTCGGATTCGGTTCCGCGGTGGCCTTCTCCGTCGTGGCGAGCGTCTTCATCGCGCGTCGCCTGGGTCGCACGATGGCGAAGCTGGAGGGCGCCGCGCGGCAGGTCGCCGACGGTCGTTCGGGGGTGCGCGTCGCCCCCGTCGCGCTGGGGCCGGAGGCGGACGGACTGGTGTCGGCGTTCAACGAGATGGCGGTGCAGCTCGAGTCCAGTGACCAATCGCGGCGGAGGCTGCTCGCCGACCTCGCGCACGAGATCCGCACGCCGGTCAGCGTTCTCGACGGCTACCTGGAGGGCATCGCGGACGGGGTCGTCGAGCCGGACGTCGCCACCCTCACCATGCTGCGCACGCAGACCACGCGCCTCGCACGGCTCACCGACGACGTGCTGTCCGTCTCGCACGCGGAGGAGGGCGCGCTGAACCTGCGGCCCAGCGCGGTCGACGTGACGGAGGCGCTCGAGGCCGCGGCCGCCGCGGCGGCGCGGGCGTACGCGGACAAGGGGGTCCGACTGCACGTGCGGATCGGCGCTGGCGCTCGTCGCGCGATCCGTGCGGACCGCCAGCGCCTCGACCAGGTGCTGGCGAACCTGCTCTCGAACGCGTTGCGGCACAGCGATCCGGGCGGGACCGTCGAGCTGGAGGCCGACGGCCATCCGCACCGCCGGATCCGGATCGCGGTCGTCGATCACGGCGACGGCATCGCCGCCGAGCACCTGCCCTGGATCTTCGAGCGCTTCTACCGCACCGACGTCGCCCGGGATCGTGACCACGGCGGCAGCGGCGTGGGCCTCACCATCAGCCGCGCGATCGTGACCGCCCACGACGGGCATATGTGGGTGGAGTCCGACGGTCCCGGCCGCGGCGCGCTCTTCGCCTTCACCCTGCCTGCGCCGGGTTAGCCTCGGCCTTTCACCGCGAGTTGATCAAGGCTGCGTGTTGGCATGAAGAAAGGTGCTCTGAGCTGGAAGAATAGGGGTTACCACACACCTTATTCGTCTCACTCGAAGGAGCACCCTTCTGGTGAACCAGTCTACGTCCTTGTATCCAGCTCTGGCAGTCGACGCGGCCGGGCAGCATCTGGTCTCGCACGCAGGGACGGTGCTGTTGCTTCGCGCGGCTGAGACCGCCGGCCTAGCTGCGGCTCTGAGCAGCTCATTGATGCCGTGGCGCAAGCCGAACGCGGTCCACGATCCAGGGAAGATCATCGTTGATCTGGCGGTGTCGATCGCCGCGGGCGGGGACTGCCTGGCCGACCTCGATCAGCTCCGCAGCCAGACCGCGGTGATGGGGCAGGTGGCCTCAGATCCGACGGTCTCCCGGCTGATCACCGCGTTGGCCGCTAACGCCGATAGGGCTCTCGCAGCGATCGGATCAGCGACCGCACAGACGCGGGCACGGGTCTGTGCGTTGGCCGGCGAGGATGCCCCCGATCACCAGGTCACCGCCGAAATTCCGTTGGTCATCGACCTCGACGCCACCCTCATCACCGCCCACTCGGAGAAGCTAGACGCTGCACCGAACTTCAAGAAAGGCTTCGGGTTTCACCCACTGATGGGGTTCGTCGACCACGGCCCGGCCGGGACCGGAGAACCGGTGGCGGTGCTGTTGCGGCCCGGGAACGCGGGCTCGAACACCGCCGCAGACCACATCAGCGTCGTCAAGCAGGCGTTGGCGCAGCTGCCCGACACGGTCACCAGCGTCGGCAGGTATCGGGTCGGCCGCAAGGTCCTGATCCGTGCCGATGGCGGTGGCGGCACGCACCAGTTTCTCGACTATCTCACCCTTCGGCACCTGTCCTACTCGATCGGATTCGGCCTGACCGACAAGCTCGCCGCCGCCGTCGACCTCGTCCCCGAGTCGGCATGGATTGCGGCGATCGACGACGACACCGGCCGCGTGCGGGACGGCGCCTGGGTCACCGAACTCACCGACCTCGTCGACTTGAGTTCCTGGCCTGCGGGGATACGGCTCATCATCCGTGCTGAACGCCCCCACCCCGGCGCCCAACTGACGTTCACCGACCGGGACGGAATGCGGCTGACACAGCGTTCGTCACCAACAGCCGCGGCAAGATCGAAACGCCTCGAACTGCGGCACCGCCGCCGCGCCCGCTGCGAAGACCGCATCCGCGCCCTCAAAGACACCGGCCTGCGGAACCTCCCGCTGCACCGATTCGACCAGAACCGCATCTGGGCCGCGATCGCCGCACTGGCCTCGACCCTGATCACCTGGACCCAAACACTGGCGTTGACCAGTCATGATGCTCGCCGATGGGAACCGAAGAAGCTGCGCCACCGACTCTTACGCCCGCCGAACCCGACTGCACCTGGCCGCGACCGCCCCCCCGACACCGATGTTCTCCTCGTCGGACTGAGCCGCCTGGACCGATTACGAGCCCCGACATGACCCACTCGACGTCCTTGACCGAACGATCACGAAACACCCCACGGGACAGTGGAACCCGACGCCACCCGACGCAACACCGGGTCGCAACGCCATGCCCACAATCCCGAACCGGGCCCGAAAACGCCGATCCGAAACCGATCAGGACGGGACGGCCACCTCATGAAAGACCGAGGTTAGAGAGGCTTGAATATAGCATCCGGTCGGCCGTCGTAAACTGATTCCATTTCGCTGATCCAACCTCGGTCGAATGCCGATGACTTTACGTGCCCTCTAAGTAGACCGGACAGGTAGTGGGTAAGCCCCTTGGCTCCGTAGTCGACACCGTTTTCCCCAACCACCAGGACAGGCCATACGTCTTTGTCAACCCCTTTGGATCTCCACAATATCCACTGACCGGTTCGAGCCCAGCCGACTCCAAGGTAGGTGTCTTGACTGGTTCCGAACGCCTCCTGCTGATCGCCTGTTCCGTAGCAAGTTAGAGTCACAGACTTGCCAACCGGATGGTCGCTCAAACTTTGCAGAAAGCTCACCAGGTGCGCTGGAGTTGACAATCCTCTGGTTGCCACCCACGACGGTTCCTCAATTACGATATTGTCCCAGAATTCTCCCCGACCGTACGTGTCGATGTACTTCTTGTAGTCTCGAGGAACCATTCGCATTTCAGGAGTGACGCCTGGCGCATACCAGTCGTATTGTTTAGGCCGCGGCTTGGGAGGGGGTGCGACACGCGTCAGGTGGTCAATGTCGTTCCATGGAGGCTTCCGGTCAAGTCTTGTGTATTTCCAGAACAGGATCGGAACGAACATCGTGCACAGTATGCTTATGGCTATCGACGTCTCAAGCGACGCTTCCGTTGTGGCAATTAATAGGAGTAGAAGAATAGGGAATAGCGTGAAGTTCGTCCGACATACGATTCGGGCAACCCGACGGCTGGTAGAGGTAAACAGCATCGGTAGAATAATTCCACCTGTTACGACGCCGATCCACATCAGACCGTTCTGGCTAAACGGAAGACTGCTCGCGTTTGCTACCGACAAGACGGCCTCCTATTGCTGTCCACTGTCTCCGTCGCCTGCCGGTTCGGATTGGATGCGTGCACTTGATGCCGCAACCTGGCGTCCTATGAACCAGGCGGAGGTTGCGACGAATCCTGAGGCGAGAATGATCTTTTCTTGAACACTTTCCGGAGGGGCTGCAACGCAGTACGCAACAACCACTCCCAGAGGTACGACGATCAATATCGCGGCAAGTGTGTACAGCCTCTGTGTTGATCCTATTATGCGCGGCCCAGTCAGCAGAATTGAAGCGCCTACGACTTGTAGCAGAAATATCGATGCGGCCGCTATGTATGCGATCGATTTGTACGTCATGCCTATCAACCCACGTTCATCCGAAGAGTGACTTAAATCCCTTGACGATACCCTCACCGGCGGCCTGTCCGAGGCCGCTGCCGATGGCACCTCCGATAAGACCGCCGATCGCCATGCCGATCGGGCCACCAGCTGCGCCGATCGACGCGCCTGCAGCGGCACCAGCCCAACCGCCTGCGAACGAGGATCCGGCGCCGACAACCGCTTGCGTCGCATCCTTTCCGCCGCGAATATCGTTGGCCGCGCCCAGGGCGGTGAATGCCGCTCCGATGCCCGGCAGTTTGCTGCCAAATTTCCCGAGTGCTGCGCCACGCCGGGCGAGTGTGCTCTCCACTGCCTGAATGGAGTGTTTGCTCGGCCGCTGGAGCAGGTCAGCCTGGCCCATGCCGAGCGTCGAGAGTCGTGATGCAGGTGAGATGCGCGCTGCCCACGGGGGAAGGTGTGTCTTGCCTACGCCAGGTAGGAGCGTATTGCTAGGGCGCGTTCCGTTTAAGGCCTTGTCGAGACTGCTGATAGCACCAGCGATGGCGTTGCCTCGGTTTACCGGATCGATCGCGTTTGGATCGCTGACGTCGACTTCAGTGACCTTGCCGGTGCTGTCGGCGACCTTCACGCCGTCCTCGTCGGCGACGGCGGTGGTGATGTCACCGGTTGCCTCGTCAGTAACGGACCGAACTGAACTTGTGGTTCCGTCAGGATTCTTCGTGGTCAGTTGATACTCGCCGTCGCCAACGCGATTGTAGTCACCGGTTGATTGCGTGCCGTCGTTGTTAGTGCCGGTGATAGTTCCTTGGGAGTTGTCGGCGTTGCCGGTGGAGGTCACTCGTGGCGCCTGGCCGTCGAGAGGTGAGCCGTCGTAGCGCTGGGAGTAGTGGTCCCCGCCTGCGCCTTGTTGGCCGGCGTAACTGCTGCTGCCGTCGTTGTTGTCGGACCAGGATTGCCATCCGCCTTGTCCGTCGCTGACAGTGCGTATGTCGCTGAAGCTTCCGTCGGGGCGGGTTGCGCGGGTATCGACGGACTGTCCGCCGCTGCCGGGGACGATTGTGTGGGTCAGGGTTTCGCCGTTGGGGCGGGTCTCGGTCCACGAGTCGCCGTCCTGGCGGCCGGTGGTGTTGACGATGCCGACGTTGGTTTCGTCGGGGTCGGCGAGGATCGGGTTGGTGTTGCCTTCGGGGCGGTCGATGGTCTGTACGAGGTCATTGCCGTCGACGCTGTAGCGGGTGGGGATCTTCTCCCCGGTCTTGGTGTCGTAAGCCCAGGGCGCTTCGAAGCGTTTGACCTGGTTACCGTCTCGGTCGAAGACGCTGACGGAGCCGTCGTCGTTGACCTTGGAGGAACCGCCTTCGGGCTGGTCGAGGTTGAACCGGTACTTCGACGGAGCGTTCTCGTTCTCGCTGAGAATGAACGTGCGGTCACCGTCGGGAGTGGTCCATTGCTTGTAGTTCTCACCCTCGATGAGGTCACCAGGAATCGTGTCGTTCGTCGGGGTGGACCCGTCCGAGTTGAGCGGACCAGCCTTGCGGCCGCGGCGCCCCGTCATCAACGCCGACACTTCGCCGACGAGGTACGCCCACGACGGAGCGCCGTCCTTCTGCTCGCCGTCACCGGTGCCGGGCCCGGTGCCGCCGCCGTTGTTGCTCGCGCCGCCGCCACCAGGGCCGGCGGGTGCGCCCGCGCCGTTGCCGGCGCCGGGGACTGCGCACTGCGATTCGGTCTTGGTCACGGTGACGGTGGGGCTGCTGGGCTGCCCTGACTGGGTCTGCTGGCCTGGCTGCTGCTGTCCGGTCTGCTGCGGCCCGCCCGGTGCGGTGGTCTGCACGGCCGGGTTCTGGTTCTGCTGCCCGTTGCCCTGCGGCTGTTGGCCGCTGCCTTGGCCGGGTTGTTCGTTGCCGGGGATGTTCGGGGCCTGCTGCCCGGGGGTGCCGAACTGGGGGGTCTGTGCTTGGATGCCGGGGCCGTTGTCCCCGCCACTGCCCGCGGGGGAGGTGGCGATGCCGTTGTTGTCCTGCCCGCCCTGTTGGCCGCCTTGCTGCCCACCCGGCGTGCCGGTCTGGGCTGGGGGTGGGGTGAAGGTCAGCTCGGGTCCGGTCGGGCCGCAGGTGGCGGGTCCTCCGCCGGGGCACGGCGCTGCGATCGCTGTGCCGGTGCCTGCGGTGGTGGCGGCGAAGCCCATCATCCCGACAGCGACGACGATCCCGGCGACCGCAGCGGCGGCACGGACCTGGGTGGGCGCCGGGGCGCCGACACCGGTGTCGCGGAGCTTGCCGAGGCCGGCGAAGAGGATCTTGCCGACGATGACCATGACGAGCCAGAAGGTCAGGAACACCACCGGTACGGGGGTGAATCGGGGTGCTTCGATGGAGAACATCACGCCGCCGATGAGGCCGGCGAGGCCGATGATGGTGAGGAATGCGCCCTGCAGGCGCTGCTGCCGCACCGTCTGCGACGGTGCCCTGGAGCTTGACGCTGTTCCGGATGTGCCGCCGCTGTCATCCGGCCGCGCGGGCGTCACGGCGCGTGAGTGGCGTGGACTGCCGGACGGTAGCGGCGCGGGCTGCGGTTGCCGCCGCGGGGTGGGTGTGGGCATCAGGACACTCCAAAGTGCAGGGAATTGGATCGGAGATTCGGCGAAGTGCCGGGTGATGGATGCCAAGCTTCCACACGATTCGGGCTTGTCAACCGCCTTGAGGTGCTGAACAAGCGTTTCTGGAGGCCAGGGCTGATCTGTTTAGTGGTGTTTAGTGGGGCGACTAAACACGGCAACCCGGTTCGCGGCGTGTTCAACGGCCTGCTGAACAACGCAAATCGCCCGCGGTTGGGTGGTTGTGAGGCCGCCGCGACTGACTCGCAGTCAGGCCGGATGCGGGCTGTTCGTCGGGTGCGCATCGGCGGCCTAGGCGGTGACGGCGCCGAGGGCGAGGCCGAGGGCGAGGGTTAGCGCGATGAGGGCGATGACGAGAGCGGCGATCGTCTGGTGCACGCGCAGCGTGTGCAGGGACGCGGCCTGGGAGGCGGTCCAGAACTCGGTGACCGCACCGGGTGGGGTGTGCGCGATGGTCGCCGCACCGAACCGGAACGGCGCTCCGGGCGCTGCGGCGGGGTCGCCGGTCGCGGGTGCGAGGGAGATGAGGGCGTCGGCGGTCAGGGTCAGGCGGACGTGGTCGTAGAGCCAGGCGCGAGGTCGGCCGGCAGTGTCCCAGCGGTGGGCGTCCTGCTCGAGCGCGCTCCGTGCGATGAGCACGGGTCGGGCCTGCCGTATCCAGGTCGACAGGCGCGGCCAGGTCTCGGTCAGCCGCAGGTCCGTCAGTCGGACGAGGTCTTGGTTGTCGTTGCTGGGGTCGGGTGTCAGACCCAGGAGGCCGACTTCGACGAGCTCGGCGGCAACGCGCCCCGCTGCGGCGGGCACGTCGGGTGTGCGAAGTGCGAGGTCGCCGGTCGACGAGACCGCGATGCAGCTCAGAAGGAGACGCCTAGCGTCTTCCAGACGCGCCGGTTCCGTGGTGTCGGCGTCGGTCGCCCACTGCTCGGCGGCGGTCGCGATCTGGGTGAGCACGGGCATTGCGGGGTCGCGGCCGGTGGCCGTGGTGAACAGGTGCTGCCACTGCCGCACCGTCACCACGTCGTCCCGGATGACGTCGAGGTTGGTGGCGGCGCGGGCAGTCAGCCACACCAGCATCGGTTCGATGGTCTCGAACTCAGCCGGTAGGTGTCGTCCGGTGCGCCAGTTCGACACCGTCGCTGCGCTGACCCCGACGGCCTCAGCAACGGCCCGTACCGTCGGCGAGCCTGCCAGGGCGAACAACCGGCGCAACGCCGAGGCGAAGACCGCGACGTCATCGCCGGTCTGATCGGGTCGCGCAGGGGCAGGAGTCATGAGCGGGAGCCACTGCGGGCGGCGTTCCACACCGCGCTCGCGCCACCGACGACGAGGTTGCTGGCGAGCATCATGACGAGCACGAAGACCACGAACACCAGCGGCATCGTGAACCGCTCACCCCACGCGTTCAGGTGGGAGACGGCGAACCCGCAGCCGATCAACATCACCAACCCGACAAGTAGCCCGGCAGCCTTGCGCGCCAGGGTGCGGAGCTCCTCGTCAGGCGACTTCCCTTCCGGCTCAGCGTCACTGGCAGCAGGCCGTGCAGCCGAGGCGGAAGTGGGCGCAGCGGCCGCAGGCGCCGCTGGTTGCTGCACGGGAAGTTGTCGGGCCTCGTCCGCGGACATGGGTCACCCTTTCGCTACGCTTACGACATCACGGCACTACTGGGGGATTGTCGTCGTCCGCCCGAATCTGACCGTAGCGGATAGTAACCATGTCGGCGTACTAGGTATTCGATATCGACTACTCGTGTCGTGAAGCGCTGAGTCTTCTCACGCCGTGTGCGCGGCGGGGAAGATCATGGGTGAAACGCCATGGCGGAGAACGCTCCACGCCTCGAATCCCGTGTTCTTCGTCATGCGACCTTCGCCGGATAGGTGCGGTGCGCCTGTCGCGTCGATGCCGGTCGGGCCTGCGAGGTTCAGGCAACTGTGATCGTTCTGTTACCCACTCGGATTGCGGATCGTGTGTCCGCTGTGGTGCTATTGGGGCTGTTGTTACAGATGTGACACTGCCGATTGACTACACCTGGGGAGTCCACGACATGCCGACCGCGCCTCACGCCCACCCGTCCCGGCTTCCGCGGACGTTGATCGGTCTGTGCGCCGCCGCAGCGGCTATCGCCATCACGGCAGCACCGGCGGGAGCCGCGCCCGCGCCGGCACCCAAGCCGGTCCCCGCCGCGGCGGCTGCGAAGCCCGCGGCCCAGGCTGCGGTGACCCCGCCGCCGGCACCGCGGATGCGGGTCCCCGTCCCCGGGCAGATCCGCGAGGGCGAGTTCGCCGACACCAGTCGTGAACTCGTCACCCGCGATGGCTGGAAGGTCACCGTCTCCAAGTTCGGGGAGAAGCTCGATTCCGTCCCGCCGCTCAACCGATCGCCCCAGAGCTTCGAAGGATTCTCGAGCGTCGGCGGTGAAGCGAAGGTCGAAGCCGCCTACCCGAACGATCCGAAACGCAAGCCCACCAGCCGAATCAAGTCCGCCACCCTGACTACCGGCGTCCAGGTCGGCTGCGCCGTCACTGCCGACAGCCTCACCATCGGCGGCTCTCTCTCCAACGCCACCACCGCCTCGATCACCCCCACCGTCACCGCATCCGGCACCGTTACCGGACAGGGTCAGGGCGGCTCCAACGGCGGCTCCGGCGGAGGTAGCGTCTCCGGCACCGGGTCCGGCAGCCTGTCCGGAACCCTCTCCGGCACCGTCACCGAGACGGGCAACATCTCCGGCATCCTCAAACCCGGCACCACCAAAGACATTCCTTATGCCAAGAAGGCCGTCGTCGGCCCCAACGCCCAGACCATGACCCGCGACATCCGCATCGCCGTCGACAACTGCATCGGCGGCGTCCAGGTCCGCACCTACGCCACCGTCGCCATCAGCACAGACGCCACCGACGACACCCTCACCACCTTCGGCAAGCCGATCTTCCTGACCCGCCCCGAGCAGAACCGGTAGCTGCACGGCGGGCTTCACGGAACCTTCACGGCATCGCGGCGGGGCGGCCACACCGCGCCCGCACAGTGGTGTCCATGCAGGAGAAACTCAGAGACATAGCGCGTTTCGACGGGCCGTCGTCGATCGTCGTCTTCCTCGTGGCACTGCCACTGTCCCTCGGTATCGCGCTGGCGTCGGGCGCGCCGCTCATGGCGGGCCTCATCGCGGGCGTCATCGGCGGCATCGTCGGCGGCCTGATGGGCGGCTCGCCGCTGCTCGTCAGCGGCCCGGCCGCGGGCCTCACGGTGGTCGTCGCCGAACTCATCGCGACCTTCGGCTGGAAGGTGACCACCGCGATCACCGTCGCCGCGGGCCTGGTGCAGATCGGACTGGGCCTGAGCCGGATCGCCCGTGCGGCGCTGGCGATCTCGCCGGTCGTGGTGCACGCCATGCTCGCCGGCATCGGCGTGACGATCGTGATCCAGCAGGCCCACGTCCTGCTCGGCGGCTCCTCGCGCAGCTCGGTGCTGCAGAACCTCACGGAGCTGCCCTCGCGGATCGGCGCCCTGCACTGGCCGGACCTCGCCGTCGGCCTCGTCGTGATCGCGGTGATGGTGCTCTGGCCGAAGCTGCCCGCGAAGTGGCGCCGGGTCCCCGGCGCCCTCGTCGCGGTGACGGCCGCGACGGTGCTCTCCCTCGTCGTCCCGATGAACGTCGAGCGGATCCGCCTGAACGGCTCCATCATCGACGCGATCGGCCTGCCCGCCATGCCCACCGGGAACTGGGGCGCCGTCGCCCTCGGCGTCCTCACCGTCGCGCTCATCGCCAGCGTCGAGTCGCTGCTCTCCGCCGTGGCCACCGACCGCATGCACGACGGCGCCAAGACGAACCTCGACCGCGAGCTCGTCGGCCAGGGCGCCGCCAACACCGTCTCCGGGCTGCTCGGCGGCCTCCCCGTCACCGGCGTCATCGTGCGCAGCGCGACCAACGTCGCCGCCGGGGCCCGCACCCGCTGGTCCGCGGTCCTGCACGGCGTGTGGCTACTCTTCTTCTCCGTCGCGCTCTCCGGCCTCGTCGAGAAGATCCCCACCTCCGCCCTCGCCGGCCTGCTCATCGTGATCGGCGTCCAACTGGTGAAGATCGCCCACATCCGCACCGCCCGCCGCACGGGCGACCTGCTCGTCTACGCCGTCACCATCGGCGGCGTCCTGTTCCTCAACCTGCTCGAGGGCGTGCTCGCCGGACTCGTCGTCGCGCTGGTCCTCGTCCTGTGGCGAGTCGCGCGGGCCCATATCGAGGCCGTGGTCGACGGTGCCGGCCGCTGGCACGTCACCGTCGACGGGACGCTGTCCTTCTTCTCCCTGCCGCGCCTGACGCGGGTGCTCGCCACCGTCCCGCCCGGGCAGGACGTCGCGATCGAGCTCACCGTCGACTTCCTCGACCACGCGGCGGCGGAGGAGATCCAGGAGTGGTCGCGGCGCTACCGGGCCGCAGGCGGGACCGTCACCGTCGACGACCTGGGCGGTGCGGCTCTCGACGCGGCCGCGACGGTCACGCCCCGTCGGACCACGGAACGCCCGGCCGAGCGCGGCCTGCTGCCCTGGCGCGCGCACGCCCGCGGCGGCCTCGCCGACGGGATCGCCCGCTACCACCGGCGGCACGCCGCCCTGCTCAGCGACGACTTCGACCAACTCAGCGGCGGCCAGAAGCCGGAGGCGCTGTTCCTCACCTGCGCCGATTCGCGGGTCGTGCCGAACGTCATCACCGGCAGCGGCCCGGGCGACCTGTTCACCGTCCGCAACGTGGGCAACCTGGTCCCGCCCGCGGGCACGGACCCGTCGATCGAGGCCTCGCTCGCCTACGCCGTCGACCAGCTCGCGGTCCGGCAGATCATCGTCTGCGGGCACTCCGCGTGCGGGGCGATGGGCGTCGCGCTCGAATCCCCGGTCGTTCCTCCGACGATCCGGCGCTGGATCGAGCACGCGGCACCGTCGACCGAGGCCTTCCGGACCGGCCACCCCGTGCGCGGGGCGGCGGCGGATCTGGGCTTCGGGGCGGCCGACCAGCTCTCGCTGGTCAACGTCGCGATGCAGGTGGCGGCGGTGGCCGAGCACCCGCTGGTGCGGGCCGCGGTCGCCGCGGGGCGGGTCGAAGTCATCGGCCTGTTCTTCGACATCGCGTCCGGCCGGGTGCTGCGCGTGACGGACTCGGCGGTCGTGGAGGCGGACACTCTCACCCACGCCTAGCGACACGCCGGCGCGGCGCCGCGGACCTCACCCCCGCGGCGTCGCGCGTTCCGCCGTTCCCGATCGTCCGGGCCGGCGGGCGATCCCGGCAAGGGTGCTCGCGAACTCCTCCGCGATCGCGAGCTGCGTCCGGAGCTCGGCGCAGCGTTGCTGCGCGGCATCGGAGCACTGGTCGACGAAGACCGCGGCGTCGGCGCGCACCTCGTCCGCCGCCGCGTCGTCGGCGAGCGTGTCCAGCGCCGCGAGCAGATCCCGCATCTGTTCGAGGGTGAAGCCGAGCGGCTTCATGCGTCGGATCACGAGCAGGCGCTCGACGTCGGAGGAGGTGTAGAGGCGGAACCCGCCGGGGCTCCGCTCGGATGGCGTGACCAGGCCGACCTCGTCGTAGTGCCGGATCGTCTTGAGGGACAGCCCCGTGGCCTCCGCGACCTGTCCGATCTGCAGGAGGCGGCCGGTCTCCGGTGCGTCTGCCATGGCGTGAGCCTAGTCGTGGCCGCCGAGGTGCCCGCTGAGACGGCCGTGCCGCTCCGCGGACGCCGCGTCGAGCCCGACGAACTCGACCGTCTTGCCCTTGCCGCGGTACTTGGTCTCGATCGCATCGAGTGCCGCGACGGTCGACGCGTCCCACACGTGCGCCGCGGACAGGTCGACGATCACGTGCCGCGGGTCGTTCACGTAGTCGAACTGGTGCACCAGATCGTTGCTGGAGGCGAAGAAGAGCTCGCCCTGCACGCGGTAGGTGCGCGTGCCCGAGGTGGCCGACTCAGTGGGAACGACCTCGGTGAAGTGCGCGACCCGCCGGACGAGCAGGAGGGTCGCGACGATGACGCCGCCGACGACGCCGTACGCCAGGTTGTGGGTGGCGACGGTGATCGCGACGGTGACGGCCATGACCGCGGTCTCGCTGCGCGGCATGCGGCGCAGGGTCGCCGGGGCGATGCTGTGCCAGTCGAAGGTGCCGACCGCGACCATGATCATCACCGCCACCAGCGCGGCCATCGGGATCCGCGCGACGAGGTCCCCGAGGCCGACGACGAGGATCAGGAGGAACAACCCGGCGAGGAAGGTCGAGATCCGCGTCCGGGCGCCGGAGCTCTTGACGTTGATCATCGTCTGGCCGATCATCGCGCAGCCGCCCATGCCGCCGAAGAATCCGGTCACCACGTTCGCCACGCCCTGCCCCCAGCCCTCGCGGGTCTTGTCGGAGTGGGTGTCGGTGATGTCGTCGACGAGCTTGGCGGTCATGAGCGATTCGAGCAGGCCGACGAGGGCCACCGCGAGGGCGTACGGCGCGATCAGCCGCAGCGTGTCCAGGTCGTACGGGACATCGGGGATCAGCCACTGCGGAAGGGTGCTCGGCAGCTCGCCCTCGTCGCCGACGTTCGGGACGGCGAGGCCGGCGACCATCGTGACCCCGGTCAGGAGGACGATCGCCACCAGCGGCGCCGGCACAGCGGTGGTGAGCCGCGGCAGGCCGATCATGATGAGCAGGCCGGCGGCGATCATCGGGTACACGAGCCACGGCACGCCGGTCATGTGCGGCACCTGGGCGAGGAAGATCAGGATGGCGAGGGCGTTGACGAATCCGACCATCACCGATCGCGGGATGAACCGCATCAGCTTCGCGACGCCGAGGGCGCTGAGTACGATCTGGAGGAGTCCGGCGAGGATCACGGTCGCGAGTAGGTAGTCCAGGCCGTGCTCGCGCGCGATGGGGGCGACGACCAGCGCGACCGCGCCGGTGGCGGCCGAGATCATCGCGGGCCTGCCGCCGACGACCGCGATCGTGACCGCCATGGTGAACGAGGCGAACAGCCCGACGCGCGGATCGACGCCGGCGATGATCGAGAAGGAGATCGCCTCCGGGATCAACGCCAGCGCCACCACGAGACCCGCGAGCGTCTCGGTCTTGAGGCGCTTCGGACTGCGCAGCGCGGCCACGACGTCGCTGTCCCGGACGAACCGCGCCGTGCGCGTGTGGACTGTCATCGATCGGATCCTTCGTGCATCGGTCGCATCACGCGGCGATGTGCCCCGGCTGCGGTGAATGAGCTGCGGCGCGCGGGTCCACCGCGCGAACCGGCCGAACTCTACCCTCCCGTTAGGGAAGAGTTGTATGCGTGGGGTCCTCGGCGGCGCGGATTGCGACACGGCTGTGACATTCGCGGGGCGAAACGGAGGCGGGCCGACGACGATGAGGGACAATGCTCGACGTCATGTTCGCAACCACACGCCCCTGGACCGCCGCGACGACGGCAGTCGTCGCCGCGCTGGCCTTCGCCGGGCTCTACCTCGCGGTCGTCGGCACCGCATCGGGCCAGGTCATCGACCACGAGCTCATGCGGACGATCTCCGCCGCATTCGGGGTCGAGAACCCCGTCGAGGGCGCCCTGGGCCGCTACCAGCTGCCGATGATCGCGGCCGGCGGCCTCCTCGTGGCCGCGGTCGTCGCGAGCCGCCGGTCGAAGACGGTCGCCGTCTCCGCCGCGCTCGTCCTCGGCTCGACGGTGGCGGGCGCGTACCTGCTCAAGGCCCTGCTCGAGCGGCCCTCCTTCGGCATCGGCCCCGAGCTCAACTCGTTCCCGTCGAACACCGTCGCCGTGGTCGCGGCGCTCGCGGTGATCCTGGTCGGCTCCGCCGCGCGGCGCTACCGCGCCCTCGCGCTCCTCGTCGCCGTCGGCGCCGGGAGCGTGGTCTCCGTCCTCGTCGTCGCCCAACAGTGGCACCGCCCCGGCGATGTCCTGGGAGCATGGTTGGTGGCCGTCGGCGCCGCCGCGGTGGTCCGGGTCGGTCAGGCCGCCTGGGCCTGGACCTCCGACGTGGAAGGGAGCCTCACGGGTGGTCAGACTGCTGCTCATCGAGGATGACCCGGCGATCGTCGACGCACTGACGCTCTCGCTCGGCCGGCTCGACCACACCGTCGAGCACTTGGCCGCCGCCACGGACGACCTCGAGCAGCGGGTGACCGCCGCCGATGCGGTGATCCTCGACGTCGGCCTGCCCGGCGAGGACGGCTTCGCCGTGTGCCGCCGCATCCGTCGCTCCAGCACCGTCCCGATCCTCATGCTCACGGCCCGCTCCGACGACATCGACACCGTCGCCGGACTCGAGGCCGGCGCCGACGACTACGTGGTCAAGCCCGTCAGCCCGCGCGTGCTGGACGCCCGGATCAAGGCCGCCCTGCGCCGCACCGCGCCGTCCGCGGACCCCGCCCCGGCACCGTCGGGCGAGGTGGCGGCACCGTCGAACGACGGTCCGCTGACCGTCGACCGGGCCGGCGCGGAGGTCCTGCGCGACGGTGCGCCCCTGCCGCTCACGCCCACCGAGAAGCGGCTGATGTACGCCTTCGCCGACCACCCGGGCCAGGTGCTCAGCCGCGAGCAGTTGCTCGCGATGGCCTGGAACCAGGACTTCCTCGGCGACTCCCGGCTGGTGGACAACGCGATCCTGCGGCTGCGCCCCAAGATCGACCCACACGACGGGACCAGCCACATCGAGACGGTGCGCGGCTTCGGCTACCGGTTCCGGCCCACGCCGTGATCGCAGGTCTGCGCACCCGGATCCTCGCGATCATCGTGATCGTGACCTGCCTGACCGCGGGGGTCACCGGCGTCGCGGTCGCAATGGTGGTGCGGGACTGGGTGTATCAGGACGCGCAGGAAGCCGTGCTCACCACGTTCCGGCACGACATGGAGACCTTCGAGCGCCAGGGGATGCCCGCGCCGGGCAGCGGTGGGGCCTCGCCGGGAGGCCGATCGAGCATCGGGGAGTTCCTCCCGGGCGACTACACCGTGGAGGTCGACGGCGTGACCGTCCGCCAGGGGTCCGCGCCCCCGCAGGACTTCCCCGGGGCGATGCGGCGCGAGCTCGAGAAGGTGCCGTCGCTGTACCGCTTCCAGCGGTTGCCGGACGGGAAGGTGCTGGTCGCGCACAGCGTTCCCCGGCCGACGATCTTCAATGCGGAGAGCGTCGTGGTCTACGGCGTGCAGCCGCTCGAGGACGTCGGGCCCCGGTTGAACCGGCTCACGTTGCTGGTCGTCGTCGCCGTGGCCGGCAGCGCTCTGCTCGGCATCCTCGTCGCGCTGATCGTCGCGCGCACGGTGACCCGGCCGCTCAGCCGGATCCAGTCCGTCGCCGCGCGCGTCACGGACGGCGACACCGAGGCCCGCCTCCCCGCGACCGACGTGACCGAACTGCGCGACCTCACCGACACGTTCAACTCCATGCTCGACCGGCAGAACGAGTCGATCGACGTGCTGCGCCACCAGGACGCGCGGTCGCGGCGGTTCGTCGGCGACGTCTCGCACGAGCTGCGCAGCCCACTCGCCGCGCTCGTCCCCGCCGCCGAGGTGCTGCGCGAGGAGGCCGCGACCCTCGGCGCCGACTCCGACCTGCGCCGCGCCTCCGAGCTCGTCGCCTCCGAGGTCGACACCCTCGCCGGCCTCGTCGACGACCTGCTGGAGATGACGCGCCTCGACGCCGGTGCGGCCGAGGTGCGGCGCGCGCCCTTCGAGCTGGTCGGGGCCCTGCGCGAGGCCCTCTCCGCCCGCGGCTGGCACGCCGTCCAGGTCGACGGTGCGCCCCTCACCGTCGAGTCCGACCGCCGCCGCGTGGTCGCGGTGGTGACCAACCTGGTGGGCAACGCGGTCCGGCACGGCGCGCCGCCCGTGACGGTGACCGTCGCTCCGTCGGCCGACGGTGCGATCGTCGAGGTCCGCGATCACGGTCCGGGCGTGCCGCCCGGCGACGAGGAACGGGTCTTCGGCCGGTTCGCGAAGGCCCAGGAGGCCCGCTCGCGCGGTGCCGGCGGGGGAGCCGGCCTCGGGCTCGCCATCGCCCGGGACAACGCGCGGCTGCTGGGCGGCGACGTCGACTACCGGCGCGAGGGCGCCACCACCGTCTTCCGGTTGCGGCTCGCCCGGTAAATTCGGGTCATGCGCGTAGCGGTGATCGACTCCGGTTTCGGGATGGTCAACTACGCCGACGCCCTCTCCCGCGTGCGGCCCGACACCGAGCTGGTGCTGGCCCGCGACCCCGACAACATGCCCTACGGCCTGCTGGAACCGGCCCGGATCTCGGAGTGCGTGGTCGCCATGGCCGGCGCCGCGGCCCGCTACGACGTGGACGCGATCATCGTCGCCTGCAACACCGGCTCCATGTACGCACTGGAGGCGGCCCGCGCCCGCTTCGAGCCCGCCGTCCCCGTCGTCGGGGTGGTGCCCGCCATCCGCCCCGCGGGGTCGACGGGGCGCCCCTTCGCCGTCTGGGCGACCGCTGCGGCGACGGTGAGCGACTACCAGACCTCGCTCATCGACGCCTTCGCCGACCCGGCCCTCGCGCACCGCATCCCCTGCTACGGCCTGGCCGAGGCGATCGACTCCGGCGACCCCGAGCGGGTGGCGGCGGCGATCTCCGCGGCGGCCGCGGCGACCCCGGACGACATCGAGTCGGTGGTTCTGGGCTGCACGCACTACGGGCTGGTCAGGGAGCCGATCGTGTCCGCGCTCCGGGCGCGGACCGGGCGGGACGTCGCGGTCTTCGACTCGCCGGAACCTGTCGCCCGGCAGACGCTGCGCCGGCTCGGCGTGGAGCCCGGCGGACCGCCGGAGCTGGGCGCCGTGGTGGCCGTGCTGGAGTCCGGGCGTCCGGGGGCGCTGCCCGCCTCGCTCGCCGCCTATCCCGCCGGCCGGCTGCTCCTGGAGCGATGCGGTCGCAGCGCGAAAACACCGTGACAAAAGAATCGCGATGAGATATATGCATGACCGCAACTCTCCTGTTATCCTGAGAGAGCACTGACCGCAGCTGACTCGCTCGCTGCGGTCAGTAGTCATTTGCAGGGCTTTTGATCTCTCAAGTTAGCCCCGGGTCTCTCAGGTGAAACGTCAACTGTCTCAGAGGCTGAGATCGCCCCGTGACGAGTCCGTGACCAACGCCCCGTAGAGCGCAATCGGGGGCGAGCCCGCGTTGGGCCCGTGTTGCTGCACGGAAGCGATGCGTCCCACGCATACCCTCCAAACCTCCAGGTTAGAGCCGGTTTTCGAGAATCGGGCGATGCGTCTGGCGCATACCCCTCCCGGACGTACACGGGTGGAGCGGGCGGCGGACCGTCGGGCCTCACAGGGGAGGGTATGCGCCGGGCGCATCGCCCTGTCCGTCGAAAATGCCCCTGACCTTCAGTTTTCGGGGGTATGCGTGGGACGCATCACCTGTCTGATCGACTTACCCGGCCCAGCGGGCCGCCCCGGCGTGCGGCCTACGCGGCGAGGTCGCGGCGGGACTCGGACAGCGCAGCCGCGATCAGGCCCGCCGCGGCGATCACCACCAGGGTGATCGTGGCGCCGGTGAGCACGGTGGCGCCGGGCTGCGTCGCGACGTGCTTGAACGGCGAGACCTTCGCGACCCAGTCGGGGAGCTTCAGCACGTCGGCGATCATCGTGGTCACGCACAGCGCGAGCACGACCCAGCCCACGGACGCCCAGCGCGCCGAGATCGCGCCCGCGAGGGCGGCGATCGCCGTGATCACCCACACCGCCGGCAGCGCGGCCAGGGCGGGGACGATCAGCTCCCGGCCCGCGGTGAGGGAGACGCCCGCGCCGAGGGCGAGACTCACCACGGTCGTCGCGATAACGGCCGCGGTCAGGTGCGAGGCGTACCAGCGCAGCCGCGCCACCGGCGCCGAGAGCAGGTACTCCGCGCGGCCCGAGGTCTCCTCCGAGCAGGCGGTGTTGACGATGGAAATGCCCAGCGCCGCGACCGCCATGCCCATGATGGAGAACTCGGCGCCGAAGAAGACATCCAGCAGGCTGGAGCCGGATCCGCCGAGCCGCTCGAGCATCTCGCGCGTCCCGGAGTTGCCCACCAGCGAGTCGACCGCGCTGCCCATGCCGCCGAAGGCGAGGCCCACGGCCAGCATGCCGACGCTCCAGCCGATCAACTGGCCGCGGTGCAGTCGCCAGGTCAGCGCCTCCACGGAGCCGAGCAGGGCGCTGCCCCGCTCGCGGCCCCGACCCACCGGGATCAGGCCTGCACCCAGGTCGCGCTGCGCGGCGATCCGCAGGGCCACCGCGGTGAGCACCACCGACGCCGCGAGCAGCAGCAGGATCGGCCAGGGCCGGTCGTCGGCGAACGGGCGGATCTGCTGCGCCCAGCCGAGCGGCGAGAGCCAGGACTCCCAGCCGGGCTCGGCGGGCAGCGTCCCGTCGGTCCGGATGACGGAGACGTCGCCGACGGCCCGGAGCAGGTAGGCGCCGCCGAGGCCCACGGCGAACAGGCCGCGCGCGGCGCGCGCACCCTCCGTGAGCTGCGCGCAGAGCAGCGCGAACGCGGCGAAGACGATGCCGGTGAACGCCCAGAGAGCGCCGAACAGCATGCTGCCCTGCGCATCCGCGCCCATGCCGATCAGCGTCAGCGCGCTGAGCACGCCGATGGCCAGGCTCAGCGCGGTGGTCTCGATGAGCGCGGTGAGCGGGGGAGCGGTGCGATCGATCGCGGAGGCGCCCAGCATCTCCCGGCGGCCGGACTCCTCGTCGGCGCGGGTGTGGCGGATCACCAGCAGACCGGTGAGCAGCCCGAGGGCGGCCGCCATCATGACGACCATCTTGATCACGCCCACCGCGCCGGTGGTGGCCGAGTAGACGGGGCCGAACATCGCGACGAGCGAGGGATTCTCGCTGGCGGCGCGCGCGGCGGAGTCGAGTGAGGCCTGGTCGGCGTAGTTGGTCTTCGCCGTCGAATAGGCCGACGCCGCCATCGCGACGTAGAGCAGGAGCCACACCACCAGCTGGATGCGGTCGCGCCGCACCACCAGCCGCAGGGTGGCACCCAGGCCCGTCATCGCACGGCCCCGGCGGTGTCGTAGTGCCGGAGGAAGAGCTCCTCGAGCGTCGGCGGGCGGCTGGTCAGCGACGTGGGGCCGGCGGCCGCCAGCTCGCCGAGGAGGCGCCCGAGGTCCGCCGCCTCGACGCTGAACGAGACACGGTCACCGTCGGCCTGCAGGTCGTGCACGCCCGCGGTGTTCGCGAGGTCGACGGGGCGCGCCAGCGTCGCCTCGACCCGGGTGCGGGAGAGGTGGCGGAGCGAGGCCAGCGAGCCGGTCTCGACGGACGCACCGTCCTTGATGATGGTGACGGTGTCGGCGACCCGGTCCACCTCGGACAGGATGTGGCTCGAGAGCAGGATCGACGTGCCGTCGGCCTTCGCCTCGGCGAGGCACTGGGTGAAGACCTCCTCCATGAGCGGGTCGAGGCCGGAGGTCGGTTCGTCGAGGATCATCAGCTCGGCGCGCGCGGCGAAGGCGGCGACGAGCGCGACCTTCTGCCGGTTGCCCTTGCTGTAGGTGCGGGCCTTCTTCGCGGGGTCGAGGGCGAAGCGCTCGATCAGCTCGGCTCGGCGCGCCTCGTCGAGGCCTCCGCGCAGGCGCCCCATGAGGTCGATGATCTCGCCGCCGGACAGGTTGGGCCACAGCGTCACGTCGCCCGGCACGTAGGCGAGGCGGCGGTGCAGCTCGGCGGCCTGGGACCACGGATCGCCGCCCAGCAGCTCGACGGTGCCCGAGGTCTTCTTCAGCAGCCCGAGGAGGACGCGGATGGTGGTGGACTTGCCCGCCCCGTTGGGGCCGAGGAAGGCGTGGACCTCGCCCGGCGTCACGTGGAGGTCGAGCCCGGTGAGTGCGTGTGCGCTGCCGAAGGTCTTGGTGAGGCCCTCGACCCGAACGACTTCAGTTGTCATGGCGCCGACGCTACGCTCAGTTCACAAATTTGTGAAGTGTCTGAATTGTGGCTATCGTGACCTGCATGGACGCGCCCGACTTCGTGGAGAACATGGCAGCCGCGTTCGTGGACGCGGGTATGCAGCGCATGGCATCCCGCGTCTTCGCCGCGGTGCTGACGTCGCCGGAAGCGGCGCTCACGCCCTCGCAGATCGCCGAGCGATTACAGGTGTCCGCCGGCGCCGTGTCGGGCGCCGTGCGGTACCTCGAGCAGACGAGCATGATCCGCCGCACGCACGTGCCCGGCTCCCGGCACAGCCTGATCACCCTCGGCGACGACATCTGGTACGAGGCCTTCGCCGCTCGCAATCCGATCCTCGAGCGGTGGCGCGACGTCGCCATCGAGGGGATCGAGGAGCTGCCCACGGGTGGCCCCGCCGCCGAGCGTCTCTCGGTGATGCGCGACTTCTTCGAGTTCATGATCGACGAGCTCCCGGAGATGATGGAGCGCTGGCGGAAGGTCCGCGAGGCCAAGCACGGGCACTGACACCGGGCGGTCGCGGTGCAATGATGGGTGCATGACTGCAACCACCCTGCCCGGCGGCACGTTCGCCCTCGGCGGCGACCTCACGGTCACCCGATTCGGTTACGGCGCCATGCAACTCGCGGGGCCGCACGTCTTCGGCCCGCCCGCCGACCGCGAGGCGGCGATCGAGGTGCTGCACGACGTGATCGACCTGGGCATCACGCACATCGACACCAGCGACTACTACGGCCCGTTCGTCACCAACGAGATCATCCGCGAGGCGCTGCACCCCTACCCGGAGTCGCTGCACATCGTGACCAAGGTCGGCGCCCGCCGCGACGACACCGGCGGCTGGCCGCCCGCGCTGGAGCCCGACGACCTGCGCCGCGCCGTCGACGAGAACCTCGAACGCCTCGGGCTCGACGCGATCGACGTGGTGAACCTGCGCGTCGGCGACTTCGACACCCCCAGCGCCGGCTCGATCGCCGAGCCCTTCACCGTGCTCGCCGAGCTGAAGCAGCAGGGCCTGATCCGGCACCTCGGCGTGAGCACCGTGACCGCCGAGCAGGTCGCGGAGGCGCAGTCGATCGCGCCGGTCGCGTGCGTGCAGAACTTCTACAACATCGCCCACCGCGTCGACGACGAGCTGGTGGATTCGCTGGCGGCGCAGGGTATCGCGTACGTGCCCTACTTCCCGCTCGGCGGGTTCAGCCCGCTGCAGTCCGACGCGCTGAACGCCGTCGCGGCCCGGCTCGGCGCCACCCCGATGGCGGTCGCCCTCGCGTGGCTGCTGCAGCGTTCGCCGAACATCCTGCTCATCCCGGGCACCTCGTCGGTCGTGCACCTGCGCGAGAACGTCGCCGGCGCCGCGCTGGAGCTCCCGGCCGACGCGCTCGCCGAGCTGGACGCGATCGGCACCCGCTGACCTTCGGTGCGTGTCGGCGACGACGCGCCGGGGCCCGGTCGCAGAGATGCACCGAGGCTCCGTCGGCGATCCGTCGTACGCGGTCAGTAGTTCCGCGGGCCCGTCTCGTACCGGCCGGCCGCCACCAGCCAGGTCACGGCCACGACGGCGATCGGCGTCACGCACAGGATCGCGGCCGGTCCGGCGACCGCCGCGGTCGTCGCCGCCAGCTCCGACCATCGCGGCCGCCCGCCGACGATGCGGCGGGCCGCCGTCCACCCCGCCGTGACGCCCATGAGCAGCACGAACGCCGCCGTGAACCACAGGCTCCGCACGATCAGGCTGAGCACCATCCCGAGCACCGCGAGCTGCACCGTCGCGCGGACCGTCGAACTCAGGATCGCGGGGCCGTAGCCGGTTCGCCCGAGCCACGCCACGGCGGCGCCCGTCAGGGCGAGGGCGACGAGCGCGACGGCGAGGCCCGGGCCCACCGTGAGCAGCTCGCCCGGATCACTTCCGGTCACGTCGTGGAAACCTAGTCGAAATGAGCGCCCCGCGCGGCTTCGCAGGTGCATCGGCGCAGGTCCAGGCCGGTAAGGATGACCTTTCATTTGGTGATCCGAGGCGGGGAAACTAATATTTTCGGTACAGCCAACGATGCCTGAGGTGATCTGCAGTCCCGGATCGCCGAACCTTGAAGAACCCGTTCCGCCGTGAGGCGCTGCGTAGAGGCAGGTATTCGATGAGCCGATTCGTCCCCCCGGGCCCCCAGGGCCTGTACCACCCCGCGAACGAGCACGACGCATGTGGCGTCGCCTTCGTGGTGGACATGCACGGACGCAAGTCCCGGGACATCGTCGACAAGGCCATCACCGCCCTGGTCAACCTCGAGCACCGCGGTGCCGCGGGCGCCGAGCCCAACACCGGTGACGGCGCGGGCATCCTGATCCAGGTCCCGGACCGCTTCTTCCGCGAGGTCGTGGACTTCGAGCTGCCCCACCAGGGCGCGTACGCCACGGGCATCGCCTTCCTCCCGCAGGCCGCCGCCGAGGCGACCAAGGCCGCCGAGGGCGTCGAGCGCATCGTCGCCGAGGAGGGCCTGACGGTCCTCGGCTGGCGCGACCAGCCCACCGACGACGGCTCGCTGGGCGCGCTCGCCCGCGACGCCATGCCCACCATGCGGCAGGTCTTCATCGCCGGCACGGATTCCGACGGTGCGCCCCTCTCGGGCATGGACCTCGAGCGCCGCTGCTTCGTGATCCGCAAGCGGGTCGAGCGCGAGCTCGGGACCGACGGTGCGGGCGCGGGCTCGCAGGGCGAGGAGTCGGTGTACTTCCCGTCGCTGTCCGGCCAGACCTTCGTCTACAAGGGCATGCTGACCACCCCGCAGTTGCGCGGCTTCTTCGTGGACCTGCAGGACGAGCGCGTCGAGTCGGCCCTCGGCCTGGTGCACTCGCGCTTCTCCACCAACACCTTCCCGAGCTGGCCGCTCGCGCACCCCTACCGGCGCGTGGCCCACAACGGTGAGATCAACACCGTCAACGGCAACGAGAACTGGATGCGGGCCCGCGAGGCGCTGCTCGACGTCTCGGCCTTCGGCGAGGACGCCGCGGACAAGATCTTCCCGATCTGCACCGAGGGCGGCTCCGACACCGCGCGCTTCGACGAGGTGCTCGAGCTGCTGCACCTCGGCGGCCGCAGCCTGCCGCACGCCGTGCTGATGATGATCCCCGAGGCGTGGGAGCGGCACCAGGACATGGACTCGGCCCGCCGGGCGTTCTACGAGTACCACTCCTCGCTCATGGAGCCGTGGGACGGGCCGGCCTCGGTCTGCTTCACCGACGGCACCGTGATCGGCGCCGTGCTCGACCGCAACGGCCTGCGCCCGTCGCGCATCTGGGTCACCAAGGACGGCCTCGTCGTGCTCGGCTCCGAGGTGGGCGTGCTCGACATCGACCACTCCGACGTGGTCTACAAGACCCGCCTGCAGCCGGGCCGCATGTTCCTCGTGGACACCGCGCAGGGCCGCATCGTCTCCGACGAGGAGATCAAGGGCGAGCTCGCCGCCGCTGAGCCCTACCAGCAGTGGCTCGACGAGGGCCTGCTGCGCCTGAAGGACCTGCCGGACCGCCCCCACACCGTGATGGCGCACGACCGGGTCACGCAGCGGCAGCAGATGTTCGGCTACACCACGGAGGAGCTGGACCTCCTGCTCACGCCGATGGCGAAGACCGGCGCCGAGGCGATCGGCTCCATGGGCACCGACACCCCCGTCGCCGTGCTCTCGCTGCGCCCGCGCCTGCTGTTCGACTACTTCCAGCAGCTGTTCGCGCAGGTGACCAACCCGCCGCTCGACGCGATCCGCGAGGAGATCGTGACCGCGCTCGGCGGCACGATCGGCAGCGAGTCCGACCTGCTCAACCCGGCGGCGATCAGCTGCCGCCAGATCCACCTCGAGCAGCCGATCCTCAACAACGACGAGCTGCAGAAGCTGGTCAAGGTCAACGACGACGGCACCCTGCCCGAGTTCCGGTCCGTGGTGATCCCGGGCCTGTACCACGTGGCCGAGGGCGGCAAGGGCCTGCGCGAGGCGCTCGACACCGTGCGCACCCAGGTCTCCGAGGCCATCGACGGCGGCGCGCGCCTGATCGTCCTGTCGGACCGCAACTCCGACCGGCTGCTGGCGCCGATCCCGTCGCTGCTGCTGACCTCCGCCGTGCACCACCACCTGGTGCGCGAGCGCAGCCGCACCAAGGTCGGCCTCATCGTGGAGTCGGGCGACGCCCGCGAGGTGCACCACATGGCGGCCCTCATCGGCTGCGGCGCCGCGGCGGTCAACCCGTACATGGCCTTCGCGACCATCGAGGACATGCACATCCGCGGCGAGCTCAACGGCACCCCGCTGGAGAAGCTGAACGCCAACTACGTCAAGGCGGCCGGCAAGGGCGTGCTCAAGGTGATGTCCAAGATGGGCATCTCCACGCTGGCCTCGTACACCGGCGCCCAGCTGTTCCAGGTCATCGGCCTGTCGCAGGAGGTCGTCGACGAGTTCTTCACCGGCCTGCAGAGCCAGCTCGACGGCATCGGCCTCGACGAGATCGCCGCCGACGTCGCCGCGCGGCACAAGCGCGCCATGAACGACCGCCCCGAGGAGCTGGCGCACCGCGAGCTCGAGGTGGGCGGCGAGTACCAGTGGCGCCGCGAGGGCGAGTACCACCTGTTCAACCCGGACACCGTCTTCAAGCTCCAGCACGCCACGCGCACCGGGCAGTACAAGGTGTTCAAGGAGTACACGAAGCTGGTCGATGACCAGAGCGAGCGGCTCGCGTCGCTGCGCGGCCTGTTCCGCTTCCAGAGCGACCGCCCGTCGATCTCCATCGACGAGGTGGAGCCCGCGAGCGAGATCGTCAAGCGCTTCTCGACCGGCGCCATGAGCTACGGCTCGATCTCGGCCGAGGCGCACGAGACGCTGGCCATCGCTATGAACCGCCTCGGCGGGCGCTCGAACTCCGGTGAGGGCGGCGAGGATCCGCGGCGCTTCACGCCCGACGAGAACGGCGACTTCCGCCGCTCGGCGATCAAGCAGGTCGCCTCGGGCCGGTTCGGCGTGACCTCGCACTACCTGAGCAACTGCACCGACATCCAGATCAAGATGGCGCAGGGCGCGAAGCCCGGCGAGGGCGGCCAGCTGCCCCCGCACAAGGTGTACCCGTGGGTCGCCGAGGTCCGTGGCTCGACGCCCGGCGTCGGCCTGATCTCGCCCCCGCCGCACCACGACATCTACTCGATCGAGGACCTGGCGCAGCTGATCCACGACCTGAAGAACGCGAACCCGCAGGCGCGGATTCACGTGAAACTCGTCTCGGAGATCGGCGTGGGCACCGTCGCCGCGGGCGTCTCGAAGGCGCACGCCGACGTGGTGCTCATCTCGGGCCACGACGGCGGCACCGGTGCCACCCCGCTGACCTCGGTCAAGCACGCGGGCGCGCCCTGGGAGATCGGCCTCGCCGAGACCCAGCAGACGCTGCTGCTCAACGGCCTCCGCGACCGGATCGTCGTGCAGGTCGACGGCCAGCTCAAGACCGGCCGCGACGTCATCGTCGCCGCGCTGCTCGGCGGCGAGGAGTTCGGCTTCGCGACCGCCCCGCTGGTGGTCTCGGGCTGCATCATGATGCGCGTGTGCCACCTGGACACCTGCCCCGTGGGCGTGGCGACCCAGAACCCGGTGCTGCGGCGCCGGTTCACCGGCAAGCCCGAATTCGTGGAGAACTTCTTCCTCTACATCGCCGAGGAGGTGCGCGAGCTGCTCGCCGAGCTGGGCTTCCGCACCCTGCAGGAGGCCGTCGGCCAGTCGCAGATCCTCGACACCACGGAGGCGCAGGCCCACTGGGGCGGCGCCAAGGCCGGCAAGCTGGACCTCTCGCCGATCCTGGCGCAGGTCGACTCGCCGTTCATGAAGCAGGACCTGTTCTGCAGCCAGCCGCAGGACCACGGCCTCGAGAAGGCCCTGGACCAGCAGCTGATCTCGCAGGCGCGGGTCGCCGTGGAGACCGGCGCGCCGGTCACCATCGAGACCCCGATCTCCAACGTCAACCGCACCGTGGGCACGATGCTCGGCCACGAGGTGACCAAGGCGCACGGCGCCGACGGTCTCCCGGAGGACACCATCGACATCACGTTCAAGGGCAGCGCGGGCAACAGCTTCGGCGCCTTCGTGCCGAAGGGCATCACGCTGCGCCTCGAGGGCGACGCCAACGACTTCGTGGGCAAGGGCCTCTCGGGCGGCAAGATCGTGGTCCGCCCGGCGCGCAACGCCCCGGAGGAGTTCGTCGCCGCGGACAACATCATCGCGGGCAACGTGATCCTGTTCGGCGCCACCGCCGGTGAGGTCTACCTCAACGGCAAGGCGGGCGAGCGGTTCGCGGTGCGCAACTCGGGCGCCGTCGCGGTGGTCGAGGGCGTGGGCGACCACGGCT
Organism: Tsukamurella sp. M9C; assembly: GCF_020169415.1. GTDB lineage: Bacteria > Actinomycetota > Actinomycetes > Mycobacteriales > Mycobacteriaceae > Tsukamurella. The sequence continues at coordinate 223,306 of NZ_JAIULG010000001.1, forward strand.
GCGAGTACATGACCGGCGGCCGCGTGGTGGTCCTCGGCGACACGGGACGAAACTTCGGCGCCGGCATGTCCGGCGGCGTGGCCTACGTCTACAACGCCGACGGACAGTTCGAGCGCGACCTCAACACCGAGCTGGTGGAGCTGGAGTCGCTCGACGAGGCCGACATCGAGTTCGTCCACGGCGCCGTGACCGACCACTACCGCTACACCGATTCCGCCGTCGCGGAACGGATCCTGGCCAACTGGCCGCGGGAGCGCCAGCTCTTCGCCAAGGTGATGCCGCGCGACTACAAGCGCGTACTCACCGCCATCAAGCGCGCCGAACTCGACGGCCGCAACATCGACGACGCAGTGATGGAGGCCGCTCGTGGCTGATCCGCAAGGCTTTCTGAAGAACAACTCGCGCGAGACCCCGGTTCGCCGGCCCGTCCCGCTCCGGCTCCTGGACTGGAACGAGGTGTACAAGCCCTTCGACGGGACCACCCTGCGCAAGCAGGCCTCCCGGTGCATGGACTGCGGTATCCCGTTCTGCCACAACGGCTGCCCGCTGGGGAACCTGATCCCCGAGTGGAACACGCTGGCGTACAAGGACCGCTGGTACGACGGCATCGAGCGGCTGCACGCCACGAACAACTTCCCGGAGTTCACCGGGCGGCTGTGCCCCGCGCCCTGCGAGGCGTCGTGCGTGCTGGGCATCAACCAGGATCCCGTCACCATCAAGCAGGTCGAGGTCGAGCTCATCGACAAGGCCTTCGACGAGGGCTGGGTCTCGCCGCAGCACCCCACCAAGCTGACGGGTAAGAAGATCGCCGTCGTCGGCTCGGGTCCGGCGGGCCTCGCGGCGGCGCAGCAGCTGACGCGTGGCGGCCACACCGTGACCGTCTACGAGCGCGCCGATCGGATCGGCGGCCTGCTCCGCTACGGCATCCCCGAGTTCAAGATGGAGAAGCGGCACATCGATCGCCGCCTCGCCCAGATGAACGCCGAGGGCACCGTCTTCAAGACGGGCGTCAACGTGGGCGTCGACGTGACTGTCGAGCAGCTCCGCGAGGACTTCGACGCGGTCGTGCTCGCCAACGGCGCCACCGTGTGGCGCGACCTGCCGATCCCCGGCCGCGAGCTGGACGGCATCCACCAGGCGATGGAGTTCCTGCCCTGGGCCAACCGCGCCGCGGTCGGCGACGACGTCCTCGACGAGAACGGCCTGCCGCCGCTGCACGCCAAGGACAAGAAGGTCGTCATCATCGGCGGCGGCGACACCGGCGCCGACTGCCTCGGCACCTCGCTGCGCCAGGGCGCGACCACCGTGCACCAGTTCGAGATCATGCCGGTCCCGCCGCGTGAGCGCGCCGAGTCGACCCCGTGGCCGACCTACCCGCTCATGTACCGCATCAGCTCGGCCCACGAGGAGGGCGGCGAGCGCGTCTTCTCCGTCAGCACCGAGGAGTTCGTCGGCGAGGACGGCAAGGTCACCGGCCTCAAGGCCTACGAGGTCAAGATGGAGGGCGGCCGGTTCGAGAAGGTCGAGGGCACCGACTTCACCCTCGAGGCCGACCTCGTGCTGCTGGCCATGGGCTTCGTCGGCCCGCAGCGCGACGACCTGCTGGACAAGCTGGGCGTCGAGTACAGCGAGCGCGGGAACGTCTCGCGCGGCGACGACTTCCAGTCGACGGTGCCGGGCGTCTTCGTCGCCGGCGACGCCGGCCGCGGCCAGTCGCTCATCGTGTGGGCCATCGCGGAGGGCCGCAGCGCCGCGGCCGCCGTCGACCGGTTCCTCATGGGCGACACCGCGCTGCCCGCGCCGATCGTCCCCACCGCCGCGCCGCAGCGGTAGCGCACCGTCGAACGACGAAGGCCGGCTCCCTCGCGGGGGCCGGCCTTCGGTCGTTCGAGCGGGTTACTTGCCCTTGAGCAGGCCGCCCAGGATGCTGCCCAGCACGTTGCCCGCGGCGTTGCCGCCGGCCTGCTGGTTGCCGCCGCCGAGCATGTTGCCCAGGATGCTGCCGAGGACGTCGCCGCCGCTCTGCTGCTGCGGGGCCGGGGCCTGCTCCTGCTGCGGAGCGGCCGCGCCGCCGCTGGTCAGCTTCTTCATGACGAAGCTGATCACGATGGGCGCGAGGATCGGGAGCAGCTGCTTGACCAGGCCGTCGGTGACGCCGGAGGACAGCGGCGCGGCGGCCGCGGCGGCCACGTCGTCGGTCTTCTCGCCGAACAGGCTGGAGACGATCTGCTGGCCGTCGCCGCTGTCGGCGGCCTGCGCGAGATCGGCCGGGGCCTCGGTGGTGTCCTGCGCCTGGAGGCCGGCGAGCAGGGTCGGCACCGTCTGGTTGACGGCCTCCGAGGCGACGTCCTCCGAGACGCCGAGCTGGGCGGCGATATCCGCGAGCGGGATGGACTTGATCAGGTCGTCGAGATCGGACACGGTTCTCCTTGGAGGATGTGTGAGGACGCAAATTGCTGCACGAACACCCACAGCGTAGCCGCGGCGTGCGCGGGCGCTCGCCGGAACCCGCATGTGAGGAGCGACACGCTTCGGCCGCGAGCGCTGGACCCCGCCGCGCGGGAGGAATACAGTATCTGTAACCAACCGTTCCGCATCGAGATCGCACCGGAGACCGTCGTGAAGCTGCACCGTCGCACCACCTTGCTGGGCTCGAAGGCGATCTCCCGGTTGCGGAACCGCCGACTCGCGCGCACGCTCGCCGAGGACGGCGAGCGCCTCGTCACCGCGTCGGACCTGCGGGTTCTGCGGGTCGGCTAGTCACGTCCAGGATCAGCGCCGCGGTCTGCGCGGGCTGATCGACCATGGCCTGGTGTCCGCTCGGCGCGATCACCGCGAACCGCGCATGCAGCACGTCGGCCAGCTCCTGCTGCTGCTCCAGCCAGTGCGTCGCGCACGGGGTGCGCCGCCCGGCGAACGCCGCGGCCACCGTCCACGGGACGCCGGCCGGGAGCGGCGTCCGCTCCCGCAGATCGGCCAGCTCGTGCGCCAGCACGGGGTATCGACCGTTCTCCAGGAACGCGGCGCGGAAGTAGGCCTCGGAGGAGAGGATCTCCGCGTACTCGGGCGGCGGCGCGCCCGCGCCCAGCATCCGGTGCACCAACGGGCCGAACAGGTTCATCCGTACCGCGGCCGCCGCGTCGGCCGACCGCAGGAGCGCGGCGTCGCGCAGCTCGCCCGGCACCACCCAGCGGGGAGAGGTCTCGACGCTGCCGTCCAGGAGGACGGATCCCGCTGTGCGGTGCGGGTGTTCGCGGGCGAAGGCCTCGACGTAGAAGCTGGCCATCGAATGCCCGACCATCACCGCCGCGCCGATGTCCAACGCGTCCAACAGCTCGCGCAGCCGGGTGACCTCGGAGTCCAGGGTGGGGACGGCACCGTCGGGCCAGGGATCGGAGAGGCCGTACCCGGGTCGGTCCAGCCGGACGACGGTGCGGCTCGCGGTCAGGAGCTCCGTGACCGCGTCCCAGTCGAACCAGTTCCCGGCCAGGCCGGAGCTGAGCACGATGGGAGGCCCGCTCGCCGGGGCGATCGGTTCGTCGACCACCACGTGGGTGCGGGTACCCGCCAGATCGAGCAGCACACCGGCGAGGATAGTCGGGCATGATGGTGCGCGTGAGTGAGGCGATCGACGTGACCATCTCCGACGATGTGATCCGGCTGGGGCAGTTCCTCAAGCTGGCGGGTCTCATCGACTCGGGGGCCGAGGCCAAGGCGGTGATCGCCGAGGGCGAGGTGGCGGTGAACGGCGAGGTCGACCTGCGTCGTGGCCGGCAGCTCGCGGTGGGAGACGTGGTGGAGGTCTTCGGGCGGTCCGCCCGCGTGGCGCGCTGACCGGTCAGTATTCGCCCGCGGCCGCGGCTGCGACCCAGCCGAGCACCTGCAGCTGCGCCGGGTTGTACAGCTCGGTCAGCGCCGCGAGGATCACGCGCTGCGCGGTGCGCTGATCGTGCCCGCCCTCGTCGGACCAGGTGCCCAGGTCGGGGAAGCCCGCGACCTGGTGCAGGACGTCGGGGACGAGGCGGGCGACGAGATTGTCAATGGTGGCCTCGTCCGCGTCGGCGGGCAGCCGGTCGAAGTCGTCGGCAGCGTCAGTCCGGCTGTACGCCGTCAGCATGCGTGCGTACTCCTCGGCGCGGGTCGGCCCCACGAGCTGGGCGAGGACGGCGCTGAACTTGCGGTCCGCGGGGGAGAGGTTCCGGGCCGTCGCCGCCGCGGAGAGCTCGGGCGGCAGGTCCGACGGTGCCGTCGACGTGCGCAGCGCGCGCAGGTCCTCGCGGATCGCCTGCAGCCGTTCGATGTCGGCGGCGAGCTTGTCATCGAGCTCGGCGGCCGCCGCGTCGTCCACATCGTCGGCGTCCATCGCGGCGATCTGCGCGAGGCTGAAGCCCAGCCCCGTCATGCGACGGATCCAGACCAGCCGCACCAGGTGCTCGACGCCGTAGGTCTTGTAGCCGTTGGACCGTCGCGCGGGCTCGTCCAGTAGCCCGACGTCGTGGTAGTGCCGCACGGTGCGCAGGCTGGTCCCCGCCAGCTCAGCGACCTCGCGCGTGCTCCACATGGGCGTGGTGGGCGTTACCGGAGGACGATGCCGTCGCGGCGCTGGAGGAGGGTGGCCCCGGGGGCGAGGTGCGTCACCGGAGGACGATGCCGTCGTCGTCGCTGAAAAGGCTGTCGCCCGGGTTGAACGTGACGCCGCCGAAGGTGAGCGGGATGTCGCGTTGGCCCTCGGCGGTCTTGGTGGACTTGCGCGGGTTGGTGCCGAGCGCCTTCACGCCGATGTCCAGCGTGCCGATCACGGCAGCGTCGCGGACCGCGCCGTAGGCCACGATGCCGGCCCAGCCGTTGCCGCGGCCGAGCTCGGCGATGAGGTCGCCGACCAGCGCAGTGTGCAGCGAGGGGACGCCGTTCTCGTCGGAGCCGTCGATGACCAGCACGCGGCCCTCGCCGGGCTCGCCCAGGATCGACTTGAGCAGCGCGTTGTCCTGGAAGCACTTGACCGTGACGACCTCGCCGGCGAACTGCTTGCGGCCGCCGAACTGGCGGAACTGCGTGTCGCAGCTGCGCACGTCGGGGCCGATCTCGTCGACCAGGTCCGCGGTGGGGGTGAACTGCACGTTGCTCATGGTCGCCAGGGTATCGCCTCGTGAATCCGGCTGATTCCGGGGTCACGAGGCCAGATCCGGCTTCGTATCGTCGGCACCTGCCGGTTTCACGACCCGGACGACGCCGACGTGCCGGTCGGTGCGGACGATGTCGAGGATCTCGGCAAGGATCGCGTCCCAATTCCCGATGACCTCGGAGTAGTCGAACCGCATGACGCGGTAGTCGCCGCGCGTGGCGGTCCGGTCGCGCCTGTTGTCCACGAGCCGTTGCGCGCCGCTGTGGTGGTCGGTGCTGTCGCATTCGATGATGAGTTTGTCGCCGACGAGCAGGTCCACCCGGCCGAGTTCAGCAATCGTCTGCTGGCTGCGCACGCGGATGTGTAGGCAGGTCAGGCGGTACCGGACCAGCGACTCGGTGCCGGAGCCGGCCAGCGGGTCCAGGTACTTCAGCAGCCGCTTCGTGGCCTTCGGGGCGTCCGCGAAGATCTCCTCCAGGTCCTGGAGACTATAGGGATCGGGCTTGCGCAGGAGCGAGTCGAGTACCGCGACGAACTCGTCGGCGTCGAGGCAGTTCGCCGCGCAGCGCAGAGCGGTGGGTAGGTCGTCGACGGCGCGGGTCGGTGAAGGGAGGCGTTGAAACGCGTCGCAGTCGGCGTGCGATCGCGTCCGCCGATGTCGTTCGCGCCGCAGATGGGTCTTCGACTTCGACAGCGTGGCCTTGGCAGTCTTTGTGGATCTGCGTGGCGGGATCCAGACGCCGGGGCGGAACGCCAGTGCGGAGACGCACGTGATCACGGCGCCGCCTTTCACTGCGGCGACGACCGCGGTGTTCGCTCCGGGGAGGCGGTACCAGCCCCGACGGATCACGACGATGTCGCCCAGATGGCGAAGGCGCTCGATCTCCGCGGAGTCGGCGCCCGCACGCAGCGCGGCTCGGCGGGAGAAGACGCCGCCGTCCGGAGCGGCCAGCGCCTGCAGGATCTCGATGGTGTGCATGGAACCCAGCGTGACGCCGGCGTAGGACTGGACGGGCTCGTCGGGAGCGCCGCTGTGGAGAAAACACGTTTCGTACGCTCAGCTGTGGAGGAAGCCGTCGTGAAACCGGCGGACTAGCAGGTCAGGAGGCCGATTCTGGCCTCGTCGCCCAGGATTCGGCCGCATTCACGAGCGTCGGACGGCGACACTATTGAGTGCGCATCAACAAGCGGGTAATCTGGCGTCATGCCAGCACCTACCCAGGCCACGTTCGACCGTCTTCGCGCCCTCGCGGCGATCGACCACCCGGAGCAGCGCGAGTCGCGCGACGTCCTCGAGGCGTTCTCCGGCGAGAAGGTCACCACGATTCCCGTGGGCACCGTGGAGGACGTGGAGAAGGCGTTCGAGCGGGCCCGCCTCGCGCAGAAGCAGTGGGCGGCCCGCAGCGCCAAGGACCGCGCGGCCGTGCTGCTCAAGTTCGCCGACCTGGTGAACGATCACCGCGCCGAGCTCATGGACATGGTGCAGCTGGAGACCGGCAAGGCCCGCCAGTACGCCCAGGAGGAGTCGCTGGACGTCGCGATGACGGCCCGCTGGTACGGCAAGAACGCGCCGAAGATCCTGGCGGAGAAGAGCACCGACGGCATGCTGCCGGTGTTCACCAAGACCCGCGTGCGCTACCAGCCCAAGGGCGTCGTCGGCGTGATCGCGCCGTGGAACTACCCGATCACCCTCGCCGTCTCCGACGGTGTCGCCGCGCTGGCCGCCGGCAACGCCGTCGTGCTCAAGCCCGATTCGCAGACCCCGTACTGCGCCCTCGCGGCCGTCGAGCTGCTGTACCGCGCCGGCCTGCCGCGCGACCTGTTCGCCGTGGTCCCCGGCCCCGGCGGCGTCGTGGGCACCGCGATCGTCGAGCGCGCCGACTACCTCATGTTCACCGGCTCCTCCGCCACCGGCGCCACGCTCGCGGAGCAGTGCGGCAAGCGCCTCATCGGCTTCTCCGCCGAGCTCGGCGGCAAGAACCCCATGGTGGTCACGAAGGACGCCGACATCGCGCACACGGCCGACGGTGCGGCCCGCGCCGCGTTCTCGAACTCGGGGCAGCTGTGCATCTCGATCGAGCGGATCTACGTCGAGCGGGCGATCGCCGACGAGTTCGCCCGCGCCTTCGCCGAGCGCACCGCCGCGCTCGCACTGGGCGCCGGCTACGACTTCGACAACGAGATGGGCTCACTCGCATCGAAGTCGCAGATCGACACCGTCGCCGCGCATGTGGACGACGCGGTCGCCAAGGGCGCGACGGTGCTCGCCGGCGGCAAGGCCCGCCCCGACCTCGGCCCGTTCTTCTACGAGCCGACCGTGCTCAAGGACGTGCCGGTGGAGGCCGTCTGCTTCAAGTCGGAGACCTTCGGCCCGCTGGTCTCGATCTACCCCGTCGACTCCATCGACGAGGCCGTCGAGAAGGCCAACGACACCGAGTACGGGCTCAACGCCAGCGTTTTCGCGGGCACGACGAAGCAGGCGCAGGAGATCGCGGAGCGGATCAACGCCGGCACCGTCAACATCAACGAGGGCTACGCCGCCGCGTGGGGCTCCACCGCAGCGCCGATGGGCGGCATGGGCATCTCGGGCGTCGGCCGTCGCCACGGCACCGAGGGCCTGCTCAAGTACTGCGAGTCGAAGACCATCGCGCAGCAGCGGATCATCGGCATCGGCGGCATCAGGGGCGTGCCGCGCAACGTCTTCCTGAACGTCGTTCCGTCGGCGATCAAGGCGCTCAAGCTGATCGGCCGGTAGTCCGGCGCACGGCGATGGCCCCCTCCACGTGGAGGGGGCCATCGCCGTCTTCTCGTCAGGCGGGGACGCGGTCCAGGAATCCGGCGACGGTGGCGATGCGCCCGTCGGCGTCGACGGTCACCACGTCGAAGCCGATGACCGGCGGCTCCGCGCCCGCGGGGCCGAGGCCCCACTGGAACCGCACCTGGCCGTGATGCGCGTCGGGCTCGCCGACGAGGGTGAACTCGAAGCCGGGGAACTGCTCGTGCACGCCGGCGACGACGGCGCCGATGGCCTCGGTCCCGGCGACCTCCGCCATCGGATCGGTGTACGTGGCCCCGGGCGCCCAGTGCCGCGCGAGCAGGTCGCGGCGGGTCTGCGGGTCGGTGCTGTTCCAGGTGGCGAGGTAGGCGTCGACGACGTGGTTCATGGTGTCCTCCAGGTGTTCTCGGTCGGTTCGATGGGAACGAGGCCGAGTCTGCCGCCGATCGCGAGTCGTGGCGATTACCTCGGAGGTAATGGTGGCGCCTCCCCGGCGCGGATAGATTCGCGGGCATGACGACGATCGAGGTGGGGCCGCTCCTGCGCACCTGGCGGCAGCGGCGACGGCTCAGCCAGCTCGAACTCGCGAGCCGCGCCGAGGTCAGCGGGCGGCACCTGAGCTTCGTCGAGACGGGGCGGTCCCGGCCGAGCGCCGAGATGATCCTGCGGCTGGCCGACCACCTGGAGGTGCCGCCCCGCGAGCGCGACGCCCTCCTCGTGGCGGGCGGTTTCGCCCCGCGGCACGACAGCCCCGCGGACGCCGCGGGCGTGCTGGCCTCCTTCCGCACCCTGCTCGATGCGCACGCGCCCTACCCCGCCGTCCTCCTCGACAGGTACTGGGACCTGGTGGACGCCAACGACGCCGTCGCCCCGCTGCTCGCCGGTTGCGCGCCGCACCTGCTGGAACCGCCGGTCAACGTCGTCCGCCTGAGCCTGCACCCCGACGGGCTGGCGCCGCGCATCGTCGACCTCGGGGCCTGGCGCGAGCACCTGCTGCACCAGGTGGCCGCGCGCGCCGATCGGACCGCCGATCCGCGGCTGGCGGCGCTCCTCGCCGAGTGCCGGGAGTACCCGGGCGGCGGCCCGGCACCCGCGCCGTCCGGGCCCGTCGTCGAGCTCGTCCTCCGCATGCCCGACGGTGCGCCGCTGCGACTGTTCAGCGTGGTCAGCGCCGTGCTCACGCCGCACGACGCCACCGTCGACGAGCTGCACCTGGAGACCTTCCTGCCCGCCGACGAGGCCACGCGGGAGCGGCTACGGGCGCGGGCCTGACGCCCGCACTGCGGCGGTGACCGCGGTGGCGACGGCCTCGCCCTCCTCGGGGAAGGGGTGCAGCGCGGCGGCGCGGGGCACCTCGTCGACGCCGTTGATCCACGGGCGCGCGCTGCACAGCTCGTGGCCCTTCGACGGTGCCTCCATGTCGACGTACTCGGCGCGGGCGTTCACGGCGGCCCGCCGGACGGCGCCGTTGAGCCGCTCGGTGAGGATGCTGCGCATCCACGGGATCGAGGCGGAGCGGAAGGGGGCGATCGTGGCGCATGTTCGGTCGCCGGCGAACACGGCGGGGTAGCCGACCACGAGGATCCGCGCCCGCGGCGAGCGCTCGCGGACGGCGCGGATGATGCGCTCGTTCGCCGCGGTGATCTTCGCCAGACGGGAGGCGACGGCACCGTCGGACAGGCGGGCCGGGCGGGTGCGCTGATCGGCGGTGCAGCGGACCGCCGCCGATCGCGGCGCCACCGCGCAGGATTCGAGGATGCTCGAGTAGAGGTCGCCGTCGTTGCCGCCGAGGGAGACGGTGACGAGCGTCGTGGCGGGGGTGATCCCGTCGAGCTGCGGCGCGGCGTCGTAGTAGCCGGTCTTCGCGGAGCCGGCGTGCTGGCTCGCGAAGGCGTCCCGCGTCTTGGCGCCGCCGCAGGTGTTGTCCCGCAGCGCGTCCGGGGCCAGGCCCAGCGACGCGGCCACCAGCTTCGGATAGTTGTGCGTGGACCGCCCGCAGGCGCGCTCCTGCTGCGAGGCGCCGACGGTGGCGTCGGCGGGGAGGGAGGAGTAGGAATCGCCGAGCGCGACGTAGCTGGGCGTGGCCGGGGCCGCGTGCGCCGGCGCGCCGCCGATCACGGCCGTCGTGGCGAGGACCGCCGCGCCGAGCAGGGACAGGGACGGGCGGGCGCGCATCGACATGCCGCCACTGTATTGCGCGCGGCCGCGGCCCGCAGCCCGTCGAAAACCGGTTGCGGCGGCCCGGCGTGCGACGCACCCTGGAGGCATGGAGGTCACGTTCGTCAAGCGCCGGAACGGGTACGACGTGCGGATCACGCGCGCGAAGGGCCCGGAGCTGGCGCCCCGCGGCGGCCCGGGCGGTCGGCCGCCGGTGCCGCACGACGCGGCGCACCTCATCGTCGAGGCCGAGGCGGGCCTGCGCGGCGGGGTGTTCGGGCGGATCGCCGACGCGAACGGCCTCGACGGGCTGTTCTGGCCCGCCGACCCGGGGGAGCGTCGCAAGGCGTCCCGCCGCAAGCGGCAGCCGACGGCCGCGCAGTCCGCGGACATGGCGCGCTCGGAGTACCTCGCGTCGCTGACCGCGGCGCTGTGGGAGGTGGAGCGCGGGCACCGGAAGCCGGAGCCCGCGTGGCCCGGCGCCCTCGAGGACGCGGACGTCGATCCCGCCCTGCGCGAGAGGATCTTCGCCCGCTACGACGACTTCGCCCCGCGCTGGGCGGCGCTCCCCGACGGGGGCGAGCTCACGCTGCGCTGGTGACGCGCTGGGCCCTCAGGCCGGGTGGGGGTCCACCGGACGGCGGAGTTCCGCGCGGAGGGGCCGATCCGCCAGCTTGATGACGAGCAGGGCCAGCGGGACGAGGACGAAGCCGATCACCGGCCCGACGAGGACCACGGTGTCGATCGGGTAGTGCAGCGCGAGGTACAGGCCGGCCGACGATCCGGTGACCGCGGTGACGGCGCAGACCACGCTCATCCACCGGATCCGGCTGCGGAACCGCGGCGACTCGTCCAGGCAGCGGTCCCACGCCGTCGGTTCCACCTTGAGCGCCTTCACGTACATCGGCCCGAGAATGCTCGCCACGAGCGGCCTGCGGGTGAACGCCGAGACGAGGAAGTACGCCGCCGCGAAGAAGCCGTCGATGGACTGTGCCGCAAGGGCGATCCGCGGTTCTCCGGTGACGAGCGACGGTATGAGGGCCACCGCGAGGATGGCGGTCGTGAACAGCTCCAGCTGCCCGACCTGGCGCGTGACGAGCATCCGCCAGGTCACGATCACCAGCCCCGTGACGATGCCGAGCACGACGCCGGTCAGCTGCGAGAGGCCGCCCAGGCGGGTGGCGCTGAAGTAGGCGATGACCGGGAGGAGCCCTCCCAGGATCGCCGGGGGCGGTCGCTTCATGGTCGCTCGCGCTCCGTCCCGGTGCTTCGGAAGACGTTCCGCAACGCGAAGCCGCCGTCGCCGAGGCCGCGCAGGACGGCGAGCCGCGCCGCGTGGAAGCCGACGGTCAGCGGGAGCGCGGCCGTCAGCCAGGTGGCCGTTCCCCGCCGGCCGTGGATCCAGAACGTGCGGGGCAGGTACGCGGCGTACGTCGCGTAACTGCCGACGCCGGTGTAGAAGCGGCGCGGCGAGACCTCCACCACGACGTCCCGGATCAGCGCGCACTCCCCGCCCGAGTCCTGGACGCAGAGGGCGATGTCGACGTCCTCGAAGACGTCTCTGCGCATCGTGACGTGCGGCCGTATCCGGCGCCACGTCTCGGCGCGGAAGGCCATGCTCGGGCCGAAGCAGTAGCTCACCCGCTGCGCGCGTTTCTCGTTGCGCCCGAACGGATCGTTCCACCTGTTCAGGGCGGATTGGAATCGCCGGCCGGGGAGCCCGCGGAACTCCCCGAGGGTGGAGACGACGTCGAAGCCGCGGCCGTCGTCGGAGTCGAAGAACGTGCGCAGGCGCCGTGCCCACCCCGGAGCGACGACGGTGTCCGCGTCGATCCGGGCGATCACCGACGACGTGGCGGCGTCGAGCCCCGCGTTGCGGGCCCACACCAGGCCCTGCCGGGTCTCGCGGATCAGTTTCACGACGGGGTTCGCCGCGGCGGCGGCCTCCACCAGGGCGACGGTGCGGTCTGTCGAGTTGTTGTCGACCACGATGATCTCGTCGATCTCGGAACCTTCGGCGAGCAGTCGCTCGAGGCACTCCTCGATGACCTCGTCCTCGTTGTAGGCGGGAACGACAACAGTCAATGTGCTCTCTGCCATGGCGAAACGCTACGTCCGCCTCGGGGCCGTCGCAGCGCGGCGACCGGTGAGACTACTCACAGGTCGCCGGTGGTGTGGCGTTTGGAACACAACCGGGACGGGACCGCGGACCGTCGGCGACGGTACCGGGACGTGGGCGGCCCATCGTGAGGACATGGCTCATGTACTCACGAAATCGGCTGCCGCGCTGGTCGTCCTCGTCGCCGTGGCGGCGGTGATCGCGGCGTGCTCGGAAGCGCTCCCGGGAATACCGGGAAGGGTGGAGACGGGCACCGTCGGGCAGTTGGGGGAGGCGGATGGCGTGGTGCTGGACCGGGTGGCGGTGGATGCGGATGTGCCGGCGGTGACGAGGCTCGATCCGAAGCTGCGCACGGCGATTCGGTCGGCTGCGCGCGCGGCGGCCCGGGAGGGCGTTGCGATGCACCTGACGTCGGGGTGGCGGTCGAAGCGGTATCAGCAGTTCCTCTACGACGATGCCGTGCGGCGTGATGGGGCGGAGGAGGCGGCGCGGTTGGTCGCGACTCCGTCGACCTCGGAGCACGTGACGGGCGATGCGGTGGACGTGGGGCCGACGGAGGCCGCGTACTGGATGGACCGCTACTCGGAGCGGTTCGGGTTGTGCCGCACGTACGCGAACGAGGTGTGGCACTACGAGCTGCGGGACGGGCGGGCGTGCCCGGAGATGGTGTCGGACGCCTCCGCGCGGCAGCGATGAGGGGGTGACCGGTCAGTCGGACTCGAGGAGCAGGGTCTGGGCGTGGACGGGTGCGGAATGGGGCCGGATGATGCGCACGCGGCCGAGCGGCTGATGGGTGAGGTGGACGCCGGGCGCCAGGCTGCCTTCCTGGCGGTCGCCGGAGAACAGCACCATCGTGGCGTTGTGCTCGCGGATTCCGCCGACGACGCTGTCGTAGAGCGCGCGGCTGATGCCTGCTGAACGGCGGGCGACCACCAGGTGCAGCCCGATGTCGGCCGCGTAGGGGAGGTACGGGATCAGCGGGGCCAACGGATTGTTCGAGGTGCCGGACGCGAGCAGGTCGTAGTCGTCCACGATGAGGTAGATGTGCGGTCCCGTGAACGGCGCCGCCTGCTGTTGCAGGTCCTCCGGCGGGAGCCGCCGCTGCAGTTCTTCCGCGATGCCCGCCGCAAGGGCTCCGGCCGCGGGCGGCGATCCCGCGTATCCGCCCAGGTAGTCGTCCGGGACGAAGCCCTGCAGTGTGCGCCGGGGATCGAAGAGGCCGATGACGAGTTGCTCGTCGGTGTGGGTCGAGACGAGTTCCTCGACGATCACGCGGAGGAGGTTCGTCTTCCCCGAACGGGATTCGCCGATGACGAGCAGGTGCTGGTCGGTCGTCGTCGGATCGAGGACGAGCGGAGCGAGGTCGGTCTCGTTGATGCCGACGAGGAGCGGCTCGCGCTCGGGGAATCCGGAGCGGAAGCCTCGATAGGCGAGCGCGTCGGGGAGGGTGGGAACCGGCGGCATGGCCTGACCCGCGGCACGGTGCCGCGCCACTTCGACGACCTCGTCGAAGCCCGAGTCGGAGGAGAGGTGGGGGAGGGCGATCTGGACCTGCGCGCCGAGGGGTTCCGTCGTGATGACACGGCCGGGCTGATCGGCGCGGATCAGCGTGTTCTGTGCGCGGCCGATCGTCGAATCGAGTGGATCGTTGAGGCGGTGCTCGATCTTGGTGCCGATCACTGCCTGCATCGACATCCGGAGGTCGGCCCATCGCCCACCGACGATGACGACGTGGATACCGAGCGCGAGACCGCGGTTGCCGATGTCCTGGACCACGTCGACGAGGTCCTCGTGGTTCTCCTTGAAGGAGGCCCAGCCGTCGATCGCGAGGACGACGTCGGCCGTCACGATCTCGGGGAACTGCTCGCCGTTCGCGATGCGCGCCCGGAGGTCGGCGATACCCTGGATTCGGCGCGACGCGAAGAACTGCTCGCGGGAATCAAGACTGCCGTGGAGATCGGCGACGATCCGGCGTGCGAGGTCGCCGTCGTAGCGCGTCGCGACACTCCCGGTGTTGGGGAGACGCTCGAGGTCCGCGAGCGCCGTTCCGTTCGCGTCGATGACGTGGAACCCGAGCGTCGCCGGCGGGTGGCTGATCGCGCCGGCGGAGACGATGGTCCGCAGGGTGGTCGTCTTGCCGGTCTGCGGGGCGCCCGAGATGTAGACGTTGCCCGACGTTCCCCGGAAGTCGACCGTGAGCGGTGACTGACGTTGCCGTTTGGGCTCATCGGCGAGGCCGATCGCGACTGCGAGGCCGTCCACGGAGTGGGTCGAGCCCGCGCCGACCTGATCGAGGGGCAGGGCCGCCGGGAGCGGGGGCAGCCAGATGCGGCGGGACTGGAGGGCGGGCGCATCGAGCGCGTCGAGGATGACGTCGAGCGTCGTCGTGTCGGTCGGGGCGATCGTGGGTGCTGCGGAATGGCGGCCGGGATTCTCCGCGACGGGCGAGAACTCGAACCGGGACACCTCCGGCGCGGCCTCGCTCTGCACGCGCTCGACGCTGGGCCGGTACGGGCCGGAGACGAACGCGGCCTTGAACCTCGTGAAGACGTCGGGGTCGACTTTGAGGATCGCCGAGCCCGGCACGGCGGGCAGGGTGTGCGCATCGGACACACCGAGTGCCGTCCGGGACTCCTGCGCCGTGAACGTCCGCAGCCCGATCCGGTACGAGAGGTGTGATTCGAGACCGCGGAGCCGGCCCTCCTCGAGACGCTGAGTGGACAGGAGGAGGTGGACGCCGATCGAGCGGCCGATCCGCCCGATCTGTACGAAGAGATCGATGAAGTCGGGCTTGGCCGAGAGGATCTCACCGAACTCGTCGATGACGACGAACAGCGCGGGGAGGGGTGGCAGCGGCTCCGCAGTGGGATCGGCGAGCCGGATCCGCCGTAGGCGTTGGTATTCGGTGACGTTCGGCAGGTTGCCGGCATCGGCGAGGACGCGCTGGCGCCGCTGGAGCTCACCGAGAAGGGCGTCGTGCAGGCGATCGACCAGCCCGAGATCGTCGGCCAGGTTGTCGACCGAGGCGCTGGTGTGGGGAAGGCGTTCGAACCCGGCGAACGCGGCCCCGCCCTTGTAGTCGACGAGGACGAACGACAGGAGATCCGGCGGGTGCGCGATGGCCATGGAGGTGAGAAGCGTTCGAAGGAGTTCGGACTTGCCGGATCCCGTGGCGCCGACGCAGAGGCCGTGCGGCCCCATCCCGTTCTGGCCGGACTCCTTGATGTCGAGGCGGACCGGCGCGCCGGCCGCATCCGCGCCGATCGGAACGTTGAGGTGATCGCCGAGCGGCCTCGGCGTGCTCCACAGTGCCGCCGGGTCCAGATCTGCGGGATCCCCGATGTCGTGCAGGGATGGAAGATCGAAGGTGGCTTCGAGGGCACTCGACGGGATCGGGTCCGCGACGAGGCGCAGAGGCGCGAGCCGCCTGGCGCAGACGGTGGCCAGCTCGAGGGTCCAGGCGTCGACGGTCCCGCGGTCCGTCCCCAGGATGAGACGCTTCACCCATCCCGGTCCACTGTCGAGGTCGATCCCGTTGATCGATGCCGCGGAGATCCGGCCGTCATCGCCGTCGTATCCGGATCGCGAGCTCCGCACGGCGGTCGCGCCGTCGGTGGTGTCCGGCTCACCGTCGGCGTCGGAGTCGTCGCCGCCGAGAAGCCTGGTCAGGACGCCCGTCAGGTCGGTCACATCCACCTCGCCCGTCGGGGAGACGCGTACGCGGGTATCGACGTGTCCCGGCTCATCGACGCGGCGCAGTGTCTCGGTCACGAAGCAGATCCCGAGTTGTTCGGGAGAGACTCCCGGAGGTAGCAGGTCGGCCGGATCGGTGCCCGCCCCTAGGCCACTGCCGATGCGGGCGGCTTCGGTCATGATGACGACGAGCGTCGGGCCGTCCCATGCGGACTCCGAACGCGACCGGTGGCCCCGGTCGCTGAGGGCGGTGATGCGCGCGGAGATGAGTTCGACGAGCCGCGTCCGCATCTCGTCCGGATCCGTGGTGATGCGGCGGGCGGGGAAGGGGCCGTCGAAGCGCCCCGGGTCGGCCGTGTGCGGGAGCCACTTCATCCAGTCGAATCGGCCTGCCCCGGTGACGGGGTCGGGGGGTGTGCCGATGTCATCGGGCGTGGTGCACAGCATGATCTGCAGATCGGCGGGAGCGTGAAGAGCGGCGGCGCCGAGCACGAGGGCCGTGATCGTCCGTCCGGTCTCATGCCCCTCGCCCAGCACCGAGACCGTGCCGCGCAGCCGGACGGCGACCGGTACTCCGATGACCGACTCCGCGCGTTGAAGGAGCCTGTCGGCATGCGCCGCGGCGACCGGATCGGGTGGCGCGGCGGAGCCGGAGGCGCCGGGAAGGGTGACGGAACGCGCTATCGGGCCGATGCCCTCACCGATGCGGACCACGAGGAAGTCGATGTCGCCGCGGCGTCGTTCGAACAGTCGGAGGCGGTTGACCGCGATCTGCGGTAGGGCTTCGGGTGCCGGGTGGCGCCACGCCATCGCGGCACGGTAGTCGAGGATGTCCTGGTCGATACCCACGCGGAGTCGCCCGATGTAGTCGACGTACCCGAGGCGGGCCTCACGTGCTTCCCGGCGGCTACCCGTGCGGGCGAAGATCACGCTGGCGATCGCGGCGAGCACCATGGAGGCGATGATGGCGACGCCGGCGAGCATCCGGATCGGGTTGTTGCCGGAGAACAGCATCGCCCCGGCGCCGATCGCCGCGCCGAGCGGGAGCACCGCGCGGACGACGGTCGATATTCCGCCCGCGCCACGGGCGGTGGCGGGGACGGCGGGGATGTCGAGGGGAGCGACGTTCAGCTCGGGGCCACGCCCGCGGGCGGGCCGGCGGAAGATTGTGACCGACATGGATCTTCGTTTCTGCCGTAGTGGCGCTTCAGTCGGTGAACGACTTGGCTTGGAAGTTGACCGCCTCGATGAACTTGGGATCGGGGTTGTACGAGGCGACGGCCTTCTGCCAGCCCTCGGGGGTCGACATGTCGGCGCCGGCGCCGCAGAGCAGGCGACCGAGGGTCAAGGCGGCATCGTCGAGATTGTCGGGGTTGGGTGGCGTGTTCGTATCGGAGCTCGCGGTGATGGCCCACTGCTCCCACACGGTGGGGGCGAACAGAAGTGGGCCCATGAGAAGGTCCGCGGAAGCGTCGCCGTCGTAGAATCCGCCGTCCGTGTCCTTCGCCGCCGGCTTCTGCGCTTCGCGGAAGGAGGGCCGGACGACGGCGTCGTCCCCGAGGCGGTGACTCCGGGACGTCCCGTGGTCGGAGGTGATGCGCCCGATGGCCGCCAGTGTGGCCCAGCCGAGTTGGCAGCGTGGTGCGTTCTTTCCCATCACCAGGGCGGCCCAGGAGTAGGACTCCAGCGCCGTCGTCGGGGTGAGGTAGGGGCCGCTGTGAATGGCAGCCCATTTGGCCATCGCTGCCGCCGCACGCGGTGCCGACGGCGCGCTGGAGGCCGAGGAGGCGGGGGCGTCGGGTGTTCGCGTCAGGCGCGCGGAACATCCGGTTAGCAGAACCACCACGGCTACGGCGATCGTGACGCCGCGGACGGCACCGGTGAAGCGTGCCGAATGATGCTGCGGCGCGCGGACTGTCGATTTCATCACGGAGTGGCCTCTCGGGGTCGTGCGCGCGATACCGTTGCGGAATGCAGGTCGACGATCAGGTAGCGGGTTCGCGTCAGCGGGCGCAGCGGGTGCACTGGGAACGGTCGGAACGACAGCGGATTCTGCAGGCGCATTCGCTCCGTACGAAGTTGACCACTGCCGCGGTCCTGAACGGCAAACTTCCCCCGCGGTCGACGGCTTCGGTCGTGATGCTCGTGCTGTGGTCCGTCGCGATCGCGGCGATCGCCGCGGCGGCGGTGCTGGCGGGAGTGTGGATCGCCGGCTGGATGGGTGCGAAGTCACAATCAGCGCCCCAGGTCGGTACCAAGTATGTACTGGTAGATGCCCTGAGCCCAGAACAGCATGGGAATCAGCCCCAGTAGGACGAGCGCATCGACGACGTTCCAGAGCTGAGCCAGGCGTGCGCCGGTGACGGTGGGGAGCTCGAAGTAGCCGAGGAACAGAATGATCACGCCGAGGAGCAGGGCGATGACCATGGTCGCGGCCGCGGTGATGAACGGCGCCGACTCCCCGATGCGCTGACCGATCAGGGCGACCGGCACGATGAACGCACTCGTCACCGCGACGCCGATGATCGGCGCGACGTGCCGGACCTCCGAGAAGCTTCGACTCCGCAGGAGGAAGGCCAGTCCGATGTAGGCGCCGAACGCCGCCTGCTCCCAGACCCCCGTGATCGCTAGCACGAGAACGGCTCCCACGGCGCTCGCGCAGCACGCCCACACGATCCCGTCAAGAAGGTCGGTGGCGATGAACGCCCGCCGCACGATCTCGGGTCGACCGGGGCGCTCACGTCCGGCCTCGTACGAGGCGGCGGGAGACTCCTCTTCGGTGCGGGCCACGACGCCGCCCAGTCCCGACCACGCCACTGAGAGCCTTCCGGCGCAGGCGAGGCCGATGATGAGGACCGGAGAAATCCATGCCGCGAGCGCGGTCGCGTTGACTCCCAACCGGATCGCGATCACAGCGGCGATCGCGGTTGCGCCGGCGATCGACGACGATGCGACGATCGCCCACCGGGCCGGTGACAGGACGAAGGTCGTGATGGCGATTCCGCACAGGCCGCCGCCGACGGTGGCGAGGACGACCTGCGGCCACGGGGACGCGTGGAACACCGCCGCCGACGCGGCGGCGAAGCAGATCGGAGTGATCCAGACGAGGTGACGGGCCGGCTCCGGGGCTGCGTAGGTCGCGAGGATGAACGCGCCCATCGCTGCGGCGCATGCGCCGGCGACGAGGCCCCCCGTGACGGCGAAGGCGACGGCCGCCACGATGACCAGCATTCCCGCGTAGCCCACGACGACGGAATGCCGGGCGCTGCCGGTCCACATCCGGCGGTCGTCCTCGACGTAGTCGGCGACCACGTCGATCGCGGAGAAGATCTCCGGTGCGGCGACCTCGCTCGCGGCGGGCACGATGTAGAGCAGGTCCCCGTCCACGACGCCGTAGTCGCTGAGCTTCCCGTGCGCGGCGAGGGGACCGGCCGCCACCGACGCGAATTGCCATCCGGTCTCGTCGGACGGATCGAGACCGAGAACGGCGGCGACCTGGTCGACGACCTCGGCGACGGGGCGTCGGAGCGGCGCGGTGACGTCGGCGGCGTTGTCCTCCGGGCCGATGACGGTGACCCGGACGAACTCAGCCACGGAACGTCCCCGCCCGGGCGGAGGTGAGGTGTGCGCCGTTCGACGCGTGCCCGGTCACGCCTGCACGCGGTTGAACAGGGCCTTGCCGGCGATGTCCGACGCCGATGCCCGCGCGGCGATACCGTCGGCGGCGCGGCCGAACTCGGCGATGTTCGCGATCAGCTGCTGGGTGAAGACCCCGCCGACCTCGGCATGACCGGCCATGGCTGCGTTGACCGCCGCACCTGCTTCCGCTCCTGCGCCGGCGACGGCGGGGCGTGCCGGGGCCGACAGCGACGCGGATACCACCCGCAGACTGCTGCTCGCGTCGAGCAGGTCGTCGAGCGGGAACTGGGAGAACGAGGAGTTCATCGGCTTCGGCCCTTCCGGTCGAGATGGCGAGATGCGGAGCAGGAACGGTCAGGACGCGGCCCGCGCCGTCGCGGTGGACGACGAGGGGGAGGGCTTGCCGGTGGTGGGAGGTAGCTGGCTGGTCGGTCCGGTGGGCGCCCCTTGCGCCGGCCCGGGCGGGAGGAAGGGCGCGTTCGGGAGCGGACTCTGGCCCACGTCCGGCACCGGGATCGACGGGACCTGAGCTCCACCGGGCAGGGTGACCGGGGCCAACTGCGCCGGCGGCTTGGGATTCTGCTTGGTGACGTTCGTGTGCATCAGGTACGTGTTGTACGAATTGAACTGAGACACGACGAAGTACAGATCGTTGCCCGAGGAACCGGGGAGGACCCGCGGTGCGTAGAGGCTGGGGTAGTCGGTGCCCGAGGCGATGATCTCGGGATCCGACCACGGGCCGAGCGCTGACGCGGACTGACGCATCACGATGGCGTTGCGCACCATGTCCGTATTGACCATCACGAACCGCTGAACGCCGGGATGATAGGCGACGTTGAAGTCGCCGAGCGCACCCCAGGCGAGGGGGGACGGGGCGGTCTTCTCCGCCGCGGAGAACTCGCCGCCGTTCCACACCTTGTACTTCGACGAGTCGAGGACGTCCTTGGTCTTGGTCTTCGACACGAAGACGCCGCCGATGCGGCCGGGCGGGCTCCCGTACAGGTAGACCTCGTCGCCGACGACGACGGCGGAGGTCATCTGGAAGGCCGTGTTCCGCTCGGAGTTGCGCCAGACGGCCTTCGGGGCCTTGAACCACGTGGAGCCACCGTCGTCCGAGTAGGCGATGCCCGAGTAGTTCGACACCCACTGCCCGGACGAAGGACCCCAGTTCCGAATGGAGGTGTAGGTCAGGAAGGTGCGGTCGCCGATCGCGAACCCGGAGGTCGGGATGACGGTCTCTTCGGCACCCTTCGCCTTCGCGCTCTGCAGAATCTCCTTGGCGTGGCCAGGGCGGTCCGAGATGAACGAGGTGATCTTCATGCCCGCCGAGGGATTGGAGACGTCTGCGACTGCGAGCGAATTGGACCTCCAGTCGAATCCCGTCGGTCCCGTGGTCCCCGTCCAACCGACGCCGGGGCTCTGCTGCCCGGTGCCGCCGCCGGAACCCTCCGAGGAGCTGCCCGAGCCGCCGCTGCCGGACCCTGAACCCTGCTGGCCGCCGGCGCGAATGTTGATCAACGGGATGTCGGGCACGGGGATCTTGACCGCCGAGGGAATGATCGGCACGTTCAATCCGCTACCGTCAACCAGCGGCGGAGTCGTGGCCTGCTCGCCGGTCGCGCGCGGGCCGCCGAACGTATCGCCGAACGCGACGAGAGTTCGTCCCCGCGAGTCCGCGAACGGCACGGCCCAGGCCGCGCCGGCGACGCCCCAGTTCTTGTCGGTGTGTGAATACGACTGGGCGCCAGTGATCTTCGAGACGAAGGCGTTCGTCACCGATCGACCCTGCGGGAGGGCGGGCTGTCCGGCCCCGGGAGGTTCGGCGGCCGGAGCGGCCGGTTTCGCGGGTCCGCCCGGCCCGCCGGGACCGTTCGGTGCGGCTGCGACGATGGGGAGCCCCGGAACCCCGGGAGCGGGGGGCACGGCGTAGGGAAATGAACCCTGGGCACTGACCTGAGAGGGCTGCGCGCCCGCTTTCACCGTCTGAGAGGGTGCTGAGGAAGTCGAGCACGCGGCGACGGTGCACACCGCCACGGAGCCGACCGCAGCGGCACGCACGCGCGAGAGGAGCACGGACGTACCTCGAGATCGGTTGTGACGTACAGCATGTTTCGCCACGGCGTGCTCCCCGCTGGTCTGGGTTCGCTGGAGTGCCGCTCCAGTAAACCTGAGATTTTCATATGGATCGCGGCGACCTTATCGCGCGGATTCAGCCCTCGCTACTTGATGTGACGAAGGGTACGTTGGTTGCGGTAACTGTTGCGAACGGTCGTAACCGCTTGTAGTGTCCTGCGCAAATTCAACCTGGGGTGTCTTGCCCCGGAAGATTCCCGGAGGGGCACGACGGCCATGGGTACTCGTTTCTCAGTCGCCAATCATGCGGTGACCACGCACGCGACCAACATCGAGCAGGTGTCGGGGGCGTTGAACGCTCAGGGCAAGCGGTTCGTCTCCGCGGTGGAGGCGCTGCCGGCGTCGTGGAAGGGGCAGTCGTTCATCGCGTGGGATCAGTTGACGACGCGGTGGGATGCTTCGTTCAAGGAGCTCAACGCGGCGTTGACGACGATCCGTGAGTCGGTGGGGCAGGCGGGGCAGCTGTACACCTCCGGTGAGCAGCAGCAGGCGGCGAACCTTGAGCAGGCGGCTCGGGGTATGGCCTGGGATCAGGCGAAGTTCCGCTGACTCTGGGGCTTTTCGAGCCCGACTTTTGATCTGCAGCCACGGACTTCCGTGAGCTGCTTCTGAGCCTTCCGATGAGGGGATGATCATGTCTGAGATGTATGCGTACGACGAGGGTGGCGCGGAGACCGCCGGTGATGATCTGGCGTCGATCGTCGCCGCGTTGGAAGCGAACCTGGAGCAGTTGCAGGGGTACGTCGCGTCGGTGGAGTCGCAGTGGAACGCGGATGAGCAGGTGCTCTACCGCGGCGTGCAGACCAAGTGGAACAACGCCGCGGCGTCGGTGAGCGAGATCCTCGGGCAGATGAAGACCGCGCTCGGCACGAACACCGAGCAGGTTCGTGACATGCGGTCGCAGGTGCGCTCCGCGCTGTCGCGCAACTGACTGTCCTCACGAGCTCGTCATAGTCCTCAAGGCCGCGCTGTGCCTGCGCGGCCGCGTCCCTGTCGTTGTCTATCGAAGGATCACTGAGCTGATGTCCTCCATTTTCACCCTTGCCAAGCGGCTGTCGGTAGCGGCGCTGACCAGTATCGTGATCGCCGGTGCTGTCGTCGCGCCCGCCGAAGCCGCACCGACCACGGCCGGCTGCCGTGCCGTACCTCAACCGGCACTGACGCTGGGCGCGGAAGGCACAGTCCGCGTGGAGATTCCTGCCGCACCGGGGTGGCACGAGGGCGCCGTCCCCGCTGGTGCGTCCCGCCTCGCACTCGGCCGATTGGTGGACGCATCCAACCGCGACGCTCTCGACGCGTGGATCGGTGTGCCCACCGACAAGAAGATCACCACCTCCGCCCAGCTCGCCGATGTGGAGACCGCCCGTAAGCAGGTGCTCTCCCGGCGGTCCGTCGCCGGACCCTGCGGCCTGCCCACCGAGGCGGTGACAATCCGCTACGCAGCGACCGCGACAGAGCGGGAGTACTTCGTCAGCGGCCGCTACACCGCGGCGCAGACGAGCAAGGAGACACTGGCCATCTACGTCGGTGTGAGCACCTTCGACCGGAACAGACTGCCGCAGCTGGAGAACGAGCTTCTTCGCGGCTACGGCATCCGCCTGCCCGCCTGACCCCCTCCGCGCCCCATAGTCACTGCCTAGAGAGGCCTCTTGCGATGAGTTTCGACATCACTCCTGGTGACGGCATCGTCGGGGAGTTGGAGCTGCTTGGTGATCTGATCGTCGGCGGGTTCCCGGAGGCGGTGTTCACGCTGCCGGGGGTGAGCGTCGATGAGGTACTCGATCATGCGCGTCTGTATCTGGGGTTCGCGGAGGCGGCGGAGTCGGCGCATGCGCGGGTTCGCGGACTCGAGGTACCCGAGTTCGTCGGTGTGGAGGGCCAGTTCTTCCGCGGCCGAGTCCCCGGCGAGTTGGCGATGCAACTCGGCGCGGCGGTGGAGTCGTACTCGCGGGTCGGTTCGGGGATCAAGGAACTCGCCCGCGAACTCGACGCCTCCCAAGCAGCGTTGAAACCCCTCGAAGCGCGGGCGCGGGCGGTGTTCGAGCACATGCAGAAGGTATGGATCAAGGTCAACGTTCCGTTCACGGAGTACTCGGGATTGCGCAGCGAGTGGGATGAGCTCGTTCGCGCCGCGGGTGTGGTGCACGAGCGGGTGGCGGTGGCCGGGCAGCAGGCGGCCGCGGTGATCAACGCGGGCACCGAGGCGATGGTGCCGGTCAATGACTACTTCTCCACGCTGCCTGGCGGAGCGGTGGCGGGTGGTGTTGTGGCGCAGGGTGCGCGGTCGACCGCCTCGCGTGCGGCCTCCGCTGCCGGTGGCGTGACCGGTGCTCCGGGACGCGCCGCGAAGGCGACCGCCGATGGGCTGGGTGCCGTAGCCGGTGCGGTCACCTCGGTTCCGCAGCAGATCACCGCCCGCGGCCAGCAACTCGCGCCGCAGGTGACCCCGGACGGGATCAAGGTCGGCGACCAGCTCCTCACCGATCCCACGAGCGAGCAGGCACAGAAGCTCGTGCGGGACGGGCAGGCGACGAACATCCTCGGACTCGATCCCACTGGTGTTCCGACGGCGATGATGATGCTCGCCTCCCCGAACACCCTGCTGCGCGAGCAGCCGCGCAAAAAGTCGGCCGGGCGTAGATGGTCGGGTGAGGAGTCGAAGGCGCAGTCGATCGCGGAGAATGCGGTCGGTCAGGTGGTCTCGGTGCCGGGACGGTTCGTCGGCGGAGCCGTCGACCGGTTCGGTAACACCATCGCCGGCAATGCCGCGCTGATCGGTGTCGGTGGTGACCCCGTGCGCGCGTGGACGGGGCTGCTCTCGAACGTCACCAGCCCCGTTGCGGGTGCTGGTCGTGCCGTGGCGTCGGCGACACCCGAGCAGATCCTGGCCGACCCCGTCGCCGCAGCCGGCTCGGCGGCAACCCATGCGCCCGCCGCGGTGCCGTTCGTCGGCTGGGTATACGGGCTGGTGGAGTGGGCGACCAAGCCAGGCGAACTCGCCCGCGAAGGCGCGAAGGAAACACTCACCTCCGCCCTGGACGCCCTCACCCTCAAAAACCTCGAAGCAGGCCAGGCAGTCGCCAACACCGGCGAAGTGCACGTCACCACGCCCGACGTGGACATCCACGCCGACAACGGCGGATACGTCACCTTCACCCTCCCCGATCTCGAAGGCGGAGAACCCAAAGCCTGGTACATCCTCGCCACCCCTGATAGCCCCGGAAACTTCACCACCAACGTCGCGACCGGTCCCGATGAGGAACTCATCGAACGCGCCGACGGCTCCGTCGTGTTGGTCAACAGCGGCACCGGACAGATCGTCCGTACGATCAAGACTCCGTGGGCGAAAGACGCAGTCGGACGCGATCAACCCACCTGGTACTCCATCGATAAGGTCGACGACCAAACGTCGACGATCACCCAACACATCGCCCCGAACAAGAACGCGTTGTACCCCCTGATCGCGGACGCTCCTGCGGGGGCGCAGATCAAGCCGCCTTCAGGATCGCAGATCGCGGATATTAGCGGCGGGGCCACCGCAGGCGCTAGTGCTGGCGCTTCCGTCGGGCAGGTTGCGGGCGGCTCGGCGCCGACGGTACAGTCCGATGGCTTTTCGGGGCCGACGACGACGAACGCGGTCAACGCCCCTTTCGAGCGGCCACAGGGCAATGGGGGCACCACGACCCCGAACGTCCAATCCGAGCCCTACAGTCCTTCTGCTGGAGCAAGCAGTGGTGGTACCGCGAACACCGACCCGCAGCCGTACCGGCCCACCCCCGCACCAGAGGCGCCGCCGAAGCCGGACGCCGAATCTGGTCAGGACGACAAGCAGCCCGACACCTACGTCGGAGCCGTCACCGACACCGGCAGCAGTTTCCAGGACGTTTCGGGCTCCGAGGTCGGTGTCAAGAGCGTCGCCGACCCGAACGTCAACACTGGTGGTGGCGTTCCTGCGCCTGGTGACAGGTCGGCTGAGCTGACCCGACTTGTCCAGTCAGGATTGATGAACTCGGCAATGCTGCAGGCCCTCGGCTACCACATCGATCCCAGCGGCAAGGTCGTCAAGGACACCGGTCCGATCGTGTCGGTAGAGCTCGCCCCCGATCTGGGGCAGAGCCCGGTGGCGGGGCTGATCGTGCCGCAGCTACAAGCCGGCGGAGCGCAGGTGAAAGTCAAGTCCCCGGTGCCGGGGACGCCGCAGGACAACGACATCAGTTCAGTGTCGATCGGCGACCCCGGCAAGCAGGTAGACACCTACCTCGTGCGTGGTGACGGTGCGACCAGCCGTACGCAGTCGACGCGCACCCTCGACGGGATCGAGACGATCACCCAGACCTTCGACGGCACCCGCATCGACGGCCACACCACCCTCAGCCCTGACGGAAAGCCCGTCTCCTCGACGTGGACCGACACACCCGGCAACCAAGGAACCGTCGACAACACCAGCCCCCAACAGCGCACCCATGTCGACGTTGCGGACCAGTACGGCGGCGGATACACCGACACGATCACCACGGGCGAGACAGGCAACGTTTACGAGACGACCGGCGTAAACGCCAACGGAGACGTGATCGAGTCCACCATCACGAATATGGGGCAGCAAGGTCTCGCCAAGCACTATCGGATCAACGGCGTCGACGAAGAGGTCCTCGCCGCGAGCCGCATCAACGAGCTCGGCGATCCAGCACGCCTGAAGATCTTCAACGAAAAGGTCAAGCCCGCCCAAGAAGCCTACGAGCGTGCGGTGCGCGACCTGTATATGAGCCCGGGTGACGGGGCGGCGATTACTGCCGCTCAAGGGCAGGTAAAGAGGACCTACGCTGCACTCATTGAGGCCCTCGGCGAGTACGGCCTCGTCCCCAAGTTCGACCCCAGTCAGATAATCCAGACCGGAAACGGCACCTACGAGGCGCCGATGACCGGCCCCGACGGAAAGCCCATCATCGGTGGTAACGGGAAGCCGTTGATGGCTAATATTGTCGCACGCCCTGACGGCGGGTTTAGCGTCGCCCAAGACGTCGGGATGGGAATAAACACGTCGACGATCTCTTCGACCAACGGGTACGAAGGCACGCAGTACATGTCGAAGGGCGTCGTACAGGACAAGAGCCTGGACACATTCCTCGGCATCCTCGACGTCGTCGGCGTCGCCGCCGCCGCACCTGGCGCAGGCCGCGCACTCGGAGGCCTTCTCCGAGTCGGCGGAGAGCAGATCGCATCCAATGCCCTCAAGGAAGGTGGCGAGAAGGCTGCGGTAGCAGCCCTCCGCACAACCACAGACGAAGCCAGCGGAATCGCAGCTAGGCAGAGTCTTACTGGGGCGGACAGGCAGGCGATTCTCGACTACACTGGTAATAAGCACTATCAGACCTTGAACGCAGGATTGAGGAGCGGTGTGGTTACCGGAGAGCAGCGAACAATGGCCAATGCGATTAACGCAGCATTGGCGAAGCTTCCCGACTACAGCGGGCAAGTCGTTCGCGGCGTCGATCTGAGTCCGGCCGATCTTGCGCGATATCAGCCAGGGGCTGTCGTGCGGGAGGCGCCATTCACAAGTACGACCATCGATCCGACTAAAGCCTTCTCTGGAAATACCAGATTCATTATTCAATCGACATCTGGAAAGTATGTCGAGCCCCTCTCTGCGATTCCCGGGGAGATGGAAGTACTGTTTCCTACGGATAGCCTATTCCAAGTGCTGAGCAAGAGTGTGGATCCGGTCACCGGAGAAACCATCATTGCAATGATCCAGAGGGTGGCTCCTTGAAATGGCCGAAAAAACCAAGAGAGGTGGACGTAGAGTGTCGGAATCAGTAAATGGAAGAACTTTCGGAAGTCCTGAAGAATTCGGTTTGGAACCATTAGCTCCTGCTGAAATCGAGGAAGCTGAACGCAACTTGAAGGCGTTTCAAGCTGAGAGGCAACAGGCTTACCTGGATGGGCGAACGACAGAGGCTTCTCCGAAATTTGATGAGTAGGGGACGTTGATCGCCTGTTAATTCCCCACGGGCGTTACCGCACGCGAAAAGATGACATCTCGCAGCAGCAGTGCGGGCCCGACGATACGGTGGTCCCTCGGTGTCGATGTCGGGCGTGGCTGGCCGGGATTAACACGACGCGGGTGACGATGCGGACAGGCTAATGCCGATCATCGAAGGCAGGGAAGGCCTGTCCGAGCTCGCAACGCCCGACTTCTTTCAAGTCCCGTACCCATCGCGCGGCTCCACCGAGCGTGTGGTGGCACTCATGTACTACAACTGCGTATGGGATGTGGAACACGCCCACTCCCCGGCACGTATCTGCCCCAAACCAGGGGGCGCACTATAAATCCGGCGACCCGTAGCACACTGGTGTATGGCCCTCAAGCCTTCCTAAGGCAACCTGGTCGAAGGGAGGCGCCATCCCCGGCTGGGAGTACGTGAACCGCGCGCCGGAGAAACCGCGAATGCATTGCAAGGGTCAGATGACTGGCATCCGACGGACGCCCGACGGACGCATTCCGGAACATGTTCTGATCGACCGAGATCGAGAAGGCGTTTGAAGGCAACAGTGAGATGCTCAACAAAATCCATTGTCGCTATCGCATCGATTGGGGGCAGATCAATTGCAGCGACCTCTGAGAATGTTCGGTTCGTCAATTCCGAAGGCAGCAGAGTCGCCGCATCACCGAACCAGCACCGTACCCGGCTGCGACGGTATCATCCAATACAATACGTTCGGCCGAGGATGATCTGAATGTCATCGACGGCGCGACGCTAAAGAGAAGAGTGTCCACTGGTCATTCAATGAAGCGCGCGATTGCGCGACCACGTTCTACCCCCACCACACGGACGAAGGCTTCTTTCCTCTGTGCCGCGCCTTCGAATCGATCGAACGTGAGGCGAATGCCGTCTTCAAACGAGGAAGGGCGATTGCCAGGCCGATTCTCGTTCGGCAACAGTCCTCAACTTGTCCGACGTCTCCGTGCGGCAGCGCATAACCGCCGCGCGGAGCGCAGGACTAGGAGCTGACGCCGAGGCGGTTGAGGAGGTCGGCGTCGATGCCGTCCAGCTCGCGGGCGATGGCCTGGTGTGCCGGGCGGCGGCGCGCGGGCGGCATCGACTCGGACGCGGTGATGGCCGTGCCCAGGTCGTCGAGGCGCTGCGCGACCGCGGTGGTGAAGGACTTGGTCTCCGCATCGGGGTGCGTGGCCGCCAGCTGGTCCAGCGAGCGACGGGCCGCCGCGACGCGGGCCGAGAGGCCGCCGCCGTAGCCGGCGAACGCCGCGACCTCGTCGACGGGCACGCCGAGGCGCGAGGCCTTGGCCGCATCGAGCTGGTTCCGGCCGGCCTGCGCCGCGCGGTAGGCGATCGGCACCACGACGGGCGCGAGCAGGCGCGCGGTCGAGATGTAGCGCTTGAGCCGCGCCTCGGAGAGGAGCTTGCCGTCGACGGCCGCGCGGGCCTGGGTCTCGGCGATCTTCAGGTTGGCCGCATCGGCCTTGCCCTGCGCCTTCGCCACGATCTTCGAGCGCTGCAGGTCGGCCTTCAGCGCCTTGCGTTCGCTCTTCGACGCGTTCTTCACGACGCGCTTGGCGTCACGGTCGGCGTTCTTGGCGGCGAGCTTCGCCTCGAGGCGCCCCTTGGACTTGAGCGCCTTGGCCTGCGCGCGGCGCTCCGCGCGGGAGGACTTCGTCTTCTTGCCGAACAAACCCATCAGTGCACGTCCTTGTAGGTCAGTACTGCCGTCCGGTACAGCATTGCACAGCGCGGCTCCGCGGGTTGTCGGTGCCGCCCGCCATACTGCTAAGCAGTGGACATCGACCAGGGCATCAAGACGACTCCGGTGAGCGCGCGCTCGCTCACCGGTTGTCGGCACCGTCTGGCGCTCGAGGCCCGCGCCCCGCAGGGCGATCCCGACCCGGGCATGGCGCTGCGGGTGGAGGCCGCGGCAGTCTTCCGCGCGTCCGTCCGCGACCGGCTGCCCGGGCTCACCGTCATCGAGCCGGGGGAGGGCGCGGTGCGCCGCACCCTCGCCGCGATGGAGGCCGGCGCCGACCGGATCTGGAACGCCGTGCTGCCCACCGCGCACGACCGCCGCGGTCACAGCGAGCTCCTCGTCCGCCTCGCCGACGGCTACATCCCCGTCATCGTCGTCAACCACAAGACCTGCGACCCCGGCGCCGGCGCGGTGACCTCGCCGCTGGACCGCTGGGAGCCCCGCGAGGACGAGACCGTCCGCTCCCGCCAGCACCGCGGCGACCAGATGCGCCTCGCGCACCTCACCCGGATGCTGCAGGACGCGGGCTTCGCGTCCCGGACGCTGCTCGGCGGGAGCATCGGGGTCGACGGTGCGCGCATCGTCGTCCAGGAGGTCGGGCCGCTCCTCGCCACCTATGACGAGCGGTTCACGGACCGTCGGGCCGTCCTGGCCGGCACCGTGGAGACCGAGCCCGTGCGGGTGGCCGAATGCCGACGGTGCCCGTGGTGGCCGCAGTGCGCGCAGACCCTGACGCTCGCGCGGGACGTGAGCCTGGTGGCCGACGGGCGGTCGGCGCCCGGGTTGCGCGAGGCGGGCATCGGCACCGTCGACCAGTTGGCCGAGTACGCGGGGCCCCAGCCCGAGGACGTGCCCGTGCCCATCGCCGACCTGCGGGCCATGGCCCGCGCGTGGCGGGACGGGCAGGTGCTCGTGCGGCGGCGGCCCGAGGTGAAGGTGCGCCGGGCCGACGTCGAGGTGGACGTCGACATGGAGAGCTACCAGGAGTACGGCGCCTACCTGTGGGGCACATGGCTGCGGCGCGACGGCGTCGACCTCGGCTACCGGCCCTTCGTCACCTGGGACCCCGTGCCCACGCGCGACGAGGCCCGCTCGTTCGCCGAGTTCTGGGCCTTCCTCATGGACCGTCGCGCGGAGGCGCACTCCGCGGGCAAGACCTTCGCCGCGTACTGCTACTCGCAGAACGCCGAGAACAAGTGGCTGCTGGCCTCTGCGGACCGGTTCGCGGGCGAGCCGGGCGTGCCCGTGCGGCGGGCCGTGGAGGAGTTCATCGCCTCGCCCGAGTGGGTCGACATGTTCGACGCCGTCGGCGACGCCTTCCTCTCCCTCGAGGGTCGCGGCCTGAAGAAGGTGGCGCCCGTCGCCGGATTCCACTGGCGCGACGCGGAGGCCGGCGGCGAGGCGTCGATGCTCTGGTACCGCGTGGGCGTCGGGATCGACGCCGGCTTCGCCGACGAGGACCGGGCCGTCCAGCGGCAGCGGATCCTCGACTACAACGAGGACGACGTGAAGGCCACCGCGGCGCTGCGCGCGTTCATGTCGAGCGAGAAGGTGCTCGCGCTGCCGGTCGTGGGCGGCTAGGGCCTGCCGGCCGTGAACCTCTGCATGTCGGCGAGGACGCGCTCCGCGGCGACGGTGGACGCGTTGAGGAACCAGGGGTCGACGTCGACCTCGAAAGCGCGCCCGCGCTCGACGACCGGCAGCTTCTTCCACAGCGCCGCCTCCGTCATGTCGCGCGAGGCCTTCGGGAACGAGTAGAACAGCCAGTCGGCGTCGAGCATCCCCACCTCCTCCGGCGACAGCGCGCGGCTCGCGACGTCGGAGAAGCGTTGGGCCGCAGGGCGGGTCAGGCCGGCGTCCGTGCCGACGATGCTCGCCAGGGCCAGCGTCCCGAAGTACAGGTACTGATCGCCCCGCGCCCGGACCAGCGAGACGGTCGCGGCGTCGCCGCGCGACTGCGCCCACGCGCGGGCGCGGCCCTCGTAGTCGGCGAGCAGCTTCTCGCCGGCCTGCTGCCGCTTCAGCGCCTCGGCGACGGTCGTCAGATCGGTCTTGAACGCCTCCGAGCCGCCCGCGGTGAGCACGGTCGGGGCCATCTTCGCCAGCTGCTCGTTGAGGGACTTGTCGGCCCGCTTGTTCGACAGGATCAGGTCGGGCTTGAGTGCGGCGATCTTCTCCGGGTCCGGCGTCATCCGCTCGCCGACGATCCGGATCGCGTCGAGGTCGTACTTGTCGCCGAAGGCGTCGCGGATGAACTGGGGGATCCCGGTGCTGTTGCTCGCCTCCGGGGCGACCACCGCGAGGCCGACCGGCACCGTCCCCAGCGCGAGGCAATGATCCAGGTGCCCGGTGGAGAGCGCGACCACCCGCTTCGGGCCGTCGTCGCCCGTCTGCGCGGACGTGCCGTCGGCGCCGCACGCGGACAGCGCGGCCGCGGTGCCCAGGCCGCCCGCGCCGAGGAGCAGCGATCGTCGGCTGAGGGGGCGGCGCATCGGGGAGCGAGGACTCGGAGAGGTCATCGCTTTAGGTTAGGCTAAGGATAGTTGGAGTGGTGCGGGCGCCCTCATACCGGCGAGGGGCTCGGGAGCTGTTCGGGAGGTTAGGCCTGGGCCTGGCGCATATGCGCGCGGCGCAGGGCGTCGGCGAAGCTGCCGCTGCCCAGGAGCGCGATGCCGCCGAGGATGGCGATCATCGCGGGGGAGAGCTGCCGCGCCGTCTCCGCCGCGACCGGCGCCACGCGCTGCGCGGACGTGTACGCCGCCGCGAACACGGTGCTGTTCCCGCTGCTGCCGGAGCTCTGTTCCGCCGGCGTGCGGTCGTTGTTCGACGGTGCCGGGGCCGCGGGGGCCGGAGCCGCCGGCTTCGGGGCGGCGGGCTTCGCCGGTGCGGGAGCGGGGGCCGGGAGCACCGGGCCCGCCACGACGATCGGCGGGACGATGACGGGCTCCACGACGACGGGGGCGGCGGGCGCTACCGCCGCAGGACGCGCCGCCGGAACGCTGGGGGCCTGCGCGGTGCCGCCATCACTGCCGTCGTTGACCGAGGACGTCGACTCGGGGAGCGGATTGCCGGTGCGGACGCCGCTGCCGCTGGAGATCGAGGCGCCGCCGGAGCCGGTCGAGTTGGTGGAGCCGGCGGACGAGCTCGACGACGAGCCCGAATCGGAGCCGCCCGCGCTGGGGATCGTGGGCGGGGTCGCGGTGCCGGTCGAGCCGCCGCTGCTCGAGCCGCCACCGCCGAAGATGCCGCCGATGATGCCGATCAGGCCGCCGCCGTGGCCGTGGCCCTTGTCCTCGTCCTTGTCGGGCTTGTTACTGCCCGTCTCGGTCTCGTCGCCCGTTGTCGTGCCGGCGCCGTTCGACGACCCGGTGTCGTTCGACTCGTCCGAGCCGCTGCCGCGAGAGGAGCTGCTGCCGGCTCCGAAGCCGTTGCTGCCGATTCGGGAGTCGTTGCCCGTCGCTCGACCCGCGGTACCTGACGTGGACGATGCGTCGCCGGCATCACTCGACGACGAGGAGTCGCTGCTTCCGGTGCTCTGCGAGGTCGAACTACCCGAGCCGGAGCTGTTGTCGGAATCCGATGAATCGGGGGTCGCCCAAGCGGGCGCGGAGGCGATGGCGCCGATGGCGAGAGCGGTGATGCCGATGGCGCGAAGTCGACGCGGGAGATGGGTCGGACGCGACACAACACACCCCTTCCGCTCTTCATCCACAGGCGTAGGTAAGAATACAGTATCCGCCCATGCGGACGATAGTCGATCACGAAGCGGTCGTGTTCCATGGTGAAGTGCGCTATAGTGTGATCGAGGCTTGTGGACTCGCAACATAATGTGTTCCGCGGGTCACAGGTCGTGCCGGTGATAGAGAGGGATGGCACAAGTGGATACAGGTAATAAGTACGACAGCGACGCTCTGGTGGGCCAGGGCCTGTTCGCGAGTCGGCTCGAGGAGCTGTTCCGCACGGTGCCCGGCCCGAACGGCCGCGCATTCACCGCGAAGGCGATCGCCCAGCGCTCGACCGCCCTGGGCTTCCGCCTGGGCGAGTCGTACCTGAGCCAGCTGCGTTCCGGCAAGGCGAAGTCGCCGTCCTTCCGCACCGTCGAGGGCATCTCGGCCGCGTTCGGCGTGGACGTGCACTACTTCCTCGAGGACGAGGCCGCCCAGCGCACCCGTGACCAGATCCACCTCATGCGCCTGCAGGCCGACACCAAGGTGCAGATGGCCGCGTTCCGCCTGGCAGGGCTCTCGCCCGACTCGGTGAACATGGTCAACGAGCTCATCAAGGTGTTGCGAGTGCAGCAGGGCTTGCCCGCCGACCCGCCCGAGCTTCCCGTAGACTCGCGCGAAAATGAGGGGCTCTAGCCTCACCGGCTGACACGCCGCAGCCCGTCCGGGCGCCGTGAGTGTGCCTCCGGCGCGCGTCGTCCCTCTACGACCGTGTGGAGGTGGGCTGTGCGTTCCGTCAAAGCGCTGCGCCGCCTGTGTGAGAACGAGGTGCGCAGCCTCGACCTGGACCTGCCCTTCGACGCGGTCCAGCTGTGCGAGAAGTACGGCAAGCGGCGCGGCCGCGATATCCTCGTGATCTCGCAGCCGCTGCCCGTCGGCATGCCGAACGGACTGTGGCTCGTGGGCGACGACGCCGACTACTTCTTCTATCAGGCGAACACCTCGCGGACGCACCGCGACCAGATCATCATCCACGAGTTCGGCCACCTCATCGCAGGCCACCAGAACGCCGGTCCAACAGCGGCCGCACCGCAGACCGCGGAGATGTCCTCCCCGGAGGCCGACGCCGCCCTGCACCGCACCTGTTACGACGACGAGCACGAGTGGGAGGCCGAGATGATCGCCTCCATCATTCTCGGCTGGGCCTCCGAGGCCGGCGCCCTCGCGGGCCGCACCGCCAAACACGACAGCCTGCGCGGCATCCAGCGCGCCCTGGGAGGTCATTCCCGGTGGCTGTGAAGCTCGTGAACGTACTCGGCGTCGCGTTCTTCACCCTGGTGTTGTGCTGGCGCATCGACCGGCTCTACCGCGCGAAGGCCGGGATCCAGGCCGTCGCGGTGACCGTCGCCATCGCCGCGCTCACGCTGGCCGTACTCCTCCTCGGCTCGCCGCTCGCTCCCACCATCGACGGTGCGCTCTGGCGCGGCGCCTCCCGCCTCGGCGGCTACGCCTCGCTGGCGCTGGGCGTCGCGGCGCTCGCCGTCGCCTTCTTCTACGGCCCCACCGAATCCGCCCGGCAACGTCGCGCGGGGATGGAGGCCATCCCGCTCATCGCCGCCGTGGTGGGCCTGTCCGTCGCCATGAACGTGACGCCGCCGTCGTTGCGCGACGCCAGCCTCGACACGTTGACCGTGCAGGAACTGGGCTTCGCCGTCTTCTTCGTCATCGCCGGCGGCTACCTGATGTACGGGCTCGCGGACTGCGTGCTCTCCCTGACCCGGCTGATGCCCTTCGCCGACGGCTACCTCACGACGTCGCTGCGGCTCATGTCGGCGGGCCTCGCGATCACCGCCGTCGGCTCGCTCACCCAGGTCGCGTTCGTGCTCACCAGCGCGGGCCACGTCGCCTCCTGGCCGGTGCTGCTCACCCTGTCGCAGGCCTGCACCGCGGGCGGCATCCTGCTGTTCGTCGTGGGCCTGAGCTACCCGGGCGTGCGCGGCTTCGTCGTGCAGATGCAGTACCGCAAGAAGCACCGCCGGGACTACAAGCGGCTCGAGCCGCTGTGGACGCTGCTCACCACCGCGGTCCCCGAGGTGGTGCTCGACGCGGGCAAGGCCCGCCGTGACCCGCACCTGCGCTTCCAGCGCCGCGTCGTCGAGATCCGCGACGTGCTGGTGCAGCTCAGCCCCTACCTGCCCGAGGACTTCGGCGACGGGGTGCCCGAGGAGAACGTGCACAACCTGCTCGTCGCGATCGACCTGCGCAACGAGGCCGGGGCGGCCCCGGCACCGTCGTCGATGGTGCTGCCGCCCGACGGCCCCTCCATCGACGACGACGCCGCCCCGCTCCTCGTCCTGTCGGACGCGGTCGGGGCGACGCCGGCGGAGGAACTGCAGATCTAACGGCTACCGCGGAGCCATGCGGAGTGCGCCGTCCATGCGGATCGTCTCCCCGTTGATGTAATCGTGCTCCGCGAGGAAGTAGGCCAGCTGGGCGTACTCGCTCGGCTCGCCCAGGCGCGACGGGAACGGGATGCCCGCCTCGAGCGTCTTCTTGAACTCCGGGGTCACGCCGGCCAGCATCGGGGTGTTGATGGTGCCGGGGGCGATGGTGTTCACGCGGATGCCGAACTGCGCCAGGTCGCGCGCGGCGGTGATGGTCATGGCGTGCACGCCGCCCTTGGACGCGGTGTAGGCGATCTGGCCGATCTGGCCCTCGAACGCCGCGACGGAGGCGGTGTTGACGATGAGGCCGCGGGAGCCCTGCTCGTCGACGGCCTCCTGCTTGCTCATCTGGTCGGCGGCCAGGCGCATCACGTTGAACGTGCCCACCAGGTTGATGTTGATGACCGTCTGGAACAGCTCCAGCGCGTGCGGGCCGTTCTTCGACAGGATGCGGCCCGCCCAGCCGACGCCGGCGCAGTTGACGGCCACGCGCAGCGGCCCCGCCTTGACGGCCTCGGCGATCGCGGCGAGGACCTCGTCCTCCTTGGTCACGTCGGTCGCGACGAGGTGCACGTTCTCGACCGGGGTCGCCTTGTCGATCGACGGCTGCAGGTCGAGGCCGAAGACGGTGGCGCCGGCATCGGCGAAGCGCTTCGCGGTGGCGGCGCCGAGGCCGGATGCGCCACCGGTGACGATGACGGAGGAGCCGGAGACGTCCATGGCTGGTTCCCTTCTGTAGTGGAGCGCACTCGCCGGTGGGCGGCGCGACCCACCTCACATTAGTGAAGGGCGGTTCTTCCGGGGCCGGGGGTGCTCTCCTCGGGGACCTCGGGGTTCGACGGTGCCGCCGCCGCGGCGCGGTGCGCCCGGCGCACGACGAGCCCGCCGCCGATCATCGTGACGGCGACGACCAGCCCGGTGACGATCCGGCTGGTGCCGTCGAGCTCCGGCCAGGCCTCGGCCAGGAGCCACGCGCCGAAGCCGAAGAACAGGATCGTCGCGCCGATGGCGATGGCCCGCTCCGGCAGCCTCGAGCCGAGCAGCGCGCCGACCGCGATGGCGAGGGCGTCGGCCGCGACCATGCCGAGCGTCGAGCCGACCCACACGCCGAACCAGTTGTGCTGCGTCGTCAGGGTGATGGTGGCGAGCATCGTCTTGTCGCCGAGCTCGGCGAGGAAGAACGCGGACGCCACGGCGAGGAAGACGGAGCGGGTGACCCGGTCCGCGGTGCCGCTCTCGTCGTCGGAGAGGGTGTCGCCGCGCCAGGTCCAGAAGGCGAAGACCAGCATCGAGACGCCCGCGACGGCGGTGATGAGCTGAGTGGGGATGGCGGAGCCGAGCGCGAAGCCGATGCCGACCGACGCGATGTGGGTCAGCGCCGTGGCGGCGGTGATGCCCAGCAGCACGACCCACCACTTGAAGCGGGCAGCGAAGGTCATCGCCATGAGTTGGGACTTGTCGCCGAGCTCGGCCACGAAGACCACGGCGAAACTGATGAGCAACGCGTTGAGCACGGTGCATACCTCCTGCGAAGACCTGTGCCACACGGATCCGACCGTCGGACCGCGCAAGTGGCACAAAGGTCTCGCCCACCGGAGGCTTTCCGGTTCGCGCGGCCGGGCTCTCGCCAGTGTGTCGACCGCGCGATTGGGGGCTACTCCCCTTCGTGCGAGCTCCAGGTTAGTCGCGTGCCTCTGAAATGACAAGTAGCGCAGGAGTTTTGGAGCCCTGTCTTGATTCTTCACGGGCCCGGCCCGAGGGTTTCGGGTACCCGGATCCGACGGTGCCGGGCGCCCGGCACCGTGCCGCATGGTCAGTCGCGGACGGCGAGGAGCTGCGCCATGGGGAAGCGGTAGTCCTTGTCGCGGACGACGATCCGCCACGCTTCCGCGAAGCCAGCCTCAACGAGGACGCGGGCGAACTCGTCGGGATGCCAGCGCCAGGCGGGTGCGACGGCGTGGTCGAAGGCGAGCGGCGGCCCGGGATCGTCGGCCGCCTGGAAGGCGACCATGACGGGTGTGCCCGCGGCGACGCGTCGCGACCAGGCGCGCACCGTCGACCGGACCTCGGCCGGTTCCACGTGGATCAGGCTGAACCGGGCGAGGATCGCGGCGATCGGGCCGTCGGGCAGGGCGGCGAGGGAGGCGTCACCGTCGACGAAGGGGACCTCCGGGTGCAGGCGGCGCGCGTGCGCGAGCATGCCGGGGCTGGGGTCGACGCCGATCACGTCCAGGCCGCGTCCGGCCAGGTCGGCGGCGACGTGGCCGAGCCCGCAGCCGACGTCCACCGTCCGGCCCGGGCGCCCCGCGGCGGCCTCCGCGAACGCCGCCGCGGCGTGCCGCTCGATGGGGTACTGGTACGGATCCGGGAACATCTCGGCGTACGTGTCGGCGAGGGCGTCGTATCCCGGTTGTGTCATGTGCCCACTGTGTCAGGAGGCACTGACACCGGGAACGACGAAACCCCGCCGGCGCGATGCGCTGGACGGGGTCTCGAGGCTGAGGAAGAAGGACTCAGGCGGTGGCGGCGGCGTAGCGCGCGGCCACGTCGTCCCAGTTCACGACGTTCCACCAGGCCTTGACGTAGTCGGCCTTGACGTTCTTGTACTGCAGGTAGAAGGCGTGCTCCCACATGTCCAGCTGGAGCAGCGGGGTGAGGGCCTCCGAGATGTTGCCCTGCTGATCGGTCAGCTGCTGGATGATGAGGCGCTGGCCGATGTGGTCGTAGGCGAGCACGGACCAGCCGGAGCCCTGCAGGGTCATCGCGACGGCGTTGAAGTGGGCCTGGAACTTGTCGAAGCCGCCGAACTGGTCGTCGATGGCCGCGGCGAGGTCGCCGACCGGCTTGTCGCCACCGTTGGGCGACATGTTCTTCCAGAAGATCGAGTGGTTGGTGTGGCCACCCAGGTGGAAGGCGAGGTTCTTGCTCAGCAGCGGCGCCTTGGTCGCGATCGAGCCGTCCTCGCGGGCCTCCGCGAGCTGCTCGAGGGCCTGGTTGGCGCCGGCGACGTACGCGGCGTGGTGCTTGCTGTGGTGCAGCTCCATGATCTCGGCCGAGATGTAGGGCTCGAGAGCGCTGTAGTCGTAGTCGAGTTCCGGCAGAGTGTAGACGGCCACGTCTTTCCCTTCGATTGCGGAAGCGATCGCTTCCTGTTTCGTCCTTCGTACTCTTCCAGCCTTTCTTATCTGGAATGGTTCCGCAATAAGGACGGCCGAAAGCGCATGAAGTGCAGTTGAGGTTCGCGGTGCGGCCCGGCGAGGGCCGACGGGGCGTTCCGGCCGGGTGTCAGCCCAGGACGACGATGAGCACCAGCGCGAGTGCGAGCACGCCCACCGTCAGCAGCGTGCGGGTCAGCGAGCGCGAGAAGTACACGGTGCAGGAGCTGCGCGACGCGGCGTCGGGACCGGCGGAGAGGGAGTGGGAGTGCTTGACCGTCATCGCGCCGCCTTCCGTGTGTTGCACCTGTGAAGCTCGTCACAGATGTGGTGTGGAACACTGTAGCGGACCTTCAGGCCTGTAGGAAATCGAACCCGGAACACGGCGGGATCCGGCGCCGGTGGACAGTCGGGCCAAGAATGTCCGATGTTTGTTGTTCATTCAAGCAAATGTGACCTATTAGACCGACGGATTGATTTACGGCGTCCACCTGCGACGCCGCGACGCGGGCCGATAGAAACGCGGTCGGTTCCTATCGCAAACGCTTGGAATCCCGGGTGCGGCGCGGGAACATGGTGGACATGACCGGAACCAGCTTCGGGGCGCGCACCCAGCGCCTCAGCGGTGATCGGGCCGGCCGCGTTCGCACCCTCGTCGGCGGCCGCCAGACCCGCGCCGACATCATCGTGTCGATGACACTGCTCGTCGTGTCCTTCACGGCGACGATCGTCAACCTGGCGCTCGCCGCGCGCGCCATGCCCTCGATCCGCGAGTGCGCGGCCATGGCCTGCACCTACACGGGCACCTTCGACGTGCTGGCGATCACCTTCCTCACGTCGCTGCTGCTCGGCACCACCTTCGGCGCGCACGCGGTGCTCAACCTGCTCAACCGGCGCAACGCCTGGGGGTACGCCCTGCTCGACGCCCTCGTCTCCTTCGGCTGCCTGTTCGGCGGCCTCGCCTTCGCATCCGCCCTCTGACCCGCAGATCCTCGCCGCGGCTCGGGACGATGCGCCCGGGCGCCAGGTCGGCGCCCGGCGCTAACCTGGGGGCCATGACCACGACCGCGCCGTCGCCGTCCGCACGCCTGCGGGCGGCCGCGTGGCCGATCGCCGCCGCGGCGGGCACCGGCGCCGTCGTCCTCGCGCTGCACCTGCGCGATCCGCACGTCCAGAACAGCTGGGGCGTGTGCCCGCTGTACGCGGCGACCGGCCTCTACTGCCCCGGCTGCGGGGGCCTGCGCGCCGTCAACGACGTCACCAACGGCGATTTCCTCGCCGCCCTCGGCTCGAACGCCCTGATCTACCCGGCGGGCGCCGTGCTCGCGTGGCTGTGGCTCGCCTGGCTCGGCCGGCGGGTCGGATTCACCGTGCCGGCGGTGCCGCAGAACAAGTACCTGTGGATCACCGTCGGCGTGTTGGCGGTGGTCTGGACCGTCGCGCGGAACTTCCCGGGTTCGCCGCTGGCGCCCTGACCTGCGGCGACGGCGGGGTGTCGGATTCGCCCGCTACCGTCGGGTCCATGAGTCCCCTCGTGACCGATCTGCAGGACGCGGCCAAGGCCGCCAGCCACCGCGTGCGCGCCGCCCTCGGGCAGGCCGGCGGCGTCGTCCCCGTCGTGCGCCTCGAAGGCCCCATCGCGGCGCCCGCCATGTCGGGCGGGCTCGGCCGCGGCACCCTCAACCTGGCCGGGGTCGAGTCGGTGCTGCGTCGCGCCTTCGAGACCGACGATGCCGTCGCCGTGGCACTGGTGCTCAACAGCCCCGGCGGCTCCCCGGCGCAGTCCGAGCTCATCGCCGCCCGGATCCGGCAGCTCGCAGCGAAGCACGAGCTGCCCGTGCTCGCCTTCTGCGAGGACGTCGCCGCGTCGGGCGGGTACTGGCTGGCCTGCGCCGCCGACGAGATCTTCGTGACCACCACCTCGATCGTCGGGTCCATCGGCGTGATCTCCGCGAGCTTCGGCGCGAAGGAGCTGATCGGGAAGATCGGCCTCGAGCGCCGGGTCTTCACCGAGGGCGACGCCAAGCACCGGCTGGACATGTTCGAGGACGTCCGCGAGGGCGACGTCGAATGGCTGCACGGCCTCCAGGGCGATATCCACAGCGCCTTCCGCGAGTGGGTCACCAGCCGCCGCGGCGAGCGCCTCGGCGACGACCCCGCCCTGTTCACCGGTGAGGTGTGGATCGGCCGCAAGGCCGTCGACCTGGGGCTCGCGGACGGCGTCGGCACCCTGCGCGGGGTCCTGGAGGAGCGCTTCCCCGACGCCGAGATCGAGGCCATGCACACCCCGAAGCCGCTGTTCGCCCGCCTGCTCGGCGGCACCGCGGTCGACGGGGCCGGTCTCGCCGCCTCGGTCACGGCCGGCGTGCTCGACGGTGCGATCGCCGGCCTGCAGCGCCGCGGCCTGTGGGCGAATTTCGGGGCTTGACATGCTCGATCCACAGGGCGCTGAATCCGCGCTGGTGAAGGGCTCGCCGCACAACCCTCAAGTTGTGGATGAGCCTGTGGAAACTGTGGATGAATCGTCGGCGGCCCCCGTCGCGCGTGGAAGACTGGAGCCATGACGGACTACCCCGCAGACGGTCCGATCCCCGTCGATGCGTTGCCCGACGACCTCGCCGCGGCGCCGGGGCTCACCGTGCTCGACGTCCGGGACCAGGGCGAATGGGACCTCGGTCACGCGCCCGGCGCCGTGCACCTGCCGCTGCCCGACCTGCCCGTGCGGTTCGAGGAGATCGACCTCGACGACCAGGTGT
Organism: Tsukamurella sp. M9C; assembly: GCF_020169415.1. Taxonomy (GTDB): domain Bacteria; phylum Actinomycetota; class Actinomycetes; order Mycobacteriales; family Mycobacteriaceae; genus Tsukamurella. Next base: position 264,723 of record NZ_JAIULG010000001.1, read on the forward strand.
ACGTGATCTGCCGCGGCGGCGGCCGCTCCGAACAGGCCGTGCGCTATCTCGAAACCGTGGGGATAGAAGCCGCCGTCGTGGACGGCGGGATGATCGCCTGGGCGTCCGTGGGACGGCCCGTCGTGCGGCCGGACGGCAGCGAGGGGACCGTCTGATGCACCCGAGTCCCGCGCGCACCGCACAACCCCGCGGCCGCCTGCGCTGGCTCGCCCGGCGCCCGCCGGAGACGCTGCCGGTGCCGCGCCGCGCACCGTCGGCCCCGAAGCCGACGCCGCGCTACCCCGCGACCCCGCGCTGGGGCCTGCGCCAGGACTTCACCCCGGCCGCGCCCGCCGCGCCGACCACCGCGGAGGCCGCGGCCGAGGCGACCCCCTTCGTCCTGCGGCTGACCACCGGCATCGTGTTCGCGGCGGCGATCGTGGAGGGCCTGGCGTACCTCCTGCTCGTGATCAACCGATCCGGGCCCCTGCCGGGCTGGCTCGCCGTGATCGCCACCGTCGCCGTCTTCGTGGCGGGCTGGCTCGCCGTGATCGCGGTGATCGCGCTCTTCGTGGTGCTCGCGCTGTGGCTGCGGGTCGCGCGCGAGCGCGCGTACGCGGCGCTCGGCACCCGCGAGCCGCGCCCGGCCTGGCAGCTGTGGGTGTACTGCCTGGTCCCGGTGGTGAATCTGGTGGCCGCCCCGGTGCTGGTGCTGGAACTGGCCGACGCGCAGCGGCGCGCGGCGGGGGAGCCGACGGATCGTCGCGCGATGTTCATCCGGCGATGGTGGGCCGGGTGGGCCGCGCTGACTATCGTCACCGTGGGGTGCGTGGCGTACTCGCGCGCGGACGGCGGCCTGCAGCACGGCGCCGACGCGATGGTCTACACCGCGCTGACCTACCTGCTGAGCGGGGCGTTCCTGCTGGTCACGGCACGGTTGGTCCGGATGATCGACGGGGGGCCGACGGCCCGGGAGCAGGAGGACGGGACGCGATGGTTGGCGGCGTAGCGGGGATCGTGGCGCATCGGGGCGCCAGCGGCGAGTACCCCGAGCACACCATGAGCGCCTTCGAGGCCGCAGTCGCCGAGGGTGCCGACGCCATCGAGTGCGACGTCCGGCTCACCAAGGACCAGCACCTCGTCTGCCTGCACGACCGCACCGTCGAGCGCACGTCCGACGGGACCGGCGCCGTCTCCGAGCTCGACCTCGCCGACCTGCAGGCGATGGACTTCGGCTCGTGGAAGCGGCCCGGACATCCCGAGTCCGTGGTCACCCTCGACGAGCTGATCGAGCTCGCCCGCACGTCCGGACGCAAGCTCTTCGTCGAGACCAAGCACCCCGTGCGATTCGGCGGCATGGTCGAGCAGAAGCTGCTCGCGGCCCTGCAGCGCCACGGCCTCGCCAAGTCCGGCGACCTCGCCGACGCGCCCGTCATCGTCATCTCCTTCTCCGGCTCCGCGGTCTGGCGCGTGCGCCGCAACGCCCCCGGTGTGCCCGCGGTGCTCCTCGGGGAGGCCTCGCGGCTGCTCGGCGGCGGCGCGGCCACCGCGGTCCGCGCCCAGGGCATCGGGCCGTCGGTGGACTCGCTGCGCGAGCGGCCCGACACCGTCGCCAAGGCCCGCGCCGCCGGGCGGTTCACCTACTGCTGGACCGTCGACTCCGAGGCCGACGTGGCGCTGTGCAACGGCCTCGGCGTGGAGTGGGTCGCCACCAACCACCCGGCCCGCACGCGCTCCTGGCTGCGGGGATAGGCTGCCGGGCATGGGTAGACGCGAACGCAATGCCACTCCCCGCGAGGGATCGAACCGTGCCGAGAAGCTGGCCGCCCAGCGCGCCCGCGCCGAGGCGAGCGTCGCCGACACCGGCCGTCCCTTCGAGGGCCTGGCCGCCGAGTGCGACATCGTCGCGCTGCGCAACTTCGTGCCCAGCGCCACCGCGCCGCTGAAGGTCGCCGGAGCGAACCGCGAGATCCGCCTCGCGACGGTGCTCCCGGGCGCCGCGCAGGCCCTCGTCCGCGAGGAGGCCGACGGGGTCATCGGCTACGCCGCCCTGCAGACCGCCATCCGCCCGCTGCAGCCCGGCGCCGCGCTCGCCGGCGCCGCCCGGTTCGCCGCCGACGCCGCGGTGGGGGAGGCGCTGTCCGAGGAGTCCGACGGTGCCCTGCTCGAGGTCCTCGAGGCCGACGCGCCGCTCGAGGTCACCGTGCACAAGGACTTCGACTGGTGGCTCGCCGGCGACGCCGACGCGCAGACCCGGCAGCTCGTCGAGCACGCCAACTCGCTCATCACGCCGGCCGCGCGCCTCGACCTGGGCGCCGACGGCATCGGCGCGCCGTGGTGGGCCGACACCGGCTCCAAGGCGCACCTGCGCTGGGTGCACCCCGCGCCCGAGGACGAGCTGATGGCCGCCCTGGCCCGCGTGCACGCCGCAGGAGGCCTCACCGTGGGCGAGGGCTCGCGGTTCGCCGGCTCGTTCCGCTCCGACGGCCTGCTCGTGCCCGTCTTCGACCTCGACCGCGAGTCGCACCCCGACGAGTGGGTGCCGGGCACCGTCGAACTGGCGAAGCGCCTCGCCGAGGCCCTGACGGACGACTCCGAGCTCACCGCCGCGCAGCGACGCTCCCGCGACGGCCTGCGCGGCCGCCAGGTCTCGCTGTAGGCCGGGCCGGCTGATCCGGCCCCGGCCGGGTCAGCCGTGGAAGCGGTCGCCGAGGGCGCCGCGGAGGTACGCGCGGATGGTCTGCCGCACGTCGTAGGTCTCGGCGCTCGGTGCCAGCGAGCCGAGCGCGCTCGACAGGCGGGGCCGGTCCAGCACGTGCTGCGGGATCTCCCGGTCCACCCACGCGCTCGACGACGGGCGGGCGTCGCGCATCGCCTGGTTGGTGCGCACGGTGACCTCGCCGATCGTGAACCGCCACAGCGCCAGCAGCAGGTGCAGCGCCTCCTGCTCGGGGATGCCGATCTCGTCGGTGGTGCGCAGGAACTCGTCGAAGGCCCACGCCGAGTAGGCGTCGATGATCTCGTCGGCAGAGAGCACGTCGACGACCCACGGGTGCTGCGTGAGGTGGTCGATCACGGTGAGCTGGAGTTGCACCAGCCGCTCGTGCGGGTCCTCGGCCAACTCGGGCACCGGCGTGTTCCACGACTGGTGCTCCAGCACCGCGCCGAGCAGGTCGTTCTTCGAGTCGAAGTAGTGGTAGATGCCCATCGCGCTGATGTCGAGGCGCGCCGCGAGGGTGCGCATCGAGAACTTCAGCGGGCCGTCGGTGGTGAGGATGTCGGCCGCCGCGGCGACGACCTGCTCCCGGTTCACCTTCGGCGGACGGCCGATCCGGCCGCGTTCAGTCATGGCGCCACCTTAACCGGTTCCCGGGGTCCCACTGAGGAGGCGAGCGGGAACGGGCTGGTCGGCGGCGATGAGACCGAAGAACTCATCGGTGTTCTTGCCCCACGCGAGGGAGTCGCCGTCGCTGGTGTACTCGCCACCCGCGGTGGGCGTCGTGGTCGTGACGGTGCTGCCGCTCATGGCCCACGCGAGGCGCGCGAGATCCCACAGGTGCGTGTCCTTGTCGACGGACAGCGCGTCGACCACCGCGTTCGACAGGCCCCACATCTCGAACGGGTTGAGCAGCGTCGTGGGCGAGGTCGCCTCCTTGAACAGCGCCGACATGAACTCGCGCTGGTGCACGACCCGGTCGAGGTCGGCGTTCGGGGTGGCGCGGGTGCGCACGTAGCCGAGCGCCTGCGCACCGTCGAGCGTCTGGCAGCCGGCCTTGATCCGCAGGCCGGCCTTGGGGTCGTTGATCGGGTACTTCGGGCACATCTCGACGCCGCCGATCGCGTCGACCATGTTCGCGAAGCCGCCGAAGCCGATCTCCGCGTAGTGGTCGATGCGCACGCCGGAGGCCTTCTCGAAGGTCTGCACCAGCAGCTGCGCGCCGGCCGCGTCGCCGTTGCCCGACGTGCTGCCGAGGAAGTAGGCCGCGTTGATCTTGTGTCCGCCCTGCCCGGGGATCTGCACGTAGAGGTCGCGGGGGATCGAGACCACCGTCGCATCGCCCGACTTCGGGACGTGCACCAGCATGATCGTGTCGGTGCGGGCGCCGCCCAGGTCGCCGCCGGTCGCGAGCGCCTTCTGCTGCGCGGGTGTCAGGCCCTCGCGGGCGTCGGTGCCCACGAGCAGCCAGTTCGTGCCCGGCGTGTCGGCGACGCGGCCCGCGTACGAGGCGAGCGCGTCGATCCGCGTGAGCTTGCCGTCGAAGTAGATCGTGCCCGCCACCGTGCCGACCAGCAGCAGGACCAGGAAGACGCCGAGCCAGCGGAAGGGGTGCAGCTTGCGCTTGCGGCGGACCTTCTTCGGCGCGGGCGCCTCGGGTGCGGGGGCGGCGGACCGTCGACCGGGCTCCCGGTCACGACCGCGGTTGCGGTTGCGCGGCGGACGCGGGGGCGGCGGGACGCGCCCGTCGCTGCTGCCCCGGGCCCCGACGGTGCGCTTGACCTCGCCCGCGGGGACGGGCTCGGGCTCCTGCCGCGGCGCCCACTCCTGCCGGGGCTGCGGCTGCGGCCGCTCGACGCGGGTGGCGCGGGGCTGGG
>NZ_JAIULG010000020.1 GCF_020169415.1 Tsukamurella sp. M9C
GGGTGCGGGCCGCCTACCGCGCGGTCGCGGCGCTGGGCGCCTGGGTGGCCCTGCGCGACCTGCGGGCGGCGCTGCCCGGCGTGCCGCGCACCGTCGTCGACGAGGGCCTGCGCGCCCTGTACCCCGAGCCCGGCGTGCACATCGTCGCCGAGGACAACCTCAAGGCCCTCACCCCGGACGATCACGCCGCCGCGCTGCAGCTGGGCGGCCGTCCCCTGCACGCGATACGGATCACCCGATGACGCTTTCCGACACCCAGCGCGCGGCGCTGCGTTCCGTCCGCCTGAGCTGGGCGCCCACGTACGAGGAGGTGTGGGACGCCGCAGCGGAGGACACGCACGTCGACGGCCTGCACACCGACGTCTGGGAGGACCTCGAGGACGCCCTCGGCGACGCCGTCGCGTCGACCGGCGCCTCCCCGACGGGCCTGGTGATCACCGGCAACGCGGGCACCGGGAAGACCCACCTGCTCACCCGGTTCCGGTCCGAGGTGCAGGCGGCCGGCCATTACTTCGTGCTGCTGGAGCTGCTCGACGCCTCCGACTTCTGGCGCGCCGCGCTGACCTCGCTGCGCAGCTCGCTGCTGCGCCCCGCCCGCGACCACGAGACCCAGCTCGCGCAGCTGCTGTGGCTGCTCTCCGACGAGGCCGGGCTCTCGCGCGCGCACCGCCGCGAGTTCTCGGGCGACGCGGTGCCCACGCCGGAGGGCCTGGACGCGCTCGTCGCCGCGATGAGCAAGCGCCGCCCGCAGGTGCGGCAGTACCACGGCGTGCTGCGCGCGCTGGTGCTGCTGGCCTCCCCGGACACCCGTCTCGCCGACCTCGGCTCCGCCTTCCTCGACGACATCGAGGTCGAGGAGACCGCCGCCGAGCGCCTGCACTGGGGGCTGCCCGCGCACGGCTTCCCCGCCGTGGAGACGGTCCGCGCGGTCTCGGCGTTCATGGCGGAGACCGCGGCGACCGTCTTCGCCGTCGACCAGATCGACACCCTGCTCGCGCAGTCCGCGGCCACCCTCACCGCGCCGGACGCCGCGGAGAGCGAGGTCATCGAGCAGGTGGGCCACGGCCTGATGTCGCTGCGCCAGGGCCTCTATCGCACGGTGACCGTCGCCTGCATGCTGCCGACGGCGTGGGAGACGCTCTCCAGCCGGGCCACCGCATCCGTCGCCGCCCGGTTCCGAGTGGTCGGCCCGCTCAAGTCGCTGCCCGACGGTGCCATCGCCCGCGCCATCGTCGAGCGGAGGCTCACGGCCGCGTACCGCGCGAAGGAGTTCGTCCCGCCGCACCCCACCTGGCCGATCGCGCCGGAGGCCTTCGCCTCCGCGGTGCACCACACCCCGCGCGACCTGCTCACCAAGGTCGATGCGCACATCCGGGCGTGCGTCACCACCCGCACGGACTTCGAGCTCGCCTCCTTCGACGACGGGCCGGCGCGCGTGGCGCCGTCGGTCCCGGAGCCGACGCCGATGGAGCCCGCCGAGCCCCCCGCGGACCCGCCCGTCGACGTGCTGGCCCGCATCGACGAACAGTTCGAGGCGCTGCGGATCCGGGCCCGCGTCGGCGACGTGGCGACCGACCAGGCCGTCGCCGACAAGCGGATGGGCGGCCTCATCGAGGCCGGCCTGCGGGCGTGGACCCGCGAGGACGGCGGCGACGGCTTCCAGATCGAGCGCGGCAACAAGCAGCTCGACGGCCGGCTGCGGCGCCGCCTACCCGGCCGCGTCGAGGACGAGCAGCACTGGGCCTTCCGCGCGATCCCCGCTTCCAACGCCGTCGCCACCACCAACCGCGTCCAGAGCGCCGCGACGGCGGCCGGCGTCGCCGCCGGGATGGACCGGCGCAAGCTCTTCCTGCTGCGCTCCACGCCCTGGCCGACCAGCCCGAAGGCGTCGTCGGTGATCGCCGACGCCGTGGAGCGCGGCGCGGAGCTGCTCCCCCTCGACGAGGCCGATCTCGCCACCCTCGACGCGCTGGGCCGGATCATCGCGAACGGGCCCGACGGCCTCGACGACTGGCTCACGGCGCGGCGGCCCGCGCACGGGCTGCGGATGTTCGCGGGGCTCGACGGCGCCCCGAAGCCCGCGGCCGAGCGCCCCGCCTCGCGCCGCGCCCGCGGCATGATCCCCGGCGACGCGGTGGGCCGCGTGGGCGGGCTGTCGAGCTCCGTCGCCGACGTCATGTTCGGCGGGCCGCCGACCCCGCGCCCGGAGCCCGCGGCACCGAAGGCCGAGGTCCCGGCCGCGCCGGCGGCACCGTCGGGCCCGGCGGGCATCGCCGTCGGCCTAGGCCCGGACCACGCGCCCGTCACCGTCGACCTCGCCGAGCTGCGCAAGCACACCGCGATCTTCGCCGGCTCCGGCTCGGGGAAGACGGTGCTGATCCGCCGGCTCATCGAGGAGTGCGCGCTGCGCGGGGTGTCGGCGATCGTGCTGGACCCGAACAACGACCTGTCCCGGCTCGGCGAGGCGTGGCCGCAGGAGCCGTCGGGCTGGTGGGAGGGCGACGCCGAGCGGGCGCGCACCTACCTCGCCGACACGGACGTGGTGGTGTGGACGCCGAACCGGGCGTCCGCGCGACCGCTGGTGCTGCAGCCGATCCCGGACTTCGCGGCGCTGCGCGCGGGCATGGACGGCGACGATCTCGACGCGCAGGAGGCGCGGGAAGGCTTCGCGATGGCCGTGGAGGCGTGCGCGAGCGCGCTGGAACAGCACGTCGGCGTGGGCGGATCGCGCCGCGAGCAGCAGCGCGCGATCCTGCGCGAGGCGCTCGACGCCTACGGCCGGGAGATCGGCCGCGCCGACATCCGGGCGTTCGCCGAGTTCCTCGGCGCGTGGGATTCGACGCGCAGCAGCCTCGGCAGCGCCGACAAGCTGGCGCCCGAGCTCGCCGCGAACCTGCAGGCGGCGCTCATCAACAACCCGCTGCTCGGCGGCCGCGGCGAGGCGGTCGACCCGGCGACACTGCTGACCCCCGCGGACGGCAAGCGCGCGCGGATCTCGGTGATCAGCCTCATCGGCCTGCCCGACGAGACGCAGCGGCAGACCTTCGTCGCGCAGCTGCAACTGGCGCTGTTCTCCTGGATCAAGCGCCATCCCGCGGGCGATCGTCCGCTGGGTTCGCTACTGGTGATGGACGAGGCGCAACAGATCGCGCCGTCGGGGTCGGTGAAGCCGTCCACGGAGTCGACGCTGCTGCTCGCCTCGCAGGCCCGCAAGTACGGGCTGGGGCTGGTGTTCGCGACGCAGGCCCCGAAGGGCCTGCACGACAAGATCGTCGGCAACAGCGCGACGCACTTCTACGGCAAGCTCAACGCGCCGGTGCAGATCCAGGCCGCGAAGGACCTGGCCGCCGCCCGCGGCGGGCGGCTCGACGGCATCGGCGGGCTGGGCGCGGGCGACTTCTATCTCGGGGCCGGCGCGGCGACGGTGCGCCTGCACTCACCGATGTGCCTGAGCCATCACGCCGCCAGTCCGCCCACCGAGGACGAGGTGCTGGCGATCGCCCGCGGCTGACGACCGGGCGGCACGCGCGTGGGTCCACGCGGGCAGCCCGACCATCGTCCAGAGGTCCGGCGCCGGCTCGGCGCCGAGCTCGCGCCGCGTCAGCTGCGCGTAGCGCTGCACCGCGGCGCGGGCCCCGCAGAGGTCGCCGGCGTCGAGGTGGGCCCGGGCGAGGGCGCGGTGCGCGTCCGCGCGGAGCGGGTCGCGGCGCACCGCCGCGGTCGCCGCCTCGACGGCGTCACGGCCGCCGTTCGATCCGTCCATCGCGCACCTCCGATTCCCTGGGTCCATTGGACCCCGGCGAGGCGCGCTGCGAACGAGTAGCCGACTACCCGATTGTGCGGGCGGGCGTCAGCCCGCGGGGCGGGTGGCGCGACGGCGGGGCTGCTGGGCGCTGCCCTGGCCCTGCGGGCGGCCCTGGCCGGACGGTGCCTGCCGGGCGCCGGAGCGCTGCTGGCCGCCCTGGCCCTGACGACGCTGCTGGCCGCCCTGACCGGCGGAACCGCCCTGGCCGCGACCGGCACCGTCGGACCGCTGCCCGGTGCCCTTGCCGCGCCCGGCGCGGCCCCGGCCCGGGGCGTGACCGCCGCCGGACCTGCGCTGCTGCTGCGGCTGCGGCGCGACGGGCTCGGGGGTGACGTACGGCGCGACCTCGCCGACGAGGTCGACGACGACCGGCGACGCGGCGGTCACGGCGACGGGCCGGGCGCTGATCGCGGCCTTCTTGAGCAGCGCTTGGGTGTCCTTGCGCTGATCGGAGGTCATCACGGTGACGACGGTGCCCTCGTTGCCGGCGCGGGCCGTGCGGCCGCTGCGGTGCAGGTAGGCCTTGTGCTCGGCCGGCGGGTCGACGTGGACGACGAGCTCGATGTCGTCGACGTGGACGCCGCGGGCCGCGATGTCGGTGGCGACGAGCACGCGGGCGGTGCCGGTGCTGAAGGCCTCGAGGTTGCGGTCGCGCTGCGGCTGGCTGAGGTTGCCGTGCAGGTCGCGCGCGGGGATGCCGTCGGCGGTGAGCTGCTTCGCCAGCTTCTTGGCCTGGTGCTTGGTGCGGGTGAACAGGATGCGGCGGCCCGTGCCCGAGGCGAGGGCGCGCACCAGCTCGTTCTTGTCGTCCTTGCCGCCCACCTCGAAGACGTGGTGCGTCATGGCGACGACCGGCGAGTTCTCGGGGTCGACGGAGTGCGAGACCGGGTCGGTGAGGAACTTGCGGACCAGCTTGTCGACGCCGTTGTCCAGCGTGGCGGAGAACAGCATCCGCTGGCCGCCGGCCGGGGTCGCGGCCAGGATCCGGGTGACGACGGGCAGGAAGCCGAGGTCGGCCATGTGGTCGGCCTCGTCGAGCACGGTGACCTCGACCCGCGACAGGTCGACGATGCGCTGCCGCATCAGGTCCTCGAGGCGGCCGGGGCACGCGACGACGATGTCGACGCCGTTGCTCAGCGCCTGCTCCTGGCGGGTCTGCTTCACCCCGCCGAAGATCGTGGTGACGCGCAGGCCGGCGGCGCGGGCCAGCGGCTCGACGGTGGCGGTGATCTGGGTGGCCAGCTCACGCGTGGGGGCGAGGACGAGGCCCGACGGCTTGCCCGCAGGGGCGCGATGCCCGGCGATGCGCGCGACCAGCGGGATCGCGAAGGCCAGGGTCTTGCCCGAGCCCGTCTTCCCGCGGCCGAGCACGTCGCGGCCGGCGAGGGTGTCGGGGAGGGTGTCGGCCTGAATGGGGAACGGCGTGCTGCGGTCCATGTCGTTCAGGGCGGCGATGAGGTTCGAGGGGACGCCGAGGTCGGCGAAGGAACGGGTGGACACAGGGGTGCTCACGGTAAGGGGGTACCTAACGGTGGTGGTGGCGAAGGCGGCGGTGGCCGCATCCGTTCGCCGCAAGAAAAGAACCGGGAAATGGTCTCGAGCCGAGATCGGCGAGTCAGGGGCCCGGGTGCCCTACGACGGCGCGGGACGTCACCGTCCCGCATGTTCCACAGCATAGCAAACCTGTTCGCATCGTCCCGCATAATCGATGGTGGAGTGCCGATGCTCACACACTGTGCGTTCGCACCCTCATGAAACGCGGAGGCGATTCATGAGCGACAATGCAGTCATAAGGCGCGCACGTCGACGCGCACCAGGGGAGGCATAATCATGACCGCACGTACGAGGATCCATCCGCTCCGCGGCCGCGGGGGCGCGGCACTGGTCGTCGGGGCTTCACTGTTCGCACTGGCCGGTTGCGGCTCGGTGGCGGGGACCGGCTCGGCGGACCCGCAGGACGTCGCCGCCTATCAGAGCACCATCGCGTCGTCGCGGGCCGCCGCCGCGGCGGCCGCGGGCAAGTCCGCGTGCTCCTCGTGGCAGTCCGGGTACGACACCCGCATCGTCGCGAGCCGCGCCACCGTCGCCTTCACCAAGGACCCGAAGTGGACCTGGGACGGCATCACCGGCCTGATCAACGCGGAGTTCGCCGCCATCGCCACGGAGACCGGCCGGTTGCCGGGCATCATCGCGACGGAGAACCTCGCGCCCACGATCAAGACCGCGATCACGGACTACAAGGCCAAGCTCGACGCCTACAACGACGGCCTGCGGGCCGATCAGGCCGCGCGCGGCTCGGGCGAGAACACGTGGGTCAAGAGCAACCCGGCGTTCTCGGCGCTGGGCGATGCGGCCAGCGCCGTGCGTCGCGTTTGCGCCTGATCGACAACTACGTGTTCGAGATCACGAAGATTTCCGTACACTGACGTCGTTCGCCGGGCTATCTTCTTGATGTTCATCATTTGACATCGAGAGGTAATCATCGTGACCATTCGTATCTGGGGCGCCCGCACCGTCTCCGCCGGCCTGCTGGCCGCCGCCCTCGCCACTCCCCTCGCCGGTGTCGCCGCCGCCGCGCCGACGCCGGTTCCCGGCGCGCCGGCGGCGCCCGGCGCGCCGGCGGCCTCGCCCGCCCGCGCCGCGTACGACCTGTGGAACACCAACCGCGCGCCGCGGCAGGCCGCGAGCCGCGCCGCCGTCCAGGCCACCAAGAACAAGGACTGGACCTGGGAGGGCATCGCCCCGACGCTCGACGCCGAGCAGAACGCGCTGCGCGTCGAGCTGGGCACGCTGCCGGGCACCATCGGCCGCGCCGCGTCGAACCCGCAGTTGGTCGCGGCGCTGCGGACCTACCAGACCCGCCTGACCGAGTACTCGCGCGCCCTCGCCGCCGACCGCGCGGCCCGCGGCAGCGAAGGCGCCACGTGGAAGCTGTCCAACCCGGCCCTCCAGCGCGTGTACGACGCCTGCAACGCGGTCGTCGCCGTCGGAAAGAAGCTCTGACCCCACCCCGGAACGACGCGAAGGCCCCCGTCCTCTCCTCGCGGAGTGGACGGGGGCCTTCGTCGTCTGTGCGGTGCGGGTGGGCCTACTTGGCCTTCTCCAGCACCTCCACCAGGCGCCAGTGCTTGCTGGCGCTCAGCGGACGGGTCTCCATGATCCGGACGCGGTCGCCGACACCGGCGACGCCCTCTTCGTCATGCGCCTTCACCTTGGAGGTGGTGCGGATGATCTTGCCGTACAGGGAGTGCTTCACGCGGTCCTCGAGCTCGACGACGATGGTCTTCTCCATCTTGTCGGACACGACGTACCCGATGCGGACCTTGCGGCTGTTCCGCTCCTCGGTGGTCACATTGCTTCCGTTCTCACTCATGCGGCGTCACCCTCCGGGCCCGAGGCCAGGCCGAGCTCCCGCTCGCGCAGGATCGTGTAGATCCGGGCGATGTCGGTACGCACGGTGCGCAGGCGACGGTTGTTGCTCATCTGCCCGGTGGCCATCTGGAACCGCAGGTTGAACAGCTCCTCCTTGGCCTCGCGCAGCTTCTCCACCAGCTCGTCCGCGGTGAGACCGCGAAGATCAGCGGCGACGGTGTTCGACATCAGAACTGCTCCTCTCGGGTCACGATGCGGGTCTTGCAGGGGAGCTTGTGCTGGGCGCGACGCAGGGCCTCGCGAGCGGTCTCCTCATTGGGGTAGGTCATCTCGAACAGCACGCGACCGGGCTTGACGTTCGCGACCCACCACTCGACCGAACCCTTACCGGAACCCATGCGGGTCTCGGCGGGCTTCTTCGTGAGGGGGCGGTCCGGGAAGATGTTGATCCAGACCTTGCCGCCACGCTTGATGTGCCGGTTGATGGCGATACGAGCGGACTCGATCTGACGGTTGGTGATGTAGGCGGGCTCGAGAGCCTGGATGCCGTAGTCACCGAACGTCACATGGTTGCCGCCCTTGGACTGGCCGGAACGGCCGGGGTGGTGCTGCTTGCGGTGCTTCACCCGACGGGGGATCAACATGGCGTCAGCCCTCCTGGTTCGTTGCAGCCGGAGCCGCCGCCACAGGAGTCTCCTCCGTTGCGGCGCGACCGGCTTCGGTGCTGGTGGCGGTCGTGCCCGACGCGCCGCTGCGACGCGGGCGCTGCGGGCGCTCACGACGCGGGCCGCGACGGTCGTCGTTCGACGGTGCCGCCAGCTCGCGCCGGCCGCCCACGACGTCGCCCTTGTAGATCCACACCTTGACGCCGATCCGCCCGAAGGTGGTCTTCGCCTCGTGCAGGCCGTAGTCGATGTCGGCGCGCAGCGTGTGCAGGGGCACGCGGCCCTCGCGGTAGAACTCGCTGCGGCTCATCTCCGCGCCGCCAAGGCGACCCGAGCACTGGACCCGGATACCCTTGACGTTCGGCTGACGCATCGCCGACTGGATCGCCTTGCGCATCGCGCGGCGGAACGCCACGCGGTTGCTCAGCTGCTCCGCGATGCCCTGCGCGACGAGCTGGGCGTCGGCCTCGGAGTTCTTCACCTCGAGGATGTTGAGCTGCACCTGCTTCTTGGTGAGCTTCTCCAGCTCCGAGCGGATGCGATCGGCCTCGGCGCCGCGGCGGCCGATGACGATGCCCGGACGCGCGGTGTGGATGTCCACCCGCACGCGGTCCCGGGTGCGCTCGATCTCGATCTTGCTGATGCCGGCACGCTCGAGGCTGTCGGTCAGACGCTTACGGATCTGGACGTCTTCCTTGACGTACTCCGAGTACTGCTTATCGGCGTACCAGCGGGACTTCCAGTCCGTGGTGATGCCGAGGCGGAAGCCGTGGGGATTGATCTTCTGACCCATGCTTACGCTCCCTTCCGGTTCCGGCTGGCGGCGGGCTTCTTCGACTCGACCGACTCGACCACCACGGTGATGTGGCTGGTGCGCTTGCGGATCCGGTACGCGCGGCCCTGGGCCCGCGGCTGGATGCGCTTCATGGTCGGGCCCTCGTTGGCGTACGCCTCCGAGACGACCAGGGTGCGCGGGTCGAGGCCCAGGTTGTTCTGCGCGTTGGCGATGGCCGACGCGAGAACCTTGGCGACGGGCTCGCTCGCGGCCTGCGGCGCGAACCGCAGGATCGCGAGCGCCTGCTCGGCGTCCTTACCGCGGACCAGGTCGATGACGCGACGGGCCTTCATGGGCGTGACGCGCACGAAACGTGCGGTCGCCGACGCCGAGGTCTGTGCTGCTGTGTCGTTGCTCATTAGCGGCGCTTCGCCTTCCGGTCGTCCTTGATGTGGCCCTTGAACGTCCGCGTCGGGGCGAACTCGCCCAGCTTGTGACCCACCATGTTCTCCGAGACGAACACCGGCACGTGCTTGCGACCGTCATGGACGGCGAAGGTGTGACCGATGAAGTCGGGGATGATGGTGGAGCGGCGCGACCAGGTCTTGATGACCTGCTTGGTGCCCTTGTCGTTCTGGACGTCGACCTTCGCGAGGAGGTGGTCGTCGACGAACGGGCCCTTCTTGAGGCTGCGTGGCATTCTCTAACTCCCTCCTAGCGCTTGTTCTTACCGGACTTGCGGCGACGGACGATCATCTTGTCGCTCGCCTTGTTCTTGCGGGTGCGGCCCTCGGGCTTGCCCCACGGGCTCACCGGGTGGCGACCACCGGAGGTCTTACCCTCACCACCACCGTGCGGGTGGTCCACCGGGTTCATGACGACACCACGGACGGTCGGGCGCTTGCCCTTCCAGCGCATGCGGCCGGCCTTGCCCCAGTTGATGTTGCTCTGCTCGGCGTTGCCCACCTCGCCGACGGTGGCGCGGCAGCGCACGTCGACGCGACGGATCTCGCCGGAGGGCATACGCAGGGTCGCGTACGCGCCCTCCTTGCCCAGCAGCTGGACGCTGGCACCGGCCGAGCGGGCCATCTTGGCACCGCCACCGGGACGCAGCTCCACGTTGTGGATCACCGTGCCGGCGGGGATGTTCCGCAGCGGCAGGCAGTTGCCCGGCTTGATGTCGGCGTTGGGGCCCGACTCCACGATGTCGCCCTGCTTCAGGTCCTTGGGGGCGAGGATGTAACGCTTCTCGCCGTCCAAGTAGTGCAGCAGTGCGATCCGCGAGGTGCGGTTGGGGTCGTACTCGATGTGCGCGACCTTGGCGTTGATGCCGTCCTTGTCGTGACGACGGAAGTCGATCAGACGGTAGGCGCGCTTGTGGCCGCCACCCTTGTGCCGGGTGGTGATGCGGCCGTGCGCGTTACGGCCACCACGGCCGTGCAGCGGACGGATCAGCGACTTCTCCGGGGTCGAACGCGTGACCTCGTCGAACGTCGAGCCCGACGAGCCGCGGCGACCCGGAGTGGTCGGCTTGTACTTACGGATAGCCATTTAGCTCGCGCCTCCGAAGATGTCGATGGGCTTGCTATCGGCACTCAGGGTCACGATGGCGCGCTTGGTGCTCTTGCGCTGACCGTAACCGGCACGGGTGCGCTTGCGCTTGCCCTGGCGGTTCAAGGTGTTGACGCTGTCGACCTTGACGCCGAAGACCTTCTCCACGGCGATCTTGATCTGCGTCTTGTTCGCGTCCGGGTGCACCACGAAGGTGTACGTGTTCTCCTCGATGAGGCCGTAGGCCTTCTCGGAGATCACCGGCGCGAGCAGGATGTCCCGCGGGTCAGCGGGGATGGTTGCGGTGGCCATCAGGCGTTCGCCTCCTCGGTCTTCGTGGCGCTCGCGATGAACGAACCCAGAGCCTCGCGGCTGAACACCAGATCATCGGCGTCCAGGACGTCGTAGGTGTTGAGCTGGTCGGAGTAGATCCACTTCGCGTTCGGCAGGTTCTGGACGCTGCGCTGCGCGGTCAGGTCCTCGCGGCCGACGACCACGAGGAACTTCTTGCGCTCCGACAGCGCGGCCAGGAACAGGCGCGCGGTCTTGGTCGACGCCTCCTGGCCGGACACCAGCTCGGTGACGACGTGGATACGGTCCTCGCGAACCCGGTCGGTGAGGGCACCGCGCAGGGCGGCGGCCTTCATCTTCTTCGGGGTGCGCTGGCTGTAGTCGCGCGGCTGCGGGCCGTGCACCGTGCCACCGCCGTTGAACTGCGGCGCGCGGGTCGAGCCCTGGCGGGCGCGGCCGGTGCCCTTCTGGCGGTACGGCTTGCGCCCACCGCCGCGGACCTCGCCGCGGGTCTTGGTGGAGTGCGTGCCGGCACGCGCAGCGGCGAGCTGCGCGACGACCACCTGGTGCATCAGCGCGATGTTGGGCTCGACGTCGAAGATCTCGGCGGGGAGCTCGACGGTGCCGTCGACCTTGCCGTCGGCGGTCTTCACATCAAGAGTCAGCTTGCTCATGCGCGAGCACCACCCTTCACTGCGGTACGGACCATCACGAGGCCGCCCTTGCGGCCGGGGATGGCGCCCTTGATCAGCAGGACGCCGGCCTCGGCGTCCACCTTGAACACGGACAGGTTCTGCGTGGTGACGTTGTCCGAGCCCATGCGGCCGGCCATCCGGACGCCCTTGAAGACGCGACCCGGGGTGGCGCAGCCACCGATGGAACCGGGCGCACGGTGCACGGCCTGCACACCGTGGCTGGCGCCGAGGCCCGAGAAGCCGTGGCGCTTCATGACGCCGGCGTAGCCCTTGCCCTTGCTGACGCCGGTGACGTCGACGAAGTTGCCGGCCTCGAACACGTCGGCGCCCAGCTCCTGGCCCACCTCGTAGTCGGCGGCGGCATCGGCGTCGGCGAGCCGCAGCTCGGCGATGTGGCGACGCGGGGTGACACCGGCCTTGGCGAACTGGCCCGAGACGGGCTTGTTCACCTTGCGGGGGTCGATCGCGCCGAAGGCGAGCTGGACGGCGTCGTAGCCGTCAGCGGCCTGGGTACGGATCTGGGTGACCACGTTCGGCCCGGCCTTGACGACGGTGACCGGGACGACCCGGTTGTTCTCGTCGAAGACCTGGGTCATGCCGAGCTTGGTGCCCAGGATTCCCTTGATCTTGTTCTCAGTCATATCGTTTCTCCGCAGCCGCTTACTGGATGTTCACGTCGACGCTGGCCGGCAGATCGATGCGCATCAGCGCGTCGACCGTCTTCGGCGTCGGGTCCAGGATGTCGATCAGCCGCTTGTGCGTACGCATCTCGAAGTGCTCGCGCGAGTCCTTGTACTTGTGCGGCGAGCGGATGACGCAGTACACGTTCTTCTCCGTCGGCAGCGGCACGGGACCGACGACACGGGCGCCGGTGCGAGTCACGGTCTCGACGATCTTCCGAGCAGACGCGTCGATCGCCTCATGGTCATAGGCCTTGAGCCTGATGCGGATCTTCTGTCCCGCCACGCTGTGTCCTCTTCCGTCAAGTGTTCAAACGTATTGCCAGACACACGGACAGCTGAATCACCTGCGGGAACGTATCCCGCTTGAAGTCGATCGACGCTGTTCATGTATCAAATTGCTCCGGTCCACGCGGTCGGGCGTGTCGCGCTGGCGCTCATACTCCGCCGTGTGTTCCGGTGGCTCCCTCGAGGGGAGCCGGGCGATACCGAAGCCGGTGGGACGGCCCCATACAGGACCGCGCCGCCCGACAAGGCAACCCGACCAGTATGCACTGCTCGGGCCGCATCTTCAAATCGAACCGGTCGATCCCGCCGGTGCGATTCGCGTCACACGCGTCGCCGGGGCGCGCTCTGGAAGAATATCGGGCATGACCGAACGGAGCGTCGCGCCGAGGCCGGGCGCGTTGCTCCTGGCCGTCCTCCTGTGCGCCGGTGTCCTTCTGGGCTCCGGCTGCGCGGTGACCCCCGTCGACGGTGCCGCTGCACTGTCCTCGGCCGCGGCCTCGAAGTCCCGGGCCGTGCCGCGTCCCGTCGCCGCGGTGCGGGACGACGCGATCCGCTACCGCTACCCCGCCCCGAACGCGGATCCCCGCCAGAACTACGGCAACCTCTACCTCCCCCGCGGCGCCCACGCGCCGCGCAGCCTGCCCGTGGTGGTGCTCATCCACGGCGGCGGCTGGAAGAACCGGTCGAGCGCGGGGTACATGGCCGAGGTCGCGCGGGCGCTGCAGGCGCAGGGCCTCGCGGTGTGGAACGTCGAGTACCGGCGGGTCGGCTCGGGCGGCGGCTGGCCGACCACCTTCACCGACGTGGGCCACGCCGTCGACTACGTCCCCACCCTCGCCGAGTCCGCGCCGGCCCTGGACCCGTCGAACGTGATCCTGGTCGGGCACAGCGCAGGCGGCCAGCTCGCGGCGTGGGCGGCCACCCGGCGCACGCTCCCGGCGGGGTCGCCCGGAGTGACCTGGCCGGCGGGCGGCGGCCCGACGGTGACCCCGCGCGCCTTCGTCTCCATGGCGGGGGTGCTCGACATGCGCACCAGCTCGCGCCTCAACGACCACGTCCGCAAGGCGCTCGGCGGCATGCCGGACCGGGTGCCGGAGCGGTACGCGCTGGCGAACCCGATCCAGCGGATCGATCCGCTCATGCCGTCCGTCGCGATCCACGGCTCGGAGGATTCGATCGTGCCCGCGTCGGAGTCGGTGGACTTCGTCGCGGCGGCGCGGGCGCTCGGCGCACCGTCGCTGCTGGTGGAGCTCGACGGGGCGAACCACGGCACCCCCGTCAACGTGCGCTCGCCGTACTGGCCGCGGATCCGCGAGACCATCGTGAAGCTGGCCCGCGAGGGCTTCGACGCGCTCGCGGCGAACCCGCCCCGGTGACGCGCACCGTCGAACTTACCGTGGAGTAAGATAGCGGCCATGACCGACACCACCACGTACAAGATGTGGCGCACGCTCAGCGACAAGCCGCTCGGCAAGCTGGCCTTCTCCGCCGCCGCGTCGCTCAAGGCGCCGTACTTCGCCTCCGTCACCCCGTACATCTCCGAGATCGAGTACGGCCGCGCCGTGGTCCACGGGCCGAAGTGGTGGTTCGTGCAGAACCACATCGGCACCTTCCATGCCATCGCGGCCTGCAACCTCGCCGAGGTGGGCATGGGCATGGTGATGGAGGCGTCCACGCCGGGCACGCACCGCTGGCTGCCGAAGTCGATGACCGTCGACTACCTGGCCAAGGCCGAGTCCTCGCTCGTCGCCACCGCGACGCTGGCCGAGGAGATCGACTGGGACGCGATCACCACCGGGCGCGACGTGGTCGTCGACATCGCCGTCCGCGACAAGAAGGGCACCGAGGTCGTGCACGCGAAGATCACGACCTGGGTCACACCCAAGCCCTCGAAGTAGGGAAAATTCGCAACTCGAGTCACTCGAGTTGACCTGCGCATCGTCGTTCACTCGGTTTACAGGCGGTGTGGCGTGTGGCACGCTACCGTCGCACAGTCTTGCGCCCACCCGAGGAGGATCATGCGCCGCACCATCACGTCGTTCCCGAGGAACGCCGCCGCGTCCGTGGCCGTCCTCGGCGGCGTCGCCGCGCTGATCCTGCCCGCCTCCGCGCAGGCGGAGCCGGTCGCGACCGTCTCCCCCGGCAGCTCCGTGCTCACGGTCACCAAGCTGGTCGGCAACGTCGCCGACGGCCGCGGGTGCACCGTCGGCTTCGTCGGCCAGCGGGCCGACGGCACCCGCGTGGGCCTGTACGCCGGGCACTGCGGCGCCCAGGGCCAGCAGGTGGTCGTCAACGGGCGGATCGTGGGCGTGAACACCGGCTCGTCGGCGCCCGCGCTGACCAAGTCCGACACCTTCGTCGTGCCCGACGCCCCCGACTGGGGCGTCTTCACCCTCGACCCGAAGCTCGCGAAGGCCGCCCCCGGCGGCCGCGTCCGGCCGACCTCGGTGGGCACCGCCCGCCCCGGCGACGCGGTGTGCAGCCAGGGCGTCTCGTCGGGCTGGCGCTGCGGCTCCGTGGTGAGTGTGGACGGCGGCTACATCGCCACCACGATCCCGGTGCAGGTCGGCGACAGCGGCGGCCCGCTCATCCGCAGCTCCGACAACGCCGCGCTCGGCATCGCGAGCCGCGCCGCCACGTTCGACGGTCCGCTCGCCCGCAGCGGCTCGCTGTTCTACGACCTGGGCTCCACGCTCCGCGCCACCGGCACGTCGCTCGTCGTCGGCTAGCAGCCCGGCCGGCGGCCGGGACCGGACCGGCCATCGTCTCGTCGACTCTCGAATTCTGTCCGGTTCGGACACGCTGTCCATCTCGGACGGAATCCGAGAGTCCGCCGCGCGCTACTCGCTGTACCAGGCCCGGACAGGTTTCGGCGCCCACAGCAGGATCGGGACCAGCACGGTCGCGATGAGGCCCGAGCACGTGGCGCCGAGGATCACCGCCGACGCGGTCGCGACGATCAGCGCCGTGCGCGTCCGCTTCGCGAAGAGCAGGCCGGCGCCGACCAGGCCCGCGAGGGAACTCACCACCCAGAGCACGCCCAGCGGCACGCCGATCTCCGGGTCCGCGAATCCCGAGATCCCGAGCAGCACGCCGAAGATCCCGCACAGGATGAGGACGATCGCGGCGATGATCGCCTGCCAGGGCAGCTTCGCCGGGGCGGGCGCGGCACCGAACGCCGGGAACGAGGGCTGCGAGCCGTAGGGCCCGGGTCCCGGCCCCGGCTGCGCGACCGCGGGACCCGGCATCGACGCCTGCCCGTACGGCGCGGGCGCCGGTGCCTGCCCGTACGGCGGCGGGGTGTGCAGAGTCTGCGGGGCCGGCGGCGGGGTCTGCGCCCGCGTCGGCTGCGGCGTCGCGGGCGGCACCGGGCCCGAGCCCAGGTACGCTGCCTCGGCCTCGAGGGCACGGGCGAAGTCGGCGCAGGTGCGGAACCGCCGGGCCGGGTCGGCGGCCATGCCCGTGGACAGCGCCCGGTCGAGCGGCGCGAGGCGCGGATCGGTGTCGGCGGCGCGCGGGACCTCGCCGCGCATCTTCCGGCTGATCACCGCGCCCGGCGTGGTGCCGGCGAAGGGGCTGCGGCCCGTGAGCAGGGTCAGCGCCGTCGCGGCGAGGGCGTACTGGTCGGTGCGGCCGTCGACGGCCTCGTCGGCCAGCTGCTCCGGCGCCGCGTAGGTCACCGTGCCCACCGCGGTGTTCGTGGCCGTGAGGCCGGCGTCGTCGTCCATGCGGCGGGCGATGCCGAAGTCGGCGAGCAGGACGCGGCCGCCCGCGTCGGCGCCCGACTCGGCGAGCAGGATGTTCGCGGGCTTCACGTCGCGGTGGATCAGGCCCTTGCCGTGGGCGTGGTCGAGCGCGGAGGCGACCTGGGTGATGACGGAGACCACGTCGGCGACGGGCAGCCCGCGCGGGTGCCGGTCGCGGAGCAGGGCGTCGAGGTCGACGCCGGCGACGTAGTCCATCGACAGCCACAGCTTGCCGTCGGCCTCGCCGCGGTCGTGCACGCCCACGATGTTCGGGTGGAACAGCGTGGCCGCCAGGTCCGCCTCGCGGTTGAACCGCACGCGGTAGGACTCGTCCGTGGAGAGGTCCTGCGGGAGGATCTTCAGCGCCTCCTCGCGGGGCAGCCGCGGGTGCGCGACGAGGTAGACCTCGCCCATGCCACCCGCGCCCAACCGGCGGACCACCCGGAACCCGGCGAATTCTGCACCGGCCTGCATCGACATGCGCGAATCCTAGCGGCCACCGCCGACGGCTTCCGGCATACCTCCCGAAACCGGCGTTATTTGCGATCACGCCGCGAATAGCGCGGCGCGGCCGCGATTTCCGCCGGTTTCGGAAGCCGGGATCAGCGCCAGAGCGTCGCCGGGTCGACGGCCTCGGGGTTCGGCGCCTCGGGCGTCGCGGCGGGCGTGCGCGAGAAGCGCGGCGCGGGCATCGGGGCCATCGCTCCCCCGACCTCCTGCAGGTTCTGCCGGGCGGCCATGTGCGGGTGCTTCGAGGCCTCCTCGAAGGTGAGGATCGGCGCGACGCAGGCGTCGGAGTCGAAGAAGACCTCGGCCCATTCGTCGCGGGTCTTCGTCTTCAGCGCGGCCTCCAGAGCGGCGCGCAGCTCGGGCCAGCGGGCCTGATCGAGCTGGTAGGGCAGGTCCTCCTGCTTGAGGCCCAGCTTGTCGAGCAGCTCGGCGAAGAACTGCGGCTCGATCGCGCCGACGGAGACGTACTTGCCGTCGGAGGTCTCGTAGGTGTCGTAGAAGGGCGCGCCGCCGTCGAGGGTGTTCACGCCGCGCTCGTCGCTCCAGATGCCCTGGCCCCGGAAGTCCCACTGCATCTGCCCGATGAGGGAGGCACCGTCGACCATGGCGACGTCGATGACCTGCCCCTTGCCGGACGTGTTGCGCTCGTAGAGCGCCGCGAGCACGCCGAAGACGAGGAACATCGAGCCGCCGGCGAAGTCGCCGACGAGGTTGAGCGGCGGCACGGGACGCTCGCCCTTGCGGCCGATGGCGTGCAGCAGGCCGGTGAGGGAGATGTAGTTCATGTCGTGGCCGGCGCGCTGCGCGAACGGGCCGTCCTGGCCCCAGCCGGTCATCCGGGCGAAGACGATGCGGGGGTTGCGCTCGAGCACCACGTCGGGGCCGAGGCCCAGGCGCTCCATGACGCCGGGGCGGAAGCCCTCGACGATCACGTCCGCGCGGTCGATGAGCTCGAGGATGGTGGCGATGTCGGCGGGGTTCTTCAGGTCGGCCTCGACGATGGTGCGGCCGCGCTTGACGCCCGATGGCGTGCCCGTGATGCCGTTCACGCCGATGCCGGGGCGCTGCACCGAGACGACGTCGGCGCCCTGGTCGGCGAGGAGCATCGCGGCGTGCGGGGCGGGGCCGAGACCTGCGAACTCGACCACCTTCAGTCCCGCGAGGGGACCCTGCTTCGAATCAGTCATGAATGCACGTTAACTTGCCCGTAGGCTGGGCGGGTGACCTGGCTCTCGATTCACGACCCCGACGGTGACGTGCGAGCGAATCTCGTGCTCGCGCACGGCGCGGGCGGCAACCGCGACCAGGCGATGCTGCGGCTGCTCGGCGAGGAACTCGCGCAGCGCGGTGTGCGCACCGTCCGCATCGACCTCCCGTTCCGGCGGCTGCGGCCGAAGGGGCCGCCGTCACCGTCGGGCCAGGCGGCCGACCGGGCCTCGTTCGCGGAGACCGCCCGGCTCCTGGAGCTGGACGGCCCGATCCTGTGGGGCGGGCACAGCTACGGCGGGCGGATGGCGTCGATGGCCGTCGCGGAGGGACCGGAGCGGCCCGACGGCCTTCTCCTCCTGTCCTACCCGCTGCACCCGCCCGGGCGGCCGGAGAAGGCCCGCACGGCGCACCTGCCGGACATCGCCGTCCCGACGGTGCTGGTGCACGGCCGGCGCGACCCCTTCGCCTCGCCGGAGGAGATGGCGGAGGCCGCGGCGCTCATCGCGGGCCCCACCACCACCGTCGAGGTCGCGGCCGCGCACGACCTGGCGCCCGCGAAGTCCGGCGCACCGGCGAAGGCCGCCGACGCCGTGATCGCGCTGCTGGATCAGGCGAAGGCGTAGTCCTCGATCGGGAAGGTGCGGGCGTCGCGGCGGGCGCCGATCACTGAGCTCGGCCGCAGCAGCGTCGCCTCGCCGTGCGGGTCGAAGTAGTAACTGCGGCTGCCCTCGCACGCGCCCAGCTGGAAGACGGACCGCCCCAGCCGCGACGACATCGTCTCCAGGAACTTCGCGTTCGCCTGCTCCGTCACCTCGACGGTGCGCGCGCCGGTCCGGTCGATCTCGTCGAAGACGCGGCGCAGGTGCACCATCTGCGCCTCGATGGTCCAGAAGTAGCTCAGGCCCGTGTAGCTGTACGGGCTGTGCAGGCTGAAGAAGTTGGGGAACTTCGGCACCGCCATGCCCTCGTAGGCCTGGAAGCGCCCCTCGCGCCAGAACTCGCCGAGGTTCCGCCCGTCCCGGCCGGTCACGTCGATCGCGGGGAAGTTCTTCTCCCACAGCGAGAACCCCGTGGCGAGCACGAGGGTGTCGAGCTCGTGGACGGTGCCGTCGGCCATCTCGATGCCGTGCGGCAGCACCCGGGCGATGGACGAGGCCTCGAGGGTCACGTTGTCGCGGCTGAAGGACGGGAAGTAGGTGTTGGAGAAGGTGGGCCGCTTGCAGCCGAAGGAGTACGACGGGGTGAGCGCCGCCCGCGTCTCCGGGTCCGGGACCTGCGCGCGCAGGTGCGCCTTGGCGAGCAGCGCCGCGATGTCGTTGAAGCGGTGCCCGTACTTGTAGTTGAGCACGCCGACGGTGCTGAGCACCTCGAGCGCCGTCGAGTTCGCGAGCCGCGCCGCGCGCTGCGTCACGGGCAGGCGGCCGAACAGGGCCTTCACCGGGCCGGGGACGTCGAAGTCGACCTTGGGCACCACCCAGATCGGGGTGCGCTGGAAGACGGTGAGGTGCCCGGCGACCTTCGCCAGCTCCGGGACCAGCTGCACGCCGGTCGCGCCGGTGCCGATGATCCCGATCCGCTGCCCGGCGAGGTCGGCGTCGTCGTCCCACTTCGCGCTGTGGATGACGGTGCCGGCGAAGTCGTCGATGCCCTCGATGTCGGGGAGCTTGGGCTGGCTGAGGAAGCCGGTCGCGGTGATGAGGTAGCGGGTGCGGAGCTTCTGTTCGAGGCCGCCGTCGCGGACGACGGTGACCTCCCACTCGGCGGCCTGCGGATCCCAGACGGCGCCGGTGACGTCGACGCCGAAGCGCATCAGCGGCCGCAGCCCGTACTTGTCGGCGACCCGGCTCGCGTAGGCCTTGAGCTCGGAGCCGGGCGCGTACAGCCGCGACCAGTTCGGGTTGGGCTCGAAGGAGTACGAGTAGGTCACCGAGGCGATGTCGACCGCGAGGCCCGGGTAGTGGTTGACGTGCCACGTCCCGCCCAGGTCCTCCTCGCGCTCGAGGATGAGGATGTCGTTGCGACCGCGGCCGAGGAGTTCGATCGCGGCACCCATGCCGCCGAACCCCGCGCCGACGATGATCACGTCGTGCGTCATGTCCAGTCCCTCCATCGTCCACTGCCCTTTTTGTGAACGGAATGTCAGTTGAAATCTACGTCAGTGTAGAACCGGGCGCATCCCGCCGCCTCCTACTCAGGGCGGAGTCGCGCCCGCCCGCGCGGCCAGCAGCACGACGCCCAGCACCGCTCCCCCGACGGTCGTCGCCGCGAACAGCGCCACCCACACGCCGCCGGGGATCCTGGTCAGCCGGGCCAGCTGGTCGGCGTCGCTCTCCTGGCCCCGCCCGCGACGGCGCAGGGACTGCAGCTCGGCGACAGCGCGCGGCGCCCCGAAGAGGAGGAACCAGGTACCCACGTGGGCCAGCGCGACCTTCGCGTCCGGGGCCGCCCACCAGGAGACGGCGACCACGACCGCGGCGGCGAGGAGCACCACGTACAGGCCGAAGAAGTTGCGGATCTGCAGGAGCAGCAGCGCCAGCAGGAGCACCGCGGCCCACAGCGCGGCCAGGGCGTAGCCGCGGGAGAGCAAGACGGCGGCGACCAGGCCGATC
The DNA here is from genome assembly GCF_020169415.1 of Tsukamurella sp. M9C. Classification (GTDB taxonomy): domain Bacteria; phylum Actinomycetota; class Actinomycetes; order Mycobacteriales; family Mycobacteriaceae; genus Tsukamurella. The sequence continues at coordinate 20,197 of NZ_JAIULG010000020.1, forward strand.
ACCGTCGGCGCCGGGTAGCCGGCCGCGAACGTGGTGACCATGCCGGGCCCGCGGGGTCGCCCGCGGGAGACGGTGAGCCCGGAGGTGTCGGAGTGCAGGCGGACGCCGCTGAGCCGGCGTCCGCAGAGCACGGCGGTCACGGCGTGGCCGCCCTCGTGGGCGATGGTCACCACGTGCCGGGCCCGGCGCCACGCGGGCCGCCACAGGACCAGGACGAGGGCCGCGACGGCCGTGCCCACCAGGACGGCGGCGCTCGGCGCGGGCTGGCGGTCGGCCACGTCGGCGACGACGCGGTCCCAGGCGTGGGCGAGGGCGTCGGGAAGGGCGGGATCCACCCGGTGCACGGTAGTCACGGCCGCTGTGGGAACGCTGAGTCCGCACTCTCCCGGCCCGTGCGGTCGATAGTGCCCGCTGGGCGGGCAGAATCCACCGCACGCTCGGCCGATAACCTGGACGCATGAGCCTCACCCCCCATTCGAGCCGCAGCCAGATCGTCACCGTGACCGAGGTGATCGACGAGACGGCGCTCGCGAAGTCCTTCGTCTTCGATGCGGAGTGGGACTACCGGCCGGGCCAGTTCGTCACCGTCCGGGTCCCGTCGGAGCGCACGGGGTCCGTCGCCCGCTCCTACTCGCTGTACACCTCCCCGTTCGACGACGCGAAGCCCGGCGTGACCGTCAAGCGGACCGTCGACGGGTACGCCTCGAACTGGCTCTGCGACAACGTCACCGCGGGCGACGAGCTCGAGGTCCTGCCGCCGTCGGGCGTCTTCGTGCCGGAGAGCCTCGACGTGCCGCTGCTGCTGCTCGCGGCGGGCAGCGGCATCACGCCGATCATGTCGATCCTGGCGGCCGCACTCAAGGCCGGCACGCAGCCGGTCACGCTGCTGTACGCCAACGCCGACCCGGAGGCCACGATCTTCCGCGCGGAGATCGCGCGACTGGAGGCGGAACACGAACGGCTCACGGTGATCTGGTGGATGGAGTCAGAGCGGGGCATCCCCGACGCCGACATGCTGTCCGCGCTGCTCACGCCGTACCACTCGCGCGCGACCTACCTGTGCGGCCGCGACGAGTTCATGGCCGCCTGCAAGGAGGCCGCCAGGGTGATCGGCACCCCGCGCGAGCAGGTGCACCAGGAGATCTACGCCTCGCTCACCGGCGACGCCTTCGCCGACATCGTGCCCCACGAGGTGGAGGTCACCGCGGACTCGCCGCAGGTCACCGTCCACAACCTGGGCGCGAGCTTCACCGTGCCGTGGCCGGAGGGCGAGTCGCTGGTGGACGTGCTCATCAACAACGGCCACGACGTGCCGTACTCCTGCCAATCGGGCGAGTGCGCCACGTGCCTGTGCAAGCTGACGAAGGGCACCGTCGCGATGGCGGTGACCGACGGACTCGACCCCGACGACGCCGAGGACGGCTACATTCTGGGGTGCCAGGCGAAGCCGACGTCGCCAGAGTTGGAGGTCGAGTACTGATGCGGATCCGCGGAGCGGTGCTGGAGGAGATCGGGCGCGCGCGTCCGTACGCGCGGTCGCAGCCGATCTCGGTGGGCGAGCTCGAGCTCGCGCCGCCGGGCCCCGGCGAACTCCTGGTCCGCATCGAGGCCGCGGGCCTGTGCCATTCGGATCTGTCGGTGGTCGACGGCAACCGCGTCCGCCCCGTGCCGATGCTGCTGGGCCACGAGGCCGCGGGCATCGTCGAGGCGCTGGGGCCCGGCACCGAGGGCGTCGCGGTCGGCGACCGCGTGGTCATGGCCTTCCTCCCCCGCTGCGGCGAGTGCGCCAATTGCCGCACCGACGGCCAGCTTCCGTGCACGCCGGGCAGCGTCGCCAACAACGCCGGCGAGCTGCTGGGCGGCGGCCGGCGACTGTCGCGCGACGGCGCGGAGGTGCACCACCACCTCGGGGTGTCCGGCTTCGCGACGCACACCGTGGTGGACGCCCGCTCCGTCACCCGCGTGGATGCCGATGTGCCGCCGGAGATCGCGGCCGTCCTCGGCTGCGCCGTGCTCACCGGCGGCGGTGCGGTGCTCAACGCCGGCGCACCGTCGAACGGCGACGACGTGATCGTCGTCGGCCTGGGCGGGGTCGGCATGGCCGCCGTCCTCACCGCCCTGTCCCTGCAGGCCGACGGTGCCGTCGGCCGCGTGATCGGCGTCGACGCGCAGCCCGCGAAGCTGGAGCAGGTGCGCGCCCTCGGCGCCGACGCCGCCTACACCCCTGCGGAACTCGCCGAGGCCGGCGTGCGCGCGCCCGTCGTGATCGAGGCGGCGGGCCACCCGAAGGCCTTCGAATCCGCGGTGGCGGCGACCGCTGTCGGCGGCCGGACGGTGACCGTCGGGCTGCCGAATCCCGCTGCGCGGTCCGAGATCAGCCCGCTCGTGCTCACCGCCGAGGCCCGCACCATCATCGGCAGCTACCTCGGCTCCGCCGTCCCGCAGCGCGACATCCCGCGGTACGTCGAGATGTGGCGCGCCGGCCGCCTGCCGGTCGAGAAGCTGATCAGCGGCGTCATCACGCTGGCGCAGATCAACGAGGGTATGGACTCCCTGGCCGACGGTGCCGCCGTCCGCCAGGTGATCCGCTTCTGACGCCTAGGTCGCGGGCCGGATGCCGGCCAGGACGATGCCGATCTGACCGGCGACGTCGATGCCGTCCGGCACCTGCTCGGCGACCATGCCGATACCGCTGATCAGCTGCGACACGGTGCGGTAGCCGATCTCGGGGCGCACGAGGCCGGCGGCCCGCGCGCGCTCGAGGACACCCTCGCCGGCGGAGCCGAGTGCGGTCTTGCAGCTGTAGAGGACCGAGGTGTCGTCGTCGTCCGCGTCGGCGAGCAGGCGAGCGTGCAGGCCGCGGAAGAACGACTTGTGCTCGTAGTGGCTGTGCGCCCACTCGGAGAGGGCGCGCTCCGGTTCGACGTCGGCGAGGGCGATCAGCCGCTCCCCGTCGGCGGCGACCTCCACCTGCCAGTCGTCCAGGACTGCGCGATGCAGATGCGCGCGGGTCGGGAAGTGCCGGTACAGGGTGCCCGGCCCGACGCCCGCGGCTTTGGCGATCTCATCGAGAGACGCATCGGCTCCGCGATCACCGAACGCCTCGCGGGCGACCGCGAGGATCTTGTCGCGGTTGCGCTGTGCGTCCGCACGCAGCGGGCGCGGCGCCTCGACCCGTGGCGCACCGCCGACCGATACCGACCTTTCGGACACTTCGCTCACACCCCTTGCAAACCGGAGACTGCCTCCGTAGCGTAACCGGAGAGGGCCTCCGATTCGCCGATTCATCTCCGAAAAACCGGAGCCGCTCTCCACATCGTAGCCCCTCGGCCGAGAACCGGGGACCATCGACCCGCCATCACCAGTGAATCAGGACACACTTCATGTCGACGATCACCGCATCGGCTCTCCCGGACCGACCAGGAGCGCCTGCGCGCCCCGGCCTCATCCTCTCCGTCATCCTCACCGTCCAGCTCATGCTCGTGCTGGACGCCACCGTCGTGAACGTCGCGCTACCGATCGTGCACAGCGCGTTCGGCTTCTCCGCCGCCGACCTGTCGTGGGTACTCAACGCCTACACCCTGGCGTTCGGCGGGCTGCTCCTGCTGGGCGGGCGTCTCGGCGACGTGCTCGGCTACCGGCGAACCTTCCTCGGCGGGCTCGTCGTCTTCCTCATCGGCTCAGTGCTCGGCGGGTTCGCCCTGACGGGCGTCTGGCTGGTCGCCGCCCGCGCGGTGCAGGGCGTGGGTGCGGCGATCGCCGCGCCGGCGGCGCTGGCCCTGCTCACCCGGTCACAGCCGGAGGGCGCCGCGCGCAACCGCGCGCTCGGCCTGTTCGCGGCGGTCAGCTCCGGCGGCGGCTCGGTCGGCCTGCTCCTCGGCGGCGCCCTCACCTCGTGGGCGTCCTGGCGCTGGGCCTTCTTCATCAACGTGCCGATCGGGATCGCCGCGCTGGTCCTCGGATCCCGGCTGCTCCCGAGAACGCCCCGTCGACGCGAGCCCTTCGACGTGCCCGGCGCGCTCGCCGCGACCATCGGCATGACATCGCTCGTCGCCGGCTTCGTCTGGCTCCCCGAGAGCGGCATCGCGCCGCGCACCGTGGCGGCGTTCGGCGTAGCAGTGATCGCCCTGGCCACGCTCTGCGTCGTCGAACGTCGCACCGATCACCCGCTGTTCGCGTTCCGCCTGCTCCGGGATCCCCACCGGGTGGCCGCACTGGTCGGGTTCGTGCTCATCGTGGGCCCGCAGATGACCGCGTTCTTCTTCCTGGTGCAGTTCCTCCAGGTGGTACACGGCTATTCCGCGTTCCTGACGGGCGTCGCCTTCCTCCCACTGACGCTGGGCATCTTCGGCGTCTCCCGGATCTCGCCGCGCCTGGTGAACCGATTCGGGCCCGCGCCGGTCGCGGTCGTCGGCACGATCCTGCTGGCCGTGGGGCACTTCCAGCTTGCACAACTCACCACGAGCAGCGGCTACTGGGCCGCCGTGTTCGTCCCCACACTCCTGCTCGGTATCGGCGGCGGGCTCGCCTTCATGCCCTTCACCAGCCGCATCCTCTCGGGCGTCCCCGCCTCCGATGCGGGCGCGGCCGCGGGCCTGATGCAGACGGCGCAGCAGGCCGGCGGCGTAGCGCTCGGCCTCGCTGTGCTCATCGCGATCTCCGGAATCAGCTCCGGCGAGGGTGCGACGACGACGGTGCCGGATTTGATCTCGGGCATGGATCGCGCGTTCCTCGCGGGCTCCGGCTTCGTCGCCCTGAGTCTGCTGATCACGCTCGGGTCGGCACTGTGGAGTAGGAAGCCGGTCTCCGCCAGGTGATCCGGTTCTGACCTACGCCTGGGGCGCCTCCGGCGGCGACGCGGGCCGCGGCCAGTCCGTCGGGCGCTGCTGGGCGTCGAGGCCACCGTCGGCGAAGACGACGGAGCCCACGCAGTACCCGGACTCGGGGCCGAGCAGGAACTGCGCGAGCGCGGCGATCTCCTCCGGCTTCCCGGCGCGGCCGGCGGGGATCAGCTCGAGGAAGGCGTCCATCGCGGCACCGAGCTGCGGGTCGGCGCGCCCGGCCTGCGTCATCGGGGTGTCGATGAGCCCCGGCGCGATGGCGTTGAGCCGGATGCCCTGCCGCACGTACTCGGCGGCGTGCGTGCGCACGTAGTAGGCCAGCGCGGCCTTCGTCGCCGGGTAGGCCAGGATCGAGGCGTACTCGCCGTAGGAGTCGGCGAGGTCGGAAGCGGCGTGCTCGTCGCCGTCGAGGCACATCTCGGCCAGCTGCAGCGGCCAGCCCGGCTGCGTGGTCGTGGAGTTCGAGCTCACCAGCAGCGCCGCCGACGGCCCGCGGGCGAGCAGGGGCCGCAGCCCCACCAGCAGGTCGACCGCCCCGAAGTAGTTCACCGCGACGACCGACGCGCCCGAGCGGCCCGCGGCCGGCCCCAGCCCGGCGAACGCGGCGAAGCCGGCGAGCGGCGCGGAGCCCACCAGCTCGCCGATCCGCGCGACGGCCTCGAACCGGCCCCCGGGCGTCCCGAGATCGGCCTCGACGTCGGTCCCGCGCAGGTCGACGCCGATCACGCCGTGCCCGGCGGCGTGCAGCCGCTCCGCCGTCGCCGCGCCGAGACCCGACGCCGCACCCGTCACCACGTACATGCTCATATCCCCCATCCTTCCCCCTGCGAACGGATTCGCGGCAAATCGGATGACATCCGCCCCGGTCCGGTTTAGCGTGAACGCACGCCGACCAGAGGAGACCCCATGACCGACGACGGTATCGCCGACAAGTTCAAGGAAGCACTCGAACGCAAGAACGCGTCGAACCGCAAGGGTTCCGCCCACCTGGACGGGTCCGCGAAGCCCGCGACCCCGCACGGGTCGGAGAGCCACCAGCAGCAGTTCCGTCGCAAGAGCGGATAGCGGAACCGCGCGACGGCCCGGCGAACCCGACAGGGATCGCCGGGCCTACGTCGTTCCCAGCAGCCGCCGCCGGGCCTCCCCGTACTCGCGCTCGCTGATCCGCCCGGCCGCCCGCAGCGCGTCCAGCTCGTCCAGCCGCTCGGTGAGCGACCTCCCGTCGGTGGCCGCCGCGCCCGGCTGCCGCCCGTACTGCCGGACGATCGCCATCACCTCCTGCCGGAGGTACGGATCGCCGTTCCGCAGGTCGACGGTGCCGTCCGTCGCGATCCCGTGCCGGCGGAGGACCTCCAGGATCGCGATCAGGGGGCCGGGCTGCCCGCTGAGGTCGTAGGTCCGGCCGTCCTCCGCCGACGAGAACTGCGCCGGCACCGAACCCGCCACCAGCGCCGACGCCTGCCAGTCGATCTCGAACTCCCGCGTCGCGGGGTCGACGACGACCGCGAGCACGCGGCGGTGCAGCAGCCCCTGCGCCACGATCGGCACCGTCTTGCGGATCTGCGCGTCGAACGTCGGCACCCCGTCGCCGTGGATCCGCAGGCCGAGCTTCATCAGGGGCTGCCCGTTGATCTCGACGGTGGTCTGTTCGACCGACGTGAGGTCGGCGAGGGCCATCCGGCCCGTCGCCATCATGCGGGCGATCTTCTCGCGCCGGTTGTCCGCGCCGTACGCGATGGCGAAGGCGATGAGCACGTTGAGCACCGTGATCGCCGCGCCGGTCCAGAACATCCACTGCAGCGACCGGTCGCCGATCACGAAGTACAGCACCAGGAAGATCGGCCCGACGATCCCGCACAGCATCACGAAGGCGAGGGTCCGGAGGAACGTGCCGACGAAGCCGCGATCGGCGCGTGCTGTGTCCATGGATGCAGGGTACGGACGCGTCGGGCGACCCCACAGGGCATCCGATAGACTTGCGATCGCACTACGACGGTCGCACGAGGAGGGTGTCATCGACCTTCCGCTACTGATCCCCGTACCGATCGTGCGCCGCCCGGTACCCGAGGGCGTGCCGCCGGAAAACCCTGCCGTCCATCAGGTCCGAGCCGTCATCGGGTCGATCCTCGGCTCGCTCCGGGGCGGTCCGCACCTGCCGGAGTCGGGCCTGAACTGGGCCGCCGCCTACCTCACCCGCGGGCCCGAGCCGCTGCTCGTCGTGACCACCACCGACGCCGGCTGGCTGCCGCTCGGCACCATCGTCCCCGCGGGCGTGCGCGTGCTGTGGAACGTCCCCACGGCGGCCGCGTGGGCCACCGTCGACGATCCCGTGCGGCAGCTGGTGGAGTTCGCGGAGGCCGAGGGCTACACGATCCACGCGGTCGCCACCACCCACCCCAGCCGGGCGCACCACATCCCGAACGGCCCGTGGAAGCTCGTCGGCGAGCGCCATCCCGGGCAGGTACTGCCGTACCGGGTCACGCGCTTCGAGGCCGTCGCCTCCCCCGCCCGCGTCGCGCACATCCGCACCCTGTACCCCGACGAGGCCGATCGCCAGGCCCGCGCCCTCCTCCGCGACCTGGAGCGGATCACCGTCGAGCCCGAGTACGCGATCGGCGTCGACGAGGCCCGCGCGGAGGCGCGACGGTACCTCGCCGCCGGCCGGGACGTGCCCGCGGCGGTGGGCGATCAGCTGCTGCTCGACCAGGACGCCCTCGCCGATGCGCTGAACCTGGCGCGCACCCCGCCGCGGTCGCTGACCGCCGGCGGCGGCCCGCCCGACGGTGCGGCGCTCCGGTCCCGGCTCGTCGAGCGCGCGCTGGTGGAGGTCACGATCGCCGCGGCCCGGCACGACCTGGAGTCCGCGATCTACGGCTGGACCTTCGCGCGCTACCTGGCGCGCTGAGCGGCCATCAGGGGTACGTCTTGTACCGGTCCCAGTGGCGGACGCACAGGTACTGCGCCGCGTAGAAGACGAGCTGCTGCCGCTCCCACAGCGGGTACGCCCGCTCGTCGTTGTAGAGCGCGCGCGTCGCCCCGGCGGTGCTCCCCGGGTTCCGGTCGAGCGCGGCGCACGCCCGGTAGCCGAACCGGACCATCTGGGCGTCGGTGGTCCGATCGCCGAACGGCTTGGTGAAGTCGTGGAGGTTCTTCGAGGCCACGACGAACCGGCCCTCGTCGAGCCGGCCGTCGGCCTGCGCGGGCGCCTGCACCAGCGCGGCGCACCCCAGCGCCACGGCCGCGGCCGCCACCGCCCTCATCAGCTTCGGCATCGTCTCGCTCCTCGCCTCCGGTGGGCCCGGCCCACGTGTCGTGGCGATTATCGCCGATCGCGCGAACGCCGGGGCGCGAACCCGAGAAGCCCGGAAACGCGGAACGGCGCCCCTCCCCGAAGGGAGAGGCGCCGTTCACGGCTGGTTACCGAAGATCAGGCGATGATCTTGGTGACGCGGCCGGCACCGACGGTGCGGCCACCCTCGCGGATCGCGAAGCGCAGGCCCTCGTCCATGGCGACCGGCTGGATGAGCTTGACGCTCATCTCGGTGTTGTCGCCGGGCATGACCATCTCGGTGCCCTCGGGGAGGGTCACGACGCCGGTCACGTCCGTGGTACGGAAGTAGAACTGCGGGCGGTAGTTGTTGAAGAACGGGGTGTGGCGGCCGCCCTCGTCCTTCGACAGGATGTACGCCTGGCCCTCGAACTCCTTGTGGGGAGTGGTGGTGCCGGGCTTCACGACGACCTGGCCGCGCTCGACGTCCTCACGCTTGAGGCCACGGACCAGCAGGCCGACGTTGTCGCCCGCCTGGCCCGAGTCCAGCAGCTTGCGGAACATCTCGATGCCGGTGACGGTGGTCTTCGTCGACTTCTCGCGGATGCCGACGATCTCGACCTCCTCGTTGACGTTGACGATGCCGCGCTCGACACGACCGGTGACGACGGTGCCACGACCGGTGATCGTGAAGACGTCCTCGACGGGCATGAGGAAGGGCTTGTCGGTCTCACGCTCGGGATCCGGGATCGCGGTGTCGACCGCGTTCATCAGCTCGAGGATCGACTCGGTCCACTTGGGGTCGCCCTGCAGCGCCTGGTAGCCCGAAACGCGGACGACGGGGGCGTCCTCGTCGAACTCCTGCGAACCCAGCAGCTCGCGGACCTCCATCTCGACGAGCTCGAGGATCTCCTCGTCGTCGACCATGTCGCACTTGTTCAGGGCGACCAGGATGTAGGGCACGCCGACCTGGCGGGCGAGCAGCACGTGCTCACGCGTCTGGGGCATCGGGCCGTCGGTGGCGGCCACGACCAGGATCGCGCCGTCCATCTGGGCCGCACCGGTGATCATGTTCTTGATGTAGTCGGCGTGACCGGGAGCGTCGACGTGAGCGTAGTGACGCTTCTCCGTCTGGTACTCGACGTGGGAGATGTTGATCGTGATACCACGAGCCTTCTCCTCCGGCGCCTTGTCGATCTGATCGAAGGCCGAGGCCTCGTTCAGGTCCGGGTACTTCTCGGCCAGAACCTTGGTGATGGCAGCCGTCAGGGTGGTCTTGCCGTGGTCGACGTGACCGATGGTGCCGATGTTCACGTGCGGCTTCGTCCGCTCGAACTTCGCCTTCGCCACTTGATGTCCTCCTGGACGTAGGTGCTTGAGAGGCCGGTTGCCCCACAAGCGGGTGTATTTACTTCAGTTGTTCGACGCCGCGGAATTGTTCTGTGGCGTCACGCTCCGGAGAGCGGGGAGAATTACTCCCCGTTCACCTTCGCGATGATCTCCTTCGCCACGTTCGCCGGAACCTCGGCGTACGAGTCGAAGACCATGGAGTAGTTAGCCCGGCCCTGGGTCCGCGACCGGAGGTCGCCGATGTAGCCGAACATCTCCGACAGCGGGACCTGCGCCTTGACGACACGGGCACCACTGCGTTCCTCCATGGCCTGGATCTGGCCACGGCGGGAGTTGAGGTCGCCGATCACGTCACCCATGTAATCCTCGGGGGTCGTGACCTCGACAGCCATGATGGGCTCGAGGATGACGGGACCGGCCATGCGCGCGGCCTCCTTGAAGGCCTGCGCGCCGGCGATCTTGAACGCCATCTCGGACGAGTCGACGTCGTGGTACGCGCCGTCGAGCAGCGACACCTTGACGTTGACCATCGGGTAGCCCGCGAGCACGCCGTACTGCAGCGCGTCCTGCGCACCGGCGTCGACCGAGGGGATGTACTCCTTCGGCACGCGACCACCGGTGACGGCGTTCACGAACTCGTAGGTGACGCCGTCCTCGGCCTCGGTGAGCGGCTCGAGCTTGATGATGACGCGCGCGAACTGGCCGGAGCCACCCGTCTGCTTCTTGTGGGTGTACTCGTGCTTGTCGACGGTCTTGCGGATCGTCTCGCGGTACGCCACCTGCGGCTTGCCGACGTTGGCCTCGACCTTGAACTCGCGACGCATGCGGTCGACGAGGATGTCGAGGTGCAGCTCGCCCATGCCGCCGATGACGGTCTGGCCGGTCTGATCGTCGAGCTCGACGGAGAAGGTGGGATCCTCCTCGGCGAGCTTCTGGATCGCGACGCCCAGCTTCTCCTGGTCGGACTTGGTCTTCGGCTCGATCGAGACGTTGATGACCGGATCCGGGAACGTCATCGACTCGAGGACGATGGGGTTCGCCGGGTCGCACAGGGTGTCACCGGTGGTGGTGTTCTTGAGACCGATCATCGCGTAGATGTGACCGGCGGTCGCATCCTCGACGGGCATCTCCTTGTTGGCGTGCATCTGGAAGAGCTTGCCGATGCGCTCCTTGTTGCCCTTCGTGGCGTTGAGCACGCCGGTGCCCGAGTCGATGTGACCCGAGTACACGCGGACGAACGTCAGCTTGCCGAAGAAGGGGTGCGCGGCGATCTTGAAGGCCAGGGCCGAGAAGGGCTCGTCCTTGCTGGGCTTGCGCGAGATGATCTTCTCCTCGTCGCCCACGGCGTGACCCTCGATGGAGGGGACGTCGAGCGGGCTGGGGAGGTAGTCGATCACGGCGTCGAGCATGGGCTGGACGCCCTTGTTCTTGAACGCCGAGCCGCACAGCACGGGGTAGAGCTCGCGCGAGACGGTGAGCTTGCGGATGGCGCCCTTGATCTCCTCGATCGAGAGCTCCTCGCCGGCGAAGTACTTCTCCATCAGAGCCTCGTCGGACTCGGCGACGGTCTCGAGCAGCTTCTCGCGGTACTCGGCGGCCTTGTCGACGAGATCGGCGGGGATCTCCTCGATGGTCGGCTCAGCACCGGTCGGCACGACGCCGCGCCAGGTGATGGCCTTCTGTTCGATGAGGTCGACGACGCCGTCGAAGGCATCCTCGGCGCCGATCGGCAGCTGCAGGACGAGGGGCTTCGCGCCGAGGCGCTCCTCGATGGTGCGCACGGTGAAGTAGAAGTCGGCGCCCAGCTTGTCCATCTTGTTGACGAAGCAGATACGCGGGACGTCGTACTTCTCGGCCTGACGCCAGACCTGCTCCGACTGGGGCTCGACGCCCTCCTTGCCGTCGAAGACGGCCACGGCGCCGTCGAGCACGCGGAGCGAACGCTCCACCTCGACGGTGAAGTCGACGTGCCCGGGGGTGTCGATGATGTTGATCTGGTTGCCGTTCCAGAAGCAGGTCACGGCGGCGGAGGTGATGGTGATACCACGCTCCTTCTCCTGCTCCATCCAGTCGGTGGTCGAGGCACCGTCGTGGGTCTCACCGATCTTGTAGTTCACACCGGTGTAGAAGAGGATGCGCTCGGTAGTGGTGGTCTTACCGGCATCGATATGCGCCATGATGCCGATGTTGCGGACCTTCGTGAGGTCGGTAAGCACTTCCTGTGCCACGGTGGTAAGCCTCGTTCTCGTTAAAGGATGGTTGGAACTCCGCCGCGGGAGCGGCACCTGCAGCTCGGTAGCGGCAGCGGTTCTCCGGTGTCCCGCGGGCCGGCCGGTGGGCCGGCCCGCGGGATCAGATCACCAGCGGTAGTGCGCGAACGCCCGGTTGGCCTCGGCCATCTTGTGGGTGTCCTCGCGACGCTTCACGGAAGCGCCCAGGCCGTTGCTCGCGTCGAGGATCTCGTTGGCGAGACGCTCGACCATGGTCTTCTCGCGACGCTGCCGCGTGAAGGTCACCAGCCAGCGCAGAGCCAGGGTGTTGGCGCGACCGGCCTTCACCTCGATCGGCACCTGGTAGGTGGCGCCACCGACGCGGCGGCTCTTCACCTCGAGCGACGGGCGCACGTTGTCGAGCGCCTTCTTGAGGGTGAGAACCGGATCGGTGCCGGTCTTCTCACGGGTGGCCTCGAGCGCGCCGTAGACGATGCGCTCGGCGGTCGACTTCTTGCCGTCCAGGAGCACCTTGTTCACGAGCTGCGTGACGACCTGCGAGCCGTAGACGGGGTCGTTGACGACGGGGCGCTTGGGCGCCGGTCCCTTACGAGGCATCAGCCCTTCTCCTTCTTCGCGCCGTACTTGCTGCGGGCCTGCTTGCGGCTCTTGACACCCTGGGTGTCGAGCGAGCCACGGATGATCTTGTAGCGAACACCCGGGAGGTCCTTCACACGACCGCCGCGGACGAGCACCATCGAGTGCTCCTGAAGGTTGTGGCCTTCGCCGGGGATGTACGCGGTGACCTCGACCGAGGTGGTCAGGCGGACGCGGGCGACCTTACGGAGAGCCGAGTTCGGCTTCTTCGGGGTCGTGGTGTAGACGCGGGTGCACACGCCACGACGCTGCGGCGAGCCCTTGAGGGCGGCCACCTTCGTCTTGGTGGCCTTGTCCCGGCGGCCCTTGCGGACCAGCTGGTTGATAGTTGGCATAGAAGCGCTGTTTCCTTCGTTTCGGCTGTCGCCGACCGCACGGTCGACTCTTCCTGCTGCTGCGGTTGTAGCTCCGGGCAAGCCGCGCGCCCCCGCGAAGGGGAGAACGACTTCCGCAGCGCGGCCCCACCCGCTTCAACGACTCTCGCCGTTTCCGCTGGTCAGTCCCGTTTCCGGGAAGTAGCTACCGGCCTCGCACGTACCCCGAGGTCGGGCGTGTCGCGTATCCGTGGGCGGTTCCGGAGGTCCGGCCTAGCCATGGACACGTGTGAACAGTCCTGGTTACCCAGGCACGGCGACCTAGCTTACCCGCCTGAACTCACACTGGTCAAAATGCATTGCCTACAGGCCACGATAGTCGCGCACGGCCACCCGTGGCCCGCGGCGTTCGCGGTCGACACCCGCTCGGACCAGCAGCCTGATCACCCGCCCGCGCTGACCCCGATAGGGCTCGAGCACGTCGAGCATTCCGGGATCGTCCAACGCCTCGCCCGCGAGCGCTATTCCCACGATCCGCGGCAGGTGGTAGTCGCCGACGGGCACGGCGTCCGGGTCGCCGCACGCCCGGCCCAGCAGGTCGCCGACGGTCCACGGCCCGATGCCGGGGAGGGCCCCGAGCTTCGCGGGCCGATGCTCGACCTCCACAGCACTCGCCCCGATGATCGTGCGCATCCGGACGGGTTCCACGCCGGCGCGGTGCCACTCCCAGCCGGGTATCGCGGCCCAGGCGGCGCGCGGCGGCGGCACCCGCAGGTCGGGTCCGCCCGTCGGCCCCGGGGCGACCGTGCCGAACCGTCGGACCAGGTACCGCCAGGACCGCCACGCCTCCGCGCCCACGACCTTCTGCTCCAGCACCGTCGGGACGAGCGTCTCCCAGACCCGGTTCGACCGGGTCAGGCGCAGTCCGGGCGAGGCCGCGACCGCCCGCTCGACGACGTCGTGGCGCGGAACCAGGGCCGACGGCTCGTCGTCCGCGCCGACCATCGCGGGGGCGTGGTCGAGGAGCCAGTCCGCGCCGCTCCCCCACGCCTGCGCCGTCACCGTGCCGTCGACGAGGCGCAGGCGCAGCGTCCCCGGCCCGTCCGGGGTGTGCACGGCCCGCCACAGCGCACCGTCGGGCGTGCGCGCGTAGGCCGGATCGCCCGCGCCGCGGCGGAGCACGCCGACGGTGCCGTGCAGGTCGAGGAAGTACCCCGGAGCCCATGAGCGTTCTGCCGTCACCCGGCGAGGTTACGCCGCCCGGTGCCGGTACTTCTCCTCGTAGACCTGCGCGCGGCGACGGTGCTCGGCGAGCTGGCTGCCGCTCTCGGTGTGCGGGTCGATGCCGTTGTCGACCAGCAGTTCCTGCAGGTAGATCGAGCGCAGGCCGCCGACGAAGACGATGGCCGGCAGGGCCATCATCGCGACGAGGGCGAGCTTGACCCACAGCGGCGACGGGAGCAGCAGGGCGACGACGAGGAAGGGCACGAACATCAGCGCCCCGCGGATGAAGAAGCGACGGTTGTGGCCGGGGCCGGTGGCGTCGTTGACCACCCAGTCGCGCATGGAGTCGGGCAGGCGCATCCCCATGAGGTACTTCACCCGCTCGAGGAGGTTCGGTGTAGTTCGCGTAGTCGTGGACATGCCCCCACGCTACGCCGGTGTGATTCAGCTCACAATCATGGCGAACCGCTCAGCGCTCGCCGCTGCGCCGGTATGCGAGGGCCGCGGCGCCCGCGAAGACCGCGAACCACACGACCACGTTGACCACGGCCCCGAGCAGGGAGACGTGCCCGCCGGAGAGCATCTCGCCGCCGGTCAGCGGGTAGCGGGCGAGCGCGGTGATCCCGTACATCGGCGTGAGCTGCGCGGCGGTCAGCATCCCGCCCGAGAGGGGGAAGAAGACGGTGCCGCCGAAGGCGAGCACCGTGAGCAGCAGCCCCGGCACGTGCATCACGATCTCGGGCCGCAGCGCGAGCCCGAGGGCGAGCCCCAGCGCGCCGAACAGCGCCGAGCCGAGCCACGCGAGGAGCAGCGAGAGCACCCAGACCTGCGGCTCGGCCTGCGCGCCGGTCACCGCGGCCAGCGCCGCGAGCACGATCACGGGGAACGCCGACATGGTCAGGGCGCTCACCACCTTCGAGGCGATGTAGCCGGGCGGCCGCAGGGGCGTGAGCCGCAGGGTGCGCACCCAGCCGGTCGAGCGCTCCGCCGCGACCTGGGCGGCGGTCGTCGTGGCCGCCGCCGCGGAGCCGTAGAGCGCGAGGCCGATCATCATCCAGGCGGCGAAGTCGCCGTGCGCGAACCGCGCGTCCGGCCCCGCCTGGGCGTGCAGCGCCAGGTACAGCACCACCGGCAGGACGGTCGTGATGATGAGGGTCTGCCGGTTGCGCAGCTGGCGCCGCACGTCGAGCAGCAGGAAGCGGGGCGTCAGGCCCCAGGTCGCGATGGTGGTCATGCCTTCTCCTCGGTGAGCTGCAGGAACGCCTCTTCGAGACCGTGCGTGAGGGTCTCCACGTCGCGGGCGTCGGTACGGGTGAGCAGGAAGCGGAGCGCGTCGTCGGACGCGCGCGGGTCGCCGTCGACGGCGAAGACGGTGCGCTCGCCGCGCACCTCCGCCACGCGGAGGCCGGGCACGGCCGCGACGAGGGCGGCGGCACCGTCGGGGCCGAGGACCGCGGAGACCCGCCGCCCGGTGGCGGCGGCCCGGACGTCGGCGGTGGCGCCGTCGGCGACGATCCGTCCGCCCGCGATCATGACCACCCGGTCGGCGAACTGGTCCGCCTCCTCGAGGTAGTGAGTGGCGAACAGGACCGTCGTGCCGCGGCCGGCGTCGGCGCGGACGGCGGCCCAGAACCGGCGCCGCGCGTCGACGTCCATGCCGGCGGTGGGCTCGTCGAGGACGAGCAGGTCGGGCTCGGCGAGCAGGGCCAGGGCGAACCGCAGCGCCTGCTGCTGCCCGCCGGAACACTTCCCGACGGTGCGCCGCCGCAGGTCGTCGAGGCCGGCGCGGGCGATCGCGGCGTCCGGATCGGAACCGGGGTGCAGCGACGCGATCAGGTCGACGGTGTCCTGCACCGTGAGCGCGGGGAGGAGCCCGCCCGACTGCTGCACGGCGGCGACGGTGCCGGTGTGCGTCGCGGTGCCGGCGTCCGGGGTGATGAGGCCGAGGATCATGTCGATGGTGGTGCTCTTGCCCGCGCCGTTGGGGCCGAGGAAGGCGACCACCTCGCCCTGGCGGACGGTGAGGTCGACGCCGTCGACGGCGGTGACCCGCTCCCCCGTCGGGGTCGCGTAGGTCTTGGTCAGGGATCTGAGTTCCAGTGCCGGTGTCATGCCGTCGACGATGCCCGCGACCTGCGCCGATCGGATCCACCCGCGGGTGGAGGCCGAGGTGGAGATCGCTCTGTGATGCGGATCACAGACGGAGTAGATTCACTGCCATGCGTGTGCGGCACTCCCTCTCCCTCGCGGCGGCGCTGGCGCTGTGCGCGGCCGCCCCTGCGTTCGGAGCGTCGCCGCCGCCGGGCGCGCTGCTCGGCGAGTTCGCGCAGAACCAACTGGAGAACTGCGCCGCGATCTGCCCGTACGCGCTGCAGGGTGCGATCGGGGTGCCCGCAGGGGTGGTCGCCGCGCCGGGCGCGGCGCTCGCCGCGGCCGCGGGCGGCCCGTTCCGCGCGCTCGGCGCGGGGGCGGCGGCGGTGACCGGTCCCGCGGATGCGGCGATGACCGGCATCATCGGCAACGATCTCAATCAGGTGGTGCCGCGGTTCCAGAACGGCGTGGTCATCGGCCTACTCGATCTGATGCGGATCGGGGGCGGCACCGGCTCGGTCGGGGCGCTGCGCACCGATCTGTACGCGGCGCTGCAACAGCCGCTGCCCCCGGTTGCGCCGACGCCGCCGCCGCTCACGACGCCTCCGGACTTCGGCATCACGCCGGTGCCGCAGGGCGCGGCGGAGACCGCGGTGGTGCAGGGGACGAACGCCTTCTTCGCCGCGGCCTTCTACGTCCCGGAGCTCTCGCTGCTCGGGGCGACGCAGACCGCGAACTCCGCCGCGACGACGCTCGCGGAGTCCGGCGACCCCGTCGCCGCCGTCCAGGCCGGGCTGGACGCCGCGGGCGCGGTGGCGGCGGAGAACGCGCGGATCCTGGAGCGGGCGCTCACGACGCCGTCGACCGGCGGGCCGACGAGCACGGGCGCGCGGTCGACGAGCCCCGACGATGCCGCGGGCGCCGGGCAAAGCCCGTCGGCCACCGTCGACGCCCCCGGGTCGGGCGACGCCACCACGCCCACCGACGCGACCGGGTCCGGCGACACCACGACCACCGACGACGGGGACTGAGCTAAGTCCCGCCGAACGTCACGGGAGCGAGGCCGGTCCGGTCACGCGGACTCGGCCGCGGCGGCTCTTGCCTCGATCCGCGCCCTGACCTCCGGGCGGCGCAGCGGCGGCACCGTCTTCGGCGGCTGCCGGCGCGCGGGCAGCGCGTCGAGCAGTTCCTCCGTCGCGGCGGTCACCTTGGCGACCGCGAGCTCGAAGGCGTCGTGGTTGGCGTCGCTGACCTTCTGAATCCCCGAGACCTTGCGCACGTACTGCCGCGCAGCGGCCTCGATCTCCTCGTCGGTGGCGGCGGGTTCGAGTCCCCGCAGTTCAGTGATGTTCCGGCACATACTCCGACGGTAGTCCCGTCCCGGGTAAATTGCTGTCGCATGGGAGAGGGAACGGGGGAGGCACAGGAGATCGCGGGCTATCGCGTACTGCGCCGCCTCGGCAGCGGGGGCATGGGCGAGGTCTTCCTCGTCCAGCATCCCCGGCTGCCCCGCCGGGACGCGCTGAAGCTGCTGGACTCGAGCGTCTCGCGCAACGCGGACTTCAAGGCGCGGTTCAGCCGGGAGGCGGACGTCCTGTCGATCCTGTCGCATCCGAACATCGTGGGCATGTACGACCGCGGCGAGGTCGACGGCCGGCTGTGGCTGGCGATGGAGTACGTCGCGGGCGACGACGTCGCGGTGATCCTCGCGCGCAACGGGCCGATGCCGTTGGGCCTGGTCACCGACATCGTCGCCGGCGCCGGGGCGGCGCTCGACTTCGGGTGGCACGAGCACCGCATCACACACCGGGACGTCAAGCCCGCGAACATCCTGGTGCGGCTGACGGGCGGCCGCGCGACGACGGTGAAGCTCGTCGATTTCGGGATCGCCAAGGCCGCCGGGGAGACGACGTCGCTGACCTCGACCGGGGTCACCGTGGGCACGATGAGCTACATCGCGCCGGAGGCGATCGAGGGCCGCCCGCTGGACCTGCGCGCCGACGTCTACTCGCTCGGCTGCACCGCGTTCCAGATGCTCACGGGCACGACCCCGTACGCCGGCACCTCCGTCGCCCTCATGTCCGCGCACCTGAACCGGCCGATCCCCCGGATCACCGAGCGCGTGCCCACCCTGCCCGGCTACCTCGACGCGGTGTTCGCGACGGTGCTGGCGAAGGAGCCGCGGGACCGCTTCCAGGACTGCGCGTCGTTCGTCGCCGCGCTGTCCGGAGCGGCGCCCGTCCCCGCCCCACCTCCGACGACGCAGGCGATCGCCCTGCCGGCAGTGCCTCCTACGACGACGCCCGCCGCCGAGCACTTCGCACGCACGGAACTCCGCGCGGCCGGGCCCGCCCCGGAGCCCACCGAATCGTCCCGCGGCACCGGGATCCTCAAGGGCGGCATCGCTGTTCTCCTGGTGGGCGTCCTCGCCGTCGCCGGCTTCCTCGGCTTCACCTTCCTGCAGGCCTCGGACACCACCGTCACCCCGACCACGCCCAGCTCCGTCCGCGTCACGACCCGCGTCCTCCCGCCCACCGGTGCCTCCGCGCCGCCGACCGCCCCGCCGCGCACGCCCGACTACGGCACCCGCTGACCGCCCCGGCAGCACCGCCCCGGCGTCCGCATCACGGCGCCCCGAGGATCGTCGCGCAGCTCCACGAGGCCCTGATCGTCAGCGGCGTACCCGGGGTCCCCTTCTGCCGGGACAGCACGGCGTCGATACTGCCGGACTTGTCCGCGTCGAGGGTGATGGTTCCCTTGACCTGACTCGCGTTCGTGACGGGGCCGGACGCCCAGCGCTCGTCCGAGACGACGCCGGCCGAGTCGCGGTAGAAGGTGACGACGCCGGTGCTCATGCTCGTGATCATGAAGCGTGTCCGGCCCTCCTCGACCGACGAGAGCCCGATCGACAGCCGGTAGGGCTGGCCGTTGATCCGCACGACGCCGTTGAAGGTGTAGTGGTGGCCGCGGGTCCCCCACTGGTACCACCGGCAGGTGACGGGCTCGGCGAGTTCGGTCGACTTCCCGGTCGGTCCGCCGCTGACCTCCACGGTGAGAGCGTCGACGGGGCCTCTCGAGGTCGTGCCCGGAGCTGATGCCGCGTCCGAGAGCGGGCCGCAGCCCACGACCGCGAGGCCGAGGAGGGAGATCGTCGCGGCGGCGCGCACGTGCCGGCGGTGTCTGATGATCGTCATCGCTCGACGGTACGAACCGCAGTGCCCCAAGGGCATCGGCGTCAGTACTCATCTCCCGTTTCGCCTGCCGCGCACGTTACGCGGCCGCGCTCACCCGACCAGCGCGGCGACCTCGTCGGCGCAGCCCCAGCTCAGGGTCACCCCGGCGCCGCCGTGGCCGTAGCAGTGGACGACGTCGCCCTCGCGCTCGAGGCGCACCGTCGGGCGGGACGGCCGCAGGCCGATGTTGTGGCCGAGCACCCGCGCGTCCGCGAGCTCGGGGACGAGCGCGCGGGCCCGGGCGAGGATGGCGTCCGCGGTGGCCGGGTCGACGGTGAGGTCCTCGGCGCCGTGATCCTCGGTGCCGCCGACGACGACGTCGTTCGAGCGCGGCACGACGTACGTGGTGACGCCGAGGTCGAGCGCGGAATCGTCGATCCACCAACGGTCCACGCCCACCTGCTCGAGGTAGACCACCTGCCCGCGGACAGGCTCCAGCGTGGCGTCGCCGACGAACTCGCGCGCGCCCAGCCCGGTCGCGTTGACGACGGTGCCGTCCAGCTCGTCGAGGGACCGGACCTCCCGCTGTTCGACGGTGCCGCCGAGCTCGCGGACGCGGGCCGCGAGCCAGGGCAGGTAGACGGGCATCTCGATGACGGGCGAGACGAAGCTCCACCCCTCGGCGTAACCGGGTCGCGGCGCCGCGACCCGCTCGACCGACGGCACGGCGGAGGTCCACCACGGCTCCGGGACCGGTTCGCGGAAGATCTCGGTACCGGGCGTCATGACGACACCATCGACGCCGCGGGCGGCGAGCGCCGTGAACTCGGCGAGCGTCGCCGCGGACCATCCGGTCACCCGGTCGCGGGGCTCGGCGAGGTACGGGTACCAGACGGCGGCGGCGACCGCGGAGGTCAGGCCGGGCGAGAGTTCCCGCCCGTACACGCGAACACCGTGCCCCGCCTCGAGCAGGCGCACCGCGCACGACAGTCCGATCACGCCGGCACCGACGATCGTCACCTCAGCCATGCGGACAGCCTGTCATGCCCGTCGCCGGCCGCGGCGGCCGTTCTCGCGATGCCACCGCCTCTTCACAATCGCAGCGTAGGCTTTGCAGCGTCACCACCCCGAACGAATCACCCACGGATACAAGGAAGTGCCATGAGCGAATACGTTGCCGTCATCTCCCTGCCCACCCGCGCCGCCACGTACGAGGAGTACTCGAACCTCAAGAACACCGCGGACACGTACGGGGTGGTGTCCTCCGCGATCGTCGAGCGCAACGCGGACGGCACCTACGACATCCCCGAGACCACCGACGGCACCACGGGCACCGGCACCCTCAGCGGTTCGCTCATCGGCATGCTCGTGGGCGTGCTCGGCGGCCCGGTGGGCATGCTGCTCGGCATGTCGGTGGGCACGGCGACCGGCGCGCTGGTGGACGCGAGCAACCTCGACGACAGCGACGACGTGATCTCCCTCTTCGCGCAGCAGCTCCCGCCCGGCAACAACGCGATCATCGTGCAGACCGAGGAGCCGACGACCGATGCGCTCGACGCGCAGGTCGCGCGGGCCGGCGGCCGCATCGCGCGCCGCCCGCTCGACGAGGTGATCAGCGAGCTCGAGGCGCAGCAGGACGCCGCGGACGCCGCCGCGAAGGCCGCCCGCAAGGCGGCGCACGAGCAGAAGAAGCAGGAGCGCCACGACAAGAACGAGGACCGGATCAACGCCCTCAAGGCGAAGTTCAGCCGCGGCTGACCGCACACATCGTTAGGCTCGCCATGTGAGTGACTACGAGTTCCTGCAGGCAGCGCCTCCCGGTCCCTCCTTCGAGAGGAGCTGGCCCGTCCGGACGGGTGACGTCGACCCCGAGCGGCGGGTCCGGCTCGACGGGATCGCGCGCTACCTGCAGGACATGGCGAACGACGAGATGTTCCACCGCGGTTTCGACGCCACCGACCCGTACTGGCTGGTGCGCCGCAGCATCATCGACGTGCTCGAGCCGCTGCACTGGCCCTCGGACGTGACGCTGCTGCGCTGGTGCGAGTCCACCAGCTCCAGGTGGTGCAACATGCGGATCACGCTGCGCGGCAGCGCCGGTGGGCACGTCGAGACCGAAGCCTTCTGGATCCGGTTCAGCGCCGACTCGGGGATGCCGACGCACATCAGCGACGGCGGCATGGAGTACCTGCAGCAGTACGTGACGGAGACCCGGCTGCGCTGGAAGGCGCTCAACACCGCCACGCCGCCCGAACCCTCGGCGGGCGACTACACCGTGAAACTGCGCGCCACCGACTTCGATCCGTACCAGCACCTCAACAACGCCGCGTACCTGCAGCTCGTCGAGGACGACCTGGACGGCGACGCCCTTCTCGCGGCCCCGCACCGCGCGATCATCGAGTACCTCGCGCCGATCCCCCTGGGTTCCAGCGTGCAGGTGCGGTCCGAGCGGGACGACGCCGGCTACCGGCAGTGGCTCTACCTCCTGGACGAGGATGGCGCCCCCGCCCGCAAGCCGGCATCGGCGGTCTCGGTCGTCGCGCTGACCGGCGCCCCCTTCGCTCCTCCCGCGCCGTGGCCGCCAGAGCAGGTCGAGCGGATCGAGTGGCGGGTCTGACAGTCCCGAATCGGGCGAAAAAGACGCACCTCCCGCCCCACGTGGCGGCACTCCGTTCGCAGGCCTAAGCTCCTCGAGGTAGATAGATAAGATCTTCTAACCTTAAGGACGGAACGTTGGCGCCGGCCCTGCTCGACACCCCCGCATCGAAGCCGCACAGCGACTCGTACAAGTGGATCGCCCTGTCCAACACCACCCTCGGGATGCTGATCGCGACGATCAACAGCTCGATCGTGCTGATCGCGCTGCCCGACATCTTCAAGGGCATCCACCTGAACCCGCTGGAGCCGGGCAACACCAGCTACCTGCTGTGGATGATGATGGGCTTCCTGGTCGTGACCGCGGTCCTCGTGGTCGCCTTCGGCCGGCTCGGCGACATGTTCGGGCGGGCCCGCATGTACAACATGGGCTTCCTGATCTTCTCGATCTCGTCGATCTTCCTGGCAGCGACCTGGTTCGACGGGCACGCCGCGGCCCTGTGGCTCATCGGCTGGCGCGTGGTGCAGGGCATCGGCGGTGCCTTCCTCATGGCGAACAGCTCGGCGATCCTCACCGATGCCTTCCCGCCCGACCAGCGGGGGCTCGCGCTCGGCATCAACAGCGTCGCGGCGATCGCCGGCTCGTTCCTGGGCCTGATCATCGGCGGCCTGCTCGCGCCGATCAACTGGCACCTGATCTTCCTGGTCTCCGTGCCCTTCGGGGTGATCGGCACCGTCTGGGCGTACCTGAAACTCGAGGACCGCGGCGCCCGCGTGCCGGCGACGATGGACTGGTGGGGCAACCTGACCTTCGCCGTCGGCCTCATCGCGGTCCTGGTCGGCATCACCTACGGCATCCAGCCCTACGGCGGCCACGCGATGGGCTGGACCTCGCCGTTCGTGCTCGCCTGCCTGCTGGGCGGCGCGGCGGTGCTCGCGGTCTTCTGCGTCATCGAGCTCCGGGTCGACTCCCCGCTGTTCGACCTGCACCTGTTCCGGAACCGGGCGTTCGTGTGGGGCAACGCCGCGAACCTCTGCGGCTCGCTGGGCCGCGGCGGGCTGCAGTTCATGCTCATCATCTGGCTGCAGGGGATCTGGTTGCCGCAGCACGGCTACGACTACACGCAGACCCCGCTGTGGGCGGGCATCTACATGGTGCCGATGACCGTCGGATTCCTGCTCTCCGCCCCGATCTCCGGCGCCCTCTCGGACCGGATCGGCGGCCGCGCACTCAGTTCCGTGGGCCTCGTCATCACCGCGCTCACCTTCCTCGCCCTCATCGCGCTGCCGGTCGACTTCGCCTACTGGGCCTTCGCCGTCATCCTGTTCGTCAACGGCGTCGGCATGGGCATGTTCGGCTCGCCCAACCGCGCGGTCGTGATGAACTCGCTGCCCGCGACGTCCCGCGGGTCGGGCTCGGGAATGATGACGACCTTCCAGAACTCGGCCATGGTGCTCTCGATCGGCCTGTTCTTCTCGCTGATGATCGCGGGCCTGTCGGGCTCGCTGCCCGGCGCCATGTCGACGGGGCTCCAGGCCAACGGCGTTCCCCCGCAGTACGCCTCGGAGATCGCCGCGCTGCCGCCGGTGGCGGTGCTGTTCGCGGCCTTCCTCGGCTACAACCCGGTGCAGGAGCTGCTCGGCCCGCACCTGGCGCAGCTGCACCTCACGGCCGAGCAGACCCAGCACCTCACGGGCCTGCAGTTCTTCCCGCACCTCATCGCCGAGCCCTTCCGCTCGGGCCTGGAGCTCGCCTTCTCCTTCGCCGCGGTGGTCTGCCTCCTCGGCGCGGTCGCCTCGCTGCTCACGGGCGGCAAGGAGGTCGACGGTGCGCCCGACGACGACCCCGAGACCCTCGAGTCCGAGGCCGACGAGGTGGAGACGATCGCCCGGTACTGACCCCGGTCCGGGGGCCGACCGGCTCCCGGGCTAGGCCGACTTGACCAGCCGCACCGCGACGTTCTTCATGAGCGGCTGGTCGGACTGGGTGCTGTAGTCGGCGATCCCGATGAGCGCGTTCATCTCCGGCATGTAGCCGGCCGCGGCGCCCCGGGGGAGGTCGTACTTCAGCGCCCGGAACCGGCGCAGCGTGCGCTCCGAACCGTCGCGCGAGGTGGAGGTGATGTCCACGAAGTCGCCCTCGGCGAGGCCGCGGGCGGCCATGTCGGCCTCGTTGAGGAAGATCAGCTCGCGCAGGTTCTTGATGCCGCGGTACCGGTCGTTGGCCGAGTAGATCGTGGTGTTCCACTGATCGTGCGAGCGCATGGTGCCGAGGATGAGCACGTCCTCGTCCGCGGGGATCACGTTCGGCATCGGGGCCAGCGAGAAGTTCGCCCGGCCGGACGGCGTGCGGAAGTCCCGCTCGCGGGCGGGCTGCGGGATGCGGAACCCACCCGGGTTCTTGAGCCGCTCGTTGAAGCCCTCGAAGCCGGGGAGCACCTGCGCCATCACGTCGCGCATGCGGTCGTAGTCGTCGACGTAGGACTGCCACGGCGTCCGGCTGTCGGGCAGCGTCGCCTTCGCGATACCGGCGATGATCGCCATCTCGGACTTCAGCTCCTTCGACGCGGGCCGGCGCTTGCCGCGGGAGATGTGCACCATGCTCATCGCGTCCTCGACGGTCACGCCCTGCAGGCCCGCGAGCTGCTCGTCCTTCTCGGTGCGGCCGAGGCACGGCAGGATCACGGCCGCGCGGCCGTGCACGAGGTGGCTGCGGTTGAGCTTGGTGCTGACCTGCACGGTGAGGTCGGTCTTGCGGAGTCCGGCCGCGGTGTACGCGGTGTCGGGCGCGGCGAGCACGAAGTTGCCGCCCATCCCGACGAAGACCTTCACCCGCCCGTCGTGCATGCCCTCGATCGAGTTCACCGTGTCGAGGCCGCCGGCCCGCGGGGAGACGATGCCGCAGACCTCGTCGAGCTTGTCGATCCACGGCGGCGGGCGGTGGTCGATGCCGCACGTGCGGTTGCCCTGCACGTTGCTGTGGCCGCGCACGGGCGACGGACCCGCGCCGGGCCGGCCGATGTTGCCGCGCAGCAGCAGCAGGTTGGTGATCTCGCGGACGGTGTCCACGCCGTGCTCGTGCTGGGTGATGCCCAGGCACCACGCGATGATCGTCTTGTCCGCGTCCAGGTACACCTGCCCGGCGCGGCGGATCTCCGACTCCGGCAGGCCCGCCTGGGCGGTGATCTCGTCCCAGCTCGTGGCCGCGACGAGGTCGCGGTAGGCCTCGAACTCGGCGGTGCAGTCCCGCAGGAACGCGGCGTCGAGCACCGTCGGATCCGATTCCGCGGCCTCGAAGACGACCTTGGCCATGCCCCGCATCAGCGCGAGGTCGCCGCCCGGCCGCACCTGGATGTTCATGTCGGACACCGAGGTCGCCTTGAAGAGCGCCATGTCGACCATCTCGTGCGGGACGATCGTCTTCGTCGCGCCGGCCTCGACCAGCGGGTTGATGTGCACCACCTGCGCGCCGCGCCGCGTGGCGTCGGCCAGGGCGGTCAGCATCCGCGGCGCGTTCGACGCCGCGTTGACGCCCATGATGAACAGGGCGTCCGCCTCCTCCCAGTCCTCCAGGTCGCAGGTGCCCTTGCCCGTGCCGATGGACGCCGTCAGCGCGCGGCCCGATGCCTCGTGGCACATGTTGGAGCAGTCGGGGAGGTTGTTCGTGCCGTACTCGCGGGCCAGCAGCTGATAGAGGAAGGTGGCCTCGTTGCTGAGTCGGCCGGACGTGTAGAACGCGGCCTCGTTCGGGCTCGAGAGCCCGCGCAGGGCGTCCCCGATCAGGGCGAACGCCGCGTCCCAGCCGATCGGGACGTACGTGTCGGAGGCCTCGTCGTAGACCATCGGCTCGGTGAGCCGGCCCTGGTCCTCGAGGTCGAAGTCGGTCCAGTCCGCCAGCTCGGTCACGGTGTGCTCGGCGAAGAAGTCGCGCTTGACCCGCTTCGGCGTCATCTCCCACGTCACGTGCTTGACGCCGTTCTCGCAGAAGTCCAGCGTGAGCTTCTTGTCGTCGGGCCAGGCGCAGCCGGGGCAGTCGTAGCCGGTGGGGTGGTTCATCACGAACATCGAGTGCGTGCCGCGGATCAGCTCGCGCTGCTGGAACAGGATGGTGCCGACGGACTTGGCCGCGCCCCAGGACGCCGCCGCGTGGTGGTACGGGGAACTGGACCAGGCACCGTCGGTGACCGGTCCGAAGCCGCCCTGCCGGGGGACGTCGGGCAGGAGGCCGGGGACGTGGGCGGGGGCCTGGGACTGGTGATCGGTGGTCATGTCAGGACTTCCTGTCGCACTCGCTGGGGCTGGGAGTAGACGTTCATGTGGTCGCCGCGGACGAAGCCGAGCAGGGTGAGGCCGGCCTCATCGGCGAGCTCGACCGCCAGGGACGACGGCGCCGAGACCGCGGAGAGCACGGGGATGCCCGCCATCGCGGCCTTCTGCACCAGCTCGAAGCTGGCGCGCCCGGAGACCTGGAGGATCACACCGCGCAGCGGCAGCCGGCCCTGCAGCAGGGCCCAGCCGATCACCTTGTCGACGGCGTTGTGCCGGCCCACGTCCTCGCGGAGCACGAGCAACTCGCCGGTCCCGGCGTCGAACAGCCCGGCGGCGTGCAGGCCGCCGGTCTTGTCGAAGACGGCCTGTCCCGCGCGCAGCCGGTCCGGCAGTTCCGCGACCCGATCCGCACCGACGACGACCGGATCGGCCCGCACGTCGAACCGCGAGACGGTGCGCACCGCGTCGATGCTGGCCTTGCCGCACATCCCGCACGAACTGGTGGTGTAGAAGTTGCGGGTCACGTCGGGGGCGGGCGGACGGACGCCCTCCGCGAGGGCGATGTCGAGCACGTTGTACTCGTTGATCTCACCGCCGGTGCCGGGCCCGCCGCAGTGGATGGCGGAACGGAACTCCTCCGCGGCGCCGATCACGCCCTCGGAGACGAGGAAGCCCGCGGCGAGCTCGACGTCGTGCCCGGGGGTGCGCATGGTGACCGCGAGCGGCGCCCCCGCGACGCGGATCTCGAGGGGCTCCTCCACGGCGAGAGTGTCGATGCGGCGCAGCGGATCACCGCCGACGGTGACCTTGACCACCGCTCGACGCACCGTGATCCGACCCATGCCCCTGACGCTACACCCGTGTCTTCCGCGCGATCACGGCATCGGCGGGAGGCGGAGACGGCCCGTCAGCCGCGTGCCGCGCCACCTGCGTCGCCGCCCGCTCCGGCCCGGTCGTCCGCCGCGACCTTGTGCGCCTGCAGCTCCTGATCGAGCGCCGCGTCGAGGGCACGGTCCAGGGCGGCGTGAGCGTTCTCGGTGCCCGCGCGACGCATGGCGCCGAGCAGTCCGACCGCCCAGGCGACGTCCTCGTCGGAGGACGGGAGCCAGCCGGGTCCGCGGCGCCGGTCCACCTCGTCGTGCGCGGCGGTCATGAGGATCTCGGCCGCCTCGGTCATCTTGGCGACGAACCGTTGCTGCACGTCCACGAGCACCGCGAGGTCCATGCCCTTCGCCACCAGGCGCGCGAGGTTGCCGATGATGTGCCGGTCGGCCGCCTCGTACCGCCCCGGTTCCGCGGTCTCGGTGACGATGCCGGCGCCGATGAGGGCGGCGAGCGCGTCCTCGTCCAGCGGACCGAGCCGGGACTCGAGCTCCTCGCGCCCGAGCACGGGGCGGTTCGCGGAGGCCCACGGCTCGTCGAGGATGTCGTTCAGGTCGAGCGCGTCGCCGATCCTCGCGCCGGGGTTGGTCAGGAAGGTCGCGATGTGCCCCAGGTTGAATCCGTTGCCGAGCAGCTTGTTGATGGCGAGCAGGTTCCGGAGGTGCTTCTCGGTGTAGATCGCGACCCGGCCCCGGCGTAGGGGCTGGGGCAGCAGCCCGCGCTCCTGGTAGCCCCGGATGTTGCGGGTCGTCGTCCCCGACACCCGGGCCAGGTCGTCGATCCGGTACTCGGTCATAGCCGCATGCTATCCGGCGGCGACCGCCGCACCCGCCTCCTCGTGCACGAGGATCCGGTAGTCCCGCAGGTCGACGGCGCGCAGCTGGCCCACGTACTGCGACGCGAAGCCCGGGTACATGGTGGCGTTGAAGCCGTCGTCGGTGAGGTACCAGCTGCTGCAGCCGGAGTTCCAGGTGGTCGAGGTGAGCCGGCGCTGGATCTCGCGGTTGTACTCCGCCTGCACGTCGGCGCGCACGTCGAGCGCCTTCCAGCCGTTGCCGACCAGCTGGGCGATCGCATCCGTGATGTAGTCGATCTGCGCCTCCATGTAGACCAGCGCCGAGCTGTGCCCGGGGCCGGAGTTGGGGCCGAAGGTGACGTACAGGTTCGGGTACCCGGAGACCGCGACGCTGCGGTAGGCGTAGGCGCCGCCGCTCCACTCGTCCGCCAGCACGCGCCCGTCGAGCCCGGTGACGGGGATCGGCGAGCCGGTCTTGGAGACGTCGAAGCCGGTGGCGAAGACGATGCAGTCGAAGCGGTGCTCGACGCCCTCGACGGTGCGGATCCCCTGCGGCGCGATGCGCGCGATGGGCCACGTGACCAGGGTGCAGTTGTCGCGCTGCAGCGCCGGGTAGTAGTCGCTGGTCATGAGGAGCCTCTTGCAGCCCGCGGCGAAGTCGGGGGTGAGCTGGCGGCGCAGCCACGGGTCGCGCACCTGCAGCCGCAGGTGCAGCTTGCTGACGGCCTCCACCACGCGGGTGAGCGGGGTGTTCCAGACGACGCCGAGCGCGACGGACTCGTGGCCCCAGAACCACAGGGCGCGCGCGAGCTGCTGCGCGCCGGGGATCGAGCGGTACAGCCCCTTGGTGAATTCGCCGGTCTCGGTGTTGATCCGGGGCAGCACCCAGCCGGGCGTGCGCTGGAAGACCTTGACGGAGGCGGCCTTCTTCACCAACTCGGGCACGATCTGGACGCCGCTGGCGCCGGTGCCGACGACGGCCACCTTCTTGCCGGTGAAGTCGTAGTCGTGGTCCCAGCGGGCGCTGTGGATCTTGTGCCCCTCGTAGTCCTCGATGCCGCGGATCGCGGGGAAGGAGCAGTTCGCGAGGGGGCCGGAGGCGAGGATCACGGACCGGGCGCGCAGCGGCTCGCGGCCCTCGAGGGCGATGGTCCACTCCCCCGCGTCGGCGTCGTACTCGAGTCCGGTCACGGTGTGCTCGAACCTGATGTGCGGTGCGACGCCGCTGGTCTCGACCATGCGGTCGATGTAGTCGAGGATCTCGGCGCTGCCGGAGTAGGTGTGCGACCAGTCCGGGTTGGGCGCGAAGCTGTAGGAGTACAGGCGCGACGGGATGTCGCAGGCGGCGCCGGGATAGGTGTTGTCGCGCCAGGTGCCGCCGACGCGGGTGTCGCGTTCGAGGACGACGAAGTCGTCGATCCCCTTGTCGCGGAGGCGGATGGCGGCGCCGATGCCGGCGAAGCCGGCGCCGATGACGGCTACGGAGTGGGTCATGGCTGATCAGATCCTCGTCAGGCGGTGGGCTCGTAGGTCAGTTCCTGCGACCAGGTGGGTGTGCGGTGCACCAGGGGGAACGGGATGAGGGAGGTCGCCTTCACCAGCGTGTCCGCGGGCACGTGGTAGAGCCGGTTGGTGCGGTTGATCACCCAGCTGCCGTGCCAGGCCACCACGCGGAACATGGGGAGCCGCTTGATGTACTCGCTGCGATCGCCGGCGGCGCGGTAACGCTTCATGGCGCCGTACAGCCGCTCCTCGTCGACGCCCATCTCGACGATGTTGTCGCGCATCTTGTTCAGCAGCGGGACGTAGCTGAGGAAGCCGATGAGCAGCGAAGGCTTGACCCACCCGCCGACGAAGTCGATGGTGCGCTTGCGCAGGTCGGCGTGGCCGAGCATGTCCATGACCTCGAAGTCGACCGCGAGGTGGCGGGATTCGTCGGCGTTGATCCGCTTGAACACCTCCTGCGCTACCGGGTCCATCACCTCGTCGGTGATGAACTTGATGAGGGCGCCGTCGAGGGCGACCTCGAGCATGGGGATGACGGTGCCGAGGAAGGAGAGCGACATGCCGTCGGAGTGCTGGTCGAGCCAGTTGATCACGAGCTGCACGTTGATGTTCGGCGACGGGATCTCGTCGTCGTCGAGCATGCCCCACCGGCGCATGAGCGCGAGCTCGGCGTTGGCGTGCTTCTGCTCCTCCGCGTGGAAGTGCTCGTAGATGCTCTTGAGCGTGGGGGTCGGCGCCTTGCGCGCCATGGCGGCGAAGCCGCGGGCGCCCACGTTCTCGATCCACATCAGGTCGGAGAGGAAGGGCTTGAGCTTGGCGTGCAGCTCGGGGTCGATGAGCTCGGCGCCGGGTGCGTCCCAGTCGATGTCGACGAGGGCCCACTGCCGGTCCTTGATCATCTGGAGCATGTTGTCGAGGTCCATGGCCATGAGAGCGGTCCTTTCGGGGTGGCGGAGAGGGTGTCCGGTCAGGAGGCGGGGAGCAGCCGGGTGAGCAGGCCGAGTCCGCGCACGTAGGGGGTCGGGAAGTGGCGCTTGAGGTGCCAGATGACGTTCGCGTCGAGCTGGGGCACCACGTAGAGGCGGCCGAGGTCGAGCGCGTCGAGGGTCTGCGCGGCGACCCCGTCGGGCGAGATGCCCGTGAGCTTCATGAGGGTGCCGGCGAGGTTCTTGCTGCCCTCGGTGATCCGGCCGTCGCGCGCGACATTGGTCTTGACGAAGGTGGGGCACAGCACCGTCACGTTCACGCCGGTCCCGGCCAGCTCGGCGGCGAGGGTCTCCGACAGCGACATCACGCCGGCCTTCGAGACGTTGTACGGCCCCATCGACGGCGCGGCCGCGAACCCGGCGGCGGAGGCGACGTTGATGATGCCGCCGCGGCCCGCCTCGCGGAGCATGGGCGCGAACAGCTCGCACCCGTGCACCACGCCCCACAGGTTGATGCCCAGGGCCCAGTTCCAGTCGTCGAGCCCGATGTCGCCGACGGGACGGCCGCCGATGCCGACGCCCGCGTTGTTGATCACCAGGGTGGGCGGACCGTCGAAGACGGTGCGCGCGAACGCCGCGAGGGATTCGACGGCGGCCCGGTCGGCCACGTCGACGACGACGGCGTGCGCCCTCCCGCCCCGGGCCTCGATGAGCCCGACGGTCTCCTTCGCGCGGCCCTCGTCGATGTCGGCGCAGACGACCTCCCCGCCGCGGCCGGCGAGTTCGAGCGCGAAGGCACGGCCGATGCCGCTGCCGGCGCCGGTGACGACGGCCTTCGCGTCGCCGGTGATCGGATCGCGGACGAGGTGGTGCAACAATCGGTCGATACCGAACATCAGGAGGCCTCCGAATCAGTGTGAGCCGCAACGGTGTCGAGCGCGGCGAGGAAGTCGCGCACCCGCAGGAGCGCGGCGTCGGCCTCCGGCGCGAGCCGGGGCAGCGCCTGGAAGACGTGCATGAGGCCGGGCCAGATCTCGAGCGTGCTCGCGCCGCCGTGGTCGCGGAGCTCGGCGTCGAGGTACCGTGCGTCCGCGGAGAGCATCTCGGCGCCGCCGGCCTGGATCAGGAAGGGCGGCAGCCGGTCCGAGCGCCAGAAGTCGAGGCGCAGGCGCGGATGCTCCGGATCCACGCCGGCGGTGTACAGGTCGACCAGGCGCTTCGCCGCGGCGGCGGAGATGGCCGGGTCCCGCCGCACGCGCTCCTGCTCTGCGGCGAGGGCGAAGGTGAGGTCGATGAGCGGGGAGAACAGGACGGCCGCGGCGGGCTGCGGGCGATCGGTGGCAGCGCGGTGCAGCAGCAGGTCGCAGATGAGGTGACCACCGGCCGAATCACCGGCGATCACCAGGTCCTCGGCCGCGTAGCCCTGGGTGAGGAGCCAGTCCCAGCCGACGGCGATGTCGCCCGCGGCGGTCGGGAAGGGGTGCTCCGGCGCGAGCCGGTAGTCCACGACGAAGACCGGGAGCCCGGTGGTGGCGGACAGTCGCGCGGCGAGGCTGCGGTGCGTGCGCGCCGAGCAGATCGCGTAGGCGCTGCCGTGCACGTAGTAGATCGCGCGCCGGCCGTAGGTGACGCCGGGACCGAGGACCCAGTCGCCCCGCACCGGGGCCCGCACCGCGGTGACAGCGGTCCCCCGCGGGGTCGAGCCCAGGGCGCCCATGATCGCGGCCACGAGGCCGCGGGCGAGCCGGACCCCGGGCGCGTTCATCGGGATCAACCCGGTGGCGGCGCCGAATCCGTAGCGGGTCAGCGCGGCTGCGAGGTCGGAACGGGTCGTCGAGGCCGACGGGACCGGCGGCGCCGGTGTCGTTGTTCGCATGTCATCCACACCACCAGCAATCGTGCCATTTGTCAATGGCACAGTTATCGCGGTAGCGTCCGGGTCCCCGACGAAGGAGCAGAGCACGTGGATCCATCGACGCCCGCGCAGTCGCACCCCCTCGAGGTCATCGACGTGATCGAGGAGACCGCCGACGCGGTCTCCCTCGTCTTCGCGCGCCCCGCCGGGGAACGCTTCGACTACCTGCCCGGACAGTTCCTGACGCTGCGCGTGCCGGGCACGCCGGAGGACGGAACCACCTGGGCGCCGCGCTGTTACTCGCTCTCCAGCACGCCCGGGATCGATCCGCATCTGCAGGTCACCGTCAAGCGGACGGCCGGGGGCTACGCCTCGAACTGGCTGTGCGACAACGCGAAGCCGGGGATGATCCTCGAATCCCTCCCGCCCGGCGGGCGGTTCACCGTGCGCGACTCCCCCGACGCGCTCGTGCTGTTCGCCGCCGGGAGCGGCATCACGCCGGTGATCTCGATCCTGCGGGCCGCCCTCGCGGAGTCCGCCGTGCCGGTGGCGCTCGTCTACGCGAACCGGGATCGGGGCTCCGTCGTGTTCGACGCCGCGCTGGCGGAACTGGCCGGCGCGTACGGCGAGCGGCTGCGCCTGACCCACTGGCTCGAGTCCGAGCGCGGCCTGCCCGACGCCGCGACGCTCGGCGCACTCCTGCCGGCGCCGACCCGCGCGACGTCGGCGTACCTGTGCGGCCCCGCCCCGTTCATGGACTGCGCCACCGAGGCCGCCGCGGCCGCGGGCATCGACGGCGCGCGCATCCACCGCGAGGCCTTCTCGTCACTGACCGGCGATCCGTTCGCCGCCGTACCGTCCGGGGCACCGGCCGGCGGCCCGCCATCGCCGGACGGTGCCGCCACCGTCACCGTCGGCCTGAACGGCGAGAGCACCGTTCTCGCTTGGCCCCGCGATCAGGTGCTGCTCGACGCGCTCCTGGACCGGGGCCTCGACGCTCCGTACGTGTGCCGCGAGGGCAACTGCGGCGGCTGCGCCTTCACGCTGCGCCGCGGCGAGGTGCACATGCTGGTCAACGACACCCTCGACGACTACGAGCTCAGCAACGGCGTCCGGCTCGCCTGTCAGTCACTCCCCCGCGCGGACGATCTGGAGGTCGAGTTCGACTGACCCGTGATCAGCGGGTGGCGCCGATCGCGTGCCCGAACAGCGCGGCGAGATCGCCGCCGACCACCTGCGAGAAGGTCGGCCACCAGGCCGGATCGAGTGCCATGGAGCCCGCATCCTTCGTGGAGCAGCCGGACGGGGCGGGCTTGCCCTCCAGGCGATCCCGGAGCCAGAGCAGCGCGAGTGGCGCGCCGACGACCTCGCCGGTGATGTGCTCGCTGAAGTGGTCCCTCGTGTACGTCACTCGCGCCCCGGGCTTGGCGCAGTAGTCGGCGACCAGGCGGTTGACCTGCCCCACCGGGATCACCTCGTCGGGATTCGAGTTCCAGATGTACATCGGCATGTCCGGCAACACCGTGCCCATCCGGGTCTCGTCGAGGACCCGCCGGACGGGCGGCGCGGTGAGCGGATCGCCCGGCCACCGGATCATGCCCTTGAGGTTGACGAAGGGCAGGGTCGCGGCCTGAACACCCACGCAGAAGGGCTGTTTGATCGCAGCGAGGAACTGCCCCGCGGGGTCGAGGTGCTTCTCGAGGAATTCCCGGAAGTAGGGGTACTCGCGGGTGAGTCCGAGCACTGCGCCGAAGATCAGCCCGCTGGTGGCCTGGCCGTTCGCGACGTCGAGCACCGCGCCGAGATCCGCGGGAACGCCACCTTCGGCGGCGCCGACGATCGGCAGCTCCGGGGCGTAGCTGCGCTTGAGCTCCGCCGCGTGTCCGGTGGCGATGGCGCCGCCCGAGTAGCCGAACATCGCCATCCGGCTGTCCTTCGATACCCCCAGCGGCCCGAAGTCCCGCGCCGCGCGCAGGCCGTCCAGGGTGATCCGCGCGTGCAGCGGGCCGGCCCCGTAGGCGGACGCCGCGCCCTGGTAGTCCGGAATGGAGACGGCGTAGCCCTGTTGCAACACCCCCTGCACCACCAGCATCTCGAACGGGATGGCCGCGTTCTGGACCGGGAGGCTCAGCGACCACTGCTGCACCGCGTACGACGGGGCGCAGTACTGCGCCAGTCCGTCCTCCGCCAACTGCATGGACACCACGTGCCGCGCACCCGCAGTCCGACCCCGCGGCTTGAGCAGGGTGGTCACACCGAGAATCGGTTCTCCCCGGGTGTTCTCGGTACGGAAGGACACCTTCCACGCGTCCACATTGAGGGGCAGAACGCCGAAGTTCGCTGCGTTGATCGCCTGCGCCGCGACGATCTCTCCAGGCTTCTTGTCCGCGTAGGCCGCGGCCGGCGGCGCGTAGAACGACGGGTCGAACTCGGCCGGCAACGGGATCGCCGGAGCCGGCTCGACAGGCACCGTCGCCGGGCGCACCGCGTCGCCCGAGGCCACGCCGGGCAGCCCCGTCACCGCCATCGCGAACGCCAGGACCACGGCGCCGACCAGCCTCACGATCCGTCGCGAAATACCGCCACGAGCTGCCACGTTACCCTCCCGGGGGTTAGTGTGAAACATATGTGTGTCACTGTGATGACGGACACTAGCACGCGGCCGGGCGCGGAAACGCCAAATCGAAACGAATCTGTTTCAGATGGACGTCGGACACACGCCTCGGCGGTATCGTCATCCCGTGGCACGGACCAAGCAGTACGGCGGTGAGGAGCTCGAGCTCCGGCGCGCCCAGCGCCGACAGCGCCTCATGGAGGCGGGACTCGAGGTGTTCGCCCGTGACGGGTACTCGGCGGCGAGCGTGCCCGCCGTGTGCGCCGAGGCGGGCCTGTCCTCCCGGCAGTTCTACGAGCTGTTCGCCAACCGCGAGGCGCTACTGACGGCGATCTACACGGAGGTCCATGCGAACGCCATGGCCTCCCTCACGGCTGCGGTCGACGGATTCCCGAGCGACATGACAGAGCTCGAACCCTGGATCCGGGTCGGCCTCGGGGCCTACTTCGATCACTTCCGCGCCGATCCCCGGCGGGTGCGACTGTGCTTCATCGAGGTCGTCGGCGTCTCGCCCGAACTGGAGGAGCAGCGGCGCAGAACACGGGAGAGCTGGAGCGGAATCCTCGATGCGGCGAGCCGGTCCATCGCCGCGCAGGGTCTCATCGAGGCCCGCGACCGGACCTTCGACTGGACCGTCTTCCAGGGCGCCGTGAACGCCGCCACCGTGGAGTACGCGACCCGCCCGGAGATCGAGCTCGCCACCGTGACCGCGGCGCTGATGCGATTGATCACCTCCGGAGTCCTCAGCTGATCGACGCCCAGGCCTAACAGCCGAGCCGGGCGGCGATGGCCGCCGGAACGCCCTTCTCCGTGCACGAGAAGCCGCTGCCGAACGCGACGCCGCTCCAGCCGCCGCCGGTGTAGCGGAACAACAGCTTTGCGCTCTGCGGATAGGCCTCGCGCGCCGGTATGCGCGCGGTCGCCCAGTCGTCGGCGCAGGCGACCGAGTCGACGGCGAAGGGCTGGACGATCTGCGCGCCCCAGTTCATCTGGGCGTTGGTCCGCAGGGTTTCAGGGGTCGCCTCCGAGCAGTGCGAGACCGGCGCGGGCGTCGCGGTCGGCGCGTGCGGCGCGGTGGAAGTGGGCGCGGGCGCGCCACCGTCGAAGACCTGGGGCGGTACGTCCTTGTCGGGCGTCACGGTGCGTCCCGAGAGCGTGTACGTGACGATCACGGGGCCGCCGGAGACGCCGGCGGTACTGTCGCCCGGGTTGAGCCAGCGGTACGAGACCGCGACGGAGTCGTCGGTACTGCCGAAGACACCGGTGAACGTGGTGTACCGGCTGGTCGCCGTGCCGAGGTAGCCCTGGCGGTCGAAGAACAGGATCCACACGGGCGAGCTCCCCGTACCGCCGGTCAGGTCGGCGCGCGCCCACATCAGGGTGGGGCAGGAGCCCTCCCTCGCGTCGGTGCCACGCGTGGCGGTGAATCCGTTGCCGCGGAACGACGGGAGCTTCGCCACCGCATCCCGCACCGTCGAGGAGGAGAGGTCCAGGCACTTCCCGCTCCCCTGCGTCACGGGGCGTGAGTCGCCGCCCGCGCCGGGCGGCGTCGTGGCACCCGCACGGGCCTCTCCGGTTCCGGCCTGCGCGCTCGTCGCCGGCGCCGCGAAGGTCGACGGTGCGTCCCCCGCCGTGGTGGATCCGTCGCCGCACCCGCCGGTGAGAGCGAGTGCGGCGACGAGCGCGATGGCGGCCTTCGATGTCCTGATCATGCATTCCCCCGAACGACGGTCGGCGCAGCCCCCAGCGGTGCGCCGTCGTCCTCTCGTTCGGTGATCACCAGGCAATCGTTACCACCGTGTAGTGCAGCTCAGTCGACGACCTTCGTCGCGGCGTGCTCCGAGATCCGCGAGATGCGGTCGACCGGGACGCGGATCGCCCTGCCGTCGTCGAGGCGTACCGAGGCCTCCTCGTCGTACGGCACGGAGAGGAGGGTGCCGAAGGCGGCGGTTTCCTCGAGGTATCGAACCCGGTCGCCCGGATACAGTCGCACAGTCACCACTGCTCGTTCCTTCGTCGTGCGGCCCGCGCGGTTCGCGGGCCGGGCCCCACGGAGACGTTTCGCGGAGAGAACGACATGATTGCCGCCTGCACGCATGCCGCGCAACCGTACATGTACGGAACAGAACCCTTGTTTCACTTCACCGCATTGGCGCGATGGCTGCACTTCGGTGCCGTGACCAGCGCGAACATCCCGGTGAGCTGTGACCCAACGGCGACAACCCGCGTTCCCGACGAGGCGAGGGCGGCGAACGCCTACGCCGCGGTCACTCCGCTGAGTTGATTCATCGCGGCGAGGAACAGCCCGACCTGGACGGCGCCGCCGACGAGCGGCAGCCAGAACGCGGGCCGTCTCCGCACCACGAGGATCACGGCGACGACGAGGGCCACCGCGTACACGACGACCCCGCCGAGGTCGTTCAGCACGTACGCGGTGCCGAGCCTGTCGTAGTCGCAGTCGTTCGCGCCGCAGGAGTCCGTCGCCATCACCCAGAAGATGCTGAAGTAGAGGAGCCCGAGGACCCCGACCGCGTACCCGACGAACAGGGCGATCGTCGCCACCAGGTCGACGATGCGCCACGCCGGCCAGTGGGTCGGCACCTGCCGCCCGACGGGCATCGCCGCCCGGTACGGGTACTGCGGCACCTGGTGACCGGCGGCTGCGGGGGTGCCTCCGCGCGAGGATTCGTTCACCTGTCGATCATGGCGCGTCGGCCCGTTGCCCGGAATCCGTAACAGTGCGCGGCCTTCTAGGGGGAAGTACTCATGCGCCGTCAGTCGAACGAGTGGACCGCGCTGTAGACCACGCTCGGGTGCACGTCGAAGTCCTCGGCGATCCGCTCTGTGCTCTCCCCCGCCGCGGCCCGCCGCTTCGCCTCCGCCTTCCGCACCGGATCCAGGGGCGTGCGGTCCTTCGGCGGTCCCGGATCCGACGGCGCCGAACGCCGGATGAGCTGCCCAGCGAGCGAGATCCGGTCGAAGATGTAGAAGCCGTAGCTCCCCACGTCGGTGCCGGCGCTCGCGTCCACTCTGTCGTGCGGCCGGCGTCGGCACATCAGGTGAATCCCCCGGATCGGCCGCGGGCGCACACCGTCTCCGGACACAAGAAAACCCCCTGCGAACAGGGGGTTTTGCTTGTGGCCAGAGCCGGGATCGAACCGGCGACCTACCGCTTTTCAGGCGGTCGCTCGTACCAACTGAGCTACCTGGCCGTGCCGGTAAAACCGTCACCGCCGAGTTCTTCCGAACTCGGATGGCGACCCTGACGGGACTCGAACCCGCGACCTCCGCCGTGACAGGGCGGCGCGCTAACCAACTGCGCCACAGGGCCATATGCAATTTTCCGTCTTGCGACGTACCCCCTACGGGATTCGAACCCGCGCTACCGCCTTGAAAGGGCGGCGTCCTAGGCCACTAAACGAAGGGGGCTCGCTTCGGGCGACTTGAAGCCGCTCTCCGCACCGCTTCCGTGTTCCGTTGGGAGCTGGGATAGCTTATGGCACATTCCACCCAGTTCCCAAATCGGCTGGTCAGGGGCCAGAAATCGACGGCCTCGGGCCGCGGCGGTGAACAGCGGCTGAACAGGCCCCAGCGATCATCGTGCGGGCAGATCCATCCGCGCCAGCCGCGCCGGGTCGATGATGGAGACCACGTCGACGATCCGGCCGCCGACCACGGTGCACGCCATGAGCCCGACCGGCTTCCCCGTGGGCCCCCAGACCAGGATCCCGGGCGACCCGTTCACGTTGACCCGGCGTGCCTCGATCCGGCTCGGGTCGCCCCGTCGCACCGCGTCGAGCACCGCGTTCGCGCCGATGGTGACCACCTCGCCGCGAGGCGTCCGGCGGGTCCAGGTGAGGTCGGGATCCAGCACCCGCAGCAGGGCCTCGAAGTCGCCGCCGCGCGCGGCGGCGAGGAAGGCGTCCACGACCGCGCGTTGCTCGCGGCGCTCGGCGATCGGCAACGGGCCGCCCTGCACCCGGCGCCGCGCCCTGCTCGCCGCCATCTTCGCGGCGTCGGGCGAGCGGCCGACGATGGCGCCGACCTCGGCGAACGGCACCGCGAACAGGTCGTGCAGGACGAAGGCCAGGCGCTCGTCCGGTTTGAGCGAGTCGAGCACCACCATCAGCGCGAGCCCGACAGCGTCCGCGGCGACGGCGACGTCCTCCGGCCCGTCGTCGTCGGTGACGATGGGATCAACGTCGTCGAACTCCGTCTCGGGGTGCGCCGTACGGGCGCGCAGGACGTCGATGCAGATCCGTCCGACCACGCGGGTGAGCCAGCCGCCCGGGTTCTCGATCGGCGGACCGTCGCACCGGTCGAGGCGCAGCCACGCCTCCTGGACCGCGTCCTCGGCGTCCGCGCGGGACCCGAGGGCGCGGGTGGCGACCGCGATCAGTCGCGGCCTGTGCTGCTCGAACTGCTCAGTGCGGTCCATCGTCGTTACCTTTCCATGCGGTGATCCGTCAGACCTGTGACGAGCCCGAACGGGCGAAGGTAACGAGAGGACACCGCCATGAACATCGCACTGTGGATCATCACCGCCATCCTGGCCCTCGGCTTCACCGCCGGCGGCCTGGCCCTGCTCGCGCTCCCCCGCGATCGCTACCGGGCCCTCGGCGCGAACCAGCACTGGGTGGACGACTTCGGCGACGCCCACCTGAAGGCGATCGGGGCGATCAAGGTGACGGGCGGGCTGGGGCTGATCCTGCCCGCCGTCACCGGGGTGGCGACGGTGCTCTCACCCCTCGCCGCGTGCGGGCTCGCCCTGTTCATGTCGGGGGCCGCGACGACGCGGTTCCGCCGCGACGAGTGGGGGTACATGGCGGGCGACATCGTGTTCATCGCCGCCCTCGCGTTCGTGGCCTGGGGCCGGATCGCGCTCGCGCCGTACGGCGCCTGACCTGTTGACGACACAATGCGTAAGTAGTAACTTACGCATTGTGTCCGTCGCAGCCGACCCCTGGTCCGCCCTCGCCGATCCCACTCGGCGAACGGTCTTCGCGCGGGTGGCTGCCGGCCCCTGCTCGGTGACCGAGATCGCGCGGGACCTGCCGGTCAGCCGCCCCGCCGTCTCGCAGCATCTCCGCGTCCTCCTCGACGCGCACCTCGTCGACGTGCGCAACCAGGGACGCGAGCGCCTCTACCGGCCCCGGCCCGACGGGCTGGCCGCCCTGCGGCGCGAGCTCGAGGGCTACTGGACGCAGACGCTGAGGACGTTCAAGCAGCTGGCCGAACAGGCCTACGCCGAGGAAGGGAATCCACCGTCATGAGTGCCGCATCGTCCGCCCCCACCGCACTGCAGGTCGACATCACCGTCGACGTGCCCATCGATTTCGCCTATCGCGTGTTCACCGAGCGCTTCGACGAGATCAAGCCGCGCGATCACAACCTGCTCGCCGTGCCGATCGCGAAGACCGTGCTCGAACCGCAGGCCGGCGGCACGATCTACGACGTCGGGACGGACGGCACCGTCTGCACCTGGGCGCGCGTACTCGCGTGCGATCCGCCGAACTCGCTGACGATCAGCTGGGACATCAGCCCGCAGTGGCAGATCGAGACCGATCACGCGCGGACCAGTGAGGTCGAGATCCGCTTCGTCGCCGAGACTCCGGAGCGCACCCGGGTCGAGATCGAGCACCGCCACCTGGACCGGCACGGCGAGGGCTGGGAGCAGGCGTCCGCCGGGATCGGTGGCGCCAACGGCTGGCCGCTGTACCTGGACCGCTTCCGCGCGGTCGCCGAGGGCGGGGTGGTGCAGTAGTCGCCGACACCTCAGGATGTCGAGTTCTTCGAGCATGGACGTGCACCTGAGCACGTCTACGTGTCCTGGGCTCGAATTCCTGAGGCATTCAGGTCGGCGACGGCCCGCGCGACGAGCTCGGCGCGCCGCTGCGGAGTGCGGGCCTTGAGCAACGTGAGGATCACGGCGTAACGATCGGACCGGCTCAGCGCCTCGAACGCCGCAGCGGCGGCGGGTTTCACGGCCAGCGCCGCCTTGAAATCGGGTGGCGTCTCGGCGGTGCGCTGGGACTCGTACGCGGCGTCCCAGCGCCCGTCCGCCCGCGCGGCGTCGCGCTGCGCGTAGCCCGCCGGCCGCACCCGCCCCGCCGCAGCCAGCGCCTCGAACTTCTCCACGTTGATCCGCGACCACGAGCTGGTGCGGCGCCTCGGCGAATAGCGCTGGAGGAAGGAGTCGGCGTCGTTCGACCTCCGCTGCCCGTCGATCCAGCCGAAGCAGAGCGCCCCGTCCAGCGCGTCCTCGATCGTCAGCCCCGGAACCGCGGATCCTCGTCGCGCGATCCGCAGCCACGCCTCCGGCGCGGTGTCGTGGTGCTGCTCCAGCCAGGCATCCCACTCGTCACCGGTGGCGAATTCGAGCACATCCAGTACGCCCCGTCGCGCGGGCCCTCGGTCGTGCGTCGATCCGCCTGATTGCCGACCGCGTTCTCGGCGGTGTTCGCCTGAATTCACAGGACCCCCGCGCATGTCGTTGCCCCGCATGTCGTTACATCGTCACCACGTGAACCGATCGGGATGATCCCGGGCTTCCTGCCGGATTCTCCCGAGTTCGGTTGCGAACAATTTCATGTGCCCACATCCGAGGCAGACGACCGCAGCCAACGTCGACGACGGATTGTTCCTCCACAGCGCACGGCCGCCGGAGTAGAGTCCGCCGCCACCCTGGTACTCCACCCTGAGACCGCCGACCTGCACGCCTCCGCAAAGCTCACAAAGAGGCAATCGGGTCGGAGCATTTACAGGTTGCACAACGCGATTCTTACCACACTACCATCTGAGTGGGCCCCGTGGGACTCGAACCCACAACCAACGGATTAAAAGTCCGGAGCTCTACCAATTGAGCTAGAGGCCCTAGCGCCGGTCAGTCTAGCGACTGACCGGCGACGGGACATGCGCAGGGCCGGGTCAGGACGCCGCGGCGTTGACCATCCAGTGCACGCCGAAGCCGTCGATGCACATGCCGAAGGTGTCACCCCACGGCGCCTGCACGAACGGGACGGTGACGGAGCCGCTGGCCGACAGCTTCTCCCACCACCCGGTGAGCTTCGCGAGGTCGTCGCCCGACAGGGAGACGGAGACGTCGTCACCGACGTTCCGCGGCATCCCGGTCGGTGTATCGGCGCACATGAGGGTGAAGCCGTCCGCCGTGGTGAGCTGGCCGTGCATCACCTTGGTGGCGTCGTTCGGGTCCGAGAGCATTTCGGGCGGCATGCCCTCGAAGGTGGAGATCTCGAGCTCGCCACCGAAGACGTCCCGGTAGAACTCGAGCGCCTCGCGGGCGTTGTCGGAGAAGCTGATGTAGGGGTTCAGGCGTACGGTCATGCCCCTGATTCTGCTCCCGTGGACCGACAAGTTCATACAGTTCGTCCAGCGGATTCCGCCCGTTCACCCCCGCGACCGACCTCGCGGGCAGCCTGGCGAGATGCAGCCGATGCACATCGTTCAGCTGGCGAACTTCTACGGGCCCCGTTCCGGCGGCCTGCGGACCGCCGTGGACCAGTTGGGCGCGGGCTACGTCGACCGCGGACACGCCGTCACGCTGGTGGTCGCGGGCCGCGGGCACGACGACGAGGTGCTGGACTCGGGCGTCCGCCGCATCACCGTCCCGGGCCGCAAGTTCTTCAAGGTGGAGGGCTACCGGGCCGCCAGCCCGGTCCTCATCCGCCGGCTCCTCCCCCGCCTCGGCGCCGACAGCCTCGAGGTCTCCGACCGCCTCACGCTGCGCGGCATGGGCCCGTGGGCGAAGGCGCACGGCATCGGCTCGATCATGATCAGCCACGAGCGCCTGGACCGGATGATCGAACTGGGGGCACCGTCGGGCGTCGCGACCTGGGCCGCCGACGTCGCCAACCTCGGCACGGCCCGCAGCTACGACTCGGTCGTCTGCACCACCGCCTTCGCCGGCGAGGAGTTCGCCCGCGTGCAGGCGCCCAACGTCGAGACGGTGCCGCTCGGCGTCGACCTTGCGACCTTCCGCCCGGACCGCGCCACCCCATCGGCGCGCGCCCGCTGGGCCACCGGCGCCGGGAGCGGAGCGAGCGGGCCGCACGACACCGCTGCGGACGTCCTCCTCGTACAGTCCTGCCGGCTGTCGATGGAGAAGCACCCGGCGCGCGGGATCGAGGTCGTGCGGGCCCTCGTGGCCGACGGTGTCCGCGCCCGCCTGGTGATCGCGGGCGACGGCGCGATGGCCGACGAGCTGCGGCGGCAGGCCCGCGGTCTGCCGGTCACGTTCACCGGGCACCTCGCGGACCGCGACGCCCTCGCCGACCTGCTCGCGGCGGCGGACGTCGCGATCTGCCCCGGCCCGCACGAGACCTTCGGGCTCAGCGCGATGGAGGCGCTGGCGTCCGGCACGCCGATCGTGGTGTCCCGCAACAGCGCCCTGGCCGACGTGACCCGCGACGGGTGCGGGCTTCCGGCGGCCGACACGGGGGCCGCGTTCGCCGCGGCGGTGCAGTCAGTGCTGGAGCGCGACGAGTACCGCACGGCCGCGCGGGCCTGTGCCGAGCAGTACACCTGGGACCGCGCGGTGGACGCGATGCTGGACCTGCACCGGGCGACCGCGCAGCGGCGGATGTTCCTGCGCGGCGGACGGTCAGCGCAGCCGGTCGCCCGTTTCCGCGTGGAAGAACAGCGCCTGCTCCGCCGCCGGAACGAGGCCGGTCTCCTCGCCGGCTCGTAGCGTCGACGCGCGGTCGGCGCGCGCCACGACGGGCTTGTCCTGACCGTCGACGGTCACGTAGACGAGCGCCTCGGCGCCCAGCTCCTCGACCAGCGCGACGGTGCCCTTCGCCGCGCCCGGGGTGCCCGCCGCGACCACGTCGAAGGCCTCGGGCCGCAGGCCGACGGTCACCGTCGCACCGGATTCGACGGTGCGCGGCACGGGCACAGTCGCGCCGCCGAGGTCCGCGCCGGCGTCGGTGCGGGGCACGGTGAGCAGGTTCATGCCCGGCGAGCCGAGGAAGCCCGCGACGAAGGTGTTGACCGGATCGTCGTACAGCTCGCGCGGCGGCGCCGCCTGCTGCAGCAGCCCGTCCTTGAGCACCGCGACGCGGTCGCCCATGGTCATGGCCTCGACCTGGTCGTGCGTCACGTACAGCGTGGTCACGCCGAGCCGCCGCTGCAGCGCGGAGATCTGCGAGCGGGTCGAGACCCGCAGCCGCGCATCGAGGTTCGACAGCGGCTCGTCCATCGCGAAGACCTTGGGGTGGCGCACGATGGCGCGCCCCATCGCGACGCGTTGGCGCTGTCCGCCCGAGAGCCGCGCGGGCTTGCGGTCGAGCAGGGGCTCCAGCTCCAGCATCGCCGCGGCCTCGGCGACCTGCTTCGCCGTGTCCTCCTTGGAGACACCGGCGTTGCGCAGCGCGAAGCCCATGTTCTGCGCCACCGTCATGTTCGGGTAGAGCGCGTAGTTCTGGAAGACCATGGCCACGTCGCGCTTCTTCGGCGAGACCGCCGTGACGTCGACGTCGTCGATGAGGATCCGCCCGTCGGTGACGGCCTCGAGCCCGGCCAGCGCCCGCAGGCTGGTCGACTTGCCGCAGCCCGACGGGCCGACCAGCACGACGAACTCGCCGTCGGCGATGTCCAGGTCGAGCGAGCTGACCGAGGGCCGCTCGGCGCCCGGGTACTGGACGGTCGCACCGTCGAAACGC
The DNA here is from genome assembly GCF_020169415.1 of Tsukamurella sp. M9C. Classification (GTDB taxonomy): domain Bacteria; phylum Actinomycetota; class Actinomycetes; order Mycobacteriales; family Mycobacteriaceae; genus Tsukamurella. The sequence goes on from NZ_JAIULG010000020.1 coordinate 64,448, forward strand.
ACCGTTGCCATGGTCTTCCTGTCACTCCTAGTTCGTACGGAACCGTTTGCTGCCGGGACTACTTCGGCAGCTTGGGCTTGATCTGCGAGTCGATCTTGCCCTGGATGGTCTTCTGCAGCGCCCCGAGCACGGCCGCGGCGTCGCCGCCGGTCGCGATCTGCTGCAGCGCCCGGCCGATGTCCTCGCCGCCGCCCGGCACGAAGACGCGGGCGTTGTCCTGGCTGCGGGTCAGCGGGAGCTGCTTGACGGCGGTGCCGAAGTTCGGGTTCTTCTCGATGAAGGCCTTCATCGAGGGCTCGTCGACGGCGGCCTTACGCACCGGCATGTACCCGGTGGCCTGCGAGAACTTCGAGGTGTTCGCCGTGTTGGTGAGGAACTCGATGAACTTCACCGCGGCGGCCTTGCGCTCGGCCGAGATGCCCTCGGCCACCGCGACACCCGCGCCGCCGGTGGGGCACGACTTGCCGGCGGGGCCGGGGAGGAAGGCGGTGCCGAGCTCGAACTTGGCGGTGGTGCTGATCGTCTTGAGCGAGCCGGTGGACTGCAGGGTGACGGCGGCCAGGCCGGCGCCGAAGTCGTTCTCCGGCGTGGTGGCCAGGCGGCCCCACTTGCCGATGACGTCCTTGAGCTGGTTGGCCGCGGCGATCGACTCCGGGGTGGTGAACTTGAGGTCCCAGCCGTCGGAGTAGGCGCCGCCCTTGGACCAGTTCCAGCCCTCGAAGACCCAGTCGATGTAGTTCTCGCCGTCGGCGATCACGATGGCCTTCTTGTCGCCGCCGATGGCCTCCTGGATGCGGGGCGCCCACTGCGCGAACTCGTCCCAGTCCTTGGGGCCGCGGTCCTCGAGACCGGCCTTCTTCCAGACGTCCTTGTTGTAGTAGAACAGCGGCGTCGAACGGGCGAAGGGCACGGCGTAGTGCTTACCGTCGAACTTCGTGTCGGCGAGCAGGGAGTCGACGTAGTCCTCGGGCTTGAGGCCGGCGGCGCCGAAGAGGTCGTCAAGAGGCGCGATCTGCTTGTTCAGCGCGAAGTTGAACCAGGTGACGTCGGAGACGACGATGATGTCGGCCTTGTCGCCGCCGGACAGCGAGGTCTGGAACTTCTGGGCCACCTGCTCGTAGTTCTTGCCGCCGTCGAGCAGCTCCACTTTGATGCCGGGGTTGGCCTTCTGGAACTCGTCGATCAGCGCCTGCTCGGTCGCCTTCGAGCTGCCTGGGTGGTTGCTGAGGAAGCGCAGCGTGATGTCGCCGCCGCTGCCGCCGCTGCCCGAGTTCGACGAGCCGCCGCCCGAACCCGAGCCCGCGCACGCCGCCGCCACCGCCGCGGTCGCCGCGAGGCCGGTGACGAGGAATCCGCGCCGTGTGAAGTCGCCCATGAGTTTCTCCCTTGGTGTTTCTTCTGTGGTGGTCCCGGTCAGCCCTTGACGGCGCCGGAGGTCAGGCCCTTGATCATCTGCCGCTGCAGGATCAGGAAGACGATGAGCATCGGCAGGGCGGTGAGCAGGGTGGCCGCCATGACGGGCCCCCAGTTCACCCCCTGCTCGGTGTTCTGGAGCAGGGTGAGGCCGACGGGCAGCGGCGCGACGGCGGCGTTGTCCGACATGAGGAACGGCCAGAGGTACTCGTTCCACTCGTTCACCAGCGTGATGACCGCGAAGGCCACCATCGTGGGGATGGAGATCGGCAGGATCACCCGGAACAGCAGGCGCAGGTGACCGGCTCCGTCCATGCGCGCCGCCTCCACGATCTCCTTGGGCAGCGAGAGGAAGTGGTTGCGCATGAGGAAGGTGCCGAAGGCGACGCCCGCGAGCGGCAGGATGATGCCGACGAAGGTGTTGCGGTAGTCCGCCATGAGCGCGTAGTTCGAGATGACGGTGATCTGGTTGGGCACCATGAGCGCCGCGATCACGACGAGGAACAGCAGCTTCTTGAACGGGAAGCGCAGGAAGACCAGCGCGTAGGCGGTGCTCACGCCGAGGACGAACTTGATGGTCCCGGTGACGAGGGTGATGATCGCCGAGTTCCGCAGGTACTGCCAGTACGGGATCTCCTGCGTCACGTAGCTGTAGTTCTCGGGGTACCAGGTCGGCGGCCACCACGTCGCGGGCGAGACGAAGATGTCCGGCCGGTCCTTGAACGAGGTGATCACGATGAAGTACACGGGCACGGCCACGAGCAGCAGCGTCGCCGCCATTCCGAGGTAGCCGAGCGCCTTCATTCCGGTGGTGCCCGTGGGCGATCCGCTCACTTGTCGTCCCCCCGATCCATCATCCGCACCTGCACCACGGTCACGATGAGCAGCACGAGGAACATGATCGTCGCGATGGTCGCGCCGTAGCCGGCGCGTTGGTTCCGGAAGGTCTGCCAGTAGATGTCGAAGACCATCGTCGTGGTGCCGCCCTGCGGGCCGCCCGCGGGGAACATGATGTTGATGATGTCGAAGACCTGAAGGCTGTTGAGCAGCACGGTGATCGACAGGAAGTAGGTCGCGGGCCGCAGCTGCGGCAGCGTGACGCGCACGAACTTGCGCCACGGCGGCGTGCCGTCGATCGCGGCGGCCTCGTCGAGGTCCTTGTTGAGGCCCTGCAGCGCGGCGAGGTAGATGACGAAGGTGTAGCCCAGGTTCTTCCAGATGTAGGTGAAGGTCACCAGGAACAGCGCCCAGCCCGGATTCTGGTAGAAGTCCGGGCTCTCGATGCCGAGCCACGCCAGGATCGAGGCGACCGCCCCGAACTGCGGGTTGAAGACGAAGTAGAAGGCTGCGCCGATCGCCGCGCCCGAGATCACGAAGGGCGCGAAGACCGCGGAGCGGACCAGGTTGCGGCCCTTGAGGTTCTGATCGAGCAGCATCGCCAGCGCAAGGCCCAGCACCATGGAGAAGATGACCGCGCTCACCGTGAAGATCAGCGTGATCGTGACGACCTGCCAGCTCTCCGCCTTGGAGAAGAACTCGCGATAGTTGTCGAGACCGATCCACCGCGCCGGGTCCACGCTGGCGAGCGACCAGTCCTGGAAGCTCAGGCGCACGTTGTCGATCAGCGGGCGATAGGTGAAGACGGCCAGCAGCACCAGGTTCGGCACGACGAACAACAGGAACAGCAGGTTGTCCTTGAGTACCAGGTTGGCGGCCAGCCCCGTCTTGGGTGATGGCTCCACCCGTTCGGTCGTGGCGGTCACTGCCGTAGCGTGCTGCACTTCCCCGTCCGGCGGAGGAAGAACGGGAAAAGATTCGGTAACGAATTCATGATCGCACGGGGGCGGTGCGGCCGCCCGGCATGACAGATGTCATCGGGAATCGGTGACAACCTGCGGGAAACCGCTGACAGCGCGCACTACTGGGCGGCCCGGATCGCGGACAAGCTGAATGCATGAACGCCAACGATCTCCACACCGCCCACCGTCCCGACCATCCGCCGGCGGCACCGTCGTCCGGCGGGCTGCACGACTTCTTCGTCGACGTGTGCCGACTCGGCCCCGCCCCGACCCGGGCCCGCGAGGGCGCCGTGATCGTCGCGACGGTCGTGCTCATCGCGCTCGTCGTGGTCGTGCTGCAGCCGCCCGTCGTGCTGGCCTCGATCGTCGCCGGCGTCGCCGCGCTGCACCTCGCGGTGCGGTGGGTGCTCGGCATGCGGAAGTGGGACCGTCGATGAGCGCCCCCGCGTCCGCCCCCGGCCCCGTCATCGAGGCGACCGGTCTGCGCCGCACGTACGGCACCGGCGCCGACGCCTTCGAGGCCGTCCGCGGCATCGACCTGCGCGTCGAGGCCGGCGAGGTCTTCGCGCTCCTCGGCACCAACGGCGCCGGCAAGACCTCGACCCTCGACCTGCTGGAGGGCCTCGCCCGGCCCAGCGCCGGCGAGCTCGCCGTCTTCGGCCTCGACCCGCACGCCGAGCGGCGCCGGGTCCGCCCGCTGACCGGCATCATGCTGCAGTCCGGCGGCCTGCCCGCCGAGCTGACCGTGCGCGAGACCCTCGAGATGTGGCGCGGCACCTGCAGCAACCCCACCACCGCCGACGCCGTGCTCGACCGCGTGAACCTGCGCGAGCGCGCCGACGTCCGGGTGGGCGCCCTCTCGGGCGGCGAGCAGCGGCGCGTCGACCTGGCGTGCGCGCTCATCGGACAGCCGCGGCTGCTGTTCCTCGACGAGCCGACCACCGGCCTCGACCCCGAGAGCCGCCGCGCCACCTGGAAGCTGCTCAGCGAGCTCAAGCGCGACGGCGTCACGATGGTGCTCACCACGCACTACCTCGACGAGGCCGAGGCGCTCGCCGACCGCATCGCGATCATGCACCGTGGCGCGATCGCCCGGCTCGGGACGCTCCGCGAGATCGTCGGCGGCCACCCCGCCGAGATCTCGTTCGACGACCCCGGCGTGCCCCTGCCGTCGCTCGCCGACGGCTGGTCCGCCGCGGCCGACGGTGCCGGCCGCGTCACCCTGCGCACCTTCCGGTTGCAGGACGACCTGCACGCCCTCCTCGGGTGGGCCGCCGGCCGCGACCTCGCGCTGTCCGGGCTGCAGGCCCGGCACCCCTCCCTCGAGTCCGTCTTCCTCACCATCGCGAGCGGCGACGAGACCGTCGCCGACGAGCCGATCGGAGCCCCCGCATGACCGCCACCACCGCCGCGACCCCGTCCGCGCCCGCCGTCGGATACGGCCGGCACCCGCTGCGCGCCCTCGCGCACGCCGAGTTCCTGCAGTTCCGCCGGAACAAGACGCTGCTCTTCATGGGGACCGTCTTCCCCATCGGGACGCCGCTACTGCTGTTCTTCCTCGCCCGGGGCGATGCGGCCCCGAAGCCGCTCGGCGTGGCGATCACGATGGAGATGTTCGCCGTCTTCGCGCTGCTGTTCGTGCAGTACTACTCGGTGCTGTCGATGGTCACGACCCGTCGCTCCGAGGGCGTGCTCAAGCGCCTGCGCACCGGCGAGTCCTCCGACCTGCAGATCCTCGCCGCCCCCGCGGTGCCGGGCATCGCCCTCACCGTGCTCGGCGCGGTCATCGTGGCCGGCGCCGTGTACGGCGCGGGCGGGCCGCTGCCCGTGAACGCCCTGCTCATGGTATTCGCGCTCGCCGCGGGCCTGGTGATCTTCACGCTGCTCGCACTCGCCACCAGCGCCATGACCAAGAACGCCGAGGCCGCGCAGATCACGTCGATGCCCGTCATGGTGATCTCGATGGTGGGCATGGCGAACATCCGGCAGATCCTCCCGGACCGGCTCGCCCTGATCGCCGACTGGACGCCCTTCGCCGCGATCTCCGACCTCATCCGGCTGGGGCAGGCGGGCCTCGCGCCCGGCGCGCCCGACGACGCCGCGACGCTCGGCTTCGCCGCCACCTTCGGCGAGACCGGCCGCCCGCTTGCGACACTGGCGGTATGGACCGTGATCGCAGTCATCCTCGCGAAGAAGTGGTTCCGCTGGGACGACCGCGGGTGACGCCCGTTGCCGTCCCTCGTCCTCACTCGGAAGTGGTTCCGCTGGGACGACCGCGGGTGATCGAGTGATCCCCGCCCCGCTGCGCCGCGTCGTGGCGTGGTGGCGGGACATGCCGGGTGTGGAGAAGTACCGCCTCTACACCCGGCTCGTCCTGCAGAGCGTGATGGTCGGCGTGGTCACCATGCTCCTGGTCAGTGGCACCCGCGCCTGGCCGGCGATCGGCATCGTCATCGCCGGCCTCGCCTCGATCGCGGGGATCGAGGCACAGCCCGACCTCGCGATCCGCGCGACCGACCGCCAGCGACGCCTCGCCTGGCGGTTCGCGGTCGTAGGGGTCGCCGGCGTCTGGCTGGCCACCATCGTCGCCGCCCGATTCCCCGGCGTGGACAAGAACGAGGCCGCGGTCACCGCATCGATGACCTTCTTCATGGCGTCCGCGGGCGTGATCCCGTTCGTGCGGCACCGCTGGTTCGTCCTCGTCGCCGGCGCCGTCCTCACCCCGCTGCTCACCCGCGGGCCCGAAGCCTGGCAGGTCAGCTTCCTGCTGCTGGTGGTGGGGGCCGCACTGATGTGGACCTCGCGCAGCACCGTCTGGGGCATGCAGATCCTCACCGAGCTGGAGAACGGCAAGCGGCTCGCGGCCGAACTCGAGGTCGCCGAGGAACGCCTGCGCTTCTCCCGGGACCTGCACGATGTGGTCGGCCGCGCCTTCTCCGCCATCTCCGTCAAGAGCGAGCTCGCCGCCACGCTCGCCCGGGCGGGCGCCGTCGAACGCGCCGCCGGCGAGATGGACGAGGTCAAGGCCCTCGCGGTCTCCTCGATGGAGGATGCCCGCACCCTGGTCCGCGGCTACCGCGCCATCGACCTCGCCACCGAGGTCGCCGGAGCCCGCTCCCTGCTCTCCGCCGCGGGCTGCGAGCTCCGCGTCATCGGCGAGCCCGACGAGATCCCGCCCGCACTCCACGAGGCCGCCGCCTGGGTCGTCCGCGAGGGCACCACCAACATCGTCAAGCACTCCACGGCCACGCAGGCCGTGCTCACGCTGCGCCCGTCGGGCCTGGTCCTGCGCAACGACGGTGCCGGCCCCGCGACCGGGGGCGACGGCGCACCGTCGGGCATCGACGGGCTGCGCGGGCGGCTCCGGGCGGTGGGCGCGGCACTGGACGCCGCGCACGACGGCGACGAGTTCACCCTGACCGCAACCTGGGAGGCGGCATGACCGAGACACCCGAGATCGAGGTGGTCATCGCGGACGACGAGCACCTGATCCGCACGGCCGTGGCCGCGCTGCTCGACCTGGAACCGGACATCTCGGTGGCCGCGGAGGCGGCGTCGGGCACCGAGCTGATCGCGCTGTGGGAGCGCCGCGTCACCGAGGGCCTCCCGCCCGCGGTCGCGGTGATCGACCTGCAGATGCCCGGCCCGGACGGCATCGACACCGCGGCCGAGCTGCTGCGCCGGACGCCCGGCGCCGCGACGCTCATCGTGACCAGCCATGGACGGCCCGGCTACCTCAAGCGCGCCCTCGCGACGGGGGTCCGCGGCTTCCTGCCGAAGACGGTGCCGGCGGCCACGTTGGCGCAGGTCATCCGCACCGTCCACGGCGGCGGGCGGTACGTCGACCCCGAGCTGGCGGCGGAGGCGATCAGCGCGGGCGATTCGCCACTGACCCCGCGCGAGGCCGACGTGCTGGAGTTCGCCGTCGACGGCGCGTCGGTCGAGGAGATCGCGAAGCGGGCGCACCTCAGCGCGGGCACCACGCGTAACTATCTGTCGTCCGCGATGGCGAAGCTGGGAACCGCGAACCGGTACGAAGCGGCGGTGCGGGCCCGCGAGCTCGGCTGGATCCTGTGACCCTCGTCTCGGTGTAACGTACCCACGTCCCATGGCGATGCACCTGGTGCGTCCCTTACCCGAAAGGGTCACTTTCCGCTGGGGACGTTGAGTACAACGACCGAAGTGCGTAGACTTTCGGGATAATCTGGAACTGATCCAAACGTCGAAAGAGGAATGATGTCGACCCGCCAACTGACCCAGCTGGAGCTCCTGCAGGAGCTCTCCGGTGTCGCCGAGGACAACGTCAACCGCCATCTCTCGATGACGAAGGACTGGAGCCCCCACGACTACATCCCGTGGTCGGACGGCAAGAACTTCGCCGCCCTCGGCGGATCGGACTA